>NZ_AP043853.1:0-945000 GCF_055397165.1 Halopenitus salinus
GACGTTTCGCAACACCTCGTCGCCGATCGCCTCCTTCCAGCGTCGGTTGTACGCCGACAGATCCCCCTCGCCGGCGAGTTCCCCGGCGATCGCGCCCGTTCGGACCGCGACGTGGTCGCCGCCCTCGTGGAACGCCGAGGTGGTCCCCATCGCGCCGCCGGCGACGGCGATTCCGGCCTCCGTCGGCGAGTCGATCGGCCGCGTCGAGGAGATGGCGTAGGTCTCCGTGCCGCCGCGTTTCCCGGCGTCCTCGACGAGCGGGAAGTCCTCGAGGTCGTACTCGTCGCCGTACTGCCACTCGAGCAGTCGCTCGACGTATTCCGAGCCCTTCGGGATCGACTCGTCCGCCGGTCGGAGGAGCGTGTAGTCCTCGCGGTCCGCCACGTCGTCGATGTCGAGGCCGATGGGCATCGTGAGCCCGACGCGACAGACCCGATCCTGGTTCGGGAACACCCACGGATAGGCCGTCTCGCCGGGCATCACGCCCCACCAGAAGACGATGGCGTCCTCGAACTCCTCGTAGAGCTCCTCGGGGAAGCGTCGGTACTCCTGGTAGGCGATGTGGTTCGCGTCCCTGGAGGCGAGCCGCTTCGAGGCCGCCGACTCCTCGGGGAGATATCGATCGAGCACCCGGTTCGTCACCGTCCGCTGTGGACCGTCGGCGAGGATCAGGAAGTCGGCGCCGACGTCGTCCCCGGAGGCGAGTCGGACGACGTGTCGAGGATCCGAATCGGATCCCTGCCCGCCGCGACCGCCCCTGGAGGGATCGACGGACCGATCCGTCTCGACGTCCCGGACCGACGCCTCCACGCGGTAGGTCGCGCCGGCCGCCTCGGCGCGCTCCCTGAGGAAGTCGTCGAATCGGGCCCGGTGGAAGGTGTATCCGAAGGCGTCGTAGGAGGAATCGATCCCGGTGTGATACAGGCTACAGCTCGCATCCGGCCCGCGGAAGTCAGCCCGTTCGAGCTCGTTTTGGACGACGCCGTCGGGGAACTCGTCGGGATGGATTCCCATGATGTCGACCCAGTAATCGAGGATGCCGGCCGCGTCCGTCGAGTCGGGGCCGAGCCCCTCGCGGTCGGCGCGCGGGACGCCCTTCTCCAACACGAGCGCGTCCGCACCCGCGCTCGCGGCCGCGTGTGCCGCCGAGGCGCCGGCGGGGCCGCCGCCGACGATCGCCACGTCTACGCGTTCCATACTCGGAGAGGACGCGCTCGGGCTATTAAATCACCGGACGGAATCCGACCCCTGAACGAGGACGGATCGCCGATCGGCGTGGGAGTCCGGACGGGCACCACTCACAGTTCACTCGAGGCGTCGACGGACGCTCTCCGCGTGTGCCTCCAGCCCTTCCGCCTCGGCGAGCGTCGTGATCGTCTCCGAGAGGTCCGACAGCGCCTCGCGATCGAGCCGCTGAACGGTCGACGAGCGGAGGAAGGTCTCGGTCGACAGTCCGCCGTACCGCTTCGCGCCGCCGTTCGTCGGCAGGACGTGGTTCGGTCCGGCCGCGTAGTCGCCGGCGGCGACCGGCGAGTAGGGCCCCAGGAACGCCGATCCGACGTTCGAGATCCGATCGAGGAGCGCCTCGTCCTCTTCGGCCTGGATCGAGAGGTGCTCGGCCGCGTACTCCTCGGCGAAGAGCACGGCCTCCGACATCGAGCGGGCGAGGAGGACGCCGGAGGCGTCGCCGGAGAGTCCCTGCCGGATCGTTTCCGCGCGCTCGCGCTCGTCGATCGACGCCGCGAGCGCCGCCGTGATCGCCTCGGCGGTGTCGCGGTCGTCGGTCACCGCGACCACGGACGTGTTCGGATCGTGTTCCGCCTGTGCGAGCAGGTCGGCGGCGACGAACTCGGGGTCCGCGGTCGCGTCGGCGAGCACGAGCACCTCGCTCGGGCCGGCGAGGAAGTCGATCTCCACGTCGCCGCGCACCTCGGCCTTCGCGGCCGTGACCCACCGGTTGCCCGGTCCGACGACCTTCTGGACCGGGGTCACCGTCTCGGTGCCGTAGGCGAGCGCCGCGACGGCCTGTGCGCCGCCGACCTGATAGACCGCGTCGGCGCCGGCCTCGTGGATGGCCGCGAGCGTCACGGGGTTGATCTCGTCGGCCGGGGGGGTCGCAACGGCGACGTGATCAACGCCCGCGACCGTCGCGGGGACCACCCCCATGATCGCACTCGAGGGGTAGGCGGCGGTGCCGCCGGGGACGTAGACGCCGGCGTACTCGATCGGGCGGAACCGTCGACCCAGCTCTCGGCCGTCGATCGTCTCCCGCTCGTCCTCGGGCAGTTGGCGTTCGTGGAACTCGCGGACGTTCGCGGCCGCCTCCCGGATCGCCTCCAGTCGGGGATCTCCGGCGTCCTCGAGTTCGTCGTGGGCGCGCGCCGCCTGGTCGGTGACGTCGACGTTCCCGACCGCGACGTCGTCGAACTCCTCGGCGAACTCGCGAAGTGCGACGTCGCCCTCCGCTCGCACACGCGAGACGATCTCGCGGACGTCCTCGCGGACCGCCTCGACGCCGGCGTCGCGCTCGAAGAACGCCCGCCGCTCGTCGGGCGACAGCTCGGAGACCTCGCGGACGGCCACCGGCCGGTTCTCGGGGTCGTTCATACCGCCGCTGGGGGACGCGCCGAAAAAGGCGTTCCGGATGGGGGGATACCGTCGGGGCGAGTGTTCGGACGCCGTCCGGGCGCCGTCCGGGCGCCGTCGTTCCGTCCCGGCGCCAGCGTTTCAAAGCGGTTAGGCGCGAAGCCTTAACACGTATCGCGACCGATCGATCCACGATGGGCGTCCCCGACGGAGTCACCGATCGACGCGTGAGCCGGGCCGAGCTGGCCGTCTTCGTCTCGGGCGTCGCGAGCATGGGCCTCGAGATCCTCGCCGGACGGATCGTGGCGCCGCAGTTCGGCAGCAGCATCTACACGTGGGGGACCATCATCGGGGTGTTTCTCGCCGCGTTGAGCGCCGGGTACCTCCGCGGCGGGAAGCTCGCCTCCCGGCGTGCGGAGCCGGCGCGGTTGGCGCGACTCCTGGTGTGGACCGCCGTCTGGGTCGCCCTCCTCGTCTTCGCCGGCGACCTCCTGTTGCGCTCGACGGTGGCGTTCCCGCTGCCGAGCCGTGTCGCCTCGCTGCCCGCCGTCGTCCTGCTGTTCGGTCCCCCGACCTACCTGCTCGGGTTCATCAGCCCCTACGGGGCCGAGCTGTCGCGCAAGGGGGGCCTCGGCGAGGCCTCGGGCCACGTCTACGCGGTGGGAACGATCGGCAGCATCGTCGGGGCGTTCGGGACGACCTACCTGCTCGTCCCCACCCTCGGCGTCGACGCCATCGGGTTCGTATTCGGGGTGCTCCTCGTCGCGACCGCCGCGACGCTGGTTCTGCCGTCGCCCTCACGTGAGTCGATCGTCGCCATCGGCGGCGCGTTCGTTCTCCTCGTCGCCGCCGTATCGACCGGCGCGGCCGGCGTGGCTCCGGAGGGCGAGATCGTCTACCAGACGCAGACCCCCTATCAGCAACTCGAGGTCATAGACAGCGGTGACACTCGAACGCTGTATCTCGACGGGCAACGCCACAGCGCGATGGACCGCTCGGATCCGACCCGACACGTCTTCGAGTACACCCGCTATTTCCACCTGCCGTACCTCTTCGCCGAGGACCCCGACGACATCGACCGGGTTCTCTTCGTCGGCGGCGGCGGGTTCACCGGGCCAAAGCGGTTCGCGGAGGAGTACGACGCCACGGTCGACGTCGTCGAGATCGACCCGGAGGTGATCGACGTCTCGAAGCGATACTTCGCGGTCGAGGAGTCCGACCAGCTGCGGATCCACAACGACGACGGTCGACGGTTCCTCCGGGAGTCGAACGAGACCTACGACCTGATCGTCCTCGACGCCTACAAGAAGGACAAGGTGCCCTTCCAGCTCACCACGGTCGAGTTCATGGAGCTGGCCGACGACCGCCTGAGCGAGGACGGGATGGTCTTCGCCAACGTCATCTCCGCCCCGAGCGGCCCGGCCTCGAAGTTCTATCGCGCCGAGTACGCCACGATGGACGCGGTCTACCCGCACGTGTATTCGTTCCCGACCGCCGGAGGAACCGTCATCCAGAACGTCGAGATGATCGCAACGAAGAACGAGACGGTCGTCACGGAGGAGACCCTCCGCGATCGAAACGCCCGCCGTGACATCGGGATCGACCTCTCCTCGGAGATCGGGAACTACCGCCGCGAGGAGGACGTCGGAGACGCTCCGGTGTTGCGGGACGACTACGCGCCCGTGGACGCGCTCCTCGATCCGATGGTGGGCCAGCGGTACGTGATCGACGAGGCCGGCGCGGTCGAGAACGCCTCGAGCGACTCGGCCTCCTCGAACGATTCGGACGTCTCGAGCGGCGAGGATGATCCGGCACGAGTGGTGGTCAACGCCTCCCCGGCGGCGCTACGGGCACGTCCCGCCCACGATCAACGCGGACGTCCCGCCGAAGGCTGACCTCGGGGCGAGCGGGCTGCACTCGGTGCGGATCCGGGATTCGCGACGATCACGCTCAAGGCCGACCCGCTCGAACCCCGACTCGATGGACCACGAGCTGCTCGGCTGGCCCGAGGACGAGCCCGCGCTCCGGCTCGACTACCGGGCGTTCAGCTACGCGGGCAAATTCGCGACCGGGAACGCCGGCGTGGCCGTGTTGCGCGCGGCTGATCCGGGATCCGTCGCTCCCGGCTGGGAGCCGGACCCGTCGCTTCCCGACCCCGCCCCGCGTCGGGACGAGGACGAGGAGGGGAAGTCGGGCGAGTCCGCCGAACTGGCCGAGGACGTGATCGCCGCGGTCGCGTTCAACGCCGATCGGACGGAGCCGGGGACGCTTTGGATCCGATACGTCTCGGTCCACGCGGCGCGCCGCGGCGAGGGACACGCACCTCGTCTCGTCGCGTTCCTCGTCGATCGCGCATGCGATAGAGGCTACGAGCGGCTCCGGATCGGGGTGAACAACCCGTTCGCCTACGAGGCGCTCTACAAGGTGGGGTTCGCGTTCACCGGACGGGAGACCGGCGTCGCGGAACTCGTCCTGGAGCGACCGACGACCGAGCCCGCCGATCGCGATCCGGAGACCTACCGGTCGGGGCTGGACGTCTATCGCGACCGGCAGCGGGGCGATCCCGAGGCGTCGTTTCTCGAGGCACGCGTCGGGACCGATCCGCCGGCTCTCGTCTCCGAGGTTTAAGGCGTCGCGGCGATTCCCTCCGGTCGATGGGTAACGCCGACCTGCGTTCGCTGGCGTCGATCCGCGAGATCGAGTTCGCGGAGATCGAGGGCAGCGTCGTCGCCGTGGACGCGCACAACTGGCTGTACCGATACCTGACGACGACCGTCAAGTGGACCCGCGACGAGGTGTACACGACCGGGGACGGGACGGAGGTCGCGAACCTGATCGGGATCGTCCAGGGGCTCCCGAAGTTCTTCGAACACGATCTGGTCCCGGTCTTCGTCTTCGACGGCGAGGTGACCGAGTTCAAGGACGCGGAGATCGCGGACCGCCGCGAGAAGCGCGAGGCGGCCGAGAAGCGACGGGAGGCGGCCGAAGAACGCGGCGACGCGGTCGAGGCCGCACGCCTGGAGGCACGGACACAGCGGCTCACCGACGTCATCCAGGAGACGACGCGTGGGCTCCTCGAACGGCTGGACGTGCCGATCGTCGAGGCTCCGGCGGAGGGGGAGGCACAGTGTGCGCACATGAACGCGGTCGGCGACGTCGACTACGCGGGCAGCGAGGACTACGACACGCTGCTCTTCGGGGCGCCGGCGACCCTGCGACAGTTGACGAGCAAGGGGAACCCCGAACTGATGGAGCTGGAGGCGACGCTCGGGGAGCTCGGGCTCACGCGCGAACAGCTCGTCGACGTCGCGCTGCTCTGTGGGACCGACTTCAACGACGGGATCTCCGGGATCGGGCCGAAGACGGCGGTCTCGGAGATCGAGGAGCACGGCGATCTGTGGGGCGTCCTCGGGGCGCGCGGCGAGACGATGTCGAACGCGGCGGCCCTCCGGGAGCTGTTCCTCGATCCACCCGTCGACGAGGACTACGCGATCGACGTCGACATCGACCCCGACGTCGAGGCCGCGCGACGGTACGTCACGGAGCGGTGGGAGGTCGATCCCGATGAGGTCGAACGCGGCTTCGAACGGATCGAGGACACGTTGGTCCAGACCGGGCTCGACCGGTGGACCTGACGGTTAAGCCGGATTTAAAACGTCGTGTTACGCCCCACATAGCGTATATTCGGCTAAATCCGGGTTGAGAAACTCGACCCCTCATTACCCCTCCGGACACATGGTCGAGTGCAATGTTCGAAACCGATCCGACCCTGCTGGTAGCGTTGACGAACGAGTTCGCCGCGACGTGGACGAACGGCCTCGCAGACGCGGTCGCGCTCGCGGGACCGCCCTCGGATCTCCCGTCGGCGGTTCCCGACTTCGTGGGCGACATCCACGACGCGATCCGATCGTTCTCCCCCGGTGACGGCGGGCTCGGCGAGACCATCCGCGATCTCACGCCCGGCGGCGGCGAGGGCGGTCCGGCCGACGCCGGAAACGGATCGAGCGGGGCATCCGAGGCGGCGAACGGCGGCGATGGCCCCAGCGACGAATAGACGTCGGCGTAGCCGGTTGTTCCCGGTGTCGTTGACGAATGAGTCCCGGTGTCGTTGACGAATCCGGGCACAGCCGGTGATCGATACGGACTCGAACCGCAATCGTTCTACGTGCGACCCTCCGACTGCCGGGCGTGACGACGTGGATCGAAAACCCCGAGGGCGGACGCGACCGGGGGCCGCGCGGGCTCGCTCGCGCGTGGGTGGAGGTGCTCGTTCGGCCCGCGCGGTTCTTCCGACACGGGGTGAGCCCCGGCGATCAGGCGCCCGGATTGACCTTCGCGATCGTCGTCGCGGCGGCGTTCACGGGCGGTTGGATGGTCGCCGACCCGGCCGTCATCCCCTCGATCGCGGGATCGAATCTCGCCTCCGCGGCGGTCACGCTGCTCATCGTCGCCGTCCTCGGCGCGCCCGTCGGATTGCATCTGACGGCGGTTACGGCGGTCCTTTCCGTGATCCTCGCGAGCCTCCGGCGGACGGAGTCGGGGGGGATCGGGTTCGGCGATCGCGGCGGCGTGAGCGAGACCGTCCAGACGATCGCGTACGCCTCGGCACCGTTCGCGCTGGCCGGGCCGCCGATCCCGGCGGTGCGGATCGCGTGTGCGATCTACGCCACCGCGCTTCTCGTCGTCGGATTTCGGACCGTCCACGGGTTCTCGTGGGTTCGAGCCGTGCTCGCCTCCATCCCGCCGGCGCTGATCGGCTTCTGGGTGGGGTACCGCGCGCTCGCGTCCCTGCGGATCGTGTTCTAGAGCCGAACCGAAACGACGAGCCCGTCGCCGAGCGGCACGACCGCGGTCTCGAAGTCGGGATCCGAGCGAACGTGCTCGAGGTACGCGACCGCGCCCTCGAGCGAGGGGTGTTTCGACGTCGAACGTTCCGACTCCGAGACCCGACTTTCCCCCTCGAGGGCGTCGACCAGATCGTCCGGTCGAACGGCCCCCGTGTGGAGGACGTTGTCGGCGATCACGACGGCGTTCTCCGAGAGCTTTCCCCGAACCGCCTCGAACCCCTCGACGTATCTGCTGGTTTCGTGGTCGAGCAGGACCAGATCGAAGGGGCCGTCGTACCGCTCCACGATCTCGAGCGCGTCCCCGTGCTCGAAGGTCGCCCGGTCTTCGAGGCCGCCGCGCTCGAAGTAGTCGCGGGCCTGCTCGAGTTCGTCCGCGTCGAACTCCGTGAGAACGATCCGACCGTCGGACCCGATCGCGGGGGCCATCCAATAGGCCGAGTAGCCGAAGCCGGATCCGAACTCGATGGCCGAGGACACCCCCCGCATTCGAACGCAGAGCCGGAGGAACGCGCCGACCTCCGGACCGACGGTCGGGAACCTCTCGCGATCGGCACGAGCCTCCATCTCCTCGCGGACCGCGTCGGACTCGGGGGCCGTCAACTTGAGGATCCGGTCGACGGCCTCCGTGTGAAGGATGGACATGGAACGTCCGTCGTCGGTCGGCGATCGCCTTGGTCGTTTCGCCGGTTCGTCCCCCGATCGTCGGGGTATGTCGGATCAGCATTTGGACGGTGGGTGGCGACACGCGACGGGGACGAGCGGCGATCGCGTTCGTCCCGGCGTGCTTTCGACAACCGTTTTAGGCGGGAGGGGTTGTGTGGGAACAAATGGGAGCCTGCATCATCTGTGGCGCCTCCGTGGACGGCCACATCTGTGAGTCGCACCAGGAGGACGTCGTGTTCGACTTCCGCGGGGACGACCCGCATCAGCTCGTCTCGAACCGGTTCTACCGCGGCACGGTCGACGGCTACGCCGACTTCGGCGTCTTCGTGGACCTCGCGCCCGGCGTGACCGGCCTGTTGCACCGATCGGAACTCGACCGCCGCCTCGAGTCGCTGTCGTGGGAACCCGGAGACTCGGTGTTCGTCCGGGTCAAGAACGTCCGGGACAACGGCAACGTCGACCTCGGCTGGTCGATCCGCCAGTCCGACCGGGAGTTCCGCGGCACCCTCATCCAGGAGGGCGAGACGTCCCGGCTCCCCGAGTCGGAGGCGGACGAGGACGACGGGCAAGCGGACGAAGACGCCTCCGTGGAGGCGACGGCGGACGACGCGGGCGGGGACGAGTCGGGAAACGGTAACTCCGGTCGCGGCCCCGACGCGGGGTCCGCGGCCGAAGGGAACGCCGCCGAGGAGGTCGAATCGGAGACCGCCCCGGCCGCGCGAGCGGAACCGACGACCGACGGTTCGACGACCGCCGCCGTCGAACCCGATACGGACGCTGACGCGTCCGATGCCGCGGAGGAGGCCGTCGAGGCCGGCACGGACGCTACAGTGACCGATACCGATACTGATACCGATACCGATGTGGACGCTTCCGCGAGCGACGACGCGGGTTCGGAACCGATCGAGGACGAGCGCGAGCGCGTCGAGATCGGGACTCTCGATGACCGTATCGATGAGTCGGTTCAGATCGAGGGCGAGGTCGTTGGCGTCCAACAGACCGGCGGACCGACCGTCTTCGAGGTCCGCGACGAGACCGGCGTCGTCGACGTCGCCGCCTTCGTCGAGCCCGGTGTGCGCGCGTACCCCGCCGTCGAGCTCGGTGACGTCGTCCGCATTCACGGCGACGTCGAGCGCCGTCGCGAGGAGATCCAGATCGAGACCGAGGCGCTCGCGATCCTCGAGGACGAGGCTGCGGAGACGGTCGAACGTCGTCTCGCGAACGCCATCACGGAGCGTGCACGCCCGGATACGCTCGACGCGCTCGGGGACGACGCCACCGTCGAGGCGCTCTCCGAACCCTTGCTCGACGCCGCGGAGGCGATCCGGCGTGCCGTCATCGAATCGCGGCCGATCGTCGTTCGACACCCCGCGAGTGCGGACGGATACGTCGCCGGCGCCGCGATCGAGCGCGCGGCGCTTCCGCTCATCCGCGAGGAGCACTCGAAACGCGACGCGGTCTACCACTACTTCACCCGCCGACCGCTCGAGGGGTCGGTCTACGGGATGGACGCCGCGACGAACGACGTCACGCGCATGCTGCAGGACCGGGACCGCCACGACGAGAAGCTGCCGCTGTTCCTGCTCGTCGGCACCGGCTCGACCGTCGAGTCGGCCGACGGGATCGGGCTGCTCGACGTCTATGACGCCACCTCCGTCGTGATCGACGCCGCCGTCGCCGATCCCGAGACGCGCGAGTCCGCGGACACGCTCGTCTCGCCGGAGCTCGCGGACGTCGACGGGACGCTCTCGACGGGCGCGCTCGTCTCCTCGCTCGCGGCGACGGTCAACGACGAGGTCCGCGGGGACCTCACGCACCTCCCGGCGGTCAGCTACTGGGAGGAAACCCCGGGCGTCTACGTCGAACTCGCCCGGACGGCGGGCTACGACGCGGAGCGAGTGACGGAGCTGCGGGAGGCCATCGAGCTCGAGGCGTACTACCAGTCCTACGAGGACAAACGTGAACTCGTCACCGACCTCCTCTTCGAGGACGGCGGCGATCTCGCGGCCCACGTCGCAGAGCAGTTCCGCGAGAAGCTGGAGATCGAGGTCGAAACCGCCCGCGCCAACCTACGAACCGAGGACGTGGACGGGATCGAGTTCGCCGTCCTCGACACGGACGCCTACAGCCATCGATACGACTTCCCGCCGGAAGCGCTTTTGGTCGAGGAGCTCCACCGCCGGGTCAGGGACGGTCGGACGGTCACGCTCGGCATCGGAACCGACGAGCTGTACGTGCGCTCGACGTTCGATCTCGCGATTCGCGAGGTCGCGGCCGCGGCCGACGAGATCGCTCCCCAGGCCGACGTCGCGACGGCGAGCGTCCGCGAGGGGAAACTCGAGTTCCTCTCTGGCGCGCGTGACGCCGTCGAAAACGCCGTGATCGCCGCGATCGCGGATCAGGCGTAGGCCGCGGTCCGCGCGGAGAGCGGTACGGTCAACCCGGATCGGACCGGACCGGTTCCGGCCCGTTCCGTCCGGGTCGATCCGCCGAGAAACGACTCGCGTTCGGTCGATCCCCCGGAACGACACCCTTATCCTCGAAACGCGACGATCCACGCACCATGAGTACCGACGCATCCGGCGAGGGGGCGAACTCGGAGGCGTTCGCCGCCGCCTGCCGGGAGCTCGTAGACCGGATCCTCGAGGGCGAGATCGGCCGCGAGGATCTCGAGTCCGCGAAACTCGACGTCTGCGGGTCGGTCTCCTCGCCGAAGGTTCCGAAGAACACGGACATCCTCGAGTACGCGCCCGAGGACCGCCGCGAGGAGGTCATGGAGGTGGTCCGTCGCAAGCCGGTCCGGACCGCCTCCGGCGTCTCGCCGGTCGCGATCATGACCTCGCCGAAGCTGTGTCCCCACGGGAAGTGTCTCTACTGTCCCGGCGGGCCCGCCTCGGAGTTCTCCTCCGCGCAGTCGTACACCGGCCACGAGCCGGCGGCGGCGCGTGGCAAACAGAACGACTACGACCCCTACGGACAGGTCACCCTGCGGCTCGAACAGCTCCGCCAGATCGGCCACCCGGTCGACAAGGTGGAGCTCATCCTGATGGGCGGCACGATGACGGCCCGCTCACACGACTACCAGGAGTGGTTCGTAAGGCGGGCCCTGGAGGCGATGAACGACTACGACCTCGAGTCCGATCCCGACCCCGCGGAGGGCGAGTCGTTCGCCCAGGACCCCGACGAGTACGAGTTCAGATACCTCGAGGACGTCATCGCCGAAAACGAGACGAACGAGATCAGAAACATCGGGACGACCTTCGAGACGAAGCCCGACTGGTGTGACCCCGAACAGATCGATCGGATGCTCGATCTCGGCGGAACGAAGGTCGAGGTCGGCGTGCAGACGACCTACGAGCGGATCAACCGCGAGATGCACCGGGGACACGGCAACCAGGCCTCGCGGGACGCCAACCGACGGCTTCGCGATGCGGGCTTCAAGGTCGGCTTCCACATGATGCCCGGCCAGCCCGGGATGACCCGCGAGATGTGTCTCGAGGACTTCAGACAGCTCTTCGACAGCCCGGAGTGGCGCCCCGACTACCTGAAGATCTATCCGACGCTCGTCGTCCGCGGGACGCGCGTCTACGACAGCTGGCACAACGACGAGTACGAGCCGCTCGACAACGAGACGGCCGCCGACCTGATCGCCGAGGTCATGGGCGAGATCCCCGAGTACACCCGCCTCCAGCGCGTCCAGCGCGACATCCCCGCGGACTTCATCGACGCCGGCGTCTGGAAGTCCAACCTCCGACAGCTCGCCGAACAGCGCGCCGAGGAGCGCGGCATCGAGATACGGGACATCCGCTCCCGGGAGGTCGGCATGAACGACGCCGATCCCGATCCGGACGCGATCGAGCTGTCGGTCACGGAGTACGAGGTCGCCGGCGGCACCGAACAGTTCATCTCGTTCGAGGATCCGGTCCGCGACCTTCTCGTCGGGTTCTGCAGGCTCCGGTTCCCCTCCTACGCTGCGGGCCAGCCCGGCACGCCGGGCACGGAGACCGACGTCGTCCGCCGGGAGCTCGAGGACGCGGCGATCGTCCGGGAGCTTCACGTCTACGGCAGCGAGGCGGCGATCGGCGAAGCCGCCGGAGACGCAGGGGACGGCTGGCAACACCGCGGATACGGACGCCGGCTGATCGAACGCGCCGAGGAGCACGCGCGGGACGCCGGATTCCGGAAGCTGGCGATCATCTCGGGGATCGGCGCCCGCCAGTACTACCGCCGGAAGCTCGGATACCACCAGGACGGACCGTACGTCTCGAAGCGGCTGTGACGCACGTCGGACGATCTGTACGCATCACACGTTCGATCGGAGGGAAACACGGAAACCCGACCCGCCCGTTGGTCCCGCCATGGCAACCACCGACCCGATACTCGTCGCCGACGTGATGTCGACGCCGCTGGAGACGATTCCAGAGCATGCGACCCTCCGGGAGGCGGCAACGCGAATGCGCGATAGCGACATCAACGCGCTGTTCGTTCCCGGCGTCTCGGCCGGCATCGTCACCACGACGGACGTGGTCGAGGCGGTCGCGGACGGTTCCGATCCCGACGAGGTGACCGTGGGCGAGGCGATGACCGCCCCGGTAGAGCGGATCACGACGGCCGAGGAGCTGACCCAGGCGGCCGCGATGATGACGAACTTCGGGATCAAACACCTCCCCGTGGTCGACGGCGACGGCGACTACGTCGGGATGGTCTCGACGACGGACCTCGCCACGCAGTTCGACTGATTCGAACCGAGAGCGGGAGGCCCCGGAACGACACGCCTTTTCGGCCGCCGCGTGTTCTTCAGCCATGGAACCGAAACGGGAACTGTCGAGCATCGACCTGCGCGCGCTCGTCACCGAGCTCGGACGATACACGGGCGCGAAGGTCGACAAGGCGTACCTCTATCCCGAGAGCCTGCTGCGGCTCAAGCTCCGGGACTTCGATCACGGGCGCGTCGAGCTGCTGATCGAGGTCGACGAGTGCAAGCGCGCCCACGTCGCGGACGCGGCGCACGTCCCGGACGCGCCGGGTCGGCCCCCGAACTTCGCGAAGATGCTCCGAAACCGGCTGTCCGGGGCCGACTTCGCGGGGGTCGAGCAGTACGAGTTCGATCGGATCCTCACCTTCGAGTTCGAGCGGGGCGACGAGGACACCCGGATCGTCGCCGAGCTGTTCGGGCAGGGGAACGTCGCCGTGCTCGACGAGACCGGCGAGGTCGTCCAGGCGCTCTCGACGGTCCGATTGAAGTCCCGAACGGTCGCGCCGGGCGCCCAGTACGAGTATCCCGCCTCGCGGCTCAACCCCCTCGAGGTCTCCTTCGACGCGTTCGCACGCCACATGAACGACTCCGATACGGACGTCGTTCGGACCCTGGCCACGCAGTTGAACCTCGGCGGGCTCTACGCCGAGGAGGTCTGTTCGCGTGCGGGCGTCGAGAAGACCCTCGGGATCGGGGAGGCGGGCGAGGACGAGTACCGCGCCCTCCACGACGCGATCGACCGGATCGCAGAGCAGCTCCGCTCCGGGGCGGTCGATCCGCGGGTCTACGAGGAGGACGGCCGCGTCGTCGACGTGACCCCGTTCCCGCTCGAGGAGCACGAGGGGCTCGCGAGCGAGGGGTTCGACTCCTTCAACGCGGCCCTCGACGAGTACTTCCACCGCTTCGATCGCGACGGCGACGGGGAGTCGGTCGAGGGATCCGGCTCCGGAACCGGCGCCGGAGCGCCCGAAAAGCCCGACTTCGAGGCGGAGATCGCCAAACAAAAACGCATCATCGAACAGCAGGAGAACGCGATCGCCGACTTCGAGGAGCAGGCCGAGGCCACCCGCGAGCGCGCCGAACTCCTCTATGCCAACTACGACCTCGTGGACGAGGTGCTCTCGACGGTGCGGTCGGCCCGCGAGGAGGGCGTCGGGTGGGACGCGATCGCCGAGACGCTCGAGGAGGGCGCCGAACGCGGGATCGAGGCGGCCGAGGCGGTCGAGGACGTCGACGGGAGCGAGGGGACCGTCACGGTTCGGATCGACGAGACGACCGTGGAGCTCGACGCCACCTCCGGCGTCGAGGTGAACGCCGACCGGCTCTATCAGGAGGCCAAACGGATCGAGGGGAAGAAGGCGGGCGCCAGGGAGGCGATCGAGTCGACGCGCGAGGAACTCGAGGCCGTCCGCGAGCGCCGGGACGAGTGGGAGGCGGCGGACGGCGCCCCCGGCGAGGAGGGCCCGAACGCGGACGAGGATGACGGAGACGAATCGGAGCCCGAGATCGACTGGCTCGCCCGATCGTCGATCCCGCTTCGAACGACCGACGACTGGTACGAGCGGTTCCGCTGGTTCCGGACGAGCGACGGCTACCTCGTGATCGGCGGACGGAACGCGGACCAAAACGAGGAGATCGTCAAGAAGTACATGGACCGCCACGACCGCTTCCTCCACACGCAGGCCCACGGCGGCCCGGTCACGGTGTTGAAGGCCACGGGCCCCTCCGAACCGTCGGAGGCGGTCGAGTTTCCGGACGCGAGCGTGGAGCAGGCCGCGCAGTTCGCCGTCTCCTACTCGTCGGACTGGAAGGACGGTCGCGGCGCCGGCGACGCCTACATGGTCGAACCGGATCAGGTCTCGAAGACGCCCGAAAGCGGCGAGTACCTCGAGAAGGGCGGGTTCGCGATCCGCGGCGACCGGACCTACTTCGAGGACGTTCCCTGCCGCGTCGCCGTCGGGGTCCAGTGTGAACCCGTCACGCGGGTGATCGGCGGCCCACCCGCCGCGATCCGCGATCGGGTGGCCACGAGCATCGAGCTGGAGCCCGGAATGTACGCCCAAAACGACGCCGCGATGATGGTCTACCGCGAGTTCAAGCAGCGCTTTGGCGACCAGTCGTTCGTCCGAAAGGTCGCGAGCGCGGACCTGATCCAGGAGTTTCTGCCCCCCGGCGGGTCAGATATCGTGGAGTGAGGCCCCACGGCGGACGGACGTCGGCGAACGTGGACAGCATGTCGGCGGACGCGGGGAAGCTTCCGGCGTTGGACCGAAGGGCAAGAGTCACACGCCCGCCCGTCCATCGACCCGTATGAGCGACGACCCCGACCGAGACGACGAGGACGACCGGAGCGTGGACGCGTCCGGGACGTTCCGGTTCGAGACCCGGGCGATCCACGCCGGCCAGGAGCCGGATCCGGAGACCGGCGCGTTGATGACGCCGATCCACGCCAACACCACCTACGAGCAGGACGCGCCGGGCGAACACCGCGGCTACGAGTACTCCCGGACGGCCAACCCGACCCGGACGGACCTGGAGGCGAACCTCGCCGACCTCGAGTCGGGGACCCACGCCCGGTGTTTCGCCTCGGGGATGGCCGCGATAAACACGGTCCTCAACCTGCTCGAATCCGGCGACCACGTCGTCGCCGGCGACGACGTCTACGGCGGCACCCACCGCATTCTCACGCAGGTCTTCGAGGGGTACGACGTCGAGACCACATTCGTGGACACGACCGACCACGAGGCCGTCGCCGAGGCCATGCGTCCGGAGACGGAGCTCGTCTGGGTCGAGACGCCGACGAACCCGCTCATGAACGTCAACGACATCGAGGCGCTGTCGGCCATCGCCCACGAGGGCGAGGCGCTGTGTGCGGTCGACAACACCTTCGCGACGCCGTATCTACAGCGTCCCCTGGAACTCGGCGCCGACGTCGTCTGCCAGTCGCTGACGAAGTACCTCGGTGGCCACTCCGATACGATCGGCGGCGCGCTCGTCGTCGACGGCGACGGGCTCGACGAGCGGCTCGGCTTCTACCAGAACTCGGTGGGTGCGACGCCGGGGCCGTTCGACAGCTTCCTCGTCCTCCGGGGGACCAAGACCCTGCCGGTCCGGATGGATCGCCACTGTGAGAACGCCCGCGAGCTGGCCCGCTGGCTCGAAGCGCACGAGGCGGTCGATCGGGTCTACTACCCGGGCCTCGAGAGCCACCCCCAACACGAGCTCGCGAGCGAGCAGATGGACGACTTCGGCGGGATGCTCTCCTTCGAGCTGGACGGGACTCTCGAGCAGGGCTCGACGGTCGTCTCCGAGACGGAGGTGTTCACGCTCGCGGAGTCGCTCGGCGGCGTCGAGAGCCTGATCGAACAGCCCGCAGCGATGACCCACGCCGCGATCCCGCGCGAGGAGCGGCTCGCCGCCGGGCTCTCGGACGGGCTCATCCGCGTTTCCGTGGGCATCGAGCACGTCGACGACATGAAGGCGGACCTGCAGCGGGCGTTCGACGCCGCGCTGTAGGCCGCTCGTCCGGACCCCACAGCGTCGAGTCGGCCCTATACGCGGTTCTCGCGGCCGGGATCGACGTCGATCGCGTCGACCGGACAGACGTCGACACACAGCATGCAGTCGATACACTGGTCCTCGTCTGTCGGGTTGGCCTTCCGCTCGCTTTCGGGGTGGCCGGGCGTGTCGACCCACTCGAAGACGTCGACGGGACAGTCCTCCAGACAGGCGCCGTCGGCGAGACAGATGTCGAAATCGACCGCGACGTGGGTGCCGCGGACGCCGAGCTCCTCTGGAGGCTCGGTCGGGCCCCACACCGTCACGCCGTGTTCCTCGCCCACGTCCTCCATGTTGGTCTCGAAGTTCGGATCGATTGCCATTTGCATCGATCGAGTGCGCCTCCGCATATAAACTGACGGGAGGCGAGTCGAGAGTCGCGACGGTTGGCGTCACGTTACCACGACCGGCGTCAACGTCACGACGGTCGTCGCCAGGGTTTTTATCGTCGAACGCGAACACCTTCGCATGAGCACCGACGCGGCGGACGCCGAAACCGACCCGGGATCGACGATCGAGGTGACGCCGAGCGCCGCCGAGGAGGCGATCTCGTTGATGCGTTCGGAGGGAATGGACGTAGAGGAGGGCGGCCTCCGGCTGTTCGTCCAGCAGGGCGGCTGTGCGGGCCTCTCCTACGGGATGCGCTTTGACACCGAACCGGAGGACGACGACCTGATCGTCGAGCGCCACGGCCTGCGCGTGTTCGTCGATCCAGCAAGCGAGAACTACATCGGCGGCAGCACGCTCGATTACGAGAGCGGCCTCCAGGCCGCCGGCTTCCACGTCGAGAACCCGAACGTGGTCTCCGAGTGCGGCTGCGGGGAGTCCTTCCGGACGTGAGGTGAACGAATCAGATCGCCCGCGTCGCGGGAGACCTCCCGCGAGTCGACACGCCATCGTTTTTATATCGTTCCGAACTACCTCCGTGCATGGAACGCGAGGTCGTGACGTCGTCGGACGGCGATCGGGTCTACGTCGACCGGACCGAACGCGAGCGGGGCAGCGAGGGGCCGTTCTACGCGGTCTACGTGAGCGATCGCGGCGAGGACCGCTGGGGCTATCGCTGCGGGAACTGCGGCAGCCTCGACACCGCGATGGACACGATGGGACGCATCGAGTGTACCGTCTGCGGCAACGTCCGGAAGCCGGAGGAGTGGGACGCGGCCCACGAGTGATCGATCGGCGACGCCGCCCCGGGCGACGAACATTTAACCGCGCCGCCGCGTGAGGAACTCCCATGGCCGTCGAGCACACGGATGGCGCACGCCTGTCGGGACGCGATCGCAGCGAGTGGACGCTTCAAGACGAGGACGCGCGTCGCTACGTTCTCCGGGCCGTCGACGCGACGGTCGGGCTCGTCGAGTCGACGTACGGGCCTCGTGGCATGGAGAAGCTCGTCCACACGGAGGACCTCCAGAACCGTCCCGAGACGCTGCGGATCGACGACGCCGGACGCCTGCTCGAGGCCATCGAACGCGGCGGCGGATTCACCCATCCGATCGCCGCGCTGTTCGTCGATTCGGTCGCCGACATGCACGGCGGGCTCCACGACGGAACCACCACGGCCGTGCTGTTGGCCGGCGCGCTCGTGGACGAGGGCGTCGAACTCATAGAGCAGGGCGTCGCGCCGAGCAGCGTCGTCATCGGGCACGCGATCGCGCGCTCGCGGGCCGGCGAGGTGCTCGACGAGCTCGCCCGTCCGGTCGAACCCGACGATCACGAAACGATCGCCGACGTGGCCGCCACGACGATGACCACCGCGCTCGATCCGGCGGTTCGCGAGCGGCTCGCCGGCCACGTCGCGACCGCGATCGACCGTCTCGCCGCGGCCACCGAGGATCGGTGGATCAACACCGACGACGCGAAGGTGCTCGCCAGCCGGGGCGTCGAGGCCGGGATCCACGACGGGCTCGTCCTCTCGCGGCCGGCGGACGCGGATCCGACCGGGCGGGACCTGGAGGGGCCGATCGAGGACGCGACCGTCGCCATCCTCGATGCGGAGATCGATCCCGAGGAGACCGCGTCGGTGATCGACGACGTCACGCTGTCCACGGCGGAGGGCGCGGACCGATACACCTCCGAACTCGCCGCCTACCTGGAGTCGATGGCGACGGATCTCCGATCCGCGGGCGTCGACGTGTTGGTCTGTCAGGAGGCGCTCGAGGAGCCGATCGCGCGTGCGCTCGAGCGGGCGGGCATCGCGGTCGTCGACAAGGCGACCTATCCGAAGGAGGACGTCTACCGCCTCGCCCGCGCGACCGGCGGAACGGCGGTCTCCGACGTCGCCGATCTGAGCGAGGAGCGGCTCGGACGGGCGGGTCGAGTCACCCAGCGCGAGGTGGACGGGTCGGTCTGGACCGTCTTCGAGGACTGTCCGGGCGCCGTCTGTACGCTGACCACGGGCGGCGCCACGGCCGCGGAGACGGCCCGACGCGAGGAGGCGCTCGAGGACGCGCTCGAGACCGCGGGAACCGCGGCGATCGACGGGCAGGTCCTTCCCGGCGCGGGCGCCTCGGCCATGGCGGTGGCGACGGCGGTCGACGCGACCGCGCGATCGACGACGGGTCACGAGCAACTCGCGCTCTCGGGGTTCGCGGACGCGCTCGAACGGCTGCCGCGAGCCCTCGCCCGGAACGCGGGCCACGATCCGATCGACGCCGTGACCGCGCTTCGAACGGCCCACGCGGTCGAGGGACGCTCGACGGCGGGCGTCGATCCGGCGACGGGCGAGCCGATGGACGCCCTCGAGGCGGGCGTGCTCGAGCCGCGCCGCGTCTTCTCACAGGCCATCGAGACGGCGGCGGCCGCCGCCGAGCGGCTGCTCACCGTCGACGCGGTGTTGTACCCGAACGTCCAGTTACAGGGATACACGCCGCGTCCCGAAAACGAGTGATCGAGTGATCGGCGAAGCGAACCGGAGTCGTGTTTCGTTCGTCGTGTTGCTGCGTCAGTTCGCCCGATCGCTGCGTCAGCTCGTCGAGCCTGCCTATCAGCTCCCCGGCGCCGGCATGTCGACCTCCTCCGGGGGATCGAACTCCTCCTCGGAGAGATCGTTCGCCGGGAGCTGCTCGTCGATCCGGATCAGCTGAACGGCGGCGTCGGTGGCCGCCGACAGGATCGCGCGTTTGAGCGCGGTCGGCTCGACGATCGGGTCCTCGCCGAGCACGTTCGTCACCTCGCCGGCGAGCGCGTCGACCCCGATCGCGTCGCGACCCTCCGTCCGGGCGACGCGCATCCGGATGACCGCCCGGCCGGCGTCGACTCCCGCGGTCGCGGCGAGCGCGCGCGGGACGGAGACCAGCGCACGGCCGAACGCCTCGGCCGGGAGCTGGTGGCGGTCGTCGATCGACCGGGCCGCCTCCTCGACCGCCCGCGCCGCGGTGGCCTCGGCGGCGCCGCCGCCCGGAACCACGCGCTCGTCCTCGGCCACCGCCGCGGTCGCCGCGACCGCCGCCTCGAGGGAATCCTCGAACGCGGTAACGCTTCGTGGGTCCGGCGCGCGCGAAAACAGCGTATAAACGGGATCGCCGGCGGACGAGGAGACGACGGTCACGTCCCGGCCCGCCTTTCGTTGCACCTCGACGGTCCCGGTTCCGAGCGCTCGCTCGTCGATCTCGGCGAGCGCCGGAACGACTCGTGCGCCCGTCGCGCGCGCGATTCGGGCGAGAACGTCCTCGTCGACGCGCTGGATTCCCAGGATTCCGTGTGCTGCGAGCGCGGACTGGACGCGTTCGTTGACCGATCGCTCCGTGATCACCACCCGGCAGCCGGCGTCGACGGCCGCCTCCAGGATCTCGGCGAACTCCTCGGCCTCCCGGTCGGCGATCCGCCGACGCTCCTCGAAGGAGTCCGTCTCGAGAACGACGCGCTTGCTGACCCGCCCGGCGATGCTTCCGATGTGCGGGACGTCGACGGAGTCAGACAGAACCGCGATGCCGTCGGTGGCCGATCGCGGCATCGAATCGAGGATCGGGCCGCGATCGGTCACGACGCCGCGGACGAGATCGGTCTCCGCGACCGCGCCGCCGGTCCGGGAGAACACGGTCAGGTCGGTTCGCGCCCGCGGTCCGATCGTCTCGACGGCCTCCGCGATCCGGTCTGCCACCCGCTCTCTGACCTGTGGGTCGCGCGTTCCGGTCATGGCGGTCCGCGCGACCGCCGTCGATCCGACCGACGAGAGCGGTCTCGACGTGCGGTCGAGCGCGTCGAGCGCCGTCTCCAGGCTCTCGCGATATCCCCGCTCGATCGTGGTCGGGTGGAGGCCGAGCTCGGAGAGCCGCTCGGCCTCGCTCAACAGGGCGCCGACGAGCGTGATGACGGTTCCCGTGCCGTCGCCGTGTCGATCGCCGAACCCCTCCGCGGTCGACTCCAGGAGCGTCACCGCTGGGTCCTCGACGTCCAACCGTTCGAGCAGCTCCCGAGTGGAGGCCGTTGCGGTGACGTTTCCCTCCTTTTGGATCAGCAGTCGGCTCGCCCCGAACGGGCCGAGCGATCCACGGACGACGTCACACACCGTTCGAACGCCGGCGACGAGGTCATCGGATGTCACACGCTACCGAGAGTCTCGGCCAATAAATATGTGTCGCGCGGCCGTGTGAGTTGTTTCCAACACTCTCGCATTAAAAATTATGGATAATTATTTATCTGTATCGGTGTAAGGGACTTTCGCATGTCACGAAGTGACAGTGGAGGCGAGACGGAGATGGAGGAGACGCGTGCGGAGGCCGACGGGGCCTCACGCCGCGATTTCGTGAAATTAACTACCGGCGTAGCGAGCGTCGGCGCGATGGGTGCGTTAGCGGGCTGTAGCGGCAATGGAAACGGCGGCGGCAACGGAAACGGCGGCGGCAACGGAAACGGTGGCGGCAACGGAAACGGTGGCGGCAACGGAAACGGCGGCGGCAACGGTGATGGGAACGGAGACGGCAACGGCGGCGGCAGCGACACCGTCTCCGTTTCGTTCCTCTCCGCCAACGGCGTGGAGAACTCCGACATCCAACAGCACTTCCAGAGTTCGATGGAGGACTTCGCCTCGAAGAACGAGGGGTACGAGGTCGACCTCCAGACGGCGTCCTACGGTGACATTCAGCAGACGCTCACCTCACAGGTCTCCGCCGGTAACGCTCCGGCGCTCGCCGAATCGGGCGGGCTCGGGATCCAGTACCTCCAGGAGGGCCGGCTCGTCGATCACGGCGCCTTCATGGACGAGAGCGACGCGTTCCCGGACGACCTGACGAGCGCCAGCCAGCAGGTCGGGAACTTCCGCGACTACTGGTGGTCGGTCGGGGCGATCCGTCACACCACGAGCAATCTGGGCATCCGTCCGGCGACGTTCTCGCAGGCGGGCGTCGAGGATCCCTTCGAGGACCTGGCGACCTGGAGCCAGTTCTACGACGTCCTCCAGACGATCGACGAGGAACAGGACATCATCGCCTACGAGGAGACCGGCGTTCCGGGCGACCTCGAGTCCTACTGGGGCTATGCACGGACCGCCTACGAGGGCGGTACCGACCCCTGGATCCGCGGTTCGGGAGACGACCCCGACGTAGTCATCAACAACGAGGACATGGAGGAGGACCGCCAGAAGACCGACGGAATGATCAAAGCCTGCGTGAACCTCGCGGACGAGTTCAGCAGCGACGAGTCCGCACAGCGTGGCGACGAGGAGATCCCGGCGCTGATGATCAGCGGCCAGGTCGCCTCGTTCACCTACGCGACTCCGACGGCGAACCGGTGGTATTCCGTCTCCGAGGACGCCCAGATCGGCTGGCACGACGGCGAGGGCGACTTCATGCTGCTTCCGAACCCGAGCCTCGATCCGGACTTCGGCGACGCCATCGGCATCGACGACCTCAGCGGCCACTCCGGCGAACACGGCGGACACGTCTGGGGTCTCGAGCAGGCACACTGTATGTTCAGCGACGTCTCCAGCGACCAACAGGACGGCGCCTGGGCGCTCGCGCAGTACCTCTTCCAGGACGAGGACTTCGTGCTCCCAGCCTGGGGCGAACACTACGAGTCCATCCCGGGCTTCGCTCCCATGCGCGATCCTGTCTTGAACAACTACGAACTGCCACAGAACTTCGCGCAGTCCATCGAGAACTGGAACGAGTACGGCGATCAGTACTCCAACACCGGTGGCCCGTGGGACGTCTGGCCCAGCGACCCGATCCGCTGGACCGACATCAACGAGACGATCAGCGAGGCGATCGCCGGACAGCACACCGCCGAGGAGACGCCGAGTCTCGTTCGCGACCGAGTCCTCACCCGCCTCGAGGAGCAGAACCAGGGCGAGGTTCCCTCGTAGGGACCGCCCCTCACCTCCCACCCGCCTCACGAACGTGAGACTGGGTCCGGGAACCGGCGAACGGTCGTGCGGTCCGACGAATAGCTTTTGGTATCGAGAACGTGTCTCGTGGTAACTATGTACAAAGATTTATTTTACAGGAATCATTCCACCACCTTGTACCATGGCTCAACAGGAAGCCCGCTCCGATGAGGCGATCCGTGAGGAGTACGGGCTCAACGAACGGACGATCACGGATCGGCTCAAGGAAAACTGGGCGGGATACTTCTTCATCCTGCCGACGTTCATCGCCTTCACCGGCCTGTTCTACTTCCCGATAATCCGCGGTATCACGATGACGTTCACGAATACCCGTATCGGGGAGCCGGGGCAGTTCGTCGGCCTGGCGAACTATCAGTGGCTCGTGACGAACGACCTCTTCGTCTTCGCGTTCGGGTGGACGATCGTCTTCGTCGCCGGGACCACGTTCCTCCAGCTCGGGATGGGACTCGTCGCCGCGCTCCTGTTGAACGAGCTCAGGAGTGCCGCGAAGGACTGGGTCGGCGCGTTGATCATGTCCCCGTACTTCTCCGCGCCGCTCGCGGGCGGTATCATCTGGATGTGGTTCCTGGACAGCGACTTCGGGTTCGTCCACAAGCTGCTTACGGTCGTCGGGATCGAGGGGCCGTCCTTCCTGGCGACGGGCCTGTGGCCGTTCGTCTCGTTGATCGTCGCCCAGACGTGGCACGACTACGCCTACTCCGCGATCATCTACGCGGCCGCGCTCTCGAGCATCCCCTCGGAGCAGTACGAGGCGGCGGCACAGGCGGGCGCGGGACGGCTCCGACGCTTCCGCGACGTCGTGGTTCCCCGGCTCACCATTCCGACGATCGTCATCCTGGCGCTTCGAACCGCCTGGAACATCGCCGAGTTCGACCAGCCGTTCGCGCTGACCGGCGGCGGTCCCGGGACGCGAACGATGCTTCTCAGCATCCTCACCTATCGGGTCGCCTTCGTCAACAACAACTTCGCGCGGGCCTACACGGTCGGGCTCGCGATGGTGGTGTTGTCCATGTCCGCCGCGGTGGTCTACGTGAAGGCGATCGATCAGGAGGAGGACCTCTACGTCTGAGGTGACAGATACATGCTCAATGACAACAAACGTTCACGTGCGCTCTTGTACGCCGGGTTGATCGCCTTCCTGCTTTGGGCGATCATCCCCTACTACTGGGTGATCCGGACCTCGTTCCTGACCAACATCGCCGCGATCAGTCCGGACACCGGGTTCATCCCGGCGTTCGATCTGGTGACCCTCCAGTCGTACCTGGCGATCTGGGACCGGTTCGCCTTCGAGACCTACTTCGGGAACAGCATCATCGTCTCCATCGCGGCGACGATCATCTCCCTGTTCTTCGCGATCCCCGGAGCCTACGCCTTCGCGCGGCTCGACTTCCCCGGTCGACAGGCGCTGTTTTACACGGCGGTGTTCACGATCATGTTCCCGTGGATCGTCTTGACGATCCCGGTCTACGAGGTGTTCTACTTCATTGGACTCGTGAACACCTTACCGGGGATCATCATCGCGCTGTCGATCTTCGTGTTGCCACAGAACATCTGGCTGCTCCAGGGGTTCTTCAGACAGGGCATCCCGGAGAACATCGAGGAGGCGGCGCTGATCGACGGGCACAACGAGTTCACGGCGTTCCTCCGGATCGTCTTGCCCTTGAGCCTGCCCGCCGTCGCCGCGGCCGCGCTGTTCGCGTTCCTCACCGCCTGGAACAACTTCCTTTGGGTCTTCGTGTTGACCAGCGACGAGAGCGTCCGAACCGCGACGGTGGCCATCTACTACATCATCGGCAGCGACGTGCTGCGGGAGTGGAACGTCCTGATGGCGTCGCTCGTTCTGCTCGTCGCGCCGCCGGTGATATTCTACGGGCTCTCGCGCCGCTACGTCGGCGCCGGGCTCGGGGGGGCACCGGGTGGCAACTAACCTGCCGGCGGATCGCCGACTGAACGACCTTCGATTCCGCCACGAACGACCGACCAAACGCACACAGGACCGAGCGGCCGAACGCTCGCGCGACCGACCGACCGAACGCACGACGAACCCGAGACACGACACGCGACCGACCGAACACGACCCCAGGACACACGGAGGATAACAATGGCACGATTGGAACTCGACAACGTAACGAAGGTGTACGACACGCAGGCCGAGACGATCGTCGCGGTCGAGGAACTCGACCTCGACATCAAGGACGGCGAGTTCATCGTCGTCGTCGGACCGTCCGGCTGCGGAAAATCGACGACGCTGCGGATGATCTCCGGACTCGAGACGATCACGGACGGCGAGATCCGGATCGCCGGCGAACGCATCAACGAGAAGGCGCCGAAGGACCGGGACATCGCGATGGTGTTTCAGTCCTACGCGCTGTATCCCCACAAGACGGTCCGGGGGAACATGGCCTACGGCCTCCAGTTGAGTACCGACCTCGACGACGAGGAGATCGATCGCCGCGTCGAGAACGCGGCGGAGATGATGGGCATCGAGGACCTCCTCGAGAAGAAGCCCGGATCGCTTTCGGGCGGCCAACAACAGCGGGTCGCCACGGGACGGGCGATCGTCCGGGAACCGTCCGTGTTCCTGTTCGACGAGCCGCTTTCGAACCTCGATGCCAAGCTGCGAAAGCACATGCGGACCGAGCTGGCGCGAATCCACTCGGAAGTCGGGATCACGACGGTGTACGTGACCCACGACCAGGAGGAGGCGATGACGATGGCCGACCGGATCGTCATTCTCGAGTCGGGAACCCTCCAGCAGATCGGCACTCCGAAGGAGGTCTACCACGAGCCGACGAACCAGTTCGTCGCGGACTTCATCGGGAGTCCGAGCATGAACTTCCGGGACGTCACCCTCGAGCGCAACGACGACGGCACGGGAACGCTCGTCGGCGACGGGTTCGAATACGAGCTGACGGAGCGGTTCCTCGAGGGCGTCAGCGAGGATGCCCCCTCGGACCTCGTCTTCGGCGTCCGTCCCGAGAGCGTCGCGATAAACGCGGACGTTCCGGAGGAAAAGCAGATCAAGGCGGAGGTCGACGTCGTCGAGGTCGTGGGGTCGGACAACTTCATCTACCTGGATCTCGCGGACCAGGAGTTCCGCGCCCGCACGCCGACGGAGATCGAACCGGAGGAGGGCGAGATCGTGACGATGAGCTTCGACGAGGACGACGTTCACCTGTTCGACGCACGCTCGGGGGACGCCGTCGTCCACGGATACGCCGACGAGGACCTGACGACCGCACCCAGCCAGTGAGGATGGACTCCACCTGAGAGGGTCTCTACCGGAGATATTCTCCACTTCGACGATCGACGTCGTCCGGCGTCGTCCGCAGGGATGACGTTTCCACACGCGAGCGACACAACGCTTTTGCCGACGGGTTCACGATGGGTATCAATGTCCTATGAGATCGCGTTGATCCCGGGGGACGGCATCGGAAACACGGTCGTCGACGCCTCGCTTCCGCTTCTCGATGCGGTCGGCGACCGAGAGGGGATCACGCTCGAGTACACCGAGTTCGACTGGGGGAGCGAACGCTACCTCGAGCAGGGATCGATGATGCCCGACGACGGCGTCGATCGGCTCCGACCTCACGACGCCATCCTGCTCGGCGCGGTCGGCCATCCCGACATCCCCGATCACGTGACGCTTCGCGGGCTGATGTTGCCGATCCGAAAGCGGCTCAACCAGCAGGTCTGCAAGCGGCCGTCGATCCTCTACGAGGGCGTCGAGAGCCCGCTTCGCGGCTACGAGGGCGGCGACATCGACTTCGTCGTCTTCCGTGAGAACACCGAGGGCGAGTACGCCGACGTCGGGGGGCGCGAACACCGCGGGTTCGATCACGAACTCGCGATCCAAAGCGCCGTGTTCACGCGGGAGGGCACGGAGACGGTCGTTCGTGCCGCCTTCGAGGCCGCCCGCGAGCGCGACGGGAAGTTGACGAACGTGACGAAGTCCAACGCCCAGGCGTACGGCATGGTGCTTTGGGACGAGATCGTCGCGGAGCTCTCCGAGGAGTATCCCGACGTCGAGGTGGAACGGCTGCTCGTCGACGCCGCGGCGATGGACTTCATCCGCCGGCCCGAGGCGTTCGACGTCGTGGTCGCCTCGAACCTCTTCGGCGACATCCTCACCGACGTGGGGGCGATCATCGCGGGGAGCATGGGACTCGCCCCGTCCGCGAACCTCTGTGTCGACGGCGACGCCCCCTCGATGTTCGAGCCGGTACACGGCAGCGCCCCCGACATCGCCGGACAGGGGATCGCCAACCCGCTCGCGACCGTCCTCTCGGGCGCGATGCTCTTCGACGAGCTCGGCGAACCCGCCGCGGCTGGCCGGCTTCGACGCGTCGTTCGCGAACAGCTCGCCGATCCGAACGCGCCGCGAACCCCCGATCTGGGGGGCGATTCCGGCACCGAGGCGGTGGTTGCGGACCTTCTGGACCGGCTCGAGGACTGAACGCGACACGACCACACATCGAGCCAACGCCTTCGACGGGTCAAAACGCGACCGCTCGCGCGTGTGGGGCCAAACGCGTGACCCGTTCGGTCGTCGTCGCGTCTCCGTCGTCCCCGGAAGGTCGTTCCACGGATTCGAAGCGATCGCCGAGCCGCGAGAGCTTCGTCGCGTTCTCCTCGGGGATCGATCCGTCGGTGGCTCGCTCCGAGAGCGCCTCGGCGACCGACTGCTCGGCCGCCCTCAGACGACGCTCGATCCGGTCGGCCCGTTCGAGCTGCTCGCTCGTCGGCGACCCGGCGCGGGCCGACGCGAGGTACCGTCTGGCGTCGTTCGACGCCCGCAACGCGTTTCGTCCCTGCTGTGCGACGAGTTCGCTGTCGTTTTGCGCCCATCTGACCTCCGTTTCGCCCTCCGCGACGACGTCCGCGAGGAACGACGCCTTCGAGAGCTGCGTGTCGGTCTCGGAGACGCTCGGATCGACGTCCCCCTGCACGTCGATTCCCACGAGCACGACCCGCTCGGCGGGGTTGTACGCGTCGGTCGGATACGCCCCGGCGCCGACGGCCGCGGTGCCGGCGACGAGCAGAGTGAATATGAAGACCCCGAGGAACACCCGCGGGGCGCCCTTGATCGGTTGCAGCCCCTGAAACGGATTCTCACGCGTTCGATCGAACGTGAGCGAACAGGCGTCGCCGACCACGTCGCGGACGTCGGCCGTGCGCTCTGAGGCGCCGGTGACGACGACGCGTCCGCCCCGCGTGATCCGGACGAAGGTGTTGTGGAAGCCGCCGTGTCGGATCGACAGCCCCGGGCCCTCCTCGAAGGCCTCCCGTTCGGTCTCGTCGTACTCCTCGTCCCGTTTGACCGCGTCGCGAACGGTCTCGAGGGTTTCGACGGGGTCGTCGATCGACGATTTCGAGACGAAGACCGATCCCTTCTCCGCGCTTATCCCCGTCTCCGGGTCGGCGAGACGGCGGCGGAGCCTCGTGATCGCCCGGTTGAGCCGTGCGAGCCCGTACGGAAGCCCCGCGGCCACGATCCCCGTTGCGATCGCCGGAAGAAACCGAACGGGGGTACCGTAATGGATGACCCCCCAGAGGGCGAAGACGACCACGCCGGCTCCGCCGCCCCACGAGAGTCCGCGA
The DNA here is from genome assembly GCF_055397165.1 of Halopenitus salinus. Classification (NCBI taxonomy): domain Archaea; kingdom Methanobacteriati; phylum Methanobacteriota; class Halobacteria; order Halobacteriales; family Haloferacaceae; genus Halopenitus; species Halopenitus salinus. The sequence goes on from NZ_AP043853.1 coordinate 28,361, forward strand.
AGCTTGTTCATCTCAACCGAAGAAGGTCCGTTTTACCCGACCGAGGATTCCGACCGTTCGGGCCTCGCTTTCCTCCCGGCAGACGGGCCCGAGCTTGCGCTCGAGGTCCGCTCGATCCTCGAAGCGGTCGACGTCGGCCTCCTGGAGGAGCTCCGAGAGCATCATCGAGTTCCCGTCCTCGTCGATGGCGACGTTCTCCATCGGCATCGATCGCTCGAGCCGCCGCGTGGACACCGGATACGACCACCCGGACTCCTCGATGAGCTCGTGTACCGCGTCGGGGCCGTGTCCCATGTTCCCACGACGGACATCGGCACGCATAAAGACATCGCCACGCGGTCCCCGCCGTTTTGAATCCCCCCGCCGTGGCCGTCATTCGACGTCCCGGACCCCCTCGTCGGTGATGACCCGGTCGACGAGTTCCATCGGCGTCGCGTCGTAGGAGGGGTTCTCGACCGCGACGTCCGCGATCGGCTCGCGCATCACCTCGACCGGCGCGCGGTCGTCGGTCTCGAAGTGGAACTCCTCGATGAGCTTGCTGCTCGAGCCGACCACGGTCACGGGTACCCCGAGGTGGGCCGCGGTCGCGGCCAACGGGAAGGTTCCGATCCGGTTGTAGTAGGTCTCCCCGCTGATGCAGGTCATTCCGAGGACGACCCGGTCGCAGTTTCGGAGGGCGTAGCCCATCGCGCCGTCGACGACGATCGTCGCCTCGACGCGGGGATTGCCCGCGAGCACCCGGGCCGTCCGGCGGCCGAGGAACCGTGGACGCGCCTCGGTGACGTACGTCGACAGCTCGATTCCGTCGGCGGTCGCGGTCTCGATCGCCTCGAGGACCGTCGTCGAGTAGTCGTGTGTGAGGACCGTCTCCCCGTCGGAGAAGGTCTCCGCGGCGTTGGCCGCGGCCTCCCGCTTGCTCGATTCGACGTCGGCGACGACGCGATCGATGGCGTCCTCGAGGAGCCGTTTTCCCTCCTCGATCGAGGCCGCCTCGCCGACGACGGACCGTTCGACCTCGCGGAGCGCGTTGTGCAGGCTCGCGTGGGAGGTGTCCGAACGACGGAGCACGCCCGCGTTCTGTTCGAGGTCCCGCTCGAACTCGTCGAGGGAGGCGTACTCGCGATCGAGCAGCTCCGCGAGCGCCTCGGTGGCCTTCACCGCGACGACCGAGGAGCTGTGGGTCTGCATCTCCCGGATCTCGGCGACGGTCTCGTCGATCATGTCCGATCGGTCGCGGGCCGATCAAAAAGGGGTTCCGGGCGCCGCTTCGGCGCGTCGATCGCGCGTCGCCGTGCGTTCGTTATAAATCGACGGCGGCCCTCGGCTCCCGCATGTCCGATACCGACCGATCGATGCGGCTGACCATCCTCGGGTCCGGTAGCGCGATGGCGGTCCCCGACCGCGCACAGACCGGCCTGCTCCTCGAGTCGGACGACCGCGCGCTGCTCGTCGACTGCGGCAGCGGCGTTCTCGGTCGGCTCGCCGGAACCGACGTGGGCTACGAGGGCGTCGGATCCGTCCTCTTGAGCCACCACCATCTCGATCACGTCTCGGACCTGATGGCGCTCCTCAAGGCCCGGTGGCTCGCCGGCGAGGAGCACCTCGAGGTCGTCGGCCCGCCGGGAACGAAGTCGCTCGTCGACGGGCTCCTCGACGTTCACGACTATCTGGAGGGACGCATCGATCTCGCGATTCGCGAGGTCGGCTCCGAACGCCCCGTCTCCGTGGCGGGCTTCGAGGTGGCCGCACGGGAGACCCGCCATTCGATGGCGGGTCACGCCTATCGGTTCGCGCCCGCGGACGGAGCGACGGATCCGGAGGACGGGCCGATCGTCTTCTCCGGCGACACGGAGGCGTTCGGGGGGATGGCCCGCTTCGCCGACGGCGCCGACGTCCTCGTTCACGACTGTTCGTTCCCCGACGAGGTCGACGTCTCGAACCATCCGACGCCGACGGGGCTCGGCAACGCGTTGGCGGACGCCGACGTCGACGTCCGTCGACTCTATCTCACGCACCTGTATCCCCACACGCGGGGGCGGGAATCGGAGATGAAGCGCGCGGTCACCGCGGCGGGGTTCGACGGCGAGGTCCGGATCGCGCGGGACGGACTCCGGATCTCCGTGTAGCGGGCTACGACGGAGCCGATCGAGAGAGGCGTAACCGAACTATTCCTCGAGGATCTCGCCGTCCTCGCGCGCCTCGCGATCCTGGTCGACCCGCTTTCGTACGTCGACGCGGTAGTCCGAGAGGATGTCACGGCCCAAGAGCAACGGGTAGTCCATGTGGCTGCGGTCCTCGACGCTCGCGGTCACGGTGTGTTGGGTGCCGCCGATGCCGATCACGAGGTCGACGACCGGTCGGGCCTTTCCGGACTTGACGCTGCCGGATTTCACCCGCGTCATGCTCTTTATCGGCCCCGCGCCGATCTCGGCGGCGAGCCCGGTGTCGATGCTGGTCCGCGTCGCGCCGGTGTCGGACTTCGCGAGCGCCTGGGCCGACCCCGAGGTTCCGGTCGCGACGACCTCCTCTATGTAGCCGATGATCGGCGTGTCCTCGGCGGTCGACCGCCGAACGTCGGGCGCACAGTCCGGTCGCGAATCGTCGAGCGTGTTCGAGAGCGTGGCCACGCGGTCGTCGTCGACCTCGCCGCCGGCCTCCTCGATCGCCAGCTTGGCGATGTGTGGCGCCGGCGAGACGCCGGTCGCCTGAAAGAGCCCCTTGAACCCGGCGGTCGGATTCACCTCGAGGACGTACCAGCCGTCGTACCCCTCGACCAGGTCGACCCCGGCGTAATCGAGGTTCATCACCTCGGCGGCGTAGAGAGCGGTCTCGGCGGCCTCCTCGGGCATGTCGTCGACGGCGTTCTCGACGGCGCCGCCGAGGGCGACGTTCGTCCGCCAGTCCCCCTCGGGCGCATAGCGGTACATGGCGCCGACGATCTCCTCGCCGACGACGTAGACCCGGAGATCGCGGTGTTCCTCGGAGTCGCGTTCGATCAGCTTCTGGAGGAACGCCTGCCGGTTTCCGACCTTCGGGTTGACCGGCTCCGTGAGGTCGACCTTCCAGGTTCCGCCGCCGTGCGTCCCGATCGCGGTCTTGTAGACGCCGACGTCGCCGAACCGCTCGCGCCCCTGGTTGAGCCGGTCGTTCGAGAGCGCCAACAGCGCGTCGGGGACCCGGACGTTCCAGTCGGCGAGCGTGGCGGCCGCGGCGAACTTGTGGACCGCCGCGAGGACCGCGTCCGGCGTGTTCAACATCGGTCGGATCCGCTCGAAGGTGGTGGCCAGTCCGAGCAGCTCCGCGGGTTGGTCCGTGTTCGAGAGCAGCAGTCGATTCACCACGACGTCGACGTCGGGCTCCATGCGGACCTCGCCGTCTTCGATCTCGACCGCGGAGTTCTCGCGTCTGACCCAGGCCGGCTCGTGGCCAAGATCCTCTATCGCGTTCAAGATCGCCTTCGTCTCCTTGCTGTTGTGCAGCGATAACACGCCCACCCGCGCGGTGTCCTCCGTCATCGTCCGATCATGCACCGGAAGTGGGTAAAAACGTCCGATATCGATCCCGATATCAGGGGAGATAATGACGTCGAAAATCGACGGACGTCGTCGACGGGTACGTGAGATGTCCGGCGGGAGCCACCGACGCCGACGTCGAGGTCGCCCGCGACATGGAGTCGGGTTCGCGTCGACGTCGTCACGGGAGTCGACGCCGAGCCCGCGCCGGCATATATATACACCCGCCGACGTTCGGTGGAGTATGGGAGACGGGGAGGCGTTCACCTACAACGGGGGTCGGGTCGGACCGGGGGAGCGACAGAACGTTCGGTACGGCATCTCCGAGACGTATCTCGGGGACCCGGTTCGCATCCCGGCCACGATCATCAACGGCGAGCACCCCGGGCCGACCGCGTTCCTGTCGGCCGCCGCCCACGGCGACGAGCTCAACGGCATCGAGGTGGTTCGGGAGGTCGCCCACGAGTGGGACCTCTCGAAACTGGCGGGCACCCTCGTGTGTCTGCCCGTGTTGAACGTCCCGGGGTTCCTGGCCCAACAGCGCTACCTCCCGGTCTACGACCGGGACCTCAACCGGTCGTTTCCGGGCAAGGAGGGGTCGACGAGCTCGAAGCGGATGGCCCACCGGATATACACGAACTTCATCGAGCCGTGCGACTTCGGATTGGACTTTCACACGTCCACGCGCGGGCGGACCAACATGCTCCACGTCCGCGCGGACATGGCCGATCCGGACGTCCACCGGCTGGCGCTCTCGTTCGGCTCGAACGTCGTGATAGACAGCGAGGGACCGGACGGAACGCTTCGCGGTGAGGCCACCGCGGGCGGGGTCCCGACGATCACCATCGAAATGGGCGAGGCCCATCGGTTCCAGCGGGGTCTGATCGACGAGGCGCTCGAGGGGGTGCGGTCGACGTTCGCGGAGTACGAACTGCTCGAGGAGACCGCGGTCCGCTGGCCGGGGTGGCGGACGATCATCTCCGGATCGAGCGAGAAGACGTGGATCCGCGCCGACGCGGGCGGGATCGTCGACATGCACCACGAGCGGGGCGCGCTCGTCCACGAGGGCGACCGGATAGCCACGATCACGAATCCGTTCAAGGACGACGACGCGGCGGTCGAGGCCCCCTTCACGGGGCTGCTCGTCGGCGTCCTCGAGAATCCCGTCGTCTATCCCGGAAACCCGCTTTGTCACCTGCTCGAACTTGACGTCGAGACCAGACGCATCCTCGAGCGCGAGCAGTCCGGGGGAACCGCCCGCGACTCCGAGGAAACCTAACCCGTCCCGATCGGCGGGCCGCACCGCGTCGGCGTGTCGACGACGCGGGGTTTATACGACCGGACGGCCTAGCGTGGCCGATGTCAGACCGGGAGGACGAGACGCCGCGTTCCGTCCCGCGACCCGAGGCGCTCGAGGCCTTCTTCCACCTCGTCGACGTTCGACGCGACGGCGAATCGATCCGCTACGTGGGCGAGTCGCTCGTCCCCGAGCGGGCGTTGCTGCGCCAGGTCACCCCGGCGTTTCACGAGGCGGGCTACGAGGTCGACCTGCGGACGGGCCGGGACGAGGACGTCCTCGTGGCCCGCCCCATCGGAAGTCGACCGGAGGGGATCCCGTGGCTCAACGTCGTGATGTTTCTCGCCACGGTCGTCTCGACGCTTTTCGTCGGCGCCTACGGGTGGTACTACGTGCCGATCTCCGCGATCCGGTCGAATCCGCTCGTCCTGCTTCAGGCGTGGCCCTTCACCGCCGCGGTCCTCGGCGTGTTGATGACCCACGAGCTCGGCCACTACGTCGCCGGTCGCTACTACGGGGTCAACGTCTCGTTGCCCTACGTGATCCCCTTCATCTTTCCGTTCGGGACGCTCGGAGCGATCATCCGGATGAAGGGACAGATGCCCTCCAGGCGCGCGCTCTTCGACATCGGCGCCGCCGGCCCCATCGCGGGGCTTTTCGCGACCGTCCTCGTGACGGCGATCGGGCTGTCGCTCGATCCGATCTCGGTCCCCGATCGCGTGATCAGCGAGTCGAGCGAGATGATCGTCTTCAACGACCCGCCGCTTCTCACGTGGATCGCCGAGGCGCTCGGCCGCCCCACGGCGTACGGGGACCCGACGCAGTCGGTCCACCCGGTCGTCATCGGCGGATGGGTCGGGATGTTCTTCACCCTCCTCAACCTGCTCCCGGTCGGCCAGCTCGACGGCGGACACATGATGCGGGCGATGATCGGTCGCCGTCAGGAGACGGTCGCCTCCCTCGTGCCGGGCGTGCTCTTCGTCCTCTCGGGGTACCTCTACTGGGTGCTCGATTACGGGCTGAACGAATCCGTCGGCCTGTGGGCGTTCTGGGGCGTCTTCGCCGCGTTCATCGCGGCCAACGGCCCGGCGAATCCCCTCGACGAGTCGGAGCTCGGCTGGCCCCGGCTGCTCGTCGGCGTTCTCACCTTCCTGCTCGGAGCGACCTGTTTCATGCTCGTCCCGGTGCAGATCGTCGGCGCGTGATCCGGTTCAGCGGGGCGTGGTTCGGATCGCCGACGCGTGAGACTCACTCGGTTCGCCCGTGCGTGTAGCCTCGGTCCGCGAGAGGGTCCCCGTCGGCGGTGACTCCGCGCTCCGCGGGAACGACCGATCCGATCCGGCGGATCGGTACCGGCGATCGATCGTTGACGACCGCGAACTCCTCGTCCGGAACCGTGACCACGAGCTCGAAGTCCTCCCCGAAGTGTGCCGCCAGATCCCACCGGTCCTCGGCGTCGACCGCGACCGACTCGACGGCCGGGTCGACGGGCACCGCCGATCGGTCGATCGCGAACCCCACGTCGCTCGCCTCGGAGAGCTGGTGGAGCGAGCGCGCGAGCCCGTCCGAGGAGTCCATCATCGCGGTCGCGTGCGGTCGGAGCCGCCGTCCGGCCTCCACGCGCGGCGGAAATCGGAACAGCTCGTTCGCGCGTTCACGGTCCGACGCGGCGTCCTCCGTTTCGCCCGCCGAGGCGGCCCGCTCGAAGAGCCGCACCGCGGCCGCGCTTCGACCGACCGTCCCGGTCACACAGACGGCCTCGCCGGCGCTCGCGCCCGAGCGCCGGATCGGATCGTCGGTCTCGCCGATCGCCGTCGTGGCCACCGTGAACTCCGAGTGGCGATCGAGATCGCCGCCGACGTAGTCGCCACCGACGAACTCACAGACGTCGACCGCGCCGTCGATGAACGCCTCGAGCGCCTCGGGGTCGAACGCGGCGTCCGCGTAGACGGCCACGGCCGCTGTCGCCTCGGCGCCCATCGCGGCCACGTCCGAAAGCGAGGCGCCGACCGACCGCCACCCGGCGGTATACCGCGTCGTTCCGGCCGGGAAGTCGCTTCGGTCGTGGAGCATGTCCGTCGTGATGACCGTCCCGTCGACGACGGCCGCGTCGTCGCCCGCGTGGGCCAGTCCGTCGGCGATCCGTGAGAGCGCCTCGCGTTCGTCCATCGGACGGGGTTCGAGTTCCCCCGATAAAAAACGTCGAGGCCGGCCGTCGAAGCGAGGGCGACCGCCGTGGCGGCGGCCGCTCGACGCGAGAGCGAGTCGCCGATGGCGGAGGGTGTCGGCGACGGCGGGGTTGTCACCGCCGCACAGGGAGTCCTCCAAGACGATGCCTTTAACCTTCACAGGGAAGAATTCGCCTCCAATGGTGAACATCTACGACGTCCCGGCGGACGCCCTCATCGAGGAGGCCGCCGAGCGACTCGCCGATCGGATCGAGGAACCGGAGTGGGTCGAGTTCGCGAAGACCGGCCCCGACCGCGAGCTGCCGCCCGAACAGGAGGACTTCTGGTACGTCCGCTCGGCGAGCCTGCTTCGAAAGGTCGCGAAGAACCAGCCGATCGGCCTCGAGCGGCTGGCGACCGAGTACGGCGGGAAGAAGCGCGGCACGAACCGATACGCGGTCGCCCCCGGCTCGCACGCCCCCGGCTCGCGAAACCTCATCCGAACCTCGCTGCAGGCGCTCGAGGAGGAGGGGCTCGTCGAGACCGCACAGGGCGAGGGGCGCCGCATCACCGACGAGGGACACACCTTCCTCAACGAGGCCGCCGAGGCCGCCTTCGAGGAGCTCGACCGTCCCGAGCTCGAGCGATACGCGTAATCGCCGATCGTCCGCTTTTCGGCCGTCGGCGTCCGCTGATTCGGCCCCGATCGTCGTCGATCGATCGCCCCCGATCGTTGTCGGCCGATCGGATCGCTCCCGACCGGATTCTCGCTCTTCGGGATCGATCCGTCGAGTTAAGTTCTCGCGACGGCCACTCTCGGGTATGAGCATCGGCAAGCTACTCGAGGGAGAGGATCTCACGCCGCGACAGATGGGCATCATCTCCGGCCTCTGGCTGGCGCTCGTGATCGTCACCGCGTTCGTCTTGGCCTTTTGGCCCTGAACGCGATCCGGTGGCTCCGATCACGGAATACCGTTCCTGATCGCGACCGCCGAAGCCCGATCTCGGCGGCGATCGAGTTCCTCCGCGACCGGGAGTCAAGACTGGTGGGTCCGTCAATCCGTCATTGCAGGACGACGCAAGAACCGAACGAAAAAAGACGGCACGTGGAGGTGAGACGAGATTTTCGTCGTGGAATCCGTCCTCGGAAACTCCGTTTTCAGAAGGTCTCGAGGTAGCGGTCCTCCTCCCACTCGGAGACCTGGGTGAGGTACTCGCTGAACTCCTGTGACTTCGCCTCGGGGAACTTCTCGGAGGTGTGGGGGCCGAGCGCGTCGAGGACGACGTCGTCGCTCTCGAGGGCCTCGACCGCCTCGCCGAGGTTCGGCGGGAGCGTCTCGATGCCGTACTCCTCGCGTTTCTCCTCGTCGAACTCGTAGATGTCCTCGCGGACCGGATCGCCCGGATCGGCCTCGTTCTCGATGCCGTCGAGGCCGGAGGCGATGAGGGTGGCCAGCGCGAGGTAGGGATTACACGACGGGTCGGGACTGCGGACCTCGAAGCGCGCGGAGACGCCCGCGGCGTCCGGAACCCGGATCAGCGCCGAGCGGTTCGTATCGGACCACGCGACGTAGATGGGCGCCTCGTAGCCGGGGACGAGCCGCTTGTAGGAGTTCACGGTCGGGTTCGTGACGGCCGTGAACGCGGGCGCGTGGTTCAACACGCCGCCCATGAACTGGTAGGCCGTCTCGCTCAGGTTGAACTCGTCCGAGTCGTCGGCGAAGGCGTTGTTGCCGTCCTCGTCGAAAAGCGAGATGTGGCTGTGCATGCCCGACCCGTTGATCTCCGCGATCGGCTTGGGCATGAACGTCGCGTGCAGGTCGTGTTGTTCGGCGACGGCGCGGACGACCGCGCGGAACGTCACGATGTTGTCGGCCGTCGAGAGCGCGTCGTCGTACTTGAAGTTGATCTCGTGTTGTCCCTCGGCCACCTCGTGGTGGCTGGCCTCGATCTCGAAGCCCATCTTCTCGAGCGTGAAGATGATCTCCTTGCGGACGTCGGAGGCGAGGTCCTTGGGCGCCAGATCGAAGTAGCCGCCGTTGTCGTGGGGGATCGTCGTCGCGTTGCCGTCCTCGTCCTTCTCGAAGAGGAAGAACTCGGGCTCGGGGCCGATCGAGACCGAATAGCCCATGTCGTGGGCCTTCTCGAGGACCGACTTGAGGACCTGACGCGGGCCGCCGACGAACGGCTCGCCCTCGGTGTCGACGATGTCACAGACGACGCGGGCGGCGCCGCCCTCGCCGTTGCTGCGCCACGGGAGCACGGCGAAGGTCTCCGGGTCCGGGATGAGCCGCATGTCCGACTCCTGGATCCGGACGAACCCCTCGATGGAGGAGCCGTCGAAGTAGATCCCCTCGGTCAGCGCCTTCTCGGCCTGGTGGGCCGGGATGGAGACGTTCTTGACGACGCCGAGAATGTCGGTGAACTGGAGGCGGAGGAAGTCGATGTTCTCCTCCTCGATGCGGTCGAGAACTTCCTGGTCTTCGGCCGTGAGGCCGCCGTCCGATATGGTGTGTTCGTCCGTCATGTTCTGGACACCTCCTTCGAATATCCCTAGTATAAAGGCCTTGTCGATTGGTGCATAAGACGCCGAGGGGGTTTCGAAATTGGATGTTCGTAAAGTTATTCACCCCCTAGGCCGTGGGTGAGTGTAATGACGTACGAAAACCTCGACGCCAAGCTGATAAACGCGCTCTTGGGCAACGGTCGAGAGAGCCTTCGAAGCCTCGGCGAGGAACTCGACGTCTCGGTCACGACGGTCTCGAACCACCTCCGCGACCTCGAAGAGGAGGGCGTCATTCGCGGATACACGCCGATCGTCGACTACGGCGAGCTCGGCTACGACGTCACGGCCATCATCCAGCTCAAGGTCGAAGGGGACGCGCTTCCCGACATCACGGACCGGCTTCGCGACGAAAAGCGGATGATCACGGTCTACGAGGTCACCGGCGACTACGACGTGATCGCCGTCGGGAAGTTCGAGGACACCGACGACATGAACGACCAGATCAAGTCGCTTCTCACCGACGCGAACATCCGCGAGTCCAACACCTCCGTCGTGTTGAACGCCGTGACCGAAAACGAACAGTTCGAGTTGGAACTCGACCCCGACGAGTAATCCGGGTCGAACCGGATATTCATCGCACCCGGCCGGGATCGTCCTCGCGTCCGATCAGAAGCCGTCCTCGAAGACGAAGGTGCCGTTGCGCTGGACGACCTCGCCGTCGACCTCGATGACCGAGTCCTCGCTCATGTCCACGATCATGTCGACGTGCTCCGCGGACTCGTTGCGCTCGTTCCCCTCGCCGACGCAGTCCTCGTAGGCCGATCCGACGGCCATGTGGACGGTGTCACCCATCTTCTCGTCGAAGAGCATGTTGTAGGTGAACCGGTCGATCTGTCGGTTCATTCCGATGCCGAGCTCGCCGAGGTATCTCGAGCCGTCGTCGGTATCGAGGATCGATGCGAGCAGGTCCTCGTTGCGCTCGGCCGAGTGGGAGACGACCTGCCCGTCATCGAACCTGAGCCGGACGCCCTCGATCTCGCGTCCGTAGCGATAAAGCGGCAGATCGAAGTACACCTCCCCGTCGACGCTCTCTCGAACCGGCGCCGTGAACACCTCGCCGCCCGGCAGGTTCGCCTCGCCGTAGTCGTTCAACGCCGTGTTGCCGGCGATCGACATTCGCACGTCCGTCTCCTCGCCCGACCGGATCCGGATCTCCTCGGCGTCGTCGAGGATCTCCACCAGTTGCGCCTGGAACTCCCGCTGGGCGTCCCAGTCGAGCGAGACGGCGTCGTAGACGAAGTTCTCGTAGGCCTCCGTGCTCATCCCGGCGAGCTGTGCGTGCCCGGACGTCGGCGCCTGCGTGAGACACCACGTCTTCGATAGCCGCTCCTCCTTGATGTCCCGCCTGGCCCGGTTGTAGGCCGCGTTCGTCTCGGGGTCGACGTCGGCGCCCTCGGTGACGTTCGCGCCCCCGCGGGCGATGATGAACGCGTCCGTCTCCTCGAAGAAGGCGAGCTCGTGGCTCGGCTCGTCGAAGGAGTCCGTCGCCCGCTTGAACGCCCGGCTCGCGCGGTCCGAGTTCGAGACCCAGATCGGGTTCGCGCCCCGGTCGCCACACAGCTCGTGGAGGGCGACCGCGAGGTCCTCGGCCTCCGGCGGCAGCTGGATGACGACGTTCTCGCCCGACTCGATCCCGGTCGAGTGGTCGACGATGACCTCCGCGTGTTCGCGGATTCGTGGGTCCATACCGACGACTCTCCCTCGGAGTGGAAACCGGTTTCGGACCGCCGGGAACGCGTTCCTCGTCCCGGGCTTAATCGGCCGATTCGGGCTCCTGTCTGGCGATCTCCGCCGAGAGTTCCTCGGCACCGACGCCCGTGAGCTGTTCGGTGAGTCGCCCCGTCACCGCGCGCGCCTCCGCGAGTTCCATGCCGGCGACGGCGCGAACGAGCGCGACGGCACGGTCGGTTCTGGCGCGCTGCCAGGACTCCTCGCGCGACTCGTAGGTTCGGACCGCCCGCAGGAAGTCGATCCGGGAGAACTCCGGCCAGTAGGGCGCACAGAAGTAGACCGCCGCCTCGTTGCCGTTGGCGTGCCACGGCAGGAAGTTCGAGGTCCGCTCGTCGCCGCCGGTTCTGACGATCAGATCGACGTCGCGGAGCGACCGTCGGTAGAGCCGCGATTCGATCTCCGCGACGTCGACCGCGTCCGGATCCAGGGTTCCCTCGGCCACGTCCGCCGCCACGTCGCGAGCCGCCGTGAGAAGCTCGTTTCGGCCGCCGTAGGCGAGCGCGACGTTGAGCCGGAACGACTCGTTCGAGGCGGTCCGGTCCTCGGCGTATCGGACGGCCTCCCGAACGCGAGCGGGGAGTCGTCCGACGTCCCCGATGGCGTGGATGCGGACGCCCTCCTCGTGGATCCGATCGGCGTCCGCGAACTCGCGGAGCTTCTCCTCGAGCAGATCGAAGAGCGGTTCGAGCTCCTCGTCGGGCCGATCGAAGTTCTCCGTCGAGAAGGCATAAAGCGTCAGCTCCTCGATGCCGAGGTCGCCACACCACTCGAGCACCTGTTCGGTCGTCGAGGCGCCCGCCTTGTGGCCCTCCGGAGCCTCCTCGCCCTGCTCGCGAGCGTACCGCCGGTTGCCGTCCTGGATGATCGCCACGTGGGTCGGCGGATCGCCGATCTCGCGGCGGAGCACCCGCTCGTAGGCCGACTCGAACCACGAGCGCGCACTCTCGATCACGTGCGGGTGGACGCAAGCCGCCGATATGTGTCTTTTGTGTCGACGTGCGGAGGGGCCGCGCCAACACTTAACAGAGAGGGGACCGACGCTCGAGACATGAGCGACGTACTGTCCGACGAGGAGATCGAACGAAAGCTCCCGGAAGGGTGGGAGCGCGACGGCGAGGAGATCACGCGCCGCTACACCTTCGACGACTACCTGGACGGCATCGCCTTCGCGAGCGCCGTCGGCGAGGTCGCGGAGGAGGAGTTCCACCACCCGGAGATCCGGATCGATTACGAGGAGGTCGAGGTCCGCTTTACCACCCACGAGGCCGGCGGCATCACCGACAGCGACGTTCGGCTGGCCCACCTCGTCAACGACGAGTACTGACCGACCTCGATGAACGGTACTGACCGACCTCGATGAACGGTACTGACCGACCTCGATGAACGGTACTGACCGACCTCGATGAGCGATCCGGCCGGCTCCGCCGAGTACGTCTTCGGCGTCACGGTACGTTTCAAGCCGACCGAGGTCGACGTGTCTCCGGACCGGTTCGAGACGACGATGTCGATTTCGGCACCCCGTCCCGGCTTCGAGGGATGGCGACTCTTCCGCGAGTGGCTCTGGCGTGGTGAACTCACGGACGACGATAGGTTCACCCGCGTCGCCGAGGAGCGGCTCGGGCTGGAGGCGGCCTCGGGCGTCGACGTCGTCGCCGTCGACTTTCGGGAGCTTCGAACCGATCGGCCGTACCTCGATCGGCTCCGTGAGGCGATAGCCGAGGACCTCGAGGCGTACAACGCGGACGACGTCGACTCGGTCCTCCACAAGTACCTCGGATCGTCGATCCACGTTCGCGAGTGAGTCGCACGACGAGCGATCCGACGGAACGTCGAGCCGCCACGGATCCGGGGTGAAGTGCCACAATACTGATACGGATGGGACGCGGATCCATCCCCAGTCCCCGCATGAACCTCGACATCGACGGCGGCAAGATCCTCTACGCGCTCGGCGTCGTCTTCGCGCTCGGCGCGTTCGCCTACTTCGTCCGCGACGTGGTGTTCGGCCTGTCGATCACGGTGAAAGCCGCCCTGCTTTTCGTGACCTTCCTCGCGTTCCTCCTCGTCGGCCTGTCCGTCGACCGGGGCGCGCTGGACGTCGTCGCATACGCCATCGCGGCGCTCGCGTACGTGGTCCTCCTCGCGTACCTCATCACCCGGTATGACCCCACGGAGACCGGCGTGTTCGGCCTGTTCGCCGTCTCCGCGGTCCTGTTCGTCGGACTCGGATACGTGGTCCGCCAGGGCGGCGTGGCGGTCCCGGCTCGAACGCTTCGATACGGCCTCCTCGCGCTCGCCGCCGTCGGACTGCTGCTCGTCGGCGCCGACGTCGCGACCGCCGGCGTCACCTACGACGCGGAACTCGACGAGGAGGTCACCCTCAACGTGCCCGAGGGTGCACTCGAGGGGGACGGCCCCCGAACCGTCCCCCTCGAGGGGCGGATCGGAACGCTCACCGCGACCAACGCCGGGCCCTTCACGCGCCCCGTCGAACTCCCCTCGATGGCCGGCTGCGTCGTCGGCACCGACGCCGTCACGGAGAACGACGCCTGGATCAGCTATCGACCGCGGAGCTACGAGCGCCCCGACCGGATCGCGGGCGGCGAGACGCGGGACCACGACGTCCATGCCGAGATTCCGGTGGCTTCGAATGCGACCGACGATGGATCGATGACGTTCGCGGTCGAACGCGCCGACGACTGCGACGTCTCGCGCGAGGAGCCGACGATCGTCGTGATCGTGGGCGGGGATTCGAGCGACGCGCGGCCGCCGCTCGTGGCGGACTGATCGGGCTCTTCCGATCTCCTCCGGTCAGGATCCCCCGCTCGCGGAGTCGCCCTCGTGTTCTCGAAGCGCCCCGTAGAGTACGGCAAGCGCGGAGTCGACCGTTCGGCGTTTGACCGCGTCGCGGTCGCCGTCGAGTACGAACCGATGCGCGCGCACGTACGACTCCCCGGTTCCCCAGGGGGCCGCGTACGCGACGCCCACGTACACGAGACCGACGGGTTTTCCGTCGCGTCCGCCCCCGGGGCCGGCGATCCCGGTCGCCGAGACGCCCCAGGTCGTATCCGACCGGTCCCGAGCGCCGCGGGCCATCGCCTTCGCGACCGGCTCGCTCACGGCGCCGTGCGCGTCGAGCGCCTCCCGGGGGACCGAAAGCTCCTGGCGTTTGGCGTCGTAGGCGTAGGTCACGAACCCGCGATCGAAGTAGTCGCTCGACCCCGGCACGTCCGTGATCGCGGAGCCGATCAGCCCGCCGGTCAGCGACTCCGCGGTGGCGAGCGTCTCGTCGCGTTCGCGAAGTAGCTCCCCGACGAGCGCCTCGATCGGCTCCTCGCCCGTCCACCGCCCGTCGACGAGCCGGTCCGGAAGGATCGCCCCCGCGGACGCGTCGGCTTCGCCGTCCTGGGTCTCGCTCATGGCCGTGGGTAGGTCGCGATCGGTGTTAAACGTCGGCGCTCCCGGAGCGTATCGACGGTGGCCGCGATCGACGGGTAAAAAGTCCCGCCGGGCCTATCGACCCCCATGCAGGTCGAATGCCGGTTCTTCGGACCGTTCCGCGAGGACGTCGGCGAGCGATCGGTTCAGCTCTCGACCGACGCGGAGACCTACGGCGACCTCCTCGCGGAGCTGGAGCGCGCACATCCGGCTCTCGAGGGACGGATCCTCGACGACGGATCGCTTTCGGGCGACGTCTCCGTGACGCGGGACAAACGGAACATCCGCCAGATCGACGGCCTCGAGACTCCGGTCGAGGACGGCGACGTGATCCGTCTGACCCCCTCGATAACCGGGGGATTGGACGGGCGACCGTGACTGCCTCGGGGATTGACTGTGACAGCCTCGGGGCTTGACCGTGACAGCCTCGAGAGGTGACCGTGATCACCCCGCGTCCTTTTGTCCTCGGGGATCCAACGTTTCGGCATGAAGCGACACGTCCACCTCGTCGTCGGTCTGTTCGGGTTGCTTGAGCTTCTGTGTCCGCGCCCGGTCGTCGCCGTTTTGACCAGACTCGCCTACCGCACTCCCGACTCGCTCGAGATCCGAGAGTGGGTCTACACCGCCGCGCGGATCGAGGGCGCGGCCTTCGTCCTCCTCGCGCTGGTGGGGCTGTACCGGTCGGCCGACCGACCGGCGGAGTCGGACGGCCGCGCGTCGACGTCCGGCGACGCGTCGGAAAGCGCGTCGGAAGCGGCGGCCGAATCCCGAGCCTGTCCGATCTGCCGGATCGCCGGCGGTTCTCGAGGATTCGGACGGTGTCCGGTCTGTCGAGTCGTCGACCGCGCGGCCGACCGATCCGGGAAGTGAGGCCGGGAGGTGACCGGCCGAATTCGTGGAGGCCGCTGAGAGCCGCGAACGTGGATCCGCCGGTCGAGCGCAGAGACGTCGGTCCGATCGTGGACCCTCGATCGCTCCCTTCGACATCAAAAACTGTGTATCTGTTGCGTGGATTTTGTAGACAAGATTTTTAATCGCGTTCCACGTGGACGTAGGTATGGACGTTCCGGCGATAGAGACGCTTCACTTCGAGGACGCACCGTCCGTCGATTCCGCTCCCGGCCCGCGAGCGCGCGAGCTGCTGGAGAAACAGCGACGGATCGACTCGAGCGCGGTCGCGTATCCCGAGGACATTCCGCTCGTTCCCGAAGCCGGCAGCGGGGCGACGGTTCGCGACGTCGACGGCAACACCTTCATCGACCTCTTCGGCGGCATCGGCGTGTTGAACGTCGGCCACTCGAACCCCTACGTGCTCGAGGCCGCCCACGAGCAGGCCGACGATCTCGTCCACTCGATCGACTTTCCGACCGAGGCGCGCCTCGATCTGATCGAGCGTCTCAACGACATCGCTCCCCCCGGGCTGAAGGATCAAAACCGGTTCGTCTTCGGCGGGCCGACCGGAACCGACGCGAACGAGGCCGCGATCAAGCTCGCGAAGTACAACACGGGCGGCGACGGATTCATCGCCTTCCGGGGCGCCTATCACGGAACGTCCTCGGGCGCGATGAGCATCACCGGCAACAAGAAGTTCAAGGGCCACTACACGCCGCTTTTGAGCGACGTCGTCCACGCGCCCTACCCCCATCCCCTCCGGCAGGACAAGGCGCCGGAGGAGGCCGTCGACCACGCCCTCGAGGAGGTACAGGCGATCCTCGAGGACCCCTACGGCGGGCTCGCGAACCCCGCGGGGATGATCGTCGAGCCGATCCAGGGCGAGGGCGGCATCATCGAGCCGCCGGAGGGGTTCCTCCAGGGGCTTCGCGATCTGGCGACCGACAACGACGTCCCGTTGATCTTCGATGAGATCCAAAGCGGGTTCGGCCGGACGGGCGAGTGGTGGGCCGGCGAGTGGTACGACGTCACGCCGGACGCGATGACCACGGCGAAGGCGCTCGGCGGCATCGGCTTCCCGCTTTCGGGGATGATGTACCACGAGGACCTCGACACCTGGGGATCCGGCGACCACGCCGGGACCTACAGGGGCCACGTCGTGGCGATGCGTGCCGGCGTTCGCGCCATCGAGTACATCGAGGCCACGAACCTGCTCGCACACGCCCGCGAACTGGGCGAGGCGATCCGCAAGCGGTTCCACGAGATCGCCGAGACCACCGACTCCATCGCCGAGATCCGGGGCAAGGGTCTGTTCATCGGCGTCGAGTTCCGCAACGAGAAGGGCGAGCCCGACGGCGATACGGTCGACGCAATCCAGGACTACTGTTTCGAACACGGCGTCCTCGTCTGGAAGGCCGGCCGCCACGGCAACGTCCTGCGACTCATCCCGCCGCTCGTGTTGACCGAGGCGCTCGCGGAGACGGCTCTCGAGATCATCGCGGACGCGATCGACGAACACGCCGACTGAGAACCTCGATACCCATGTCCGACACCGAACGCGTCACCACGGAGGAAGCACCGCGCACCGACAACCCGTACTCACAGGGCGTCCGAGCCGGGGAGACGCTGTACGTCTCCGGATACGGCCCGGTCGACCCGGACACGGACGGCGTCGTCGACGGGGACGTCGGCGACCGCACGGATCGCGTCCTCGAGAACGTCGCGTCCGTCGTCTCCGAGGCCGGCGGCGACGGCCTCGCGGACGTCGTGAAGGTGACCGTCTACCTGACCGACCTCGACGACTACGAGGCGGTCAACGAGGCCTACGGCGCCCGATTCGACGGCGACCCGCCGACGCGCGTCTGCGTCGAGGTCTCCAGGCTGCCCGGCGACGTCGACGTCGAGATGGACGCGATCGCGTATCTCGGTTAGGTCGGTTCTTTCACCCGCGTCCGCCGCTCGACCGACGACGCGCACGGTTAAGTGCCTCCGTGGTCTATCGGCTTCGAAGTGATGTCCCACGACGTACGCAACCGCCTCCCGGCGATCCGTCGGGCGTTCCACCGCCACCCCGAGCCCGGCTGGCGCGAGTTCCGAACGACCGCCCGGATCGTAGAGGAGGTCGAGCGGATCGGCGTCGACGGGCTCGCGATCGGCCGGGACGTGCTCTCGAGCGAGGACCGGATGGCGGTCCCCGATCAGTCCGAACTGGACGCATGGCTCGAGGGCGCACGCGAGGCGGGAGTCCGCCCGGACGTGCTCGAGCGAACCGCCGACGGTCACACCGGCGCGGTCGCCGTCCTCGAACGGGGGGAGGGACCGACCGTGGGACTCCGCGTGGACATGGACGCGATCTCGATGACCGAATCCGAGGAGGTCGGCCACCGACCGGCCGACGAGGGGTTCCGATCGGAACACGAGGGCTACATGCACGCCTGCGGCCACGACGCGCATCTCGCGATCGCGCTCGGCATCCTGGAGGCGGTCAAACACGGCTCCTTCGCCGGGACGTTCAAACTGTTCTTCCAGCCGGCCGAGGAGATATCCGGCGGCGGAAAGCCGCTCGTCGAGGGCGGGTACGTCGACGACGTCGACTACCTGCTGTCGTTGCACGTCGGACTCCACAACCCGACCGGAACGATCGTCTCCGGGGTGGTGAAACCGCTCGCGATGGCCCACCTGACCGCGACCTTCGAGGGGGCCAGCGCCCACGCGGGAAAGACGCCGAGTGCAGGGGCGAACGCGATGCAGGCCGCCGCCACCGCCATCCAGAACGCGTACGCGATCCCGCGCCACGCCGACGGGATGACCCGGATCAATCTCGGACGCATCGAGGGGGGCACCGCGAGCAACATCATCGCCGAGGAGATCACGATAGACGGCGAGGTACGCGGCGAGACGACCGCCCTCATGGAGTACGCGCGCACCGAACTCGAGCGGGTGTTCTATGCGGCCGCCGAGATGCACGACTGTGACGTGACCCAGCGGATGATGAGCGAGTCGCCGCGGATCGACAGCGACCCCGAGCTGCGTGACCTGATCGGATCGGTCGCCTCGACCGTCCCGTGGGTCGACACCGTAATCTCCGAACAGGAGTTCGGCGCGAGCGAGGACGTCACCTTCCTCATGGAGCGCGTCCAGGAGAACGGGGGACTCGCCTCGTATCTGATCGTGGGAGCGGATCACCCGACGAACCACCACACGCCGACGTTCGACGTCGACGAACGGTGCCTCGAGATCGGCGTCGACGTCGTCTCATCCGCGATCGAGGAGATATCGCGACGTCGGCCGTCGCGGGACGACCCCAAGCGTTAATTCGCGGTGTTCCCGTTATCCGTGTATGAGCGAGGACGTTCCGAAGGCTCTCGAGTCCGCTGCGGATTCCGATCGGGCCCGTGGCATCTTGACCCCGTCCGACCGCGATTTCCTCCTCGGCCGCAAGACCGACTACACCGAGCACTCGAAAAAACAGAAGCGAAACCGGATCCGGCGCCGCGTGCGCAACGCGATGATCGACTTCTCGATCCTCTTCGAGTGTCTCGAGTCCCGCGATCGCGAGACGATCTTCGATCCCGACGACGAGGATCGCGAGGCGTACACCCAGGGGATCGTCGACATGCTGGCGTTCCTCCATCTCGGTTCGAAGGGGTATCACGTCCCGTTCGAACGGATGCTCGCCGAGGGCGTCGGCAAGGCCGAACAGCGGATGGCCGACTCGGAGTATCGCATGGTGAACGTGGATTTCAGCGTCGAGCCGGTCGGCCGGATCGACGTCGACGAGGTCATCGCCAAGATCGAAAACGACGAGTTCGAAAAGCTGACCGACGAGGAGCTGCGGGCGTTCGTTCGCCTGTTGTCGATGTCCGAGGAGTTCTCGCCCGAGGAGACCCGCGAATCGATCAAAGAACACGTCGGCGAGCTCGTCCGGGAGGTCAACGAGAGCGAGGCGGCCCGGGAGCGAGCCGTCGACGAGTTGACACAGTGACACGGACGGGCCGACACCTCGTTCCGTCGTGTGTGCGTAACTCGCGACCGTTCCGCGAGTAGATCCTCCTCCTCACCTCCCGATTTTCGGTTTCCCGATCTCCGTCCGTCCAGCCGCGCAATTGTATATACACAATTCGTAGATGGTGGCTACGGATATGGGGAAACGTTTATGTGATAAACTACCAATCACTCGGGTATGCTACCACTCGACACGATGCATGGGGTGGCTGGAACCGACGCGTCGCACCGTGTTTCGACAGGATCGGGCGCCGTGTCCGGAGGTGAAGGGACGTGAGCGACGCCGGCGACGGGACGAGCGCTGTAGAGCGGTTTCGCGAGGAGCTCGATCCGATCGTCTTCCTGTTCGGCGCGGGTTTGACGCTCGGATTGATCCTGTTGTACTTCATCGATCCCGGGTTAGTCCAGCGTGGGATCACGCTCGGCGAGACGGTGATGTACACCTACCTCAACTGGGCGCTTTTGGTCATCGTCTTCCTCGTGGTGGTCTTTCTCGTCTACCTCATTCTCGGGCCGTGGGGCAGACTCCGATTCGGTGACGAGCCGCCCGAGTACAGCTACTTCTCGTTCTTCGCGATGTTGTACTCGGCGGGATTCGCCGCCGGCGTCGTCTTCTGGGGGCCGACCGAGGCGCTGTTCTACTACGCCGATCCCTCGCCGCTTTTCGACGTGGAGGCGGGATCGGCGGAGGCGATGACGATCGCCGTCCAACAGACGCTTTTCCACTGGGCGATCCCGCAACTCGCCGTCTTCACGATCATGGGCATCGGAATCGGGTACTTCGCGTACAACTACGAGGACGTCCCGCTTCGGGTCTCCTCGGCGTTGACGCCGCTCATCGGCCGAAAGAACCTCGACGGACCCATCGCGAAGGTCGTCGACGTCATGGCCGTCTTCGCGACGATCGGCGGCGTTGCGACCTCCCTCGGGTTCATCGGCAGCCAGTTCGTCGAGGGGCTTCGCTACCAGTGGGGCATCGACCTGGGCACGACCGGGATCATCCTCGTCGTGACCGCGATGACGCTCGCGTTCACCGTCTCGATGGTCCTCGGGGTCGATCGCGGGATCCGTCGGCTGTCGAACTTCAACATGATCCTCTTCGTGATCTTGATGATCGCGACGCTCATCGTCGGTCCGACGGCGTTCCTCGTGTTGATGGGAACACAGGCGATCGGCGGGATGTTCAACGACTTCGTCGCGATGAGTCTGTTCACGGGCGCCGGCGTCGACGGCGGCACGTCCTGGATGAACAGCTGGACGGTGTTCTACTGGGCGTGGGCGCTCTCGTGGTCCCCGTTCGCCGGGCTGTTCATCGCCCGCATCTCGCGCGGACGGACCGTTCGTGAGGTGGCGTTCACCGGGATCGCGGCGACCTCCGCGGCCTCCATCCCGTGGTTCATCTTCGTCGGCGGGACCGCGGTGTGGAGCCACCACAACGGCGTCGCCGACTTCGGCGCCGTCATCGCCGGCGACGCGGGCGCGGAGGTCTCCGGGTTCATCCTCTTCGAGACGTTCCCGTTGAGCACGGTCTTCATCCTCGCGTTCATGGTGCTCGTGACCACCTTCTTCATCACGTCGGCCGACTCCTCGACGCTGGCCGTCTCGATGATGACGACCGGCGGCAAGGCGCGTCCCTCGAACATCAACCGGATCTTCTGGGGCGTCGTGCTCGGGATGACGGCCGCCATCCTCATGACGCTCGGCGGCGTGAGCGCCCTGCAGTCGGCGGCGATAATCACGGGAACGCCCTTCGCGTTCGTCTGCCTGCTTGCGATGATCGGGCTCATCCGCGAGTTCGTCTCCGACGGCAGCCGAGTGCTGCTCCAGGAGGACTCCTGGCTGTTCGGCTCGGGTCCCGACGACGATCCGTCGGCCGCCGAGTTGAGCGACGACGATTGAGGTGTCGTTCGGGGGTCGCCCGCCGCTTTTGGGTCGCCACTTCCCGTCTTCCGGTTCCGGTCTTCACTCTCCGTCCCCGTGTTCCGCCGTAGTCGCCACGGAGCGCCCGTAGCGGCCATCTACCGGCGATCGATACCAACATTTAATGTACGTCATACACACTATTTGTGTATGGATAGGCACACGGCCGAACCCGACGTGGACGCCTTCCCGGGACCGAACGCCGAGCGGTGGGTCTCGTTCCACGGGGAGCACGCGGCGCCGAGCGAGTACTCCCACGAGTTCGTCTGGGATCTGAACGGGGGGGCCGACGGCCCGTTCGTCACCGACGTCGACGGAAACGTCCTCCTCGACTTCACCTGTCACATCGGCGCGGCCCCGCTCGGGTACGACAACGGGAAGGTACTCGGCAAGCTCCGGGAGTTCGATCTGGCGGAGCCGATGAAGATCGCCGGCCAGGACATGTACTTCGGGTCGGGACCCGACCCCGCCGAGGCCGACTTTCCCTCCTCGAGCCACCTGATGGACCGCCTCACCGACGTCTCGAGCCACTACGGGATGGACACGGTCTTCCTCTCGAACTCGGGCGCGGAGGCCGTCGAGAACGCGATGAAGATCACCCATAACGCGGCGCCCGCGGCGAAGTACGGCTACGCGTTCGAGGGGAGCTTCCACGGGCGGACGCTCGGCACGCTCTCCGTCACCCGATCGAAGGACGTCTACACCCGCCACTACCCCGAGATCGCCGGGATCCGGACGGTTCCCTTCTGTGGCGATCGCGGCTGTTCGCCCGCGAGCTGTGAGTGCGGGTTCTTCACCGGCGGGGGATCCGGGACCGGTGGCGGTTCCGTGGCCGGTGGCGGCTCCGGGAACGGCGAGACCGGCGGGGGCTCTGGGGGCGGCGGTTCCAGACTTCGCGACGCGCTCGCGCCCGAGGGCGGACACG
Organism: Halopenitus salinus; assembly: GCF_055397165.1. Lineage (NCBI taxonomy): Archaea > Methanobacteriati > Methanobacteriota > Halobacteria > Halobacteriales > Haloferacaceae > Halopenitus > Halopenitus salinus. Next base: position 50,811 of record NZ_AP043853.1, read on the forward strand.
TCGATCCCGCCGAGATCGCCTTCATGATCCTCGAGCCGGTCCAGGGCGTCGGCGGCTACCGGTTCCCGAGCGAGGCGTTCATGGCCGAGGTCGGGGCGGTCTGCGAGGAGTACGACGTTCCGCTCGTCGTCGACGAGATCCAGTCGGGGATCGGTCGAACCGGCGAGATGTGGGCCTCCGACCACTACCCGATCGAGCCGGACGTGATCGCGAGCGCGAAGGCGCTTCGGGTCGGCGCGACGATCTCGCGCTCGGAGCTCTTCCCCTCGGAGAAGAACCGCCTCGGGTCGACCTTCGGCGGCGGCGACGTGCTCGCCTCCATGATGGGCGTGTTCACCCTGGAGGCCATCGAGGAACACGACCTGCTCGCGAACGCCACGAGGCGCGGTCGACAGGCGAAGGAGCTGCTCGGCGACGGGGCGCCCGACCACGTCGTGGACGTGCGCGGCAAGGGGCTCATGCTCGCCGTCGAGTTCGACACGCCGGAGCGCCGGGACGCCGTGGTCCGGGAGGCACTCGAGCGGGGATTGCTCACGCTCGGGTGCGGCAAGAAGACGATCCGGCTTCTTCCCCCGCTCGACTCGACCGAACGCGAGATCGAACTCGGGACCTCGATCTTCCTCGAGGCGATCGAGGCCGCGGGCCCGACCGCGACGACGGCGTGAGTCGGACCGGGAACGTCACGGGTCAGGGCCGGTACCGCCCGCCAGTCTCTCCCAGCGATCCGAACGGCGCGCCTTCCTCACAGGTCTCGTACGGCACGCCTCCGTCACAGGTCCCGAACGGTCGCGCCGATCGCCTCGATCTCCTCGCGTGCGGCGTCCAGTTCGGGCTCGGCCAGGAACGGGACGAACCCGTGGATCATGTCCTCGTAGCGTCTGTGTTCGACGTCGACCCCCGCTTTCGCGAGCCGATCGGCGTAGGCGGCACCCTCGTCGCGAAGCGGGTCGAACTCCGCGGTGGTGACCGTCGCCGGCGGAAGTCCAGAGAGGTCGGGCGCCCGAAGGGGGGAGGCGTAGGGGTTCGCGCCGTCGAGCGGCGTCTCGAGGTGGTGGTCCCAGAACCAGCGCATGCTCTCTCTGGTGAGCAGGTATCCCTCCGCGTTCTCCTCGTAGGAGTCCGTCCCGAAGTCGTGGTCCACGACGGGATAGATCAACACCTGGTGGGCGATGTCTGGACCGTCCCGATCGCGGGCCAAAAGCGCGACCGCGGCCGTCAGGTTTCCGCCGGCGCTGTCGCCGCCGACCACGACCCGGTCCGGGTCGCCGGCGAGCGACTCGAGGTTGTTGGCGGCCCACTCCGTGGCCGCGTAGGCATCCTCGAGCGGGGCGGGAAACGGGTGTTCGGGGGCGAGCCGGTAGTCCACGGAGACGACGGTGCACGCGCCCGCGTTCGCCAGCGCCCGGCAGGTGTGGTCGTGGGCGTCGACGGTCTCGAGCACCCAGCCGCCGCCGTGGAGGAAGACGAACACCGGCCGCGGCTCCGACGCGTCCGCCGGGTCGTAGACCCGGATCGGGATCGGCCCGTTCGGTCCCGGGATCTCGAGATCTCGAACCCGGGAGACGGGATCGAGTTTCGCCTCGGGAACCGAGAGGAACTCCCGAAAGATCCCGCGCGCACACGCCACCGTGAGATCGGCGTAGCCCGGATTTCCCTGTTCCTCGACCCGATCGAGAAGCGATCGAACGTCCGGATGGAGTTGCCGTGTCACGCGGTAGGGTTCACCACGATCCGGTATAGAACTACCCCTCGTTGTATCCTCCAGCGTTCACCGACGTGTCCGTCGCCACCTCGATCCCCTCGAGTCCGGAGAGGGTCTCGAGAACCTCCCGCAGGTGCTCCGGGCCGCTGCCCTCGATCCCGACGGTCACGGGAACGCGGTTCGGCTCGTCGAGCGCGCTCCGGTCGGCGCGCTTGAGGGCGTCGAGTTCGCCGCCGTGGTCCTCGATCGCCTCCGTGACGTCGGCGATGGCGGTCGGCCAGCCGTCAACGAGGAGGCGCGCCTCGACGTACCGACCGAGTTCGATCAGGCCGGCCCGGGTCAGCTCCGCGTGCTCGGTGAGGTTCACGTTCCCGCCGGAGACGACCGCCGCGACGTGTTCGCCTTCGACGTCGAGGTCGTCGCCGAGCAGGGCGGCGACCGGCGCCGCGCCTGCGGCTTCGGAGACGATCTTCGCGCGCTCGGCGAGCAGGGTCACGGCGACCGCCAACTCGCGATCGGAGACCGCGATCACCTCGTCGACGCGCTCGCGGAGGACGGCCCAGGTCCGCTCGAGGAGCCGGGTGTCCGCGATCCCCTCGGCGACGGTGTCGACGTCGGACAGCTCGACGATCTCGTCTCGTTCGAGCGCGGGCTTCGCGTGGAGCGCTCCCTCCGGCTGGACGCCCACGACCCGGACGTCCCGGTCGACGGCCGCCTCCATCGCCGTGGCGATCCCCGAGATCAGTCCGCCGCCGCCGATGGACACGAGGACGGTGTCGACCTCGGGACGCTGTTCGGCGATCTCGAGGCCGACCGTCCCCTGTCCGGCCATGATCGCCTCGTCGTCGAACGGATGGACGAGCGTGCGCCCGGTCTCCTCGGCGCGTTCGAGCGCGTGCTCGTAGGACCGCTCGTAGATGTCCCCCTCGACGATCACGCGCGCGCCGTATCCCCGGGTCGCCTCGATCTTCGAGGCGGGCGTCACCTCCGGGACGACGATCTCGACGTCGATCCCGAGCAGGTCGCCGGCGAGTGCAACTCCCTGGGCGTGGTTGCCCGCGCTCGCGGCGATGACGCCGGCCTCGCGTTCCTCGGCGACGAGTTGAGCCATCGCGTTGTACGCCCCGCGGATCTTGAACGAGCCGGTCCGCTGGAGGGTCTCGAGTTTGAGCCCGACCGAGGCCGCCCCGCTGCGCTCGGCGAGCGTGGTCGACCCGTCGAGCGGCGTCCGGTGGACGACGTCCTCGATCCGATCGCGAGCCCCCTCGACGTCCGCGGCGGTGAGAACGTCGGCCGCCGTGAGGTCCTCGTTTGTGTGTTTGGTCACCGGGGCTTCCTCCGTTCCTCGAACGCCTCTTCGACCCCGAGAATCGAGTCGACGAGCACGTCGACGCCGATCTCGAGGCTCCGCTCGTCGACGTCGAACGTCGGCGTGTGGTGGCCGGTCGGATGGTCCGTTCCGACGATCAGATACGAGGCGAGCCCGCCGTTCTCCTGGACGCGCTCCATGAGGAAGGTGGCGTCCTCGCTCGCGCCGAAGTCGGCGGTCGGGACCACCTCCCGCACCCCGTCGACGCCCGCGGCCACGTTCGCGACGTGGTCGACGAGTTCCGGGTCGCTGTCGGCCCGCGGGCACTCGCTGACGACGTCGAACTCGAGCGAGCAGCCGTGCATCGAGGCGGCGCTCCGGAACGTCCGACGCAGCCGGTCCTTCATGTACTCCATCAGCTCCGTCGTCTCGCCACGCACCTCCGCTTCCATATACGCCTTCTCCGCGATCACGTTGCTCGCCGTCCCCGACTCCGCCTTGCCCACGTTGACCCGCGTCATGCCGTCCGCGTGCCGCGGGATCGCGTAGGCGTTCTGGATCGCCGTTCCGAGCGCCTGCATCGCGTTGTCCCCCTCGTTCGGCGTCTGTCCCGCGTGCGTGGAGGTGCCCTCCATCGTCGCCTCCACGTGACACATCGCGAGCGGCCGCTCGATGCCGGCGACGACACGGCCGGTCGGGTGATCGAGGCCGACGTGGACGGCGAAGAGGTACTCGAGGTCCTCCACGAATCGGCTCCGCGCCATCGGACGGCCGCCACCGCCGGCCTCCTCGGCCGGCTGGAAGAGGACGACGAACCGCCCCGAGAAGTCGCTTTCCGCGACGGCCTCGAGCGCCGCGAGTCCCCAGGTCATGTGGGCGTCGTGGCCGCAGGCGTGCATCGTCTCGCCGGTCGCGGAGCGGAACCCCTCGGCCGCCGGCCGGTGGTCGGGTTCGGTCGACTCCTCGATGAACAGCCCGTCGACGTCGACTCGCAGGCCGATCGACGGTCCCTCGCCGCGGTCGAGGACGGCGACACAGCCCGTGTTTCCGCCCGCGGTCGACTCGAGGACCTCCTCGTCGAGCCCCCGTTCGTGGGCACGATCACGCCACGTCTCCAGTTTCGACTCGGATGGAACCGCCATCCGGTCATCGGGATCGTACGCCTCGCGGCCGATGGCCAGCTCGTGGACGCCGATCGAGCGGATCTCCTCGACGAGCCGTCCCGTCGTGTGAAACTCCCGCCAGGCCGGCTCCGGGTGGCGGTGAAGCTCGCGTCGAAGCTCGACGAGCCGATCGGTGATCCGGGTGGTCATGGTCCGTCGTACCACACGGACGGACTTAATTATACACAATTCCCGTTGATGACGAATACATAAAAGGATAAGTTCGCGCCCGCGGAACCTCGCCACCATGAGCGGGAAACCCGACATCGTCGTTCTCCGCGAGGGAACGGAGGGGCTGTCGATGGAATCGTACGCCGACGCGATCCGCGAACGGCTGCCGGACCGGTCGGTGGCCCTCGCGCGGACGCCCGGACAGGAGCGCGAGTTGATCGCCGACGCGCGGGTTGTGACGGGCATCACGATCGACGAGGAGCTGCTCGATCGCGGCGAGCGGCTCGAGCTGTTCGCGTGCACCTTCGCCGGGACGGACCACGTCCCGATGGCGGCGCTCGGCGAACGCGGGGTCGCCGTCACGAACGCGGGGGGCATCCACGCGCCGGGGATCGCGGAACAGGCGATCGGCAACATGCTCGTCTTCGCGCGCCGGCTCCACGAGGGCTGGCGTCGCAAGTCGAACGGCGAGTGGCGCCACTTCCAGTCGACGGAGTTCACCGACAGCACCGTCACCATCGTCGGGCTCGGCTCGATCGGGCAGGCGGTCTCGAAGCGGCTGGCGGGCTTCGAGGTCGAGACGATCGGCGTGCGCTACACGCCCGAGAAGGGCGGACCGACCGACGAGGTCGTCGGCTTCGAGGAGGAGCCGGTCCACGACGCGCTCTCGCGGAGCGACTACGTCGTGATCGCCTGTCCGCTCACGGACCTCACGCGCGGGCTGATCGGCGAGGCGGAGCTCGCCACGCTTCCGCCGAACGCGGTCGTGGTGAACGCCGCCCGCGGCGGCATCGTCGACACCGACGCGCTCGTCGCCGCGCTCCAGTCGAACACGATCCGCGGCGCCGCCCTCGACGTCACCGATCCGGAGCCGCTCCCGCCCGAACACGTGCTGTGGGACCTCGAGAACTGCCTCATCACGCCCCACACCGGCGGCCACACGCCCAAACACTGGGATCGGCTCGCGGACATCCTCGCGGCCAACGTCGAGGCGCTCGAGTCCGGCGAGCCGCTCGAAAACCGCGTTCGAACGCCGTAGGGGACGCTTCGTGCCGGAGGGAAGTCGCTCGGCTTCGCTACCGGTCCGCCCACGCCAGCATTCGCTCGTAGAACGGCTCCGAGGAGAGCGCCTCCTCGTCGCCGACGAGGACGAGCCCGCGCTTCGCTCGCGTGAGCGCGACGTTGACGCGCCGGTGGTCCTCGAAGATCGGACCGTCGAGGTCGCCGCTCGCGACGAACGAGACCACGATCACCTCCTCGCTCGAGCCCTGGAACCGGTCGACGGTATCGACGGTCACGTCGGTCCGGCGGCCGATCTCCGCGACCTGCGCGCGAAACGGCGCGATCACGCCGATGTCGTCGGGATCGACGCCCGCCTCGAGGTACGCGTCGACGATCTCCGCGACCCGTTCGGCCTCCCGGACGTTCCGGTTGCCGTCGCGTCGCCCGTCCGGATCCACGAACGCCACGTCCTCGCGAAGCGCCGGGGGGAGTTCGTCCGGATCCGCGAGGAGATCCCGAACCGACCGCGTTGCGACCTCGGGGGTCGCCGGGCGAAGCGCCCCGTCGTAGAACTCCGCGGATGCGAACGCCTGGATGCGCTGGCTCATCCGGTACTGCCGGTCGAGCATCACGCTCGCGTCCGGATACTCCTCGACCAGCCGCTCGAAGAGCGACCGTTGGAGGTCGTTTTCGGCCCGCACGACCGGCGGAAGCTGTTCGTGGTCGCCGACGAGTACGAACCGGTCGGCGAGCGAGATCGCGGCGAGCGTGCTCGGCTCCGTGAGCTGTGAGGCCTCGTCGACGAGCGCGACGTCGAACTCCTGTTCGCGCATCACCCGGGAGCCGCAGGCCGCGGTCGTGGCCGCCACGACCGACGCGGATCCCAGTTCCCCCGCGCGGTCGTTCGGGTCGCCGCGCCGGATCAACCTGAGGTCCCGCATGTCGCCGCGGACGCCCGTCTCGGTGCCGACCCGGACGATCGCGTCCTCGCCGGCGCTCCCGACGAGGCCCTGCTCGCGAAGCGCCTCGAGCGCGTTGTCCACCGCCCGATTCGTGAACGCGGCGAGCAGCACCCGGTTTCCGTCCGCGACGAGCGCGCGGATCGTCCGCGCGATGGTGTGGGTCTTTCCGGTCCCCGGAGGTCCGTGGATCAACGCGAGGTCCTCGGCGGTGGTCGCCAGGTTCACGGCCTCGTTTTGTGCGTCGTTGTTGGGGACGTACTCGCGTTCGGGACCCGAGAACGCCGGCTCGCGGCGGCCGAACAGCACGTCCTTGCGGCGCTCGTCGCCCTTCAGAATGGCGTCGTGGACGGCAACGAGCATGCGGTCGACGGAGATCTCCGAGGGATAGACGTCGAGGCGTCGGCACTCGACCGGCTCGTCGGTCTCCACGACGACGCGGTCCCCCAGTTCGCGGATCCGGCCGAGTTCCGCGTCGCCGCCGACCGGATCGCCGTCCGAGACGAGCGCCACGTCGCCCTCCCGGAGCTTCGAGACCGCGTCATCCGGCTTTCGCGCCGCGAGGCGCCACCTGCCCCCGTCGAGTTCGGTCCGCGAGGCCGGCTCGAGATCGACGAGCGCCCTGTCGTCCGCGGCCCGCTCCGCGGCCGTCTGCTCCCAGAGCTTCCGATACTCGGCGTGGGTCTCGCGGCGCTCCTCCTCGATCGCCCGGTAGAGGCGGTCGACGTACTCGCGCTCCTCGGCGGGCAGTGCGGTTCCGATCGATCCGGCCTTCGACTCCTGGTCCAGCCGCCCCGAGACGACCATGCAGGTGTCCTGCTCGAAGCAGTACTCACAGGTTGCATCGGCCTCGTACCCGGTCGGGATGCCGGGCTGGTCGCCGGTCCCGTTCAGCGCGTGCCACTCCATCGCGGCGAGCTCGTTTCGGGTCCGGACGACGAACGCGAGCAGCCCCTCGCCGATCGAGAACTCCTTGGCCGGCGAGAGATCGCCGGTCGCCTCCGAGCGATCGAGCGCCGTGTTCTTCGTGTACAGCAGGGTTCCCGTGTCGGGACGATCGCCGCGGTCGGCGAGCATGAGCCCGTAGCAGGCCGCCTGGATCTTGTCGTGGAACCGCGGCTCCCGGCTCGTGTTCTTGCCGGTCTTCAACTCGACGGGCATCCCGCGCCGGAGGGCGTCGGCGCGCCCCTTGAGCCCGTAGGTCGGCGAGATGAGCGTCCGCTCGGAGCGCCACGCGTCCTCGCCCGAGAGGGTGCCCTGTGCGAGCCAGCCGTCGATCGCGGCGGCGTTGCGTCGGACCTCGTCTTCGACCTCGGACGCCTCGTACCCCAGGATTCCCAGCTCGAGTCCGGCCCCCTCGACCCGATCCGCGATCGACTCCTCGAGATCGACTCCGCGGAGGAGGTCCCCGAAGACCTCGTGGACGATCGTCCCCTTCACGACGGGGTAATTGAGGGGGACGCCCGACAGCTTGTTCAGGTAGTACATCCGTGGACACTGCACCCACGACCGGATCCCCGTGACGTCGACGAGGAAGTCCGGCTCCAGGACGACGGAGGAGTCGCCGGTCGTCGAGTAGGTCGTCTCGCCGCGGTATTCGTCCTCCTCGGCGTCGGTGACGAGCAGCTCCATGCCCGATTCGGCGTGCTCGGCCGTATGCGTCCACTTGCCCCACAGCGTGACCGAGACGGGATCGCCGGCCCCGCGGTCCGGGCGGACCTCGATCGTACAGCAGTCGCGCTCGCCGTACTTCGTCGAGACGGAGCGGACGTCCCCGACCTCGACTATCGGTCCCCGAAGGTTCACGGCCGCGTGTGGGCGGCGGCGGCGAAAAACGCTGTCGGTCGTCGGGAGTGTATGCGGGCGACTACTTCTTGCGGGCACCCGAAATCCGCGAGGGCGGCGGATCGCCGTCGTTGATCCGATCGCCGTCGAAGCGCCTCCCTGACCGCCACCGACACGCCTTTGCGTTCCGGCGGGGAACCGATGGACATGCGCGTTCGAGACTGGCAGGACATCCTCCAGGAGGTGACCGAGGAGTCGAACGACCCGGACGGCTGGCGGGCCGTCGCCGGCAGCCGCCGGGAGGGGCTCGGCGAGGACCTCTTCGTCGGCCACCCGAACGTGGGGGTCTACCAGCTCAAGACGTACGCGAAGAGTCCCCACGATCTCCGCGGCGTCGGTACCCGGGTCGCGAGGCGCGTCGACGACGGCCTGGAGCCGCTTTTTCCCCGCGAGGACGACCCGGGCCGGTTCGCGGTCCGGACGCCGCCGGAGGACGAGGACCACGCCGAGGACATGGCGACCCGCCTCGAGGAGACGCTGAAGGTGCACGCGGAGGCGCCGACCGACCCCGACCACCTCTTCGAGGACGTGATGGAGGCGGTCGACTCCCCGGCGTTCGGTCCCATGGACTACGAGTTCGACGGGCGACCGGACGAGCTCGAGGACCTGACGGACGAGTTCGAGGAGGCCGAGCGGCTCCTCTCGTCGGAGCTCGACGACCTCATCGAGGAGGACGAGGTCGGCCGCGGCTTCCAGTGATCGTCGGCCGTACACCGCCGCCGTCGCGGCCCCCGTCGCCGTAATCCTTTCTCGAAACCGCGGTCCACACCCGATTTTCGACGACTTCCGCAGATCGGCCTCTGGAGGGAATCGAGCCCGGTGAGAGCCACGTTCGTCTCCGAAACTGAGCGGGACCGCTCGTCCTCGAATTGGAAACGGGAACGTTCGTCTCCGAAGTCGGAGCGTTTCGGAGAGCGTGTGAATTAGACTACTCTAAATATTTTCTTAGAGTAGAAGAATTCATATACTGTCAAGGCCTATCTCGATGCGATCATGAACGACGTCGAACCGTCACGACGGCCGCACCTCTCCCGGAGGCGGGCGCTTCGCTCCGGGTCCGCGCTCGTCGCCGCCGGCCTCGCCGGCTGTATCTCCGGCGCGAGCGACCCCGGAAGCGACGACGATCCGAACGGGGAAGACGACCGGAACGACGGCGACGGTGGCGACGGCGCCGGATCCACGGACGGTCCCGTCGCAGTCGCCTCCTTCTTCAGCTTCTACGATTTCGCCAAAACCATCGCACGGGGGACGCCGATCGAGGTTCGAAACCTCGTGCCGACCGGACTACACGGACACGGCTGGGAGCCCAACGCGCAGATCACCCGGGAGATCATTGAGGCCGACGCGTTCGTCCACGTCGGGGAGGACTTCCAGCCGTGGGCCGACCGCGCGATCGAGACGATCGAGGCGGACGGCGTCGACACCCGGCTCATAAACGTCCGCGAGGGGATCGACCTCGTCGGCCTCGCCGCCAGCCTCGATCGGGACGAGGAGGGCGTCGGGGAGGAACGCGGCAGGGATCCCCACTTCTGGTTGGATCCCCACCGTGCGAAGCGATCGGTGGACAACATCCTCGAGGGGTTCCTCGAGATCGCGCCGGACCACGAGGACGTGCTCCGGGAGAACGCGGAGACGTACAAGACGGACGTCCTGGACCGGATCGACGCGGACTACCGGCGGATATTCGAGGCCGCCGACCGCGACGTCGTCCAGCTCGCGGCCCACAACGCCTTCCAGTACCTCGGCGTCAGATACGGCGTCGAGATGCGTCCGCTCGTGGAGAACCTCGCGGCGAGCGGCGACATCAAGCCCTCGGACATCACCGAGGCGAAGGCCGTCATCGACGAGAACGACATCCGCTACGTCGCCGCGGCCGTTTTCGAGACGCGACGACCGGCCAGACAGCTGCTCGAGGAGACGTCCGTCGAGGCGTACTTCCCGGTGACGCCGTACGCCGGCGTCCGCGAGGATTGGGTCGAGGAGGGTTGGGGGTACGAGGAGATCGCCTACAACATCAACATGCCCACCTTCGAGGTCGTGCTCGGGAACCGGACGCCCGAGGAGGCCGGTCCGGACGGGTGGGCCGAGACGTGGAGGAACTTCGAATGAGCGTCCCGCCGTCCGCATCCACCTCGAACGCGTCCGCCGACCGCTCGGGGACTCCCGCCGACAACTCATCGGCGCCCGTCGTCGAACTCGAAGACGTCACGTTCGGATACGCCTCTACTCCGGTGGTTCGGAACGTGTCCCTCCGGATCGACGCGGGGGAGTACGTCGCCGTCGTCGGCCCGAACGGCTCGGGCAAGTCGACGCTGATGCGGCTCGTGCTGGGGCTCCTCCGGCCGGACCAGGGGACGGCCCGGACGTTCGGCGAACTCGCCCACGACTTCGACGACGGCTCCCGGATCGGCTACGTTGCACAGCGATCCGGCGCGGAACGCGAGATGCCGATCACGGTCCGTGAGGTGGTCAAGATGGGACGGTTCCCCCACGTCCGCTTCGGGCTGCTCTCCGCCGAGGATTGGCGGATCGTCGATCGGGCGCTCGAGACCGTCGGGATGGGCTCGTTCGCCGACCGCCGCATCACGCAGTTGTCCGGCGGCCAGCGCCAACGCGCGTTCATCGCTCGCGCGCTGGCCGGCGAGGCGGATCTGCTCGTGCTCGACGAGCCGACCGTCGGCGTCGACGCCGAGTCCGTCGAGGCGTTCTACGCCCTGCTGGAGTCGCTCAACGACTCCGGGATCACCGTGCTGCTCGTCGAGCACGATCTCGGCGCCGTCACGGACCACGCCGAACGCGTCGTCTGTCTCGACGGCGGGATCCGCTTCGACGGGGACAGCGAGGCGTTCCTCGAGAGCGAGGCGCTCGTCGAGGCCTTCGGACTCACGACCCGCCCCGGGAGCGACCGGCGATGATCGAGACGCTCACGCTCGCGCTCCAGATCTCCCCGATCGAGGCGGTTCTCGCCCCGTTTTATCTGATCCTCGATCTGTGGTACTGGCTGATGGTACAGCTCTATCGAGCCACCGGCCTGGAGCTGCTCGATCCGAGCTTCCGGTTCATGTACCGCGCGCTCCTCATGGGACTTTGTATCGGCGTGATGGCGCCGCTCATCGGGACGTTCCTGGTTCACCGCCAGCTCGCGCTGATCGGCGACGCGCTCGCGCACACGGCCTTCGCCGGCGTCGCGGTCGGGCTGTTCCTCAACGCCGTCATCGATCTCGGCGTGTCGCCGTACCTGACGGCCGTGATCGTCGCCGTGATCGCGGCGCTCACCATCGAACTCATCTCGGAGGCGACGGACGCCTACAACGACGTCTCGATGGCGATCGTGCTCTCGACCGGATTCGCGCTGGGGTCCACGCTCATCAGCCTCAACGCCGGCGGGCTCGCGGTGGGGATCGACCAGTACCTCTTCGGCAACCTCTCTACGGTCTCGCCGTCGAACGCGGTCGTCCTGCTCGTCCTCTTTACCGTGATCGTCTCGACGGTCGGGGTGACGCGCAACCAGCTGCTCTACGTCACGTTCGACGAGACCGCCGCCGCGGTCGCCGGGATCCCGGTCCGGTGGTACAACCGGATCACGGTGATGTTGACCGCGATGGTCGTCGTGGGCGCGATGCAGATCATGGGCGTGATCCTGGTCGCGGCGATGCTCGTCGTCCCGGTCGCGGGGGCGACGCAGGTCTCGCGAAGCTTTACGGAGTCGATCGTCGTCTCGATCCTCCTCGCGGAGCTGGCGGTGGTCCTCGGGATCGGCGTCGCGTACTACGGCGGCGTGACCGGCGGCCCCGCGATCGTACTCGTGGCCGTCGCGATCTACGTCGTGGCCGTCGCGGTCGGTCGCGTACAGACCGCCGTGGGGGACCCCGAATCCGCGGAGACCGAGCGCATCGATCCGGAGGACGGTACACCCCGCGTCGAGTGATCGACAGTATTGTGACGACCATACAAATACATAAGTCGATGGAGCCCGTACGTCGGATCGATGAGCGAGGAGATAGAGGAGATCCGACGGCGAAAGCTGGAGGAGCTTCGAACCCGGGAGGAAACGGGCGACGGCTCGGCGTCACCGACGCCGTCCGAACCGGTTCCGATCGACGGGGAGGCCGAGCTGGACGACGTCGTCGGCGAGCACGGCGTCGTTCTGGTCGACTTCTACGCCGACTGGTGTGGGCCGTGTCGGATGCTCGAGCCGATCGTCGAATCCCTCGCGGCGGAGACGGACGCGGCCGTCGCGAAGGTCGACGTCGACGCGAACCAGCAGCTCGCCACCGCCTACGGGGTCCGGGGCGTTCCCACGCTCGTCCTGTTCTCGAACGGCGAGCAGGTCGAGGAGGTCGTCGGCCTCGAGGGGGAAGCGGAGCTTCGAGCGCTCGTCGAATCCCACACGGCACGATGACCGGGGGACACGTTTCCATGGGCACCATCTCGGGGGTCACGTCCCCGCCATCGGTCGCTCCGGACGAACGTTCACGGAGGCCGTAGCCCGATGGGATCGACGGAGCCACGGAACGGCGAGAAACAGGCAGATGGGGACGGCGGGAAACAGGCGGATCGAGTTCTCCTCTCGTTCCGGTCGCCAGAGGCCGATCAGGACGGAAACGACGGCTGGTGGGTCGCGGACGACGAATGGCTCGCCGAGGGCATACGGGAACCCATTTTCCGCCGTTACCTCCGACGGGCCCACGCCGGAGCGATCGCCGTCGGTGACGAGTGGGAGGAGTTCGTGAGCTGCGGGTGTGCCAGTCCGGAGGACGTGGTTCTCCGCGTGGAGTCGGTCGAATCCGGGACCGAGATGGGCCCGGAGACGACGATCGACGTGGTCCCGCGGGCGACCGTCGTCGAGGACGACGTCGGAACGGAAGCCGCCTAGGACTGCGGCCCCAGATAGCCCCACGCCTGCAGCCTGTCGCCGTCGCCGTCGATCCACCGCTCGCCGATGTCGTCGCGGTAGTACATGTTGGGCATCACGATGTCGTCGATCCGGTCGTATGCTTGTTCACGTGCGGCCTGCATCGTGTCGCCCTTCCCGGTCACGACGATGGGCATTCCGTTGTCGCCCGCCGCGCGCCACTGACCATCAACCTTCTTCGCATCTTCGAGATGGATCCCGTCGCGACTGTCCGTCTCGAACACCACAGCTGCATTCCGAGAGTTCTCATCGTACGTCTTCTCGTCGTCGAACGGGAACGGCGGCAGGACGATCCGCACGCCGATCTGGTACCCGTTGTGCACCTCTACTTCTGGGTCATTACCATGTGCGAGGTCGTAGAAGAACTTGCCAGTCGATGACTCGATGGACTCTTCCTGCAGCGCAATCGTCGGGTACCCGAACCGGGGTGTGAACTCCAGCGGGTAAATGCCGTTCTCGTTCACGATGCAGTTGATGTCGATGCTCCCAACGTATCCTTCGCTGGCGAGCCAGTCCTCCAGTTTGCCGAAGGTCTCTTTGAATAATTTGTTCTGGCTTGCCCAGAACATCGACGTCCCCATTTCGCCGGTCTGGGGCCCGATGTTCCCTGGGAATAATTTCTTATGCTCAAAATTAAAATTGACCTGGTCAATGAACTCGTTGCCGTTGAAGAACCCGCAGATAGCGACTTCGACGCCCTCAACTTTCCGCTGCAGTTGGAATCCCTTCATTCGGTGCCCCCATGCCTTCTTGTAGGCTTTCAGCACCTCAACGACGTCACTACCGTCATCCTCATTCCCAACGTACAGTAGCCGCTTGACGTTCTGAACCTCTCCGAGCGGCTTGATGACGTACGGTGCAGGGTTCTCTTGGACGTGCTGTATCCCCGCGTCGAAACTATCGAAGATGTGGTGTTCGACGGTATTCACACCGTGTTCTTCGAGAATCTCCATCGCATACCCTCGATCCTCTTCGAGATGATCGGTGTTTGGCGTCCCGCCGACGACGGCTTTCCCGTCTTCGCGGAGTTCCTCAGCGAGCGCGCCAGTCCCGATGTCGGAGCCGACCCAGATGTCGTCGAAGATGATGACGTCCGCCCACTCCACTTCTGCGCGCCAGTCGTCCGTCTTGGGAACGAATCCATCGCCGATCTCCCGGTCGCTTTCGGCCTCGATGTGGTACTTGACGTCGTGGCCCTCGCGGTGGACCTGCCAGGCGAGGTCCGTGATGAGCGCCGCGTCCGCGGAGACGAACAGGAAGCGTTCGGATGCCATGGGTGGCTATCGCCCAGCAGCGACTTGAACTCTGTCCTCCGATCGACGAGTCCGTCCCCCCGATCGATCGACAGGTCTGCCCCCGAACGAACCGCGTGGGCGTACCCGGCGTACGAACCCCGGTTCGGGTCGAAATATCGCCACGATCGACCCGACGGTGTTCGCGGATCGACGCCCGACGATTCGGGGGAAGACAACCTTAAGAGGCTAACCACGCAACCAGTAGTCGTATATGACCTGGTCCAATGAGGACTGGTGGCCGAACCTATTGCGACTGGACGTTCTCGACGACAACGCTCGGGACGTCAGTCCGTACGACGAGGACTTCGACTACGCGGAGGAGTTCCAAACGCTCGACCTCGAGGCGGTGAAGGCGGACATCGAGGACGTGATGACGGACTCACAGGAGTGGTGGCCGGCCGACTACGGCCACTACGGGCCGCTTTTCATCCGAATGGCGTGGCACAGCGCCGGGACGTACCGAACGAGCGACGGACGCGCCGGCGCGTCCGGGGCCCTTCAACGTCTCCCGCCGGAGAGCAGTTGGCCGGACAACATCAACCTCGACAAGGCACGCCGGCTGCTCCAGCCGGTCAAACAGAAGTACGGCCGCAAGCTCTCGTGGGGCGACCTGATCGTCCTGGCCGGAAACGTCGCTCTCGAGTCGATGGGATTCGAGACGTACGGCTTCGCCGGGGGTCGCGTGGACGAGTTCAAGTCCAACGAGGCCGTCGAGTGGGGCCCGGAAACGGAGTGGGAAACGACCTCCCCCGAACGGTACGAGGACGGCGAGGTTGGCAACCTCAAGGACCCCCTCGCAAACACCGTCATGGGGCTCATCTACGTGAACCCCGAGGGACCGGACGGCGAGCCCGACGTCGAAGGCTCCGCGAAGAACATCCGCGAGGAGTTCGAACGGATGGCGATGAACGACGAGGAGACGGTCGCGCTCATCGCCGGCGGCCACACCTTCGGGAAGGTCCACGGGGCGGACAACCCCGAGGAGCACCAGGGCCCCGAACCCGAGGCGGCGCCCATAGAGGAGCAGGGCCTCGGCTGGAAGCACGACTTCGACGACATCGGCGGAATGATCACGAGCGGCATCGAGGGGCCGTGGACCGACGCGCCGACCCGGTGGGACATGGGCTACATCGACAACCTGCTCGAACACGACTGGACCTCCGTCAAAGGTCCCGGCGGCGCCTGGCAGTGGCATCCGGTCGAGGCGGACGAGATCGAACACGCCCCGGGCGCACAGGACTCCTCGAAGACGGAACAGCCGATGATGCTGACGACCGACGTCGCCTTGAAACACGATCCCGACTACCGGGAGATCCTGGAGCGCTTCCAGGAGAACCCCGACGAGTTCCAGGCGGCGTTCGCGAAGGCGTGGTACAAGCTCATCCACCGCGACATGGGCCCGCCGGATCGGTTCCTCGGCCCGGAGGTCCCCGAGGAGGCGATGCTCTGGCAGGACCCGATCCCGGACGCCGACTACGATTCGATCGGCGACGAGGAGGTCGAGGAGCTCAAGGCGTCGATCCTCGAGTCGGACCTCCCGGTCTCACGGCTCGCGAAGACGGCGTGGGCTGCGGCATCGACGTACCGCGACAGCGACAAACGCGGCGGCGCGAACGGCGCCCGGATCCGACTGGAGCCCCAGCGGAGCTGGGAGGTCAACGAACCCGAGGAGCTGGAGACGACCCTGGCAACCTACGAGGAGATCCAAGAGGAGTTCAACGGCTCACGCTCCGACGACGTGCGCGTCTCGCTGGCCGACCTGATCGTGTTGGGCGGCAACGCGGCCGTCGAGCAGGCCGCCGCCGAGGCCGGCTACGACGTGGACGTGCCGTTCGAACCCGGCCGGACGGACGCCACTCAAGAACAGACCGACGTCGAGTCCTTCGAGGTACTCGAGCCGAAGGTCGACGCCGTCCGGAACTACCTCGGTGAGGGTGACTTCGACGACCTGTACGACTCGCTCGAGGAGCGAATGGTGGACAAAGCGGATCTCCTGAACCTGACGGTCCCCGAGATGACGGTTCTGGTCGGCGGCATGCGTGCGCTGGGTGCCACCTACGGTGACTCCGACCGCGGCGTTCTCACCGATCGGCCGGGGGCGTTGACCAACGACTTCTTCGTGAACCTGCTCGACATGGACTACGAGTGGGAGCCGGTCGACGAGGACGGAGAGGTCTTCGAGATCCGCGACCGCGAGACCGGCGACGTCGAGTGGGAGGCCACCCGATTCGACCTCATCTTCGGCTCGAACTCCCGGCTGCGGGCCGTCGCCGACGTCTACGGCGCCGCCGACGGCGAGGAGCAGCTCGTCGAGGACTTCGTCGAGGCGTGGAGCAAGGTCATGACGCTCGACCGCTTCGAACTGAAGTAGGGCCGCCTCGATCACCGCGATCGTCGACGGCCGCGGTCGAATCGTCCGAACCCGGGTCGACGTTCCTTCGTCGCGATCCTCACTCGTCGACGAGCGTCGCGTCCAGCCGCTTCTCGAGCGCCCGGATCACGGACCCGCCGACGTTCGCGCGTGCCGCTCGTCCCTGTTCGACCGCCAGCACGTCGTCCTCCTCGAGGCCCAGCTCCTCGGAGAGCTCCTCGACGGTCAGTCCCGCCTCCTGTCTGGCCGCCTCCGCGCGGGCCCCGTATCCGGAGACGAGGTACGGGAGCTGGTCGTCCTCGTAATCGGTGCCGTGTTCCTCCCAGTGGCTGGCGTCCCCCTTGCCGGCGTCGTACAGCTCCGCCTGCTTTCGTGCGAGTTCCTGCTTCCGGCTCGGCGAGTCGCTCGAACGGTCCTGATCGTCGCTTTTCCCCGCGTTCGTGTCGTCGTGAGGGCTGCAGTTCGAACAGACGAGGAGCTTCGCGCCCGCGACGTTCGCCCGCCGGAGGTCGCTCGTCTCGCGTCCACAGAGCTCGCAGGAGTCGCCGTCGTCGCCGCCGCCGCGCGACCCCGTCGAGTATTTGGCCATATCCCGGGTATCGCCCGCAGGGGTTTAAAACAAACGAGCGATGCGCTCCGGCGAGCTTCGACGATCGACACCGTGGCGAATGCGGTCGCTCGTCGACGTTGCCTTCGGAAGAATTGTGCGTGGGTGCTGTCGTAGAGACAACACCGTGCATCGACGTGGCGGGTGTGCCGCCTGCGATGCGTGGGACCGGATTTGAACCGGCGGACCTCTACAGGACAGCGCCCTCAACGCTGCGCCGTTGGCCTGGCTTGGCTACCCACGCTCGCGTCGTTTTCTCGCATTCCTCCCTATCCGGTCCCCGATTAAAAGCCCTTCCATTCGATCGGATCGTGTGCGGACGTGCCGAACCGGGATCGGAACTGACCTCGGAATCGGCATCGGAGCGGGTGCGACCGACGTTCGAGCGGATCCCCGACCGACAACCCCTTTCCGCGCGTCCCCGTACCGCCGGTATGGCGCTCCGTCCTCGCGATCACGTCCCGCTCACGACGGCCGTCCTGTCCGTCCTCGCGCTCGCGCTCGTCTTCGGCGCGGTGACGCGGTCGATACCGACGACCTACGTGCCGGATCCCGGCCCGGCGGTGCTCGCCTCCATTCCGCACCTCAACGCCGCCCTCTCGCTCGCGGCGGTCGCGACCATCTCGCTCGGCTGGCGGGCGATCCGACGCGGCGACGTCGACCGTCATCGAACGTTCATGGCGGCGTCGACCGTCCTGTTTGCGGCGTTTCTCGCCGGGTATCTGTGGCGGCTGACCCTCGTCGGAACCGCGTCGTTCCCCGGCCCCGAACGGTATTACCTCTACGTCTACCTGCCCGTCCTCGCCGTTCACATCCTGCTCGCGATCGTCTGTATCCCGCTCGTGTTCTACGCGCTCGTTTCGGCGCTCACGCGTCCGATCGCCGCGATCCCCGAGACGAACCATCGGCGGATCGGCCGGCTCGCGGCCCCGCTTTGGATCGTCTCGTTCGCGATGGGCGTCGCCGTCTACGCCATGTTGTATCACGCCTTTTGAGTTCGAGGCGGACGGGGGCACGAACGGGGACGGGAACGGCCCCGTTCGGGGGCCGGCGGCAGCGTCAGTCTGACCACGGATCCCCGCGGCTCGTTGTCGACTATCCGGAAGGTCCCGCCCATGTGAACGACGAGCGTTCTCGCGATCCACAGTCCGAGCCCCTGTGAGTGGAAGAGGGGCGCCTCGAAGCCCTTCTCGAGGACCTGACGCTCGATCTCGGGGATCCCGGGTCCGTCGTCGGCGACGTCGATCACCACCTTCCCGCTGCCGGCCGATCGCACCTCGACTCGGACGGTCGGACGATCGGCGTCGTTGTGCTCGAGGGCGTTCTCGAGGAGTTCGTCGAGCGCATCCCCGATTCGGGGGTCCGTCTCGACCTCGAGCCGGTCGGGGAGGTCCGCCTCGACGGTGGCGTTCGGATTCGCCTCGCGAAGCGCCGCGAGCCGATCGTCGATCAGGGAGACGAGGTCGACGTGCCGTCGCGGCGGCGAGTCCTCGAAGACGACGTCGCGAAGCCGTTTGGACTTCTCGCTCAACTCGACGAGTCGCTCGTTTTGGGCGGCGATCGTCTCGGCGTACTCCTCGGGCTCCCCGGAGAGTTCTCCGGAGAGGAGTTCCGCGTTCCCCTGGATCACGTTACACGAGTTTCGGAGGTTGTGCCGGAGGATCCGATGGAGGATGTTGATCTGCTGGAGCGCCGTGTTGAGCCGCTCGTTCGTCGCCTGCAGGTCCCGCTGGCCCGACAAGACCAGTCCGTAGACGACGATGGAGGAGAGGCCGACGAAGATCCACCCCTTTACCGTCTGGACCCGAGCCGCCTGCATCGACGTCTCGGCGAAGGCGGCCACCAGTCGGTCGGTGACGACGATCCAGACGACGCCGAAGAGCCCGTAGGCCGCCGCCACGTTGAACGGCGCGCCCGCGAAGAATCGCCGAAGGGATCTCATGTCGGACCTTGGAATGATAACATGTCACACTCAAGGTAGCTCTTTCGTTGGCCGATCGACGACGTCGGCTCCCCACACGAGAACGGTCGAATCCTCGATCCACGCGACTCCATGGCCTACATCCCGGCGATCCTGAAGCGGGCCATGGCCTTGGAGCCGCTCCGGATCCTGGAAGCGATCCGAACTCCGGAGTCGCTTCGGATCCTCACTCCTCGGGATCGATGTTCCCGAACGCGAGGGCGAACAGCACGGCCGAAAAGCCGAGGGTCAAGCCGATCCCGACGAGGTCGTTCCCGGAGAGCGTCACGCCGCCGGAGGCGGGAGCGGAGGCGTTCCCGCCGTCGCCGCCTCCCGACCCGTTCGCCGAACCGGAACCGCCACCCGAGTCGCCGTTTGAGTCGCCGCCGCCGGAACCTCCCTCCCCACCGCCGCCTTCGGGCTCGACGAGGTCGTCGTCGGTGCTTCCGACGGCGACGACGCCCTTCATTCCCACCGTCTCGTGGGGTTCACAGCTGTACGGGAAGGTTCCCTCCTCCTCGAAGACGTGTTCGAAGGTGTAGCCCGCCTCCTCGGTCAGCTCGGAGCCGAAGGCGTCCCCGTCGGCGTGGACGACGTTGTGCTGGCCGCCCTGTCCGCTCCACTCCCAGACGACCGTCGTGCCCGGATCCACGAGGATCGCGGGCGGATCGAACAGCAGGCCGTTTCCGGCCCCGACCGTCACCGTCACCTCGTCCTCGCCGGTGTGGTCGACCGTCCCCTCGTAGTTGCTCACGTCCTCGAGCCAGCCGTCGTAGGCTGCCGCGACCGTGCCGGAGCCGGCCGCGATCCCCGCCGTGGCGGCCGCCGCGCCCGCCCCCACGCGGAAGAACTCGCGCCGACCGAGGGTCGCCCCGCCGTCGGCGCCCGATGCGTCCCGTGAAACCGCGTTCGTTTCGGACATGTTCGAACGTCGGAGCCCCACGGGGGTATATCCCCGCGCCCGTTCCCGCCGAGTGGGACACACCACACGAACATGTGCGGCCGAGACGGGTATCCGGAAAAGATCGCGTATCGATCACTGATCGATCTCGATGACGCGACGTAGACCATGACGATGACGGTGGCTTCCGGTCCCTCAGCCGTCGTCGATCGTTCCCATCGCCATGATCGCCCGCGATCAGTCGCCCGCGATCAGTCGTCCGCGATCAGTCGTCCGCGAGGGGCTCCCCGCCGATGGCCGGCCGCTGCACGTCGCGATCGGTCGTTTCGCCCTCGACGTCGAAGGGATACTCCCCGGTCACACAGCCCAGACAGAGGTCCCCATGGTCGGAATCGAGCGTCTCGGCGATCGCGTCGATCGACAGATACGACAGGGAGTCGGCCCCGATCGCCTCGCGGATCTCCTCCGTCGACCGGTCGGAGGCGATGAGTTCCTCGCGAGTCGCCATGTCGATCCCCAGATAACACGGCGCGACGATCGGCGGCGCGCCGATCCGCATGTGGACCTCCTCGGCGCCCGCCTCCGAGACGAGGTCGACGAGCTGTGTGGAGGTCGTCCCGCGAACGATGGAGTCGTCGATGATCGTCACCGTCCGCCCCTCGACCGTCGATTTGATCGGATTGAGCTTGAGCCGAACGGCCCGCTCGCGTTCGTCCTGGGTCGGCATGATGAACGTCCGGCCGACGTAGCGGTTCTTCATCAGCCCCTCGGCGAACTCGACCCCGTCGTCCCCGTCGGGGCGGGGCTCTCCGTCGGCGGTCGTCTCGTTGGCCGCGTCGGCATAGCCCGAGGCGAACGCCCGCCCGGAGTCGGGAACCGGCATGACGACGTCGGTCTCCACGCCCGCCTCCTCCCAGAGCTTCCGGCCGAGGTTCCGGCGAACCTCGTAGACGAGCTCCTCGTCGATGACGGAGTCGGGCCTGGCGAAGTAGACGTGTTCGAAAAAGCAGTGGGCGGTGTTGTCCTCCTCGACGAGCTGGTAGGTGTCGTAGCCGGTCCCGTCGGGATCGAGGACGACGAGCTCCCCCGGCCTGACGTCGCGGATCAGCTCCCCGTCGAGGGTGTCGATCGCCGCCGACTCGGAGGCGAGCACGTAGCCGTCCTCCAGCCGCCCGATACAGAGCGGCCGGTTGCCCTTCGGGTCCCGTACGCCGAGAACGGTGTCGTCGTGCATGATCGAAAGCGAGTAGGAGCCGTGGATCCGCTCCATCGTGCGCTTCACCGCGCGAACGAGGTCGCGATCGAGGAGGTTTCGCGCCAGGTCGTGGGCGATGACCTCCGTGTCCCCGTCGGAGGTGAACGCGTGACCCTGGTGTGCCAGATCCTCTCGGATCTCGTCGGCGTTTACGAGGTTACCGTTGTGCGAGAGCCCCAGCGATCCGGACTTGAACGACACCGAGAAGGGCTGTGCACAGCTCTTGTCGAGGCTGCCCGCGGTCGGATACCGGACGTGGCCGATCCCAGTCGTCCCGTTCAGCGACTCCAGGTCCTCGGGATCGAAGGCGTCGCCGACGAGTCCGCGTTCGACGTGACCGTGCTGTTGGAAGCCGTCGTGGGTGACGATCCCCGCGGACTCCTGGCCACGGTGTTGGAGCGCGTACAGCGCGTAATAAAGCGGTCGCGACGCCGAACGGTCCTCGAGTGCGACCCCCACGACGCCGCACTTCTCGCGCGGGCCGGAGGCGGTCCCATCCCCTCGGGGTTCCATATCGATCGGTCCGTGATCGACTCGTAAAAAGACTCGTGTTTGTGCGTCTTCGGTGTCGAGAGCAAACAGATCGATCCATAATTCTGGATCGTCACGCGCTCGCTGCCGATCGATCCCCTCCCGCGTTCGCGATCAGACGTCGACCGCGAACTCGTCGTATTCGCCGGCCGCCTCCGCCACCGCGGCCAACAGGTCGGGGACGTCCGTCAGGTCCGCCGTGTCGATCACCTCGACGGGCGTGTGCATGTATCGATTCGGGATTGAGACGATGAGCGAGGGGATGCCGGACCGCGAGGTGTAGAAGGCGTCGGCGTCGGTTCCGGTTCGGGTTCCGGCCGCCTGCAGCTGGACGTCGATCCCCGCGTCGTCCGCCGATTCGCGCGCGAGATCGACGAGCACGGGATGGTTCACGCTGCCGCGGGTGACGACCGGTCCCTCGCCGAGCTCGACGGGACCGCGTCGCTTGGCCTCGACGCCGGGCGTGTCCGTGGCGTGTGTCACGTCCACGGCGAGGAACGCGTCGGGATCGAGGCCGTGACCGACCATTCGCGCGCCCTGGAGGCCGATCTCCTCTTGGACCGTCGAGACGGCGTAGACGGTCGCGTCGACGTCGGCCTCGGAGACGCGCCGCAGCGTTTCGGCGGCACACCACGTCCCCGTCCGGTTGTCCATGCCCCGGGCCGCGAGGCGATCGCCCGCAAGCTCACGGAGCGTCGTCGAGAACGTCACCGGATCGCCGACCTCGACGAGTTCGTGTGCCTCCTCCTCGTCGTCGGCGCCGACGTCGACGAACTGCGCGGAGACGTCCTCGTACTCCTCCTCGCCGCCGTTCCGCAGGTGGATAGCCGTCTGTCCGATGACGCCCTGGACCGGCTCGTCGGCGTGGATCGTCACGTGTTGGCCCTTCGAGACGGTGCGGTCGGCCCCGCCCACCGAGGCGATCCGGAGGTAGCCGTCCTCCAGCACGTCCCGGACGATGAAGCCGATCTCGTCGGCGTGGCCGGTCACGGCGATCTCCGGGCCGTCGCCGCTCCCCTCGTGGACCGCGATCGCGTTTCCGTAGGCGTCGACCTCGATCTCGTCGGCGAATCGCTCGACGTAGTCGATCCACACCCGCTGGCCGTCCGTCTCGAACCCCGAGGGACTCGGCGTCTCCAGTAGGTCCTCCAAGAACTCCCGCCGTCGTTCGTCCATGGGCGATCCATCGTGAGCGATCCGTATCAAACCGACGACCCGAACCGGATCGCCGCGATCACGGACCTAAAACGGTGTGGGGCCATCCCGGACACGGACGCGTTCGATCGGCGAGCGCGAGCGGATGTGGCAGTGGTTGGACGCAAACGCTTTCCCTTCGGCACCCCGACCACGGCCATGAACCTCCTCCGTAGCGTTCGGGCGGTGGCCGACGCCTCCGGCACGGGAGTCGTCGACTGGGAGAACGCGGCGACCGCCGCCAAGGAGGGAACCGATCCCGGCTCGTTGGATCTCTCGCGGGCCGATCGAGAGGGGTACGCCGGCGACGTGCGGGCGGCGAGAGACCGGATCCGCGACGTCTCGAAGCTGTCCTTCGACGTCCCGGCGACCGCACAGATCCAGAACCGACACCACTGGATCGACGCCAACGTCGAGACGTTCCGGACGGTGATGGCGCCGATCGAGTCACACGCCTCGACGTGGTTCCCCGAGTTCTCGCGGATCGCGAACACCGGAACGATGTCCGTCCTCCTCGGCTTCCTCGCGCGCAACGTCCTCGGACAGTACGATCCGCTCCTTTTGGCCGACGATCCCGACGGCGACCACGGGCTCTACTTCGTCCATCCGAACGTCGTCGAGGCGGCGGACGCACTCGAGGTCGACTACCCCCGGTTCCGCCGCTGGATCGCGTTCCACGAGGTGGCCCACGCCGCGGAGTTCGGCGCGGCGCCCTGGCTCTCGGAGTACCTCGAGTCGCGCATGGAGGCGGGCGTCCTCGCGATGGCCGACGGCGAGCTCGACAGGGAGGCGTTCCGGGAGCTGGACGCGGCGATGACCGCCGTCGAGGGATACGCGGAGCTGCTCATGGACCGAGCGTTCGACGACACCTACGTCGACCTCCGGCGCAAGCTCGACGAGCGCCGACGGGCCGCCGGTCCGATCGCGCGGGTCGTCCGGCGGCTCCTCGGGTTCGGACTCAAGCGCCGCCAGTACGAGCGCGGGTCGGCATTCTTCGAGCACGTCGCGGACGCACGCGGGATCGAGGCGGCCACGGCGGCCTGGGACGGACCGGAATCGCTCCCGACGTCCGCCGAACTCGACCGGCCGGACGCGTGGATCCGTCGCGTCGATCCGTGATCGGCTCGGCCGACTCGATCTACCGTCGATTTCGATCCGCGCTCGGGCCGGTCGAAAGCTCCCCGAGGGTGCGGACGACGTACCACAGAAGCACCGCGGAGAAGACGAACCCGCCGCCGACCGCCGCGAGCAGCTCGCCCGTCGTCGCACCCGCCTGAACGGCGATCATTCCCGCGGACATCGTGATCACGGCGACGAAAACCATCTTGAGCAGCCAGTTGCCGCTGTCGCGTTCCTCCTGGGACATCGGATCGACCATCATCGATCCTCCCCCGGTCCCGTCCCGACGCGACCCGGCACGTACCCGTCCGTGTCCATGCGACGGGGTTGTCGCCGAACGGGCATGAATGGTCCGGACGCGATCCGGATCTCACACACCACGTTCGGTGTTGAGGTTCACCTCGGCGACGTTTGCGGCCCGGACGACCCGCTCCGCGAGTTCGCCGTGGATCCGACCGTCGTCCATTCGACTCGCCGGGCCGGAGACGCTAAGCGCCCCCGCGACGCGACCGTCGGAACACACGATCGGGGCGCCGACCGCGCGGATCCCGACCATCTGTTCCTCGTCGGCGATCGCAAAGCCCCGATCGCGGATCCGTCCGAGCTCCTCGTGGAGCTCCTCGAGGTCCGTGATCGTGTTCTCGGTCCTGTGTTCCATGCCCTGCTCGTCGACGATCGCTTCGACGCGATCGCGGGGGAGTTCGGCCAAAAGCGCCTTTCCGGAGGCCGTACAGTGGAGGTGACGGAGGCTCTCCTCGCGTTTTCGCGCGTGGTAGCGCTCGCCGACGGCGTCGTCGCCGAACACCTCGTACAACACGAGCACGCGGCCGCGGTGTTCCATGATGAGGTGGGCGCTCTCGCCGGTCGTCTCCGCGAGATCCTCGATCTCCTCCTTTGCAGCCCGATAGAGGACGTCGTTGTTCCGAACGTGCTCGCCGAGCGTGAGGAACTCCGGACCGAGCCGGTAGGTACCGTCGGCCTTGCGAACGTATCCGTGATCCATGAGCGTCGCGAGGTGCGTGTGAGCTGACCCCGGGGAGAGATCGACGGCCTCCGCGACCTCCGAGACCGTGGCCTCGTTCGCCCGCCGGAGGTACTCGATGATGGTACAGGAGACGTCGACCGACTGGATCTTGCGTCCGCCGCTCTCTCGTGACATTGTGGGCCTTCGCGGACCTGTCCGTAGGGCTGACGGCCGTATAAAGACTGCGAGGCGGTCGATCCGACCGTACGTGCCCGATCAGCCCGTATGGAACACATATCAGTGCAATATCATCGAGTTTGAACATGCCAGCACATCGAACGCCGTGGACGTTCGATCGATGAGCTGCGACCATTCCGAGGCGCGCACTGAGACCGATCGGGATCAAAATCACGTGATCGAGATCCGGTATCTCTCCGAAAACGTCTGCTCGACGAGAGTAACGTCTCGGGCCTACGAGAGGAGCGATTCGGGCGACTCGAGGAGGGATTTGACCTCCTGGAGGAAGCCGACCGCCGTCGCCCCCTCGACCACGCGGTGGTCGTAGGTGAGCGTCAGGTGCATCATCTCCCGCGGCTCGACCTCGCCGTCGACGACGCCGGCCTCCTCGAAGATCGTACACATGCCGAGGATCGCCGTCTGCGGCGGGTTGATCTGCGGGGTGTTGATGTAGGCGCCGAGGCTCCCGGCGTTCGAGACCGTGAACGTGCCGTTCTCGAGGTCCGATCGTTCGAGCGAGCGCGTCCGTGCACCCTCGGCGAGGCGGTCTATCTCCCGGCTCAGATCCCGGACTGGCCGGTCGTCGGCGTCGTAGATCGTCGGAACGAGCAGGCCGTCGTCGGTGTTGACGGCGATGCCGACGTTCACGTCCTCGTAGACGCGCAGGCTCTCGTCGTCGGTCACCTCCGCGTTGAGCACGTCGTATCTCGGCAGCGTCCGGCCGACCGCACGGATCACGAAGGCGGTGAGCGACAGCGGGGCTCCCCCGTTCCCGTCGGCGTCGTCCTCGACGGTCGCGTCCCACGCCGCAGAGAGGCGGTCGTACAGGCCGAGGAGATCGGTTACGTCCACGCGGGCGACCGTCGTCGTGCTCGCGTACTCGTTCGTGACCCGGCTCATCCGCTCGAACATCACGCCCGCGGTCCCGGCGAGCGGGTCCTCGCGCTCGATGGCCGGCCCCTCGTCGGGTTCCTCTACCCCCGTTCCCGCACCGGCGGACTCCGTCTCCGCCGTTGCGCCCTCGACTGCCGATCCGGGCGTTCCGTCCGCCGCCGATCCGGCCGTCCCGTCAGTCACCGCACCCGCCTCGGCCGTCCCGACGGGTTCATCCAGGGTGCGATCGAGGTACGCCTCGACGTCGGCGGCGCGGACGCGGTCGGTTCCGGCGTCCTCCGCGACCGCCGCGATCGACACGCCGTGGTTCGACGCCAACACGCGCGCCCACGGCGTCGCGAGCGCGTCCGCGTCCGTCGGGTTCGCCACGGGCTCGACCTCCAGTTCCGTCTCGTCCAGGATCGCCGGTTCGCTCGCGCGCTCGCCGCTCGTGGCGTCGGCAACCGATCCCTCGGCTCCGGCTTCGGCTCCGTCTCCCCCGCCTTCGAGGTACGCCTCGACGTGGTCCCGCGTGAGGTGTTTCGCGCCGGTCGCGGCCGCGACCGCGTCCGGATCCACGTTCGCCTCGCGGGCGGCGCGGCGCGCGGACGGCGTCGATCGGTAGGTTCCCGGTTCGACTCGCCGCGTGACCGCGCTCTCGCGACTCGAGGCGGGAGACGGCGACGGATCCGGGGACGATTCGGGCTCGCCGCCGCTCCCGGTCGTCGCTCCCCCTTCGGCCGTCGAGCCCTCGTCGGCGGACTCGCCCGCGGACGTCGCCTCGCTCCTTGCCTCCTCCGTCAACTCGCCGGGATCGCCGACGTATCCGAGCTCGGTTCCGACCGACACGGTCTCGCCCTCCTCGACCAGCCGCTCGAGCAGGACGCCGTCGGCCTCCGCCGCGATCTCGCTGGACATCTTCTCCGACTCGAAGGACAGGACCGGATCGCCCTCCTCGACCGGATCGCCCACCTCCGCGTGCCACTCGAGGATGGTTCCCTCCTCGACCGTCTTCCCGCTCTTCGGAAGCGTGATCGTGTACATGTTCACTCACCGAGGGTGGATCGGACCGCCTCGATCACGTCGTCCTCGTCGGGGAGGTACGCCTCCTCGAGGTTCTCCGCGAAGGGAACCGGCGTGAAGGGGGCGCCGACGCGCTCGATCGGCGCGTCCAGGTGGAACAGCGCCTCCTCTGCGACCTCGGCCGCGATCTCCCCGCCGAACCCGCCGAAGGTCGCCGCCTCGTGGACGACCACGAGCCGGTGGGTCTTGCGGACCGACTCGAAGATGGGCTCCTTGTCGAGCGGGACGACCGTCCGCGGGTCGACGATCTCCGCGTCCACCCCGTCCGCGGCGAGCGACTCGGCGGCCTCCCGTGCCACGTCCACCATCCCACCGATGGCGACGATCGTGACGTCCTCGCCCTCGCGTTTCACCTCCGAGCGACAAAGCGGCACGGTGAACTCCTCGTCGGGGACCGTCCCCTCCTCCTCGTAGCGGAGCTTGTTCTCGAGGAAGATCACGGGGTCGTCGTCGCGGATGGCGGACTTCAACAGGCCGGCGTAGTCGTGGGCCGTCGACGGCGCCACGACCTTGATCCCCGGCACGTTCTGGAACCACGCGATCGGGCTCTGGCTGTGGTGGAGCCCGAACTGGTCGCCGGCCCCGTAGTTGGTCCGGATCACGAGCGGGACGCTCGTCCCGTCGCCGTAGTTGAAGTGCATCTTCGCCGCGTAGTTCGTGACGTGGTCGGCGATGATCGCGAGGAAGTCGCCGAACATGATCTCCATCACCGGGCGGGTGCCGGTCAACGCGGCGCCGACGGCGGTCCCGCCGAGCATCGTCTCCGAAAGCGGCGTATCGAAGACGCGCTCCTCGCCGAACTCCTCTTGAAGTCCCGTGGTCACCTGATAGAGGCCGCCGTAGTCGCCGACGTCCTCGCCGTAGACGAACACGCGCTCGTCGCGCTCGAGCTCCTCGGCCAGCGCCCGGTTGATACTCTCCCTGACGGAGAGTTCGCTCGTCGTCATCGGACGACACCCCCGTTGCGATCGACTTCGACGTCCTTGTAGACGTGGTACATCGCCTCCTCGTCGGGGAGCGGATCCTCGGCGGCGAACGCGAACGCCTCGTCGATCTCCTCGCGGATCGACTCGTCGATCTCCTCGAGCCACTCCTCGTCCGCGATCCCGTGGTCGAGCAGGCGCTCGCGGTAGATGTCGACCGGATCCCGGCGCTTCCACTTCTCGAGTTCCTCTTTCGGACGCCGCTCCTGGATGACCTCCGCGTGTGGCCGGTACCGGTACGTCTTCGCCTCGATGAGGGTCGGACCGTCGCCCCTGCGGGCCCGGTCGACCGCCTCCGTGGCGACGTCGACGACCTCGTCGGCGTCCTGGCCGTCGACGATCACGCTCGGCAGGTCGTGGCCGGCGAAGTCGACGAGGTCGTCGACCGCCGCGACCTCGCTGATCGGCGTCTCCTCGGTCCAGAGGTTGTTCTCGATGACGAAGACGACGGGGAGGTCCTCGACCGCGGCGTAGTTGAGCGCGGTGTGGAACTCGCCGCGGGTCGTCGCGCCGTCGCCGAAGAAGACCATCGAGACCCGGTCGATCCCGAGCTGACGGCTGCTGAGACCCGCCCCGACGGCGGCGTTGAGGTGGCTCCCGACCATCCCGGTCGTCCCGAGAATGGCGTGTTCCGTAGAGCCCATGTGGTGTTGGGTCGTCCGCCCGGAGGAGGGCCCCGACCGCGTCCCGAACATGCCGGCCGTCACCGTCTCCAGGGGAACCCGCATCAGGATCGGCGCGCGCGTTCGAAGCGAGGGGGCGATCCAGTCGTCGTCGGCCAACGCGTAGGTCGCCCCGACGCCGACCGCCTCCTGTCCGATGCTCAGGTGTGGCAGCTCGGGCACCCCGCCCGACTCGTAGGCGTCGAGGACCCGCTCCTCGAACCGACGCACGAAGAGGAGGTGCTCGTACACCTCCCGCCGTTGTGTGTCACTCGAACCCATGTCGAATTCGTCGGTATCGGAGGTGTATTAAGCTTCCCCTCCGAAGACGTAAAATACGGAGAGATACTTCTTTAGATTTCCTCGAGAAGTTCGTCGGCCGTCGCCAGCGCGTCCGCCGCCATCGACGGCGTGACGTCCATCGGTTCGTTCGACATCGTGGTGTCGTCGCGACACGACTCGGTCGCGACCGCCTCGAGGTCGGCGTCGATCCCCAGCTCCGAAAGCGCGTTGTCGATCCCGACGGATCCGGCGACCCGGAGCGCCTCCTCGAGGACGTCGGCGTCGCGGTCCTCCAAGACGAGCTGTGCGATCGTCGCGAAGGCGATCGTGAGTCCGTGTGGGGCCTTCGCGCCGACGCGCGAGAACCCCTTCCCGAAGGCGTGGGCCGCGGCCAGGCCGCCGCTCTCGAAGCCGACCCCGGAAAGCAGCGTGTTCGTCTCCACGATCCGCTCGACGGCCGGCGTCACGGCGTCTCGACGAACCGCGGCGAGCGCCGCCGGACCGTGGTCGGCGACGTTCCGAAAGCTCCGTCTCGCGAGGGTCGACGCCGCGTCCGTGGGGACGCCGCCGGCGTGGGTCCCGTTCCACGATCCCGCGACGGTCTCCGCCTCGAATCGGGTCGCGAAGGCGTCGCCGAGCCCGTACCGCAGAAACCGCTCCGGGGCCTCGGCGACGATCGCCGTGTCGACGAGAACGAGCTCCGGATTGCGACGCCTGTGAACGTATTCGTCGAACCCGCCGTCGGCGTCGTAGACGACTGACACGGAGCTACACGGGGCGTCCGTGCTCGCGATGGTCGCGACGATCGCCAGCTCGGTGCCGCTCCGTTCGGAGACGGCCTTGGCGGTGTCGAGCGCCACGCCGCCGCCGACCCCGACGACCAGGTTCGCACGCGCCGTCTCGACCCGCTCTACGAGCTCGTCGATGCGGTCGAACGTGCACGTGTCGACGCCGCGTTCGACCGCGACCACGTCGATACCGGCCGCCTCCAAGCCCGATCGGAGGTCGGACTCGGCGGTCGAGAGCGCGGTCTCGCCGCCCAGAAGCAGCGCCCGGTCTGCCGAGAGCGCCGCGAACGAATCGGCGTTCGAGAGCACGTCGCGGCCCTGCACGTAGGAGGCGGGAGCGATGAGACGCCTCATGGTCTCAGACGCCGCCCGGGTGGATGGTCGCCCGGTAGGCCTCGCCGCTCGCCTGTCTCTCGTAGGCCGTTTCGGCGTCCTCGAAGTCGGTCTTGCAGTTGAACAGCTCCCTGAAGGGGACCTCCCCGCCGAGCTGGTCGAGGAGCGAGATGGCCGTCTCGAACTGAATGGGCGGGTACGCGAGGCTGCCGTGGACGTCGAGGTCCTTCTGGACGATCCGGGTCGGGTTGAGGTCCGTCTCGCCGTTGTAGGCGTAGTGACCGACCTCGACGAGCGTGCCGCCGTCGCGGGCGATCTCGATGCCCTGGGTCACGGCGTCGGGGACGCCGGCCGCCTCGATGACGAGATCCGGGCCGACGTGGCCGCTCGTGAGCGACTTCACGCCGTCGATCAGGGCCTCCTCGCCCTCGTAGTCCGTGAAGTTCACGGTCTCCGTCGCGCCGAACCGTTCGGCGAGTTCGAGCCGCTCCTCGACCGCGTCGACCATGATCACCTCTCCGGCGCCGCCCGCCTTCGCGGCGCTGGCGGCGAGCAGTCCCACGGGACCGGCCCCCTGGATGGCGACCGACTTGCCGATCCCGAACCCCTCGCGTGCGTCCGGGACGCCCGGAGCGAACCCGCGCTCGAAGGCCCGGGTGGCGACCGAAAGCGGCTCCGCGAGCGCGCCCAGCTCGACGTCCATGCCGTCGGGGAGGCGGTAGAAGCTGGCCCGGTCGTCGACGAGGACGTACTCGCTGAACCCGCCGTGGATCCCCTGTCGGTAGTCGACGTTCAGGAAGCCGTAGACGTCGCGGTCCTCACAGGTCGTCGGGCGGGCCGGAACGTTGTCGCAGTACCAACACTCGCCGCAGACGATCCCGGGCACGACCGTGATCGGGTCGCCCTCCGCGATCGGGTCGCCCTTCGAGTCGCTTTCGACCGACTCGCCCACGCCGGCGACCCTCCCGGCGAACTCGTGGCCGGGAACGACCGGGAACTCGAGATCCATCCCGCCGTCGTTCATGTGCACGTCCGACCCGCAGATGCCGCTCAGCTCGACCTCGACGAGGACGTCGTTCGGGCCGAGATCCGGGACCTCGAGCTCGCGCTGTGCGAGGCTGCCCGGCTCCTCCATGACGAGTGCGCTCGATTGCATTCGATCGGATACTCGCGAGTTCGATACTTATCTTTTGGGTGTAGCTACCACGTCCCGCGAGGAGGGACACAGAACCCTTATACTCCATCCTCGGCAATGGACGGTACGATGTCAGAACAACGCTCGAAGCCAACCGGGCTGTACGTTGCGGGCGAGTGGATCACCGACACCGACGAGTCGATCGTCTCCACGGATCCGAGCGACGCCGACGAGGTCGTCGCCGAGGTCGCAAAGGGCGACCGCGCGGACGCGCAGGCGGCGATCGACGCCGCGGTCGAGACCCAAGACGAGTGGGCGTCCCTGACGACCCACGAGCGCGGCGCCTACCTCCACGAGACCGCCTCCATCATCGAGGACCGAAAGGAGGAGCTCAGCCGGCTCGTCACCCGCGAGATGGGCAAGACGATCGGCGCGGCGAGCGGCGAGCTTCAGCGCACGATCGACCTGCTCAACTACTACGCCGAGGTCGCACGCGACGCCGGCGGCAACGCGCCCCCGAGCGCCAGCGAGAACACGCTCACCTACACCCAGCGCGAGCCGTGGGGGACGGCGGGCGTCATCACGCCGTGGAACTACCCGATCGCGATCCCGACCTGGAAGATCGCCCCGGCGCTCGTCGCCGGCAACACGATCGTCTTCAAGCCGGCCTCCCAGACGCCGGCCATCGCGGCCGAGCTCGTGCGCGCATTCGAGGAGGCGGGCGTTCCGGAGGGCGTCATCAACTTCGTCCCCGGCTCCGGCAGCGACGTGGGCGACGAGATCACGACGAACGACGACGTCGACATCGTCACCTTCACGGGCAGCTACCAGGTCGGCGACCACGTCCACACCGCGGCCGCGGAGGCCGGCAAGCGCGTCCAGTGTGAGATGGGCGGCAAGAACCCGATCATCGTCGACGAAAGCGCGGACATCGACCTGGCCGTCGAGTTGACGATCAACGGCGCGTTCACCGGCCTCTCCGGGCAGGCGTGTACCGCCACGAGCCGCGCCGTGGTTCTCGACGAGGTCCACGACGAGTACGTCGATCGCCTCCTCGAGCGCGTCGAGTCGCTCACCGTCGGACATCCCCTCGAGGAGGGCTCCGACCTGGGACCGAAGTCCTCGGCGGACAGCCTCGAGGGCGACCTCGAGTACGTCGAGATCGGCGAGTCGGAGGGCGCCACGCTTCGCACCGGAGGAAGCCGGATCGAGGACGGCGAGTTCGCCGGCGGCCACTACATCGAGCCGGCCGTCTTCACCGACGTCGAGCCCGACATGCGGATCGCACAGGAGGAGATCTTCGGACCCGTCCTCTCGGTCATCGAGGTCGGGGACTACGAGGAGGCCATGGAGGTCGCGAACGGCGTCGAGTACGGCCTCTCCGCGTCCATCTGTACGAACCGTCTGGACCACGCCAAGCAGTTCGCCCGCGACATCGAGACGGGCATCGTGAAGGTGAACCAGACCTCGACGGGCGTCGAGATGCAGATGCCCTTCGGCGGTCGCAAGAACTCGAGCACGGAGACCTTCAAGGAGCAGGGTCGCCAGGCGCTCGACTTCTACACCCACGAGAAGGCCGTCTACGTGACGCACAACGAGTAACTCCCCCTTCGGGGAGCCGGACTGCCGTCCCGCCCTCGTAGTTCGCGTTTCGAATTTTTTCCTCGTCCCGTCGATCGAACGTCCCGTCGATCAGGTCGGAACGAGGGCGCTCGACTGGTCGGTTCGGCGCCGTTCGCCTGGTCGGGATGGGACCGTTCGATCAGACCGGCTCCAGACCGTTGTCCCGCCTGAGCACGTTCACGTATCGTTTGACGCCCTTCCGCAGGTCGTCGTAGTCGGGGTCGTAGCCGAGGTCGGCGCGCGCCGCCGAGTCGTCCATCGTGTGGGTCCAGGGACACTCGCCCTCCGCCGTCACCTCGATGTCGGCGTCGGGAAGCAGGTCGCGGACGACGTCGGCGACGTCCGCCAGGGTGGCCTGGGTCCCGCAGACGTTGTAGGCCGGCCACGAGATGACCTCGTCGGGCACGAACGCCGCCGTCGCGAACGCGTGTGCCGCGTCGGTGGCGTACTGCCAGTCGAAGACCGCGTCAGCGGGACCGATCTCGACGGACTCGCCGAGCGCCGGCCCCTCGATCACGCGGGTGAATGAGGTCGCGCTTCCGCTCTCTCGATAGGGTCCGTAGACGAGCGTCGGGCGCAACCCGACGTGGGAGACCCCGTGGTCCTCGCGATAGACCTCCGCCTGCCGCTCGTTGTAGGCCTTCGCGGCGCCGTAGAGCGTCGCCGGACGCACCAGGTCGTCCTCGGTCACCTGACGGCCCTCGTAGTGTTCGGGGGGCGCATAGACCGCCGAGCTCGAGGCCCACACGACGCGCTCGATCCGGTCGAAGGTTCGTGCGGCCTCGAACATCGTGTTCGTCCCGGTGACGTTCACGTCGATCGCGGCCCGCGGATCGTCCCGGGTCCGGTTCGTCAAAAGCGCGGCGAGATGGACGATCCGCGTTGCGTCCGTCTTCTCGATCGCGCGAAAGACCGCGGTCGCGTCCGTGATGTCCCCACGGATCGTGTGTACGTCGTCAGCGATGTCGAGCCGCGAGAGCGGCTCGGAGTCCGTTCGAATGTCGAAACTGACCACCTCGTGGCCGCGATCGAGGAGGTCGGCGGCCGTGTAGGCCCCGATGAAACCGGTACCGCCGGTAACGAGGACCGTCTCTCCTGTCGTCATCCCCTGGAGATGGTTCCGAGGGGGACATAATCGTTGTGCCCGCGGGCGGGGTCGCAGCGACCGCGGCCCGGGCGAAAACGGGGTCCGACCCTACCGGCCGGTGAGCGCCTCGCTCGCCGGCGAGAGCTCGATGAACGTTCCGAGGTCCTGTTCGACCGCACGGTCGTAGAGGAGCTTCGCGGCGGCGACGGTCTCGACGCCCGTTCCCCCGCTGTCGAAGACGGTGATCTCGTCGTCGGACCGGCGACCCGGCGCCTCGCCCGCGACGACCTCGCCCAACTCGGCGTGGACGTGGTCATCGTCGACGAGCCCCTCCTCGAGCGCGTGGAGGAACGATCCGGCGTCCTGGAACGCGCGCTCGCGGAGGTCGGGGACGTACGTCGCACGCGCGATCGTTTCGGGCTCGAGTTCGCGGACGCCGGGGTCGTACTGACCCATCGCCGTGATGTGTGTCCCCGGCGTGACGTCCTCGTCGTCGACGACCGGCTCGGAGGCGTTCGTCGCCGTGACGACGACGTCGACGGGCGCGACCGCCTCGCGGCTCGTCTCGACGGGAACGATCTCGACGTCGACGAACTCCGCCATCTCCTGGGCGAACGCCTCGCGACTCTCCGGCGTCCGCGAGTAAACCCGGACCGTCTCGAAGTCGCGCACGGTCGCGATCGCGCGAAGCTGGCCGCGCGCCTGCGGACCCGCGCCCACGATCCCCAGCTCGGTGGCGTCCTCACGCGCGAGCGCGTCGACGCCGACCGCGCCCGTGGCGCCGGTCTTAAAGGGATTCATGCTGGCGCCGTCGAGCAGCGCCTTCGGCGCGCCCGACTCCGCGTCGAAAAGCGGCGTCACGAACCAGGCGTCGCCGGCGCCGAACCCCGCGGAGTACATGTATCCGCCCATCACGCCGGAGTCGGGCAGGATCGAGAGGTAGCCGGTCATCATGCCGGCGGGGTCCTCGTTCTTCAGCTTCGTTCGCGGCTTTGCGGGCGCGCCCTCGCCGCGCTGGCGATAGGCGTCGCGAACCGCGTCCACGTATTCGGTCACCGTTGCGAGTCCGGTCACGTCCTCGCTCGTGAGGAATCGTACGTCAGTCATCGGTCTCCTCTCGAGCAGTGGGCTCCGACCGTGATGAAAAGTTCGGTGCGGCCGACTCGATCCGGTCGCCGACGAACCGGAGGCGTTCGACGAGCCCCTCGGGCGCGTAGATGATGAAGAGGATCAACACGACGCCGTAGCCGATGTAGCTGAGCGCGCCGTACTGGCCGCCGAGGACCGTCGTCGCGTACTCCTCAAGCGGGATCAAAAGCAGCGTTCCGACGATCGGGCCGGCGATCGTCCCGATCCCGCCGATGAGCGTCGCGAGCGCGAACTGAATGGAGAGATCCAGCGAGAACGTCGCGCCCGGCGAGAGGAACTGGATGTAGACCGCATACAGGCTGCCGGCGATGGAGGTGATGACCGCGCTGATGATGAAGCCGTATATCTTCGACCGCGTCGTGTTGATCCCGATCGACTCGGCGGCCTGCTGGTTCTCGCGGATCGCGAGCAGGTAGTACCCCAGTCGGGAGTAGCGGATGTAGATGGAGACGGCGATGCTCCCCAGGAACAGCGCGTACGCCAGGTAGAAGTACGGAGCCCGGTTCGGGAAGATGAGCGTCGTCCATCCCGGGTCGCCGTAGACGGAGAGACCGGCGGATCCGCCGGTCAGGTCCGAAAAGTGGATCGCGAGGTACCACAGCCCTTCCACGACGGCGATCGTCGCCAGCGCGAAGTAGTGGCCGGTGAGCAGGAAGGAGGGATAGCCGACGACGATGGCGGCGAGCACCGCGAGGAGGATCCCGACGCCCATCCCGACCCAGGCGCTCATCCCGTGGGTCATGATCAGGATGCTGGTCGCGTAGGCGCCGATGCCCAGAAACATCGCGTTCCCGAGCGAGAACTGGCCGCCGAACCCGCCGATGATGTTCCAGGCCACCGCACACGATCCGATGAGGAAGACGAGGATGGAGATGTGTACGTAAAACGACGGAACGAACCGCGGGAGCGGAAGCAGCCCAACCGCGAGCAAAAGCGGCAGGTACACCCGCGGGTGTCCGAGCGCGTCGAGGACGCCCTCGAAGCCGAACCGGCCGCGCGAGTCGGTGCTCATCCGGAGACACCTCCTGACTTCAGGCTACGAAGTCTCGCGGTGAACGAGTCCATGTGGCCGGTCGCACGAAGCACGAGGATCGCGATGAAGATGGCGTAGTAGATGGGCGGACCCATCGAGGGGCTCAGGTACAGCCCGGCGAGCGACTCGATGATCCCGATGAGCGGTCCCGCGAGCAGGGTGCCGGTGACGTTTCCGAGCCCGCCGAGGACGACGATGACGAACGCGATGAGCACGTAGTAGGACCACACGGTCGGCTCGGCCGAGTCGAGCTGGACGGTGATCGTGCCGGCGACGCCGACGAGCGCGATCCCCAGCCCGAAGGTCAACATGTAGATGCGGTCGACGTCGATGCCCATCAGCTCCGCGATGTCGGAGGACTCGGCCGTGGCGCGGATGTTGAGTCCGGTCGTGGTTCGATACAGGAACGCGTACAACAGGATCGTGGTCACCACGGCGATCGCGAACCCGTAGACACGGACCTCCTCGAAGGGAACCCCGGCGAACTCGAGGCGCCCGTATAGCCCGCGGACCCGGACGGGGGTCGGGCTAAAGACGTAGAGCGCGACGTTCTCGAAGACCCAGATCATGCCGACGGTGACGAAGATCTGCGCGAACATCGATCGGCCCATTATCGGGTGGATGAGCACCCGATAGCTCACCGCGCCGAAGACGAAGAACAACGGCGCGACGACCAGTATGGCCACGAACGGATTGAGATCGAAGGTCGACCACAGAACGTGGGTCGCGTACATCGCGAGCATGAGGTACGCCCCGTGGGCGAAGTTGACGACGTCCATCACGCCGAAGATGAGCGTCAGCCCGACGGCCACGAGCACGTAGATCCCACCGGTGAGGATGCCGTATGACACCGCCCGTATGAGTAAATCTACCATAGGGGTAGATTCAGACGGCCGCTTAAATAAATTGCCGTTACGTCGGCGCCGATCGCGACGCGCCGTCACGTCCGCGGCGATCACGACGGCGTTGGCGTCCTCGATCGGATGTCCATTCGATGCCGATCGCCTCCTCGATCCCGAACGATCCCGGTTTCGCGTCGCCGTCACCGACCGCTCGTCACGTCCAGTGCGATAACTATATGTATTGTGGGTTAAG
The DNA here is from genome assembly GCF_055397165.1 of Halopenitus salinus. Classification (NCBI taxonomy): domain Archaea; kingdom Methanobacteriati; phylum Methanobacteriota; class Halobacteria; order Halobacteriales; family Haloferacaceae; genus Halopenitus; species Halopenitus salinus. The sequence goes on from NZ_AP043853.1 coordinate 88,437, forward strand.
AATTATGTGGTATGCCAAACCCCAACAGTAGTAGGCGTACGTTCGTGAAGACGATCGGTGGTGCCGGCTTCGCCGTCGGCCTCGCGGGATGTACAGGAAACGGCGGGAACGGCGGAAACGGCAACGGCGGTGGCGGCAACGGGAATGGCGGAAACGGCGGAAACGGCAACGGCGGGACGAGCGGCGGAAACGGCAACGGCGACGCCGACGGCGTTCGCGTCGGCGCGCTGTTCCCGCTTTCGGGCGGCCTCGCACAGCTCGGCGAGGAGAGCCTTCGGGGCGTGGAACTGGCCGTCAAGGAGCGGAACGCGAACGGCGGCATAAGCGGCGAGGAGGTCTCGCTCGTCACCAAGGACGCGCCCGACGCCGACGCGGGCGTGAGCGCGGTCGAGAGCCTCGCCACGGTCGAGGAGGTCCCGGTCACGGTCGGAAGCTACTCGAGTACGATCTCCGCGGCGTCCTCGCGCCGTGCTTCGACCTACGATCTGCCCTACTGGGAGCTCGGCGCCGTCGCCGACAGCATCACCGAGGAGGGGGCGGACAACACGTTCCGAACGTGTGCGCCCGCGAGCTTCTTCGGGCGTGACGGGATGGACCTCACGGCGAACGTCATCGCGCCGGCTCTGGATACGGATCCGTCCGACCTCAACGTCGCGATCATGTACGAGAGCGGCGAGTACGGCAACGCCGTCGGTGACTCGGCGCGCAGCGCGGCCGAGGACCTCGGACTCAACGTCGTCGAGGACATCGAGTACGAGGCCGACACCTCCGACCTCTCCTCCGCGGTCCAGCGGCTCGGCGAGGCGGACGTCGACGTCCTCAACCACACCGGCTACGACGCCGACATCGACCTGCTTTGGACCCAGCTTTCGAACCTCGACGTGTTCATCCCGGCTGCCGTCGGTAACGGCGGCGGCTACTCGCTCACCACCTACCGCGAGAACGTCGGCGACAACACGGCCCTCGGCGTGTTCAACGAGGACTTCACCCAGTACAACACGAACCCCGAGTTCGCGCCCGGCATCGAGGAGTTCGTCCAGCTGTACGCCGACGAGTTCGGCGACCCGCCGCTTTCGGGCCACTCGCTCGCGAACTACTTCGGCGCCAACGTCCTCTTCGACGTGATGGAGAACGCCGACTCCTACGACCTCGACACCATCCGCGAGGAGGCGTTCGCCCTCGATCGCGAGCTGAACACCAGCGCGACCTCGTGGGGCGTCAGCTTCAACGAGGAGACCCAACAGAACGAACGCATCAGCGTCGTCGGCCACCAGTGGCAGGAGGACACCTACGACGACGACATCTGGCACCCGGAGGTCACCGACGGCACGCCGGACCTCTACTCCATCTTCCCCGAGGAGGCGCGCCTCGAGGGCATCGACGTGACGAACATCCCCCAGCCGGACTACACCGAGGAGTAACGCCTCGAGGGATTCTCGACGTTCGGTCTTTTTTGCGGCTTCAGTCGACGTCGTCGCGAGCGACCGGAGCCACGTTTGGCGACGGTCGGCGTGGACGCCCAACGTGAGAAAGCGTGATGTCGAAGCAGCCGAAATCCCGACCGCGAACCGGATTTAGATGCCGAGATACAGGTCGATCAGCTCGTCCTCGTTCGTGAGGGAACTCGGCGTCCCCTCGAACTGGAGGTCGCCCTGCGCGAGGATGTAGACGTAGTCGGCGATCCGCATCGCGGCTCGCACGTTCTGTTCGATGAGGATGACGTGGGAGCCCTGGTCGACGAGGACCTGCACGAGATCGAAGACGTCGTCGACGAGGGAGGGCGCGAGCCCGGCCGTCGGCTCGTCGAGCAGGTAGACGTCGGCGTCGAGCATCATCGCGCGCCCGAAGCTGACCATCATCTGCTGGCCGCCCGAAAGCGAGCGCGCCTTGTCGTCGAGCTTCTCCTCCAGGATCGGGAACTCCTCGAGCACCGTCCGGTAGTTCTCCTCGATACGTTCGTCGTCGTCGAGGACGTTCAACGCCCCGACCCGCAGGTTCTCCTTGACGGTCAAGTCGCCGAGCACGCCGCCCTCCTGGGGTAGCGTGGCGACGCCCTTTCGGGCGATCTCACGCGGGGCCAGTTCCGTGAGGTCGACGTCGCCGTACTCGACGCTGCCCGACCAGGCCGGAACGAGCCCGTTCAACGACTTCAGCATCGTCGACTTCCCGCTCCCGTTCGGACCGAAGATGCAGGTGACGCCGGGGCGGCTCTCCATCGAGATGCCGTGGACGACCTCGTGTTTGCCGTAGCCGGTCACCACGTCCGTGGCGACCAGTCGGTCGCCGGTATCCGCCGGAGTCGCCGTCCCCTCGTCCGCGGACGCATCCTCGAGGATCGACTCGGCGCTTTCGGACTCGTCGGCGCTGCCGAGATACGCCTCACGGACGCGTGGATCGCCCTTCACGTCGTCGAAGGCTCCCTCGGCGATGACCCGTCCCTGGTCGAAGACGGTGACCGTGTCGGCGATCTGCTTTATCATGTCCATGTCGTGCTCGACGATGACGAACGACGTCCCCTGCCGGTTCATCTCGCGGATGTGATCCAGGATCCGCTCTTGGAGGGCGGGATTGACGCCGGCGGTGGGCTCGTCGAGCATGATGCAGTCGGGGTCGAGCATCAGGATGCGCGCGAGCTCCAACAGCTTCTGTTGGCCGCCGCTCATCTCGTCTGCGAGATCGTCGGCGAGGTGGTCGATCTCCAGGAACTCGAGGATCTCGGCGGCGCGCTCGCGCGAATCGACGTCGTCGTCGTTCGGGACCGCGAGGAGGTTGTCCCGCACCGTCATCTCCTCGAACGGCGTAGTGATCTGGAAGGTTCGCGCGAGCCCCTCGCGGGCGATCGCGTACGGCTTCCACCCGGTCACGTCGGTCCCGTTGAACCGGACGGTGCCCGACGTCGGCTTGTAAAAGCCCGAGACGGTGTTGAAGAAGGTCGACTTCCCGCTCCCGTTCGGACCGATCAGTCCGCGGATCTCCCCGTCCGTGACCGAGAAGTCGATCCCGTCGTTGGCGACGAGCGATCCGAACTTCTTCGTCAGATCGGTCGTCTCCAGGATCGGCTCCGACTCGCGCTCCCGGGACTCGGATCTGGGTGTCGAATCAGCCGTACTCATTGATACCTCCCGATTCTCGGCCATCCTATATAAACCCTGGCCGACAGGCGCGCGCCTGTCGTCAGATCCCGGGGCGTTCCCGGTTCCGCCTTCTCGAGGACACGACGTGTGAGTGATCTTTCTCGACCGAGAACCGCGACACGTGTTTTGGGAGAGTCAAATTAGATATAAAACAGATTTATTGGTTATCTATTGAATCAAAATCGTATATGCTGGAAAAATACAATATATACACAATATCTCCGGGTATAGCTGATTTATATTGAACGATAATACGAAATCGGCTTTTTGTAACGATCGATCGAACACTCGAACCTGGAGATCCGGGTCGCTCGTGGGACGACCGATACGGTGCGCCTCCGGGTACGGAGACGCACGAATCGACGAGATGCCCCGGAAGGCGATGGGAATTACAAAAATAGTTCTGTAAGTATCTGGAACGAGATCGAACGCTCCCGTCGAAGTGAATCGATTACGAATGGCTTTTTTCGTCATTAACAAATACTATTGATCGCCCGGTAGTTCGTTGATCGACGTAATATATTGCATGTGTAGATAGTTAAAATAACATGAGTATGAGTGGTATTCGGTTTTTTCGCCGGATGAGGACCTATAAACCCACTATTGACGTCGACCTCCCGAACGGTGAACGAGTCTCCCGTCAGAATTATTACGACGTTCGTCGATCAGTAGTGTAAAGGTGGGTATCGACGTCGAACCCGATCAGTCGGACTGCCAGATGCGATCGGTCGGATCAACGGGCGCGATCGGTCGGAAGGTCGAACCCCGGTCGATCGGAAGGTGGAACGTCGATCGGTGGAACGCCGATCGCCCGGATGCGTCAATTTCCGGTCACTCGTTCGGCGATGAACGGCGAGAACAGCGAGATCACCGACAGGCCGAGGATGGCCATCGCGATGGGGCTCGCGAGGAAGATGTCGATGGAGCCGTCCGACAGCTGTAGCGATCGACGCAGGTTCTGTTCGGCGATCGGACCCAGGATGAGTCCAAGAACCATGGGTGCCAACGGGTAATCGTCCATCCGTATCACGAACCCGAGCAGTCCGGCGAGCGCCATCGTCCAGACGTCGAAGATCCCTCCACGAAGGGCGAACGAACCGACGACACACAACACGATGATCACGGGCCAGAGGTACTGCGGCGGGAAGTTGATGATCCGAACCCACATGTGTGCGCCGAGCAGTCCGAGGATGAGGATACAGACGTACACCAAGAAGAACCCGATGAAGATCGAAAAGACCAATCCGGTCTCCTGTTCGAAGAGCCCCGGTCCGGGACGGATCCCGTGTACCAAAAGCGCCCCGATCAGGATCGCCGTCACCGAGTCGCCGGGAATTCCGAGCGTGAGCGTCGGCACGAGCGCGCCGCCGGTGCTCGCGTTGTTCCCGGCCTCCGCGGCCGCGACGCCGCGGATGTTCCCCTCGCCGAACGGGGGCGTCGCGTTCCTCGCCCACCGTTTGGCCTCGTTGTAGGTGACGAAGGAGGCGATGTCCCCGCCGGCGCCCGGCAGCGCCCCGATGAACGTGCCGATGATGCTGGAGGAGAACACCACGTTGCGGATCTCCGTGAGGTCACCCATGCTCGGCATGATGTTCGAGACGTCCTGTTCGACGTCGATCTCGTCGAGCCCCTCGCGGTACCGGTTGAACGCCTCCGCGAGCCCGAACAGGCCGATCATCACGGCGATGAACTGGACGCCGGAGGTCAACACCGGAATGCCGAACGAGAAGCGGGGATAGCCGGTCGTCGGGTCGAGCCCGATCGTCGCGATGAACATCCCGAGCAGCCCGGTGATCATCCCCTTCGCGATCGAGTCGCCGCTGACGCTCGCGATGATCGTCAGCCCGAAGAACGCGAGCGCGAAGTACTCCGGCGACCGGAACCGGAGCGCGAACTCCGCGATCTGCGGCGAGATGAACGTGATGAGCACGACGCTCGTCGCGCCCCCGACGAACGAGGCGACGGTCGCGATCCCGATCGCGTTCCCGCCTTTCCCCTGTTGGGAGAGCGGGAACCCGTCGAATATCGTGGCCGCCGCGCTCGGGGTCCCGGGCGTCCGGATCAAGATCGCGGGGATTGACCCCGCAAAGAGCGCGCCGCCGTAGATCCCGAGAAGGAGCATCATCCCCTCCGTCGGGTTCATGCCGAAGGTGAACGAGACCAGGACGGCGACGGTCATCGTCGCGGTCATGCCGGGGATCGCGCCCATGGCGATCCCGATCAGGACGCCGACGACGATCAGGATCAACGGGAGCGGCTGGAGGACCAGCGACAGCCCCTCCATGATCCCGCCGACGACCGTCATCGGTGCCTCCCGTGTTGACCGTTCGTCCCATCCCGGCTCATGCCAGTCCCACCCCGCCGTAGAGGTATGGAAGCAGCCGGCTGATCGGAACGAACGGGTTCTCCGGAAGCGGCACGCGGAGGAACCGATCGAAGATGTAGAACAACACAAGGGTCACGATCAGGGCCACCGGAACGGAGCGACGGGTCCGTTCGACCCCCGAAAAGTGCATGCTGACGATCAAAAACGCGATCGTGGCGATCAGGAACCCGAGGAACGGGAGTAACACCACGTATCCGAAGACCAAGCCCGCCGCGGCGGCGACCGTCACGAGGACGGACCGCTCGATCTCGCGAGTCTGGACCGTCTCGGAACGGATTCCCCTCACGATCTGGGCGATCGCAAAGACGGCGATCAGTCCGCCGATGACCCGCGGGAAGAACGCGGGAGAGGTGCTTCCGAACCCGGACGGGAATCCCTCGGTGTAGAGGTACATCACGGCGACGAAGAACAGCAGGATTGCGCCGCCGATCTCGTCGGTATATCTGATGTTCAGCGTCATGTCATATCGTGTAGTGTCATGGGTACGGTAAAGAAGACGGCGGTCGCCGGATCGGCCCCGCCGTCGACGGTCGTCGGGCTATCCCTGCAGATCCAGGTTGTCGATGAGTTCGCCGAAGTCCTCGTAGGACTGCTGCATGAACTCGCCGAATTCCTCGGTGTCGCGGTGGATGAGTCCGAACCCGCTGTTGTCCATGAACTCCCGGAAGTCGTCGGACTCGTAGACGTCGTAGAACGTCTCGTACAGCGTGTCGATTCGGTCCTCGGGCGTGTCGTTCGGGACGCCGAGGCCGCGCCAGGCACCCATCGTGAAGTCGACGTCCTCCTCGATGAGCGTCGGTACCTCGGGCATGATGTCGAGACGCTCCTCGCCGAAGGTGGCGAGCGTCTTGAGCGGGCCGTCGAGCACCTGCGGGGCGACCTCCGCACCGCTCGAGGTCGTCGCCTCGACCTCGCCGTTGAGGACGGCTTCGGTGGCGGGTGCGGCGCCGTTATAACCGACGTGGTCCAGCTCGATACCCGCTTCCTGGGCGAAACCGGCGGCCGAGAGGTGCCAGATGCCGCCGGGTCCGGAGTTCGAGACGCTGATCTCGCCCGGGTTGTCCTCGGCGTAGTCGATGAACTCCCCGAGGGTGTCGTAGGGGGCGTCCTCGGGGACCGTGAGCGCCGCCGGATCGAAGTTGTACTGCATGATCGGCATCACGTCCTCGTGGTTGACGTCGGCGACCCCGAGATGCTCGATCGTGACGAGCTCGACGGTCAGGATTCCGACGGTGTGACCGTCCGGCGTGGCGTTCGCGGTCGCGTTGAACCCTACGCTCCCGGTACCACCCGTCTGGTTGCTCACGAACACGGAGACGTCGAGCTGTTCCTCGGCGCCGCTCGCCAACTGGCGTCCCGTCTGGTCCGTTCCGCCGCCCTCGGACCACGGGCAGATCATCTCGATGTCCTGATTCGGGAACTCCTCTTCCCCGCCCGGAATCGCGTCCGTACACCCGGCGAGACCGGTCGTCGCGAGCGCGGCTCCGGTTCCCGTCGCCTGGATGAATCTTCGACGATCTATTATGGTGTTATCGACCATATGGGATCCGTTATCGTGGGGGGTACTTATTCTTTCCTTCGTACGTGGGTCCTTTCCCCCGTACGGGAAACGCTTCGACAGCGTTCGTCGAGAAGCGTGATCGAACGCGTATCGATCGACGGATCGTGGACCCTCCCGATAGTTTATATATTTGCTATCCGAGAGGACGGTATGACGATCATCGCAGCGATCGACCGGTCCGACGACGCCGAGCACGTCGTCGCCGAGGGAGCCAAACTCGCCGAACGGTTCGGAACGGAGCTGCACGTCGTCCACGTCGCCGGACAGTACGAGACGACGAAGCGAGTTCGTCTCGATGCGTCCGAGGGCTCCAGAGACCCCCTCGAGATGGATGACGACGAGCGCGCGCGTGTTCACGCCGAAAGCGTCGGGACGGCCGTTACGGACGAGTTCACGGCGGTCGGACTCGTCGGGTTCCCCGCCGACGAGATACTCCGGTACGCCGACGAGCGGGACGCGAGGTACATCGTGGTCGGCGGCCGGCGGCGATCGCCGATCGGAAAGGCGCTCTTCGGGAGTACCGCCCAGGAGATCCTCCTCGAGTCGACTCGACCGGTGGTGACGGTCGCGAGGTCGAAGGCGGCGGACGATTCCGTGTCCGAGGAGTGAGCCATCGTTCGGCAGGTGGTTCCGCGACGTTTTTGAGCCGTCCGCAGAAACCGTAGCGCAATGGACGAGGACCTTCGCGAGCGCGTGGCCGCGGCCGCCGAGGAGGCTGCGCTGTTCAACGCGCTCAAACACGAGAGCGACCCGGACGTGGGCGCGATCATGGGGCCGCTCATGGGATCGAACCCCGACTTCCGGCCGCATGGCGACGAGATCCCCGGCGTCGTCGCGCCGATCGTCGACCGCGTCGCGGCGATGGACGCCGCCGAACGCCGCGACCGCCTGTCGGAGCTGGCTCCCGAGCGCCTCGACGAGCTCGAGGCCGAGGACGAGACGGACGATCACGCGCTTCCGGACCTCCCGAACGCGGAGGACGGCGAGGTCGTGATGCGGGCGGCCCCCAATCCGAACGGCCCCTGGCACATCGGCCATGCTCGGATGCCCTCGGTGATCGGCACCTACGCCGAGCGGTACGACGGCGAGTTCATCGTCCGGTTCGACGACACGGACCCCGAGACGAAGCGTCCCGACCTCGAGGCCTACGACGCGATCCTCGAGGACGTCGAGTACCTCGGGTTCGAGCCCGACGTCGTGCTCAGGGCCTCCGACCGCGTCGAGACCTACTACGACCACGCCCGCGAGCTGATCGATCTGGGCGGGGCCTACACCTGTTCGTGTCCGGCCGAGACGTTCAGCGAGCTGAAGGCCGACGCGGAGGCGTGTCCCCACCGCGGAAAGGACGCGGAAACGGTCCACGAGGAGTTCGAGGCGATGATCGCGGGCGAGTACGAGCCGGGCGAGATGGTCCTTCGCGTCCGGACGGACATCGAGCACAAGAACCCCGCGCTGCGCGATTGGGTCGCCTTCCGTCTCGTCGGGGCCGCACACCCCCGCGAGGAGGCGGCCGACTACGACTGCTGGCCGATGCTCGACTTCCAGTCGGGCGTCGACGACCACCTCACCGGCGTCACCCACATCATCCGCGGGATCGACCTCCAGGACTCCGCGAAACGCCAGCGGTTCGTCTACGACTACTTCGGCTGGGAGTACCCGGAGGTGCTCCACTGGGGCCACGTGCAACTCGACGAGTACGACGTCCGGATCTCCACCTCGACGATCAAGGGGCTCATCGAGGCCGGCGAGCTGACCGGGTGGGACGACCCGCGTGCGCCGACGCTCCGATCGCTTCGACGTCGCGGCATCCGCGGGTCGGCGATCGTCGAGGCGATGGTCGAACTCGGGATGTCGACCTCCGACGTGGACCTCGCGATGTCCGCCGTCTACGCGAACAACCGCGATCTGATAGACGACGAGGCGGACCGCCGGTTCCTCGTCCGCGACCGTCCCGAGGCGCCGGCGGTCGAACTCGACGTGCGGGGCGGCCCGGACGCCGGCCATCCCCCGTTGCACCCCGACCACGACGACCGCGGGACGCGCACCATCCCCGCGGGCGCCGTGTACCTCGAGGAACCCGACCTCCCCGAGGACGGCGCACGCGTCTGGTTGAAGGGGTTCGGCTGCGTCCGATACGACGCGGACGAGGAAGCCCTCGAATACGCCGGCGACGACATCACGGCCGTCCGCGAGGAGGGCGTTTCGGTCGTCCACTGGGCGCCGGTCGCTGAATCGCTCGAGACGACGATGCGAACGATGGACGGAGACGTTGCGGGGTATGCGGAACCCGGCGTGGCGGAGTTGTCGATCGACGACGTGATCCAGTTCGAGCGCGTCGGATTCGTGCGGATCGACGAGTTCGATCCCGACCCTGCACCGGAGGAGTACGGTCCTAACGGGGGGGAGGACCTGGTCGTCTACTACGCGCACCCGTAGCGGTGTCGCGTGTCGGAAGGGACCTCGTGTTCGCTCCCGTCCCGGTTCACTCGAAGTATCGTTCCGGCACCCACTTGCGGGCGGACGCCGGCACTCGTGCCGCAATGGCCGAGGCGATGTCCGGAAGCCGGCGACGCACCGCGACGTAGACGGCCGAGACGCCGAGAAGCACGGCGGCGATCGCGGCGAAGACGCCCTCGGCGACGAAGAGGACGGGAACGGCCGCCGCCGTCGCGATCCCGAGATCCTCGGGCGATCCGTCGTATCTGATCCACCGCCGCGGCGCGATCCACCGGCCGCGGACGTGGTCGTAGACGCCCCGATCGTCGCGCCCCTCCCAGGGTCTCAGCTCAAGCCCGCCGCCGAGGACGTCCATCAGACAGTGAGCCGCGGCGGCCGCGAGGAACACCGCAAGCGCGACCGCCGTCGGCGTGGCCGACACGACCGCCGCGACCGCCGCGATCCCGGCCGCGATCGGGTATCCAACCGGGTAGTGGAGCGCGCGTCGGTGGCCCCTGTAGAGGTCGAGGTCCGGCGCCGCCCCGCCGACGAGCCCCGCGAGGAGGACGATCCCCGCGAGTTCGGGGGCGATCACGGCGATCGGTGCCGCGATCGCCATCCCGACGATCGCGTGGGTCGTCTGCATCATTACGTCCTTATGGACACGACAGATATGTATGAATCTGTCGGGACCGATCGTCGTCATTCATCGGATCGACGGTTCCGTCTCCGGGTCGATGGCGACGCCTCCCGACCGGCGCCGAGCCTTATAAGCGATGGCGACGAAACGCGCGTATGGTCACGATCAAGGACAGCGTCCACGACCACATCCGGATCGAGGGCGTGGCCGCCGACCTCCTCGATACGCCCGCGATCCAGCGCCTCCGGCGCGTCTCCCAGCTCGGGACCGTCACGCTCGTGTATCCCTCCGCGAACCACACCCGGTTCGAACACTCCCTCGGGGTGTATCACCTCGCCAGCCGCGCGCTCGACCACCTCGGCATCGAGGGGGTTCGGGCCGACCGGATCGAGGCGGCCGCGATCCTCCACGACGTCGGCCACGCGCCCTTCAGTCACAACGTCGAGTCGCTGCTTCATCGACACACCGGCAAGTACCACGACGACGTCGACGAGCTGCTCGCGGCGGGCGACGTCGGTGACGTGCTTCGCGATCACGGCCTCGATCCGGATCGCGTCGCCGGCCTCGTGGCGGGTGAAGGACGATACGGCGGGCTCGTCTCCGGCGAGCTCGACGTCGACCGGATGGACTATCTCGTTCGCGACGCTCACCACACGGGAGTCCCCTACGGAACCATCGACACCGGCCGGCTGGTCCGGGAGTTGACCTTCCGCGACGACACCCTCGTGCTCGACGAGGGAAACGTTCAGACCGCGGAGAGTCTACTTCTCGCGCGTGCGCTCATGAACCCGGTCGTCTACACCCATCACGTCGCCCGCATCTCGAAGGCGATGTTGCGCCGGGCGACGGCGCGGCTCCTCCGGGCGCCGGACGTCACGGCCGAGGCAGTCCGCCGGATGGACGACCCCGAACTGCTCGTCGCGTTGCGCGCCAACGACGGGACGCGTCCCCTCGTCCGCCGGCTCGACGAGCGCGACCTCTACAAGCGGGCCATGTGGGCGGAATACGACGACGTCCCGGAGGAGATACACGACGCCGATCACGAGCGCGTCCGAGAGCTCGAGACCGAGATCGCGTCGATCGCCGGAGTCGAGCGGGAACGGGCGGTGATCCTCGACGTTCCGCCGGAGCCATCGATGCGCGAGTCGACCTCGCGCGTCACGGTCAACGGCGAGATCCGACGTCTCGAGGAACAGTCGCCGCTCGTCTCGGCGCTGCGGACGGCCCAGCACAACCAGTGGCGCCTCGGCGTCTACTGTCCGGAGCCGCTCACGGACCGCGTCGGGCGAGCGGCCGCGGACGTCCTCGAACTGGACGTGGACTCGCTCGTCAGCGACGTCCGCCACGGCATGGCCGCCACGCTCGACGAGTTCGAGTCCGAGTGATTCCCCTTACCGACCGTTCGACTCGGCCCGCGGACCGTTCGACTCGCCGGCCGATCACGGGTCGTGACCTTCAAGCCACGCCGGGTGGTCTCCTCGGGTATGCACGTCGAAGGGACGATCCTCCGCGGCCGACAGTTCACGCCGGTCGAGGGACGGGTCGTGATCGCCGACGGCGAGATCGTCGCCATCGAGGAGGTCGAGACCGAAAGCGACGACGTGATCGTGCCCGCGTTCGTCAACGCCCACACCCACATCGGCGACTCGATCGCCAAGGAGGCGGGCGGCGGCCTCTCGCTCGACGAGCTCGTCGCGCCGCCGGACGGGCTCAAGCACCGCCTCCTCCGGTCGGCGAGCCGCGAGGAGACGGTCGAGGCCATGGCCAGGTCGCTCCGATTCATGGAGTCGACCGGAACGGGCGCGTTCCTCGAGTTCCGCGAGGGCGGCCGCGAGGGCGTCGCCGCGCTCCGTGACGCCCTGGCCGGACGCGGCGGTGCGGAGTCGATCGGGGCGCGCGACGTCGAGTCGGTGATCCTGGGTCGTGGCGGGAGCGAGGTCCTCGAGGTCGCGGACGGGTATGGTGCCTCCGGCGCCCGCGACGGCGACTTCGACGAGGCGCGCAACGCGGCCCGAAAGGCGGGAAAGCCGTTCGCGATCCACGCCGGCGAGCGTGACGACCTCGACGTCAACCCGGCGATCGACCTGGATCCGGACTTCCTCGTCCACATGGTCCACGCGGGAGAGCTTCACCTCGACCGCATCGAGGACCGGAACACGCCGGTCGTGGTCTGTCCGCGGTCGAACCTCGTCACGAACGTGGGGGTCCCGCCGATCCGAGAGCTCGCTGAACGGACGACCGTCGCGCTCGGAACGGACAACGTCATGTTGAACTCGCCGTCGATGTTCCGCGAGATGGAGTTCGCGGCCAAGCTGGCGGACGTTCCGGCGGCGGCGGTCCTCCGGATGGCGACGGTCAACGGCGCGGAGATCGCCGGCCTCGACTGCGGGGTGATCGAGGAGGGTGCGGACGGCAAGCTCCTGGTGCTCGACGGCGACTCGGACAACCTCGCCGGCGTGCAGGACCTCGTCCGCGCCGTCGTCCGGCGCGCCGGTCACGGCGACGTCGAACGCGTCGTGTTATAGCGCCGTGTCGTGGGCGTCCAACGGCGTCGTGTTGTAGGTGATTCGGACGAATTCGTCCTCAGGCCTCCGGGTTCACGTTCCGTTCGGACCCGGCCGGTTCGGTACCCTCGTCGTCGGCTTCGTCCCCGTCAACGGCGTCGGACTCGTCGACCGCCCCGTCCTCGTCGGTCGTGTCGGCTGCCGGATCGACGTCGACTCGCGGCGGGAGGTCGTCGACGAACCGTTTTATGACCTCCTCCTCGGCGCGGTGAAGCGTCTCGCTCGCGGTGGATTTCGCGATCCCGACCGTCTCCGCGAGGTCCGTCAGCGAGCACTCGCGGGGGGTGTCGTAGTAGCCGCACTCGACGGCCGTGAGAAGCAGCTCCCGCTGTTTCTCCGTGAGTATCTGGCTCGGCTGGAGCCGTTCCTGGATGTACTCCACGCGGAAGTCCATGTCCAGCTCCTGAAACTGGCGGCCGAGCTGTGAGAGGCGGTCGTGGGCCCCGGTCACGTCGATCGTCGCCTCCCCGTCGCGGATCTCGATGGGCATCTCGATGGGGATTCCGGACCGCTTGGCGGCGATCAGTAGCATCGGCGCGGAGGTCTCGAACTGCACGGTGGCCTCGCTTTCGGTCCGCTGCATCACCGACAGCTCCGAGAGCACGGGGTGGTCGTGCATGTCCGAGAGCACGGCGTCGAGGTCCGGCGCGGAGATCCACACGAGCGCGAATCCCGGTCCGTCGCCCGGAAGCGCGGCGAGTACCTGGAACGTGGCGTCGGGATGGGCCCGCGAGACGTCCGCGACCCACGGTCCCTCGGGCATCTCGACGACGAGGCGAGCCTGTGTCATGTTTCGTCCTCCCTTCGATCGAGCGTCCTGCGATCGAGTGTCGCTATCGGCCGATGTGTTCGTGTTGGTAAGTATTTACGGGTCGGTTCGACGGCGACGGCGCCCTTCATTCGACGAAGGGGGCCGTCACTCCACGACGATGGCGCCCTTCATGCCGACGGCCTCGTGGGGCGTACAGACGTACTTGTAGGTGCCCGGATCGAGGGTCTGCTCGAAGGTGTGGCCGGACTCGCCGGTCGTCTCCGACTCGAACTCGCCCCCGTCGGCGGCGACGTTGTGCTGGCCGCCCTGTCCGGTCCACTCCCAGACGATCGTCGTGTCGCTCGAGACGGCGACGGCCGGCGGAGCGAACGAGAGCCCGTCGCCCGCTCCGACTTCGATCGTGACGCTGTCGGCGTCGCGGCGGTCGAGGGTGCCCTCGTAGTTGCTGACGCCCTCGAACCAGCCGTCGTAGTTCGGCTCCTCCGAGAGGTACTCGTCTCCGCCGCCGTTCCCGCCGCCACCGTTACCACCGCTCTCGCCATTTCCGCCGTTCCCGCCGCCACCGTTTCCACCGTTCCCGCCGTCGCCGCTCCCGCCCGAACAGCCGGCGAGCATCGTCGCCCCGACGGACGCGGTCGCGGCGAGGTACGTTCGGCGGTCCAGGGTGCGGTCCGTGAGCGTGCGTTCGCGTTCGGTCATGGGACGAGTGGTACTACCCGGTGGGAGGGGATAGGGTCCGCGATGATTCCCGGCCGCTGGAAACCCCCTGCGAACATGTTCGCTCGCGTGGCGTGCGTCACTCCTGCCAGTCGGGATCGAGACGCGGCGGCGAGAAGAGGTCATACCCCTCGACGGGGACGTCCTGTTCGTTGATGGCGGCGTGGGTTTCCCCGCCCGGAATGACGTAGGAGTCGCCCTCGTGGGCGAGCCGTCGTTCACCCTCGATCACGAACGTGAGGGTCCCGGCGGTGATCACTCCGGCCTGTTCGTGTTCGTGGCTGTGTTCGGGGACCTCCGAGCCCGGCTCGAAGTAGTAGCCCTGGACGCTTATCCTGTCGCCGGCGGCCTCCTGTGTCAAGTGGACGCCCTCGACCGCCTCCACCGGATCGACGTCTTCGTCGGTCACGATTTCCATGTCGATAGGGGGCCGTCGTCGATACTTAAATCGCTCGGCCGGATCGCCGCTTCGAGGCCGTCCGATCGCCGCTTCGACGGCACGTTCATCGCATCGCCGATCGGTCGAACCACGCTCGATCGGTCGTCGGACTCCGTTTCGGTAGCACGGTCCTTATTACCGCGGCGCCCGCGGAGTCCGATATGGAACTCGACGCGATCGCCGACCTGATCGAGGCGGAGATCCCGGACGCAGTCGCCGCGGTGACGCGCCCGCGCGTTCACGACGACGAGGACGAGGACGATCACTACGCGGCGGTCGTCGTCTCGCCCGCCTTCGAGGGGGAACCGCTCGTCGCCCAACACCGGCGCGTCTACGACGCCCTCGACGAGCACATGACGACCGACATCCACGCGATGGAGATGCAGACCTACACGCCCTCGGAGTACGCCGACCGCGGCGACGGCGCCCTCGACGATCGGCTTCGCGAGGCCGGACACCTCCCGGTCGAGGAGTGACGTCGGGGCGGAGACGGTGTCGAACAACGATCGGCGGGGACGTCAGCGGCTTTCAGTAGCTTTTACGCGCTCCACGCGAGAACCCATGGGCATGGAAGACGATCACCGGATCGAATCGGACAGCCTCGGAGAGATGCAGGTGCCGGCGGACGCCTACTGGGGCGCCCAGACCCAGCGTGCGGTCGAGAACTTCCCCATCTCGGGGATCACCTTCGGGCGGCGGTTCGTCCGCGCGCTCGGCATCGTCAAGAAGTCCGCCGCGCGCGCGAATCGTGATCTCGGGTTGATAGAGGAGGACGTCGCGGCCGCGATCGTCGAGGCCGCAGACGAGGTCATCGCCGGGGAACACGACGACCAGTTCCCCGTCGACGTCTTTCAGACCGGGTCGGGGACCTCCTCGAACATGAACGCGAACGAGGTCATCGCCAACCGCGCGGCCGAGATCACGGGCGCGGAGATCGGCGACCGCGTGGTCCACCCGAACGACCACGTCAACTACGGCCAATCGAGCAACGACGTCATCCCGACGGCGATGCACGTCGCCGCGCTCGAGGCGCTCGAGAAGGACCTCGTTCCCGCCCTCGAGACCCTCCATACGTCCCTCTCGGAGGCGGAAGCGGAGTTCGACGGCGTGGTGAAGACCGGACGGACCCACCTCCAGGACGCGACGCCGATCCGGCTCGGTCAGGAGTTCGGCGGCTACCGCTCGCAGATCGAACACGGGATCAAACGCGTCGGCGACGTCCAGCTGCACCTTCGCGAGCTGGCGCTGGGCGGGACCGCGGTCGGGACCGGCCTCAACACCCACCCCGAGTTCCCGGAACTCGCCGCCGAGTACATCTCCGAGGAGACGAACACGACCTTCCGCGAGGCCGACAACCACTTCGAGGCGCAGGCCGCCCACGACGCCATGTCGGAGGCCCACGGCGCGTTGCGCACGGTCGCCGGATCGATGAACAAGATCGCGAACGACCTCCGGCTTCTCGCCTCCGGCCCGCGAAACGGCCTCGGCGAGATCGAACAGCCGGAGAACCAGCCCGGCTCGTCGATCATGCCCGGCAAGATCAACCCGGTCGTCGCGGAATCGGTCAACCAGGTCCACAAGCGCGTGATCGGCAACGACGCGACGATCTCCGCCGGCGCCGCCCGCGGCGAGATCGACTTGAACCTCTACAAGCCGGTGGTGGCCCACAGCTTCCTCGAGTCCGCGGCGCTGCTCGCCAACGCCGTGGAAACGTTCGGCGAGAAGTTCGTCGCAAAGCTGGAGGCCAACGAGGAGTACTGCGCCGAGCAGGTCGACCGCTCGATGGCGCTCGCGACGGCGCTCAACCCCGCCATCGGTTACGACAAGGCATCGAAGGTCGCAAAGAAGGCCCTCGCCGAGGACAAGACCGTCCGCGAGGTCGCCGTCGAGGAGGGCTACCTCACCGAGGAGGAGGCCGACGAGGTGCTCGATCCCGAGCGGATGACCCACCGCGGGATACTCGGAGACGACTGAGCGACGGACACAAAACACGCCGATTCAGTATCGACGCCGCGCGAGCGAGCGATTGTTGGGGTTCGGAACGGACTGGACCGACCCACAGCGTCGACACTTCCAGGTGTAGGCTCCAAGCGAGAGGTAGCCGTCGCCGACGTCCCCGCCGTGATCGATGCCCCACTCGAGCCCGCACTCGCGACAGGAATCCGGGCGGTGTTTTCGCGTCTTCACCGAGGAGTCGTCGGGCCGGGCCGGAAGCGTCGCTTCGGCGGTCAACGCGTCGAGCACCGCACGCTTGTCGTCGGCCGAAAGCGCCGCCTGAAGCTCCTCGATCCGATCGATCGCCTCCGATCGACGCCTCCGCAGCCGCTCGTAGTCCGGATCCGATCGGCGATCGGTCTCGCCGTCGGAGATCTCGTAGGCGCTCATCCGGGCCGTCACCCCGTAATAGGTCCGGAGGGCGTCGTGATAGACGGCGCGTCTGAGGAGGCGGGCGACCGTGGTCGAAACGGCGTCCTCGGTCACGGGCCTCGTGATCGTTCCGTGGTGAGCGACCGCCGCGTCCGCGATCGCCTCGCGTTCGGTCGAGACGAGCGCGATCTTACAGGCGGAGGACGTCTCCTCGACCGCGGCCACGACGTCGCGTTTGAGGTCTCCATCCAGCCCGTACCCGAGCAACACGACCGCCACGCTCGCGTCGAGCACCGCGAGCGTCTCATCGCGCGTGCTCGCGGTTCTAACCGTGTACGTCTTCGAGAGCCACATCGCGTACCGATCCGCGTGATGATCCTCGTCGACGACGAGGACGGTCGCTCCGTGCGAACCGCTCGAGCCGGATCGGCGCCGAGTCTGCGAGGCGTTCCCCTCACCGGGACGAGGGTGGTTCGCCCGCTCGGAACGGTTCGTGGGCCTCATTTTGGTTTGCTTCCCCCATGTCGGCGGCGTTCCCGTCGAGCCGAAACGTGACGCGCGCCGGATATACTCGGAAAGTTCGATCTCACGGTATATATACGTTCGTCGAAACGCCGGCTCGATCCGCTCGTTTGCCGGAAGCGCGGGTGAACGGACGATTTAATCCGGATTAAATCCGGCTTAACCGTTCGAAATCCGGATTCACGGTCTCGCCTTTATAAGTTCTCCACGCTCATTGGACCGAACGCGATGAACCGACTCAGCACGCTCGTGATCGCGTTCGTCCTGGTCGTCTCGACCGTCGGGGCCGCACCGGCCGCGGCGGCGGCCATGGACGGCGCGAACGCCCAGGCCGTCGACGCGCCCGGAAGCACGGTCGAACAGGTGACCACGGAGAACGATACCGAGACGAACGGAACCGAGACGAACGAAACCGAGTCAAGCGACACCACCAACGGAACCGAGACCGCCAACGACTCGGACGATACGACGAACGAGACGGACGACGGTAACGAGACCGACGTCGAGGACATCCCGCCCGGCCAGTTCCTCTCGGGCGCGATCGGCGTCCAGGAGGCCGAACTCGACGGTGAGATCGAATCCCGCGCGCTCGGGCTCCGTATCGCACGCGCACAGACCGACGGCGAGCGTGCGGACGTGATCGCGGACGCGATCGAAAACGACTCCGAACGCGTCGAGGAACTCCGGGAACGACAGGAGGAGCTCCGCGAGATGCGCGAGGAGGGCGAGATCTCCGAAGGTGAATACCGCTCGCGGAACGCGAAGATCGCGGCACAACTTCGCAACATCGAGCGCACGTCGAACCAGACCGCCGAATCCGCCGCGGGACTGCCGGACGAGCTGCTCGAGGAGCGCGGCGTGAACGCGACCGCGATCCGGGAACTGCAGAACAACGCGAGCGAGTTGCGCGGCAACGCCTCGGAAGTCGCTGGCAACATCGCCGGCCCGCCGGCACACGCGGGTCCGCCGGGCGACGCCGGTCCGCCGGAGAACCTCCCCGGACGTGACGATGGCGACGACGATTCCGAGGAGGGGATGGAGGAGAGCGACGAACGGGAGAACGCCGACGACGAAGCCGGAACCGCCACGGACGAGGGTGCCTCCGACCGCGGCGACGCTCCCGACGAATCCGGCCGTCCCGATGATGCCGACGGACCGGCCGATTCTGACGGTTCCGAGGACGGCACCGACGACTCGAGTGATTCCGACGACGGGTCGGACGACTCGACCGAGTCCACGAGTGACGACTCGACCGAGTCCGACGGCGACGACGGCGGTAGCGCCGGAGGTTCCGGCGGATCGGCCGGATCGAGCGGCGGTTCCGATCGCGGTAGTGCGGGAGGAAATCGATGAATCGAGGGGGATCTAACTCCAACTCGCGATCCGAGACCGACCGGTCGGCGTTCGGCGTCGATCGACCGGTGACCGCCTATCCGTCCGAGATCTCGCGATGATCGCGGCGTCCCGGATCGCGTCCGCGTGTCTGGCGGCCGTCGTCGTTTCCGGCCTGCTCGCCGGTGCGACCGGAGGTGCTGCGGCCGCAGACCACGACGGAAGTCCGGCGTTCGTCGTCGAACTCGAGGAGAACGGCGACGCCACGGTCACCCTCGTGTCGACCTACGATCTGCGTGACGACGACGAGCGGGACGCCTTCCGAGCGCTCGCGAACGACACGGACGCGCGGTCGGCGCTTCGCGACCGCTTCGAGTCGCGAATGGCCTCCGTCGCCAACGACACGGCGGCGGAGACGGACCGCGAGATGCGCGTCTCCGACGGGTCGATCGACGTGAGCAACCAGGAGAGCTCGGAGGTCGGGACCGTCGCGCTATCGGTGCGCTGGAGCGGGCTGGCCGCACTCGAGGACGACTCGATCGTCCTCACGGAACCGTTCGCGAGCGGGTTCGAGTCCGATCGCACCTTCGTCGTGACGGCTCCCGACGGGTACGCCGCGAGCGGCGTGACGCCGGAGGCGGATTCCGGTGGCGCCGAGCAGGAGGGCGAACCAGAGTCCCTCCGGTGGGAGCCCGGGACGTCGCTCGAGGGGTTCGAGGTGACCTTCGAGCCGACGTCGAGCGCGAACGGCGATTCCGATGACGCCGCCGGCTCCGGATCCTCTCAGGCCTCGGCGCCGGGATTCGGCGCCGTGACGGCGGTTCTTGCGCTGATCGGGACCCTCCTCGCGGCGCGAGCGCGCGCCGATCGCTGATCGGTTGGTAGCCGACCATCTTCCACCGGCCGACGGCCGACCCGATCTTCCATCGACCGCGATCCACCCGGACGTCTCGAACCGTCCGTCAAAGAACGTCGAGATCTCTTCTCACGTACGATCGACGACGCCGTCTCAGGCCGATCGGACGGCCTCGAGCACCGCCTCGTAGTCGGGCTCGTTCGTCGGATCGTCGGCGACCCAGTCGTAGACGACCGTGCCGTCCGCATCCAGCACGTAGACGGCCCGGTTCGCGATCCCGTGTAGCCCGAGGTCGGCGATGTCGATCTCGAGGTCGAAAGCCCGGATCGCCTCGCGGCCCATGTCGCTTATCAGGTCGAACTCGAGGTCGTGTTCCTCGCGGAAGGCGCCGAGCGAGAACGGCGAGTCGGCGCTCACGCCGAGGATGCGCGCGCCGGCGTCGTCGAACGCCTCGAGTCGATCCTGGAGAGCGATCATCTCGTTCGTACACGGCGGGGTGAACGCGCCGGGGAAGAA
Source organism: Halopenitus salinus (assembly GCF_055397165.1). Lineage (NCBI taxonomy): Archaea > Methanobacteriati > Methanobacteriota > Halobacteria > Halobacteriales > Haloferacaceae > Halopenitus > Halopenitus salinus. Next base: position 108,679 of record NZ_AP043853.1, read on the forward strand.
CGCGAGCACGACGGGACCGTCTCCGAGGGCGTCCTCGAGGTCGAACGATTCGTGGTCACTCGTGCCGATCGTTGCGGTGAAACTCGGAGCGGCGTCTCCATTGGAGACCATCACGACGAGATTCGGGGTGGCGAACCATAAAGTCGATCACGAACGGACGGGAGCTCGTCTCCGAGGCGACTCAGGCGTGTTTTTTGGGTTGGGTGAAGGCCGGCTGGTCGCCGTCCTCGAACTGCTTTATCATCCGCTCTTCGGCCCGGTGGAGGATCTCACAGCACGTCGACTTCGCCATCTCCAGCTCGTCGGCCAGCTCGCCCTGGGTACAGCCCCGCGGCGAGTCGTAGTACCCGAGGTCGATCGCCGTCGCGACGACTTCGGCCTGTCGCTCCGTGAGGATCCGATCGAACTGAACGCTCTCCCAGATGTGTTCGACCATGAAGCCGATGTCCGACCGCTCGAGCTCGTCCGCGAGCGTGGACAGGCGGTTCCTCGTCGTCGTCAGCTCCCAGTCCACCTCGCCGTCGACGATCTCGAAGGGCATCTCGATCGGCACCCCGGTCCGATCGAGAACGCGAAGCAGGAGCGGATCGTCGGCCTCGAGCTGGATGAGCGCCCGGTCGGCGCCGCGCTGGAAGACCTCGACGGTGTAGACCTCGTCGTAGGCCTCCATGCGCTCGACGATCGCGTCGGGGTCGGAGTCCGTAGTCAACACCTCCACGAATCCGACGCCGACGTCGTCACACGACTGTGCCGATCGAATCCGAAACCGGGCATCCGGAAACTCCCGGGAGAGATCGCCGATCCATGCGCGCGTCGGGACGTCGAGCGTGAGTGAGACGGACACCATCTTAGGCGAACCTAAACGCGTTGCCCCATTCAACGTGTTGGCGAACATGTTCGACGTAGAGGTTGCTGTCCGGCGTCCGTCGACGCCGACGCGTGGGGCGCCCTACGGTCGCCAAATGGCGGTCACCACGGCGTCGTCCGTCTCCGCGGTTCCGTACTCGTAGCCGCGATCCGCCAGTTTCGGGTAGAGGTGCTGTGGCGCCCGATCGTTGAACTGCACCAGGACGGTTTCCCCGGACAGATCGGGCAACCGCTCGAGCGTGTTCTTCAACGGCTGTGGCGGCGGCAGGTCGCGGGCGTCGAGCGTCTCCGTCGGTCGTCCGGTGGGTGCACCCGTCTCCGCGAGAACCGCCGGTTCGGCCTCCATGTTCGAGATGGGGGCTCGCGAGGGAGTGACTATTTCGCCGAAGATGTTCGATCGGATCGTGACGGCACGAGCGTTCCTCGACGACGAGCGCGAGCGCCCCTCGACGACGAATACGTTCGCACGAGGGCGTACGGTGGTTCCGCTCGGAGGGATTTATGCGGACGGCCGGAGATCGTCTCGATCTCCCGATGCCCGCGATCGGCTCGATGGTCGAACCGGGCGTCCATCCCCACACCCATGCACTCAGTCACCGTCACCCGAACGATCGATTCGGATCCGGAGACGATCGCCGAGGCGATGACCGACGTCGGTCCCTTCATGACCGCCGCCGGATTCGACGAGGTCGCCGTCGACGGCGACCGGATCGAGGTCGCGAACGCGGTCGGGATCGCCACGATCGAGTTGACGCTCGAGCGCGTCGACACGGACGCCCTCGAAAAACCTCACGCCGATGCGGCCTTCGCCTACGAACAGCGCGAGGGCATCTTCGAGGAGATGGTCACGTCCTACTCGCTGTCGTCGGTGGCGGACGGGACCGAGGTCGAGGCCACGACGACGTTCGCGCTCGACGTCGCGGTCGTGGGCGACCTCCTCGATGCGACCGTGATCGACCGCCAGCGGCGTCGGGAGCTGGAGGCGCAACTCGACTGGCTGGCGGACGAGACGGCTTGAACCGACTCGTCGAGTTCGTCTCTCCGGGAGGTGTTTCGGACATGTTCGCCCGGCCGGACTTGTCCGTTCCGCCGGTAGTTCGTGGTGAGACCCATGTCCGAGACCACACGCAAGGGCGAGCCGGGCGTCGACGCCGACCGCGATCACGACACGGATCATGATCACGACGCCGACCACGACCACGACGCCGAACCGGTGACCGACCGGGTTCACGACAACTCCTGGTCGGCGAACCTCGAGAAGCCCGAGCACGCCGAATCGCGATCGCTCGTGGTCGAACAGGCCATCGACGCCATCGAGCATACGGCACCCGGAAACCACGTCAATCTCGTCACCCACGGCGCACACGGGCACCCCTCGGAGTACCTCTTCGACGCGCTGGAGGCGGCTGAGATCGGCGAGGCCATCGAGTGGGAGTACGTCGAACAGTGCGGTTGCGGCGGTCACGTCGTTCGCGTTCGGGCGTGAGTTGCTCCGGGACCCTTCGGGCCCCGCACGCCGATCGCTGGTAGAGTGAGCGATCGCCGGAAGAGTGATGTGCGAATGAACACCACGACCCACATGGACGAGACCCTTCCCCGAATCGGCCTCGGCACGTATTCGGACGACGACGCGGCGCAGTGGACGAAGAACGTTCGAAGCGCCCTCGAGGCGGGGTATCGTCACGTCGACACGGCGGAGGTCTACGGGAACGAGGAGTACGTCGGCGAGGGGATCGCGGCCTCGGACGTCGACCGCGAGGACGTCTTCCTGGCGACGAAGTCCGTTCACGAGGAGAAACCCGGTCCGACGCGCGAGGACGTGATCGCGGGCGTCGAGGGCAGCCTCGATCGGCTCGGAACCGACTACGTCGACCTGCTGTACGTCCACTGGCCGGCTGACCTCTATGACCCCGAGACGACCCTCGGCGCCTTCGAGGAGCTTCGCGAGGGGGGCGCGGTTCGAAACGTCGGCGTCAGCAACTTCGAGCCCGACCAGCTCGACCGCGCCCGCGAGGTGCTCGACGGACCGCTTTTCGCCCACCAGGTGGAGATGCATCCGCTCTTGCAACAGGAACACCTCCAGGAGTACGCCGCGCGCCACGACCACTGGCTCGTCGCGTATTGCCCGATCGCCCGCGGTCGGGTCTACGACGTGCCCGTCATCCGGGAGATCGCGGAGGAATGCGACGCTACCCCCGCACAGGTCAGCCTCGCGTGGCTGCTCTCGAAGGAGAACGTCGCGGCCGTCCCGAAGGCCGCCACCCCCGCACACCAGCGGGAGAACCTGGCGGCCCTGGATCTCGCACTCGACGACGGACAGGTGGCTCGGATCGACGCGCTGGAGCGAGAACACCGGATAATCGACCGGGACTACGCTCCCTGGAACCGTTGAGGCGTGGGCGGTGAACTCAACGGTGAAGACGGCGGTGTAGTCGACGGTGAAGACGGCGGTGTAGTTGACGTCGAGATTACTCCCGGTCGAGGGTGTCCAGAAGCTCCTCGACGAGCGTGTGGGACTGATACCGAACCTCCTCCGTGTCCGCGTCGTACTCCACGATCCCGCGTTCGGACAGCGTCGGGAGGATGACGTGTTCGAGGTTGATCAACGCGTCCTCGTGTGGCATCTCCCCTTGCGAGGCGAGGTGGCCCGCGATCTCCCCCGCGGACGCGACACCGTCGGATTCGTCCGCCAGATATCGCACCACCGATCGTCGGTATCGGTCGGCCAGCACCTGAAGTATGCCGTCGACTGCTTGCGATCGCATCGTCGATCCACGATCGATGCGACGGTACAAAGTGTCACCCGATGACGTAACGACAACCCCTGACGCGGGGTCGTGATCGTCCCGATCGACCCTCACCCCGGGGTCTTCAGCGTCGACTGCTCGCGGTACGTCTCGAATATCGACTCGACCGTGGCTCTGAGGGCGGGATTTTCGGAGATCGCGAGCGCGTACGGCCGTTCGTTCCTCGACACCGAGACCATCGCCGTCCCGTCGGCGGCTCCCGCGAAAAACGACATCTGGTCGGGGTGGACGTAGATGTCGACGTCGTCCGAGTCGGTCGCCACCGCGTGACCATCGCGGTACTCCGTCCTCGAGTCCGCGATATCGCCCGCCTGCCGTGGGATCACGGCCTCGACGTCGATGTCCTCCCCGCTGCGTATCCGCTCTGCGAGCTGGTCGACGCTCTCCTTTTGAACGCCCGGTGCGACCTCCCGAATCCGGGTCGCCTCCGATCGAAGCGTGAGTATTCGATCGAGGATGCTGAACGGATCCGACTCCGAGGCGACGAGCAGTTCCGCGCCCTCCAGGTCCTCGAGATCGATGGTCTCGAGCGCGGGCGGCGCGTGACGGAGAAGCGGCCTGAAGGTGACCGCGAGGTCCGTCGTCTCGAGGAATCCATCGAGCTCGTCGGCGACGTGGGACCCGAACGGGGTCAGCCGGAGCGATCCGTCGGTTTCACGGAGATATCCTCGCTCCCGTAGCGATTTCACGACACGCACGACGGTTCTGTGTGACGCATCGAGCCGGGACTCCAGTTCGGCCCGCTCGAGCTCTCCCGCCTCCGAGAGGATCACGAGCGTCCTCGCTCGACTTTCCGATTGAGTTATGTATCGGAGTTCCGATACCGAATTCGTCGTCATATTCGGCGCTTGATGCGACGTCCCTTAAAATGGGGCGTCGATCACGAGTCTGGAGCGTCGATCACGAGGCGAAAGGATCGATCACAAAAGTGGGACGGGTGGCGTCCGAATCGTCGCCTCGCGGTGCGGTATGAAAAGGATGATACCCGCTCGAAACTCGCTATACAGTATCAGGTGGTTTGTGTGACCCAGAAACGCGAGTACACGGGCGACTATCCCGACAAGACGCTGTACATTCCGGGGCCGACGGAGGTTCGCGAGGACGTCATCGAGGCGATGTGTGAGCCGACGTTCGGCCATCGGATGGATCGGATGACGGACCTGTATACGACCATCGTCGAGGATACGAAGGAGTTCCTCGACACCGACCACGAGGTGATCGTTTTGACGGGATCGGGTACCGAGTTCATGGAGAGTTCGATCCTCAACCTCGTCGACGAGGACGTCCTCTGTACGACCTGCGGCAGCTTCAGCGAACGGCAGGCGAACGTTGCGGAACGCCTCGGCAAGTCGGTCGACACGCTCGAGTACGAGTGGGGCCAGGCCGTAAAGCCGGAGGACGTACGAGCCGCCCTCGAGCGGAGCGAGACGGACTACGACGCCGTCACCTGCGTCATGAACGAGAGTTCGACCGGCGTCCGCAACCCCGTCGAGGAGATCGGCGACGTCGTCGCCGACTACCCGGACACCTACTTCATCGTCGACGCTGTCTCCGCGCTGGGCGGCGACTCCGTCGACATCGACGCCCACGGCATCGACGTGATCTTCACCTCCGTCCAGAAGGCGTTCGCCATGCCGCCGGGACTCGCGGTCTGTGTCGTCAGCGACGACGCCTACGAGCGCGAACTCGAGAAGGACTCCGCCTCGTGGTACGGCGGGTTCCAGCGCTCGCTCGACTACTACGATCGGAAGGGCCAGACCCACTCCACGCCGGCCATCCCGATCATGTTGGCCTACCGCAAACAGATGAAGTACATGCTCGAGGAGGGCCACGACGAGCGTGACCGTCGCCACCGCGAGATGGCCGAGTACACCCGCGAGTGGGCTCGCGACCACTTCGATCTGTTCCCGGAGGAGGGCTACGAGTCACAGACGGTGAGCTGTATCGCGAACACCCAAGACATCGACGTCGCCGGGACGATCGAAACCGTCTCCGAGCGCCACGACATGGTCTTCTCGAACGGATACGGGTCGGCGCTCGGCGAGAAGACGTTCCGGATCGGACACATGGGCGAACACACCGTCGAGTCGATCAGGACGCTCACGGACGCCATCGAGGACGCCGCCGGTCTGTGAACAGCCGTCCGAGACGTCGCCAGTGATCGAGTCGGGACCGTAGTCGGATCGTATCGGTCATGTCTCGATCGTGTCGGTCACAACGACACCTTCAACTTTGTCCGGATTATTCATCCGGACACGCCCCATGGCGGTGAATTCCGGCGGTTCCGGCACCGTTCGATCGTGCGTGGAATGGCCGGAAGTTCACCATCCGTTTCCGCTTGCGAACGGATGGAACCGATGACGGAACTGGGGCGAATCACGATCCATGGTGGGATGGCAGAGCGGCCCATTGCGCCTGCCTTGAAAGCAGGTAGCCTCACGGCTTCCTGGGTTCGAATCCCAGTCCCACCGTACGAAGCGCGACGCAGTTTCGCGCCGCGCAGTTTCGCGCCGCGCGGCGCTCGTGTTTGGATTCAAAACGGACCTGTTCTGTGAATTCGAAGCGGACCTGATCCCGTTCCGAATTTCACGGCCACGAGACACGTTACCGTGCGTTTCCTCAATCTTTAACAGCCCCGCGATCGATCCATGATGTGGGTGAAACACATGAGCGACCACGAACTCGATCCGCTTCCGTACGACTACGACGCACTTGAACCGCACATCTCCGAGCAGGTGCTCACCTGGCACCACGATACCCACCATCAGGGGTACGTAAACGGGCTCAACGCCGCCGAGGAGACGCTCGCCGAGAACCGCGAGAGCGGCGATCACGGCAGCACCGCCGGCGCGCTCGGCAACGTGACCCACAACGGCAGCGGTCACTACCTCCACACGCTGTTCTGGAACAACATGTCGCCGAACGGCGGCGGCGAGCCGGACGGCGAACTCGCCGACCGCATCGCCGAGGACTTCGGCTCCTATGAGGCCTGGAAGGCCGAGTTCGAGGCCGCCGCGGGCGCCGCCGGCGGGTGGGCCCTGCTCGTCTACGATCCGGTCGCAAAGCAGCTTCGCAACGTCAAGGTCGACAAACACGACCAGGGCGCGCTGTGGGGCGCCCACCCGATCCTCGCGCTCGACGTCTGGGAACACTCCTACTACCACGACTACGGCCCGGCACGCGGCGAGTTCATCGACGCGTTCTTCGAGGTCGTCGACTGGGACGACGTCGCCGACAACTACGACAACGTCGTGCCGCGCTTCGAGTAGTCGCTCGCGAGACGGGAGCGCCCCGCGACCCGCGATCGAATCCCGAGTTTTTTGCGGACTCGACGCTCGAGCAGTCCCGCGTCTCGGCTGGTCCCCGGTCTCGATCGCGCCACCGAGTCGAGACGGTCACGTCGGGCCTCGACCGTGGCCCTTCGTGACCCTCTCGCCGGGCCTCGACCGTGTCGTTTAGGGCCCGCGCGGGCGGATTCGGTGACATGCCCACTTCCAAGGACGCCTTCGAGACGACCTATCCCTGCGAGTTCTACACGGCCGAGGAGCTGCTCGACCCGGACCTGATGTACACGGTGCCCGAGATCGCCAGGCTCCTCCAGGGTCTCGAACCCGACGCCGAGATCGACGACGGGGCCGAGGCGGTCCTCGTCGACTGGGCGATCCCCTGGATCATGCAGAACGCGGACGAGTTGGTGATCGGCGAGCCGCTCGAGGAGAACGGACCTGGCTATTACGGCCTCGCGGTCGAGGACGGCGATCGGACGTGACCGGTGGCGGCGACCTCCCGGTCGAGGACCGCAATCGCCGATCCGGTGGCGACCACCTTCGGCTCCTCGTCGCGGGCGGATCGCGCGTCGACGCCGGTAAGACGACCTTCTCGGTCGGACTCCTCGCTCACCTCGCCGAGCGCGGCCGGGAGCCCGTCGGCGTGAAGCCGCGGGCCGGAAACGATCGCTGGTTCGATCACGACGATTACCGCCGCGCCACCGCGGACGGCCGGCTCTACGGAAAGGACGCGAAACGGCTCGCCGCGGCGAGTTCCCGCGGACTGACCACGACGCCCGTCCCCCCCGAGTCGATCAACCCGGTTCATCGGCTCTGGCGACCGACTCCGGGCCGAACCGGGATGCTCGGCGACTCCGATCGGACGTTCCTCTGTGACCGGGTCGGCGGCGTCGAGGAACCGGGCGACGCCCGGTTCGTGGTGAACGGTGCGGCCGAGGAGGCCGGTCTGATCCCGGAGGATCTCGAGGGACGGTTGCCGATCGCGGAGGCGACCCGTGTTCACGACCTCGAGGAGTTCAACCGCGTCATGCGCGAGGCGTACCTCCCGACGTTCGATCGGTTTGCGGGGCGGATCCGGTCCCACGACGGTCCCGTCGTGATGGAGTCGTACGCCGACGTCGCGGTCCCCATCGACGTGGGTTCGGACGCCAATTCCCCGGAGTCGGACGCGTACTCCCGCGGTGAGGAGATCGGCATCGACGCCGTCGCGGTCGTGGCGCCAGGGCGTGTCCGGATCTACGACGGAGATCGGTATCTCCGGGGACGCGAAGTCGCCTCCGGGAGCGCCCGCGAGGGCGCTCTCGAGGAGCACACCGAGGCGGTGACCGCGATGATCGAGCCGGTGGCGCGAACGGGTCTTCCGGCTCTGTCGACAGAGGAGCGCGGCGATCCCTCACGTGTCGCCGCCGCGTACGCGGACGCCTACGATGCGCTGTTGAAGGCCGTTTGAGGGTTTATGCGACCACGGAGAGCGCTTCGATCGAATCGGGCCAACGATCCGGACCGCACTGGTTCGGAGGAACCGTTTTTGTGCGTCGCGGCGTTGATCCGGTGATGAACGATCTCGAACGGCACGGCGTTCCCGAGGAGGTGGAGACGGACGGGTGGACGCTCGAGGTCACCGGTTCCGTCGACGACGTGCTCTCGCTCACGCGTGCGGACCTCGAATCGTTCGCCCGTGAATCGATCGTCGACGACTTCGTCTGCGAGGAGGGGTGGACTGCCGAGGGGCTTCGTTGGGAGGGGATCCGCGTCGCGTCGATCCTGGAGCGAGCCGGCGTGAGCGATGCGGGCGAGTACGGGCTGGTTCGAGCGCTCGATTCGGGATACGCCTGCTCGTTCCCGATCGAACGTCTCGCCGACTCGGTGCTCGCGGTGGAACTCGACGGAGAGTCCCTCGCGCTCGAACACGGCGGTCCCGCTCGGCTGGTTCCGGTCGGGAACGACCGCGACTGCTGGGAGAGCGTTAAGTGGGTCTCCGCCATCGAGGTCCGAAAGTCCGAGCCGACCGCGGCGGACACCGCCAAGGACGCGGCGCTTTCGCGCGTCTCATGAAGGATACGCACCGAAAGTGGGAACGACGGTTTCGAAACGAGGAGTATCCGACCGACCCCGAGCCCTCGCCGTGGCTGTTCGACTGCATCGAGGCGGCACCTGGACGGGGGACGGAAGCCGGAGCAGCTCCGGAGGCCGAGGCTGAGAGGGAAGCGGATACGGATCACCACGTCGAGGGCCCGGATGCCGACGTTCCGGGTTCCCACGTCCCGAATGCCGATACGACCGGACGGGACGGACCACCGCGTGCCCTCGACGTCGCGACGGGGACGGGGCGAAACGCGATCCCGCTCGCGGAGGCGGGCTTTTCGGTCGAGGCCGTCGATCAGTCGCGAGCGGGATTGCGAACTGCCCGCTCGCGGGCCCGCGAGAGGGGCGTCGCGGAACGGATCGACTGGATCCAGGCGGACGTCTCCACGATGCCGATTCCGACGTCGCGGTACGGGCTCGTCGCGATCAGCTTCTTCCGGACGATCGATCGCCTCCCGGATCTCAAACGCTCGCTCGTTCCCGGCGGGGTCCTGTTCGTCGAACACCACCTCCGATCGGCGGACGACGTCGAGCTCGGTTCGAGCGACGAGCGGTTTCGGCTCGCGTCGAACGAGCTGCTTCGGTCCTGTCTGGATCTGACCGTACTTCACTACGAGGAGCGAACGGAGGTCCGCGAGGACGGCCGAAAGAGCGCCATCGCGGAGATCGTCGCCCGCAAATCGTCCGGGAACGCACAGTCGTATCCCCGGTTCGATCACGGCGGAGCGCGGCGGTAGTCCTCCTCCACGGCGGTGAATTGTCTCCACGGCGGGAAGTCCTGCTTCACAGCGGTATCTCGTTCCTACGGCCACGCCGAGATCCGTTCCCCTTCCACAGAGGTGATATCCCTGCGGCCGCCATCCTCTTCATGGCCCGGACGGCGTTTCGCTCCCGACGGACCGCCTACTACCTCGCGCTCGTCGTCGCCACGACGGCGCTTTTCACGCTGACGTACAACTTCGGCATGGCCGTCTGGGAGGGCCGCCCGCAGCCGCTTTTTCGCTCGCTCGAGGTCGTCGTCCAGAGCTTCACGACCACCGGATACGGCGAGGACGCCCCCTGGCAGTCGCCCCAGATGAACGTGCTCGTCATCGTGATGCAGCTTTCGGGGATCGGGCTCATCCTGACCGCGGTCGACGTCTTCGCCGTTCCCTGGCTTCGCAGCGCGCTCACGCCGACCGTGCCCGAGGCGGCCGACGAGATCCGCGACCACGTCGTCGTCTGCGGCTGCACGCCGCGGACCGAGGCGTTCATCGACGAGCTGGATGCCCGCGGTCGCGACCACGTGCTCGTCGTGGCCGACGACGAGACCGCACGGGACCGCCACGAGGAGGGATATACCGTGGTGCACGGCGATCCCGAACTGACGGGGACGCTGGAGAACGCCCGGATCGGGTCCGCGATCGCTGTCGTCGCCGACGCGGGCGACGAGATCAGCGCGAGCATCGTCCTCGCGGCGCGCGACGTCGATCCTGACGTGCGAACGGTAACCCTCATCACCGACTCGGATCTCGTTCGGTACCATCGCGCCGCCGGCGCCGACGACGTGCTCTCGCCGCGACGGCTGGTCGGCGAGAACATCGTTCGCGAGATCCCGACGGCCGTTCGGACCGACGTCGAGGAGGGGATCCCCCTCGGCGAGGAGTTCGAGTTGGCCGAACTCTCCGTCGAGACGGGAAGTGACCTGTGTGATCGGACCTTCGGCGACGCACGCGTCCGTGATCGCTTCGGCGTGAACGTGATCGGGGCGTGGTTCAACGGGGACTTCGAGACCCCTGTCGATCCCGATCGAACCTTCGATGCGGGGACGCGACTCCTCGTCGTGGGCGCGCCCGATCGGATCGAGGCGCTTCGTGACGCGACGGAGACGACCGTTCGACGGTTCCCGAGCCAGCGGATCGTGCTCGCGGGGTACGGCGACACCGGCAAGGTGGTCCACCAACGGCTTTCCGGCTCGAACTCACGGCTCACCGTCCTCGACGTCGAGGACGACGATGAGGGAGTCGTCGACGTCGTCGGCGACGCACGTGATCCTGACGCACTCGAGCGGGCGAACGTCTCGGAGGCCTCCGCGTTCATCGTCGCGATCGAGGACGACACGACCGCCATCTTCGCCACGCTCATCGCTCGCGAGCTGAATCCGGACCTTCGGATCGTCGTTCGAGCGAACGACGTCGCGGACGTCGAGAAGCTTCACCGCGCCGGCGCCGACCACGTCCAGTCGCTCGCGGCCATCAGCGGACGGATGCTGGCAGCGACGGTTTTCGAGGACGAGGAGGTCATCGCCTACGACAAACAGATCAGCGTCGTTCGGCTCCCCGCCGGTGAGCTCGCTGGAACCACGATCGCCGACGCGGCGGTCCGCGAACGGACCGGCTGTACGATCGTCGCGTTCCAACGTGGCGACGAGACGATCTCGGAGTTCGATCCCGAGACGTTCGAGGTTCACGAGGAGGACCGGATCGTGGTCGCCGGTACCTCCGAGGACGTGACCCGATTCGAGCGAAGCTTCGCTCCGTCGTGAGGCGGTGTATCGCGCAGGGGAACGTTGGGATGGGGGAGGGAGAGAGTACGTTTCGTGTGCTTTCGGATCGTGGGGTGGGGTGGGTCGTGAGATGGGGATCGGTGATGCGGCTCCGGAACAGCGGCGGACCCACTGGACATGAAACAAGGAGGGACGTACGCCGGGGATCGAACGCCAAAGGCCGGGGATCGAACGCCAAACGTCGGAGACCAGGACGTGGATCACGAGGCAACAGTAACTGAGAGTACGTTTCGTGTGCTATCCGATCCGGAACCAGGATCGGAATCACGATCGAGTCGACGCTCTCGAACGTCGTTTCCGCTTCTCGTCCCGAAAGCAAACGAAACACTCGAAGGTAGGTATTAAATACTACAAGCACGGTACACTTCACAAGGACATGGGAGGGCCATTCAGCGGTCTCACGGAGACCATCTTCGCGGACAAGTCCGTCCTCAACGAGAGCTATCAACCCGAGGAGATCCTCGAACGCGACGAGGAGATCGAGTCGTTCAGTCACGCGCTCCAGGACGTGTTGTTCGGTCGCGAACCGGAGAACGTCTTCCTGTACGGCAAGGCCGGCCTCGGTAAGACCGCGGTCACCAAGTACATGATGGACGAGCTACGCTCGGAGGTGGCCGTCCGCGAGGAGGCGAACGATCTCCACGTCCACGAGATCAACTGCAACGGCAAGACGCTCTTCATGGTCGTTCGTCGGCTGGTAAACGATCTGCTTCCCGAGGACTCGAGTCCGTTCCCGAAGCGGGGACTGGGAACCGGGGACGCCTTCGACGAGCTCTACGACCAACTCGATCGGCTCGGTGGGACCCACCTCGTCGTCTTCGACGAGATCGACCACCTCGACGACGTCAACACGCTCCTCTACGAGCTCCCGAGGGCCCGATCGAACGGCCACATCACCGACTCGCTGGTCGGGATCATCGGGATCAGCAACAACTACACCTTCCGCCAGTCGCTGTCGGCGAAGGTGAAGGACACGTTGATGGAGACCGAGATATCCTTTAGCCCCTACGACGCGGGCGAACTTCGCACCATTCTCCACAACCGAGCCGACAGAGCGTTCGTCGACGGGGCCTGTGACGACTCCGCCATCGCGAAGGCGGCGGCGCTTTCCGCCCAGGACATGGGGAACGCCCGACAGGCGATCGATCTCCTCCGCGTCGGCGCGGAGGTCGCCGAACGCGAGAACGACGAGGTGGTCTCGGACGGCCACATAGCGGACGCACGAACACTCGTACAGCGCGGCCGGCTACGCAACAAGATCCGCGATCAGACCGAACACGCTCAGTACATCCTCGAGACGATCGCGAAACTCGACCAGCAGGGGGAGGTCCCGGCGCGCTCGAAGCAGATCCAGAAGGGATACGAGCGGATCGCGGACGCCTACGGCGCCTCCCCGCTTACGACCCTCAAGAGCATTCAGGACCACCTCTCGGATCTCCACATGCTCGGGTTCCTCCTCAGACACGAGCGCAACTACGGGCTCAAGGGCGGCCAGTACTACGAGTACGAACTCGATCTCGATCCGGAAATCGTCCTCGAGACCCGGGCCGACATCGTCGACGTCGAGGATGGGCCATCGAACTGACTGACTGACTGACTGATTCCTCCCTCGTGTGATGTGAAAGCACACGAAACGTACTCTCTTCCTCCACCGTCCGTTCCGTTTCATCCCTCTCCGTCCGCTCCGATTATCCTCCTCCATCGGTTTCATCCCACTCCACTCGTTTCGATCGCTTCCCACTCTTCGTTCGCTTCACCCTATCCCCCAACCCGAAAGCACACGAAACGTACTCTCCCTCTTCCTCTCTCCCCCCCGCTTCTCCTGTTCTTTCCTCCATCGGACCGTTCCGTCCCGCGTACGATCGCCTTTAAGCGTCCGCTCCCCGTTTGACCGGACGAGTTCATGTCCGTACCGACCACGACGCTGCCGAGCGGAGACGAGTTGCCACAGATCGGATTCGGGACGTGGAACATTCCCGAGGGTGACGTCGCCGACGCGGTTCGGACCGCGATCGACGCCGGATACACGCACATCGACACCGCGGAGGGGTATCAAAACGAGGCGGGGATCGGCGAGGCGCTCGCCGACTACGACCGTGAGGACCTGTTCGTCACCTCAAAGGTGCTCCCGTCGAATCTGAACTACGAGTCCCTCATCGAGTCGTGTGAGGCGTCCTTGGACCGGCTCGGGACCGACTACCTCGACCTCTTCCTCATCCACTGGCCGAACCCCGCGATCTCACTCCGGGAGACGTTCCAAGCGATGGAGCGACTCCACGAGCGAGGGCTCATCCGGAACATCGGGGTCTCCAACTTCAGCCAGTACCAGCTCAGCGCCGCCCACCACATCGCCGACTTCCCAATCGCGGTTAACCAGTTCGAGTACCACCCGTGGTTCCAGCGCCCCGGCCTCGTCGAGTATTGCGAGGAAACCGATACGGTGATCGAGGCCGCCGCTCCCCTCTCGCGCTCCGACGTCTTCGACGACGAGGTCGTTCGCGAGCTCTCGGAGACGTACGACGTCTCCCCCGCACAGGTCGTCCTCCGGTGGGCGATGGACAACGACGTGGTCGTGATCCCGAAATCGAGCTCGCCGGACCACATCCGCGATAACCTCGAATCGGTCGAGTTGGAACTCGATGACTCCGATCGCCGCCGGCTCGACGAACGCGACCGAGACCGACCCTGCTACGACACCGGACCGCGCGACTGGACCCGGGATGTCTACGGGATCTCGGAGTAGGTCGACTCCACCGTTGACCTGACTGACTCTGCGAGAAATGCGAGTGCTCCCATCGGTGGGCGAATCGTTCGCCGGTCCCTGACGGGAGTTACTCCGATCGCCGGTCCCTAACGGGAGTCACTCCGACTGGCCACCACGTTCCGGAGCGGTGTTGATCTCGAATCGGACGCCTCCCAGTTCCGTCGCGTCCGTGACCTCGATCTCCCAGTCGTGTTCCTCGATGATCTGGTGAACGCTTGCCATTCCTATTCCGATCCCCTCTCCATTGACTTTCGTCGAAAAGCCCGGAACGAACACCCGTTCTCGATTCTCCGGAGGAATCCCCGGTCCATCGTCCTCCAGGTAGAATCCGTCCTCTCCCCGGAGGGGGCCGATACGGATCCGAACCGTTCCTTCGCCGTGTTCGATCGAGTTCCCGATCAGGTTCTCGAACAACCGTCTAACCGCGCTCTCGTCGCCGCGGACGTCGATCGGCCCTTCCACGTGGAGGCTCGCGCTTGCCTCCGTGTTTTCGTGGCTAGTCGCCCCACCCTCCTCGTTCCCTACAGCACTCGAATCATCCATCTCTCCCCTGGAATCATTCACCTCCGTCCCGGATTTCGACTGCTGTGTCGCCGACGTGTCGATCGTCTCCCAGACCGATCTGGCGAGTTCGTCGACCTCGAGCGATCGAGTTTCATCAACGATCTCCCCGGTCTTGAG
The DNA here is from genome assembly GCF_055397165.1 of Halopenitus salinus. Classification (NCBI taxonomy): domain Archaea; kingdom Methanobacteriati; phylum Methanobacteriota; class Halobacteria; order Halobacteriales; family Haloferacaceae; genus Halopenitus; species Halopenitus salinus. The sequence continues at coordinate 123,715 of NZ_AP043853.1, forward strand.
CACCGTCTCCAGATCCGCACGGAGTTCGTCCGCGCGATCGAGGGCCGAAAGTGCCGCCTCGATGTGCTCCACCTCGCCCGTCTCCCGTGCCAGCTCCAGACGGCCACGGACGGTGGCCATCGGCGACCGGAGGTCGTGTGAGACGACGCTCGTGAGCTCGTCGAACTGCTCGATCTGCCGTTCGAGCTTTCGTTCGAGCTGCTTTCGGTCGGTTACGTCGCGGAACATCCACAGCCGGCCGTAGTAGTTCCCGTCCTCGCCGGTGACGGGGGTCGTGTATCGATCGAAAATCCGACCGTCCCGCAGTTCGATCTCGCCGCGACTCGTCGCCTCCGGGCCCGCATACAGCTCCTCGATGAACTCGCGGAACGCCTCGGGATCGATCGTCTTCTCGGACACCCGTTCGAGGACGGCATCGTCGTCGCCCCTCTCGAGGACGTGCTCGGGGATCTCCCACAGCTCACAGAACCGGTCGTTGTAGGAGACGATCTCGCGATCCTCGTTGACGACGATGAGGCCGTCGAGGATCGCGTCCCGCTGTGCCGCGAGGAGTGACCGTTGGAACTCGAGTTCCCGCTGGCGCTCGCGATCGTTTCGATTGCGGAGTGCCCGGTGAACGATGTCCGCGACGTCGTTGGCGAACTGTACCTCGTCGCCGCTCCACTCGCGCGCCTCCTCGCGTGTCTCGTGACAGACGACACCCTTGACCTCGCCCTCGGAGCGAAGCGTCGCGTCGAGGAGCGACTGCACGTCGTTCGGTTCGAGGTAGTCCCCGGCCAGTCCTCGAGTTCTCGGATCCGAACGCGCGTCCTCGGCCGCGATCGACCGGTTCGATCGGATGGCGTCCACGTATTCGGGATACGCGTCCACGTCGAGCGTCATCCCCGATTCGTGTTCGTCCTCGATCCGGTCGTACTCATCGACACATCGCAGTACGTCGTCCTCCTCGTCCAGGAGCCAGACGTTCACCGCGGACGCATCGAGCACTTCCGTCGCGGTCTCGGTGACCTCCTCGACGGCACGGTCGAAGCGTCCGGAGACGACCGATTCGTGGGTCATGAGGTCCAAGAGCGCGTCCTGTTGGCGCCGTTGACGGCGTCTCCGGCGCTGTTTTTCGGAGACGTCCTGGACGACACAGACGTGGCCGCCCGTATCGAGCCGTGCGAGCGAGAGACGCTCGGGGATCGCCGTACCGTCAGCGTGCAGTCCCCGGCTCTGGCCGGTCCAACGCCCTTCCTCCTCGAGCCGCGGGAGGATCTCCTCCTCGAACCGCTCGACCTCCTCGTCGGGATACAGGACGCGCCAGTGTTCGCCGACGAGCTCCTCGGGATCGTAGCCGTAGAGGTTGGCGTAGGCCTCGTTGAGATAGATGTAACGGCCCTCCTCGTCGATTAGCCCGATCGCCTGGGTGGCCGTCTCGAGGGCCCGATAGACGCGGTTTCGCTCGTGTTCGTAACGGTACTGTTCGACCGCGTTCGTGATCCGATTCGCCAGCAGCTCGTACTGTTCCGTGCCGCCCCTCTTTTGGAGGTAGTCCGTCGCACCCTTTGCGATCGCCTCGCTCGCCACCTCCTCGGATCCCTTGCCCGTAAAGAGAATGAACGGCAGGGTCGGCTCCTCCTCGCGGACCGCTTCCAGAAACTGGAGGCCGTTCGATTCCGGCATGTCGTAGTCGCTGACCACACAATCGATCCGATCCGGATCCCCCGAGAGCTTCTCGAGGGCCGTCGTGACGCTCGTCTCCGTTTGAACCTCGATCCGATCGTCGACGCGTTCGAGGAACGCCGCGACCAGCTCCCCGAAATCCGACTGGTCGTCGACGTGAAGAACCCCGATCTCCGACTCCATGGGGGACTCGTTGTGTCCATCGGGCCAAAAGTCGATCGAATGCTCCCGGATCTCGAACATGTTCGCGGACAGCCGCAGGTATCTGCCGACCGTTTTTCAAACCGGCATGAGCGTGGTTCCCGGAACCGTCGAGACGGATCGACAGCCGCCGATGACGGTCCCCCTCCGTCACTTTCTCGTCGCCTCGCTGTTTCTCCTCGCCGGCGTGATCGCCGGGGTGTGGATCGCCGTCGGTACGCCACCCGCCTCCTCGAGCATCGCTCACGTCCACCTGCTCTTGGCCGGGTGGGTCTGTGTGACGATCATGGGCGCGATGACGCAGTTCGTTCCGGTGTGGTCCGGCGTCGATCTCCACTCGCGGTCGCTCGCGACCCGACAGCTCCAGCTCGTCTCCCTCGGACTGGTCGGGTTCGCGTTCGGGCTGTTCTCCGGTCGATTCCTTCTCCTTCCGGTATTCGGAGCCGTGATGTTGCTCGGCTTTTGGGTCTTCGTGTACAACATCGCTCGGACGCTTGCGTCCGTCGGCCCTCCCTCCGAACTCGACGTGACGGAACGCCACTTCGCGATCGCACTCGGATTCTTCCTCCTTCTCACGAGCGTTGGCGTCCTTCTCGCGATCGATCTCGTCCATCCGGTCCTCTCCACGCTTTCGGCTTCACATCCCGATCCGGCTTCACACCTCGATCCGGTCTCGCGCGTCGACGTCGTCGGCGCACACGCGACCCTCGCCGTCTTCGGCGCGGTCCTCTCGACCGTCCTCGGCGCGCTCTACCAGCTCGCGACGATGTTCACCCAGACCGAGCTCCACGGGCTCGACGTTCCACTGCAGCGGCTCGAGGAGGTCGGATACCCGATCGGCGTCCTGGCGCTCGCGACCGGCCGTCTCCTGGGCCTCCACCCTCTCGCCGCTTTCGGCGGGGTCCTGGTCTGCGTCGGGCTCCTCGCGGCGAGCGTCGTCCTCGCCCGTCGACTCGTCGAGACGCGGGTTCCCTGGACGCCCATGCTGTCGCGATACGCCGTTCTCGCCCCGGCGATGGCGCTTTGGGCGCTTCTCACGCTTCCGAGCTGGCTCCGCGATCCCCTCGCCACGTCCGCGCGGTTCGGGGCGCCGGGGACGGTCCATCTGTTGACCCTCGGCGTCATCGGGTTCGTCGTTCTCGGGACGGTCTATCACGTCGTTCCGTTCATCGTCTGGGTCCACCGCTACAGCGATCTCCTCGGGTTCGAGGACGTTCCCATGATCGACGACCTCTACAGCGACCGGATCGCCCGAACCGACTTCGCGTGTTTCCTCCTCGGAACCCTGTTCGTCGTCGTCGCCGATCTGAACGCAGTCGTCGGGCTCGGGTTCGGGAACGCCGGAGTCGCCGATCTCCTCCGCGGCGTCGGTGGAGCGGCGATTCTCGTCGGATCGGTCGCGTTCTGTTGGAACGTCGCTACGGTGGTTCGAACCCACAGCCCGTATTCGATCGCGGAGATCCTGTTCGGATCGATCGCCGCCGGTGACGCCGACGCCAACACCGGCTCCGACGCCGACCAACCGGGCAGCGATGACCCCGGAACCGACGAACCAACCGGAGATCTCTCTACTCGAGAGGACCCGGCCATGCAGGGTTCTACCTCCGACATGCGGAGTCCCACCTCCGATCGCGCCGCCTCTAGGCGAACCGATTCGGGAGGAGACCTTCCCGCCGAGGGTTCCTGATCCCACCCATCCATGTCGACCGCCCGATCGCCGCCGAACTCCGTCGAACCCGCGGGAGCGTGTGCGTGTGACCGCCCGCACGAATGCATCGATCGCCGTCCTGGACGCTATCTGGTCGCCGTTCGTCTGCTCGCCCTCGACGACGGGGTGAGCGCGTCGACCGGAACGATAAGCGACCGTCTGTCGGTCACCCCCGCGAGCGCCACGGAGATGGTCGACCGGCTCGCAGCGGACGGCCTCCTCGTTCGCGAACCACGCGGCGACGTGTGGCTGACCGACCGCGGCGCGACGGTGGCCGCCGAACTCGCGTGGCGACGTGATCTCGTCCGCCGATTCCTCGACGAGATCTCGGGTGACGACGTCGCTTCCAGGGACGCCACGACCGATCCCGAGGTGGCGTATCGGATCGGCTACCACCTCCCTTCGGACGCGGTCGATCGGCTCGCGGGGCTCGCCACCGACGGCCAGTGACCAATCGATCGAACCGCAATCCGGAAATGGCCGCCGCTCGCAGGCCGTGGTATGACGATACGATTCACACCCGGTCCGACGGCGGTTCCGGAGTCGGTCCGCGAGGCGATGGCGGAAGTCCAGCCCAACCCGGACGTCGAGGCATCCTTTCGGGAGCGCTACGACGCGCTCCGTGGAAAACTCGCCCGCGTCTACGGCGCCTCTCACGATGGCATCGATGAAGCCTCTCACGACGTCGTTATCCCGGGCGGCGAGGGGATCCTCGGACTGGAGGCGGCGATCGCCTCGCTCGTCGCGCCGGGCGACCGCGTGCTCTGTGTCTCGAACGGGATCTACGGCGACGGGTTCGCCGACTTCGTCGAGTCGTACGGCGGGGACGCCACGGTCGTTTCCGCGCCCTACGACGAGGGGCTCGATCGCTCGGCCGTCGCCGACGCGCTCGAGTCCGCCGCCGCCGAGGACGACCCGTTCGAGGTCGCCACGCTCGTCCACTGCGAGACGCCGACGGGAACGCTCAACGACATCGGCCCCGTCCTCGACCTCCTCGATGCCCACGACGTGGTGACCGTCGTCGACGCCGTCTCCTCGCTCGGCGGGACTCCGGTCCCGACCGACCGGATCGACGTCTGTCTGGGCGCCTCCCAGAAGTGCTTCAGCGCGCCGCCGGGGCTCACCACGGCCGCGATAAGCGACCGAGCCTGGGAGCGAATGGAGGAGCGCGACCCGTCGTCGCTGTACACGAACTTCCTCCCGTGGCGGGACGTCTCCGAGGGGTTCCCCTACACACACCTGAACGCGAACGTCGCCGCCCTCGACGTCGCGGTCGATCGCCTGTTGGAGGAAGGTCTCGAGTCCGTCCACGACCGACACGAGCGCGCGGCCGAACGCTGTCGCGAGCGCGTCCGGGAGCTTGGTCTCGAGTGCTACCCCGACCCCGATCGATGCTCGCCGACGGTGACCGCCGTCCACCTGCCCGGCGAGGCCCGGACCGTTCAGCGGCGCGTTCGCGAGGAACACGACGTCGTCCTCGCGACCGGCCTCGGGGAGATGGCCGACGACGTCCTTCGGTTCGGCCACATGGGGTACAACGCCGACGTGGAGACGGTCGATCGCGTGATGGACGCGGTGGCGGACGTGCTTCGATGAGTCCTCGCGTACTCTGGTGAACTCTCGCGTGTTCCGGTGTGCCCTCGGCTTCGATGATCGATGCCCCTCAACCGAGGAACCGAACCGCCCGTTCCGTCACCGTATCGCGGAGTTCCTCGCACGAGATCGCATCCGCCCTACCTGCCCCGCCGGACGACCGACCGTCGGTCCCGCGTCCCCCATGGCCCTCGCGATGGAGGGTGGTCTCTCGAAGCACCCGCTCGAGGACGCGCTCCGTGAGCGCCTCGACGGTCACCGGTTCGCCACGCTCCGCGATCCGCGTCGCGGTCCGTTCCAGACGGTCGTCGCTCACGTATCGACCGATCACCTCGTCCGGTCGCTCCTCCGGGGATCCGTCGGACGATCCCCTCGACGGCGTCGACTCTCCCGATGTCTCGGTTTCCCCGGTCGTTTCGGCTTCTCCGGCCGCGTTCGAGGTCCCGGTGGTTTCGGATCCCTCGGATGCTTCGGACGCATCGATCGCTTCCAGTTTCGGATGGACCATCGCCGCTCGATCGCCGCTCTTGTTCCGGATCACGACCCCCGCCGCGGGGCCGTCGTACCACTCCGACTTCGGGATCGCGTACGAGCCGGGATCGAAGTCGCGCGCGCGGACCTCCCGTTCGATCGCGTTGACCGGGTCCAGTCCGAGCGCCTCGAAGATCGACTCGACGGCGTCCGGCGGACGAAACGCGCCCGCTTCGTCAGACCAGACGTCGAACCCCAGGAACGGCGGGATCCGGTCCCACTCGTAGTCGATCGCGTTCCGATACGTCGCCTCCCCGAAGAGGACCACGTCCTCGACGTCGTCGACCGCGGCGCGAAGCGCCTCGCGATCGAGGTTCTCGCGAACGTGTCTGACCGCGTGGCGGTACTCCACGGGGATCTCCTCGGCGTCCTCGTAGACCCGATTTCGATCCCCGAACCGAATCAGCCCCGACTCCCGAAGCTGCATCCGGAGGTGTCCGCCGTCGATCTTCTCGAGGAGCCAGAGGTGTCCTCCCTCGAGGAGTCGATCAGGGGCGTCCTCGGCTCGCGGGATGGATGGGTACTCCTTCATGGAAACCGTCGCCGCCTCGGCGTACGCCGACCTTCGCCGCGATCGGATTTATACTTCCGGGGCCGCGATCCGGTTCGGTCCTTCGAATCCGCGATCCGGTTCGACCCTCCTGACCTAAAAGGGAGCCTCCGAGTTCCCCGGCGGCCCGCGGCTCGGCGACTCCTCGCGTTTCGATCGTTCCATCGGCGTCGAACCGACCTCGCCGGCGTCCTCGGGAACGACGGTCACGTCGCCGGTCTCCAGGTATCGCTCCTCCAGCTCCGCAAGCTGGTCGTTTATCGCCTCGCTTTGGTGGTGCATCCGGGCCGCCCGCACACGAACCAGATCGTAGTCGTGGCGGTCGCTCAAGCCGTTCCAGGCTCGAAACGACCCCATGGTCAAGGTGTGGGTCTGGGGGCAAAACGGCGTCGTCGGCGTGAACTCCGCACGCAGGACGGCGGGGTCGTCGACCTCCTCGGCGTATCGGTAGCCCGCACCCGGATGACGTGTATCGAGGTTCAACCGCGCCAGGTTGTAGTTGAAGGTCATGTCGTAGACCGTTCGCTCCTCGAAGCAGTCCTTCGTCACCCGGTGGAACGCCACGTGTTCGTCGCCGGTCAACACGTCGTGACCCTCGAGGAACGCTCCCGGCCTCGGCAGGTTATCGGGGACGAACTCGTCGTAACCGTCGAAGAGGTCCCCCGCGTCGCTCCCGAACGGTGATGGAAACCCGGCCATACGCGTGGATCCGGCCCGAGCGTCCCTATGAATCCCCCCGAACACGTTCGTCCCGAACGAGCTCGAGGTCGCCGTCGGCCTCTCTGGTCTCGAGGCCGTGTTCGTGGACGAACGTCGCCGTGTGTTCGGGAACGACCCGCTCGGCGGCAAAGCGCGCTCTAAGCAGCGGGACGACGTCGAGGAGGTCCTCACCCGTTCGGATGGCGGGGAGCGACCGGACGAACTCGACGTCCTCGCCCGCCTCCCGGGTCCGTTCCGCGAGCGTCCGGACGCTCGCGCCCGCGAACGCGTCCGTGAAGTCGACGGGCTCCGTAAACCCGGCGTAGTAACACCGTCCGCGTCGGGCGGGACCGAGGACGGCGCCCGAACTCCGGAGCTTCATCGCGGCCGCGTCGATCACCTGTCGGGTGAGAAACGGCGTCGTCGGCTCCACGATCGCCACGGACGCCGCGTCCTCCTCGCGAAGGAGGTGCGTCGCCGTGTTTCCGGCCCGTGCGCTGTAGTTCGAGCCGACCTGCGGCTCGAACCGAACGTCCTCGACGCTTCCGAGGGTGTCGGCGACGATCGCACGCAGCTCCGCCTCCGGTGGGTCGCCGCCGCGGGCCGGTTCCGGAAGCATCTCCTCTGTCGGGTAGTTCACGAGGAGGTCGCCCCCCGAGCGGTCGACGGCTCGAACCGTATCGCGAAGGACGGCCTCGTACAGATCGCTCGCCTCCGCCTGCGAGAGCGGGCTCGTCTCGGGAAGGGTCGGATAGCCGACGCCCGGACGCGGCGGGTCGGCGAGCACGGCGATGACGGTCATACCGGAGATGGGACGGTCCGCGACTTGAACGTCCGGTTTCCGATCCGGGTCGCGTTCGCGTCCGCCGTCGACTCGGTCGATCGAGCCGCCCGGATCACCGGCTCCGTCGCCCCTTCGTCTGGCGGTAGTCCCGTTGAAGCACGTTCTCCCGAAGGTGCTCGAGGAAGGCCTCCCGCTGGTCAGCACTCGCGGCCGTGGGATCACACATCGGAACGAGTTCGAATCCCCGCCCGCGAACGGTGCTCGCGTGTTCGGATTCGACGTCGAATGAGTCCGGCGCGCGCGTCGTGTACTCGATCGCGAGCGCCTCGAGCGGGCGTTGGCCCACCGGCACGATGATCTGGGGGTTGATCATCCGGATCTCCGCGTTCAAGAACGGCTCGCAGTTGGCTCGTTCCTCCTCGGTCGCCGGCCTCTCCGGGTGGTGACACCGCGTCAGGTGGGTGAAGAAGGCGTTTCGAACCGTCGGTTCGTGCGGGTCCTCGATTTCGCCGTCGTCTCCCCCCGTCGACTCGGTGTCCTCCAACGGTTCGACGAACCCGAGTTCCGCGAACATCGATCGAAGCCGGGATCCCCGTTCCCCGGCGAGCGGGCTACCAGCCCGGTCCGCACCCGAATCCGGAGCCTCCGCGACCACGAGGAAGTCCCCGCCGACGTCCCCGTATCCGTGTACAACGCTCGAGCGCGTCCCGCACAGCTCGGGACAGTTCTCACACTCCGAGTCCATCCCGAACGGGTTCGCGAGCTCCGTCTGGCGTGCGTCCACGGGCCACGTTCGATCCCGAGGGCAAAAACGCCGATGATCGTGCCCGCGTTCCTCGTTCCGTGTCACTCCTACCGCCGAGGATCCGCGTTCCCACAAGATTTATGAGGAAATGTGTGACACCCTCACACGATATGCCGGAATGTCAAAACTGCGGCGCGTTCGTCACCCCGGCGTACGCCCGCGTGTTCACCCCGGACGGGATCGAGGAGCCACGAGCCTGCCCCAGCTGTGAGGACGTCGTCCGCGACGGCGCGGACGTCCGGCGTGCCCGATCGACACGGAACACCGGCTAAGACACGTCGTTTCGCTCGCCGAAACGCCCCCGCCTCATCTCTGGAGTCGCGATCCGTCCGAACCGTGATCGGTCCGACTCAGGTGAGCCGATATTCCTCGCCGCGTTGTGCCACGAACTCCCGTTTGCGTAGCGTCTTCAGGATGCTGTAAAGGGAGATCTTCTTCATCCCGAGGGAGTCGGCCATCTCACCCACCGTCGCGCGCTCGTTGGTTCGCAGGTACAGATACACGAGCTTCGCTCGAGGCGACTGTAGCTCCGGCGGGAGCGTCATCGCGGTCCCCATGCCGGATTCGGTTTCGATCATCATGCGTGATTCAGTACTTCGACGATAATAAATCCCCTATTCAACGATCGTCGAACATGGGAAAAGCGGGCGTTATAACGCTTCTCACCGCAGATCTACCCCGAAACTCGATCGGAACATCCCGATCGACGGTCGTCCTGCGGCGGGAATTCGAACCGATCGTTCGACCGACGTCGTATGAGCCGTGTGAGTTGTGTACACGGCCGCACTGGTCCTTTTGAGGCCCGAGATCCCCCTCGATCTGAAACCTCCACACTCGGGAGGTGACCTGCGACTTCTACGCTCAGTAGGATCGGACCTTCGGCTCGTAGCGCTTCTCCTCGCCCTCGAGCACGACCGGACGGTACCACAGCTCGGGTTCGCCGTCGTTCCAGGAGATGAGCGTGTGTTTGAGCCAGTTCTCGTCGTCGCGGATCTGGTTCTCCTTGCGCCAGTGGGCGCCGCGGAACTCGTTTCGCGCGAGCGCCCCGACCGTCAGGGCCTCCGCGATGTCGAGGATGTTTCGCGTCTCGAGCGTGTGGATGAGGTCGGTGTTGAACGTGCGCGAGGGATCGGAGACGCCGACGTCGCGATAGCGTTCGCGGGCCTCCTGGAGGTCGGCGAGCGCCTGCTCGAGACCTTCCTCCTCGCGGAAGACGTTCACGTTCTCGGTCATCGTGTCCTGGACGGCAGAGCGGATCTCCGCGTGGTTGACGCCGTCGGCGACGAGCAGCTCCTCGACGCGTTCCGTCTCGCGCTCGACCGCGCGCTCGAGTACGGCGTCGCCGTCCGTGATCGTCTCGCCGCCGTCGGCCGCCGCGGTCGCATCGGCTCCCTCATCGGGCTCGCCGAGCGGCACCGGCGAATCGAACTCGGCGTCCTCGTAGTCGCCGCGTCGTCCGGTGTCGATCTCCGGCTCGCCGTACTCCTCGCCGGCGGCGTGGCGCCCGGCGAGCTTCCCGAAGACAATGAGCTCCGGCAGCGCGTTTCCGCCGAGGCGGTTCGCGCCGTGGACGGACGCGCACGCGCACTCGCCGGCCGCGTACAGTCCGTCGATGCACGTCTCGCCGTACTCGTTCGTCTCGATCCCGCCCATCGCGTAGTGCTGGCCGGGCTTTACCGGCATCGGCTCCTCGAGGCCGTCGACGCCCTCGAAGTCCTCGGCCAGGTGGAGGATGTTCTCGAGCCGATCGAGGATTCGCTCCTCGCCGAGGTGGCGCATGTCGAGGTGGACGTACTCGTCTTCGATCCCGCGTCCCTCGTTGACCTCCGTGAGTTCGGCCCGGGAGACGACGTCACGGCTCGCGAGCTCGCCGTCGTTGTTGGCGTAGCCGTGTTCGAACATGAAGCGCTCGCCCTCCTCGTTGTAGAGGATGCCGCCCTCGCCGCGGACGCCCTCGGAGATGAGCACCCCAGTGGAGGGAAGCGTCGTCGGGTGGAACTGGATGAACTCCATGTCCTCCATCGGGACGCCGGCGCGGTAGGCCATCGCGACCCCGTCGCCCGTGTTCGCCACCGCGTTCGTCGTGTGGTCGTAGACCTGGCCCATCCCGCCCGTCGTCAGGATGACGCCGTCGTTGGCGCGGAAGCCGGCGATCTCGCCGCTTTGCAGCTCGTAGGCCACGACGCCGTGACACGAGCGGTCCTCCGGTTCGGGCTCGTCCGTGACCGCGAGGTTCATCACGTGCCACTCGTCGTAGACCTCGATGCCCCGTTTGACCACCTGCTCGTACATCGTGTGCAACAGCTGGTGGCCGGTCTCGGCGCCCGCGTAGGTCGTCCGCGGGAACGAGAGCCCGCCGAACGGGCGCTGGGAGACGGTGCCGTCCTCCTCGCGGGAGAAGGCCATTCCCCAGTGTTCGAGCTGGATCGTCTCCTTGGGACTCTCCTGACAGAGCCGCTCTATCGCCGGCGCGTCGCCCAGGTAGTCCGACCCCTTCATCGTGTCGTAGGCGTGGTCCTCCCAGGAGTCGGCGTCGCGGATGGCCGCGTTGATGCCGCCCTCCGCGGCGCCGGTGTGTGACCGGACCGGGTGGAGCTTCGAGACGATCGCCACGTCGGCGCCGGCCTCCTGGGCCGAGATGGCCGCCCGCAGTCCGGCGCCGCCCGCGCCGACCACGATCACGTCGTGTTCGTACGTCCGTCCGTCGGTGTGTGATTGCTGGCTCACGGTCTTTTCACCAGAATTTGAGGTTGTTCTTCACCGCTTCCCGCTTCAGCTCCTGGATGTGCTCGGTGAGGGGGATGTCCTTGGGACACACCTCGGTACAGGAGAACTGGGTCTGACACCGCCAAACGCCGTGTTCCTGCTCGAGTATCTCGAGGCGTTCCTCGGTTCGATCCTCGCCCTCCCGATCGTCCATCGCGAACCGGTACGCCTTGTTGATCGCGGCCGGGCCGAGGTACTGGTTGTCCCCGGCGGCGATGTTACACGAGGACATGCAGGCGCCACACCAGATGCACCGCGTCGACATCTTCACCTTCTCGCGGTTCTCCCGGCTCTGTCGCTGTTCGGCCAGCTCGTCCTCGGGTAGCTCGTCCGGATCGAAGAACGGCTCGACGGCGTCCATCTGGTCGTAGAAGTGCTGCATGTCCACGACGAGGTCCTTTCGCACGTCGGCATGCGGCAGCGGCTCGATGCGGACCGGGTCGGAAAGCTCCGATATCTGGGTCTTGCAGGCCAGCCGCTGTTGGCCGTTGACGAACATGGCGTCCGAGCCACAGACCGCCTGTCGACAGGAGTGTCGAAACGTCAGCGACGAGTCGAAGTGATCGCGCGCGTAGATGAGCGCGTCGAGGACGGTCATCCCCTTCTCGAAGGGAACGTGGAACTCGTCGAACCGCGGCTCCTGTTTGCCCTCGACCTCGGGGTCGAACCGGAAGACGAGGATCTCGCGGGTGTTCTCGTTCGCCGCCGCCCGCTCGCCCTCCTCGGCTTCCCGTTCCGCCTCCGCCTCGGCCGCACGTTGGCGTTTCCGCTCGCGGCGAAGGTCGCCCTTCGAGGGCGCCTCCTCCGCGTCCGATTCGACCTCGGCGTCCGCGTCCGATTGCTGTGGTAGTTGCGTGCTCATTGATGTGGTCCGGTTACAGCGGGAATCCCCCCGCCCAGGCGTTGGCGGTGCGGATGCCCTGTACGATGAGGACGATGCTCGCAAGGATCAACGCGCCCTTGATGAGTTGCTTCTTGCGTCCGGTCAACCCCTGGTTGATCAACGCGTTGTAGACGCCGTTGACGCCGTGGAACGTGGCCGTCACGAGGAACAACACCATGAGCGAGTAGTAGCTCAGCGTCTCCATGCGCGCGGAGCTCGCCAGGAACGACACCTCGTCGGCGTGGTTGACGAAGTGGAGCAGGAAGAAGTGGAACGCCAACACGACCACGAGGAACGCGGCCGTGACCCGCTGGAGGAGCCACATCGTCCCGCCGGGGGTGAAAGAGGAGTAGCGCTCGGCCATCTCAGAGCGCCCCCCCGACGAACGTCGGAACCGACGCGACCGTGATCAGGCCGGTCAGGATCAACGACGCGTAGAAGCTCTTGTCCTGTGAATCCAATCCGACGCCGAGATCGACGAACAGCAGACGCGTTCCGTTGAGGATGTGGAACACGGCCACCGCGAGGAGGCCGACCTCGAGTATGCGGACCAAAAGCAGCTCCTCGAGGGTGACGATCGTCTGCGTGTAGACGTCGTCACCCGCCTGCAGGACCGCCTGTTCCGCGCCGGATGCGGGGATGGCGGTGCTCAAAACCGCGATGTGGGTGAACAGATATCCCACGAGCACCCACCCGGTGAACTTGTGAAAGATCCAGGCCCACATCCCCGCGCGGAACTCCCGCCAGCGGCCGAAGTCCTCGATGAGGCCCCGATTGTGCGACTGACTCATACCGCTTGGGGGTCCGTACCCATGAGGTAAAGGCGTTTCTAACGCGCGGAGAGGACGCCGCCTCGCGCGTACGATCTACTGTGATATTCGACGTCGATCTGCGACGGTATGCGGCGTCCACCCGTAGGGGTGTGCGGGACGGTACGCGGCATCCACCCGTAGGGGTGTGCGGCATCGACTCGCGGTGGTCTGTGACATCGACACGAGTCCTTCCGTACCCGGCATCATTCCCGGTCCGTTCCGGATCTCGCCGCACGCCGATCAACGATCGACGATCCGGTGTTCGTCCCGCGGTCCCTCGATCCGACAGCCCTCCCGCGGAGTCCCGGATGATAATCCCCGTCTTCTCGTCCGAACGTTCGATCACCGTCGAACGAGGATCGTTTTCTCCCTTTAAGTACTATGGTACCTACATGTTCGAGTATCATCCCAAAAAATTGGAAACCGCTCGCCGTTTCATGTATGTTTCCTACATATGCTCAACTGGAGGGAGACACAATGTCCGAAACCAACGGATTCCCACGGCGGACGTTCATGAAAGCGGCCGGCGCCGGCGCGGCGGTACTCACCGCCGGCTGTCTCGGTGCCCCGCAGTCCGGAGACGCGAGCGCGGAGGCGGCCACCCCGGAGCCGGAGGCCCAACTCGCGGAGGCACGGTCGGTCGATCTCGACCGGATCGCGGCCGACCCGACCGAGCTACCGGACCCGGTCGACTGGAGCGAGCCGCGCCACCACGAGGTGGAACTCGAGACGACCGAACGCGTCGCCGAGATCGAGCCCGGCGTCACGTTCAACTACATGACCTTCGAGGACCGGATCCCCGGTCCGATGGTCCGCGTGCGCCGCGGCGACACCGTCACGCTTCGTCTCACGAGCAGCGAGGACAACTCGCTGCCGCACAACATCGATTTCCACGCGGTCTACGGCCCGGGCGGCGGCGCCGATGACACGACGATCGCGCCGGGCGAGAGCGCGGAGATCCAGTTCAAGGCGACCTACCCCGGCGTGTTCATCTACCACTGTGCGGTCCCGAACATGGACCACCACATCAGCGCCGGGATGTTCGGCGCGATCCTCGTGGAGCCGGAGGACGGCCTTCCGGAGGTCGACCGCGAGCTCTACTTCGGCCAGCACGAGCTGTACACGACCGGCGAGGCCGGCGAGAAGGGCCACCACGAGTTCGACGTGGAGGCCATGAAGCGCGAGGAGCCGACCTACGTCTGTCTCAACGGCGAGGCGTACGCCTTCACCGGCGACGGCTACGGTCCCGTCACGGTCGACAAGGGTGACCGGGTCCGGATCTTCCACGCCAGCGGCGGCCCGAACCTGACGAGCTCCTGGCACGGCATCGGGAACGTCTGGGAGACGTTCTACCGCGACGGCGACCTGGTCTCCGATCCCGACCGCTACGTCGAGACCGCCCCCGTCGCGCCCGGAACGGTCGCGGCCGCGGAGATCGACACGCCGGTCCCCGGACCGATCAAGCTCGTCGACCACGCGCTGAGCCGGGTCGCACGCAAGGGCATGCTCGGGGTCATCCAAGTCGAGGGCGAGCCGGAGCCTGAGATCTTCAACCCGGATCCCTGAGACGCCCCGGCGCGCCCCTCCCGGCGCCCGACCCCGACGTACCGTTCTTCCGATGTTTTCACCGGTGTGACCGCGTCGGCCTGACCGTCCGCGACCCCGATGGGCCGTGAGCCGAACACGTTCGCGACCACCCATTCGGCCGCGGCGCCCGAACGACCACCCGATGGGGACCTGTGACCTCTGTGATCTGCCGACGCCGGATCCGCCGGTCGAGGAGCCGGACGTGGACGGGTCGTTCTGTTGCCGGGGCTGCCTCGAGGTCTCGACGGCGCTCGCGGACGTCGACGACCCGTCTTCAGAGGTCGACGAACTCCGCGAGGACGGAGCCGAGGGAAGCACCACTGGGGCGACAGGTGCGACACGCGGGAGGGGCGGGACGGGCCGGGACGTCTCCGGGGACGACCATTCCGATGACGCCTCCCGGACGTTCCTCGCGGTCGACGGCATGCACTGTACCACCTGCGAGGCCTTCCTCTCGCTCCGCGGCGAGGAATGTGCGGGCGTTCACGCCGTCGACGCCAACTACGGGACCGGGACGGCTCGCGTCGACTACGACCCCGACCGGATCGACGAGTCGGATCTCCCGGATCGCCTCTCCGGTTACGGCTACGCGCTTCGATTTCGCGATCCGAACTCTGGTGCGCACGGGAGCGCGGACGGGTCGGAGGGGACAGACCGCGGACCCTCCCGTGCGCGACGAAGCGACACCCTCCAGCGGCTCGTCGTGGGCGGCTTCTTCGCGATGTTGATCATGCCGTGGTACCTCTTTTACCTCTATCCCGGCTACGTCGGCATCGAGACGGGGGTCCTCGACGTCGACACCACCACGCCGGTCGGGATCTACCTCCCCCTGGCGTTCATCGCGCTCGCGAGCGCCGTCGTCGTCTTCTACACGGGACGCCCCGTTCTCCGGGGCGCCTGGGTGAGCGTTCGAACCCGCCGGCCGAACATGGACCTCCTCGTCTCCGTCGCGGCGCTTTCGTCGTTCGCCTACAGCACGGTCGCGCTCGCGACCGGCAGCACGCACCTCTATTACGACGTCAGCGTCGCCGTGATCCTCGTCGTCACGGTCGGGAGACACTACGAGGACCGGATCCGGTCGGCGGCGACCGAGCGCCTGTCGGCGGTTACGGCGGCGCGAACGCGCGAGGCGACCCGTCTCACGGCGGACGGTCGCGAGACCGTCCACGTCGGCGACCTCGACTCCGGCGACCGGGTCCTCGTCCCGCCCGGCGAGCGGGTTCCGGTCGACGGCACCGTCCGCGAGGGCGTCGCGGACGTCGACGAGTCCGTGCTCACCGGGGAGTCGCTTCCGGTCTCGAAACGGCCTGGCGATCCCGTCGTCGGCGGTGCGACCGTCACCGACGAGGCGCTCGTGGTGGAGGTCGGCGAGGACGCCGAAAGCACCGCCGACCGGATCGCGACCGCGCTCTGGGAGATCCAGAGCGAGGCGCCGGGCGTCCAGCGATTCGCCGACGCCCTCGCGACCGTCTTCGTCCCCCTCGTGTTGACGATCGGGATCGCCGTGACGATCTGGCGGCTGTGGGCCGGCGCCGGGATCGCGCCCGCGCTTTTGGCCGGCTTGACCGTCCTCGTCGTCTCGTGTCCGTGCGCGATGGGGCTCGCGACCCCGCTCGCCGTCGCCGGCGGGCTTCGGGACGCGCTCGAGCGGGGCATCGTCGTCACCAACGACGCGCTCTTCGAGACCGCGCCCGAGGCCGAGGTCGTGGTCTTCGACAAGACCGGGACTCTCACCACGGGCGAACTGCGCGTCGCGGACGCGTTCGGACATCCGGATACCCTCCGTCGCGCCGCCGCCGTCGAGCGGCTCTCGGACCATCCCGTCGCGGACGCGCTCCTCTCGGCTTTCGGGGAGCGCGATCCGACGGTCGCGGAGGGTGGGGCGGGTGCGGAGAGCGATCGGACGGTCGAAGGATCACTCCCGGACGTCGACGGCTTTGCTCGCCATCCCGGCGCGGGCGTGTCGGGAACCGTCGACGGCGATCGGGTCGTCGTCGGCACGCCGGAACTGGTCGTTCGCGAGACGATCGAAGCCAGGACGGGGATTCCGGACGGCGGCGATTCGGGATCTCCCGAGGCGCTCGAAGGGTCCGGTGAACTCGAAGCGTCCGGTGAACTCGAGGGGATCGGGAAACTCGAGCGGATCGACGACGACCTTCGAGAGCGGATCGAACGCGCCGACCGCCAGGGCGCGCTGCCGGTCGCGGTCGGCTGGGACGGCGCGGTCCGGGGCATGCTGGTCCTCGAGGATCGCGAGCGGTCGGCGTGGCGCGAGACGGTCGAATCCGTGCGCGATCGCGAGGTGTGCGTGCTCACCGGCGACGACGGCGAGAGCGCGGAGCGCTTCCGGGACCACCCGGCAGTCGACCGCGTCTTCGCCGGCGTCCCGCCCGACGGCAAGGCGGAGACGGTGAGGCGGCTCGCGGCCTCGGGAACGACCGTGATGGTCGGCGACGGGACCAACGACGCGACCGCGCTCGCGGCGGCCGACCTCGGGATCGCGATGGGTGACGGCACCGCCCGGGCGGTCGACGCCGCCGACGTGACGCTTCTCGACGGACGTCTCCGTGAACTCGGAACGGTCTTCGAGCTGGCGCGGGGAACTCGCCGTCGGATCCGCCACAACGTCGGATGGGCGCTCCTGTACAACGCGGTCGCCATCCCGCTCGCCGTGGCGGGGCTTTTGAACCCGCTTTTCGCCGCGGTCGCGATGGCGGCGAGCAGCCTGATCGTCGTGGGGAACTCCGGTCGCCCGATCGTCGATTCGACCTCCGCGGACTCCGCGGACTCCGCCCCCGCATCCGACGACGATCGATCCGGGGCTTTGCGACCCTGACCAGTCCTAACCGGTCTTGACCGGGCCGACGCTCGCGGCGGTGACCGTCTCGTCGGCCGCGTCGAACATGTGCGCGATAACCACCAGTGCCCTCCGGATGCAACCTTCGGCGTGAGCGACACATGAGCACGAACGAATCACGGAGTTCCACGACGCCGTTCATGCAACGGCTCTACGACCGCATCTGGCTGCTCGCCGCGGCGGCGTTCGTCTTCTTCCTCGTCGCCTACGTGGGCTGGGGCGTCCTGGACGTTCTATCGCTTCCCGCGAGGTGATCACGCATGCCAGCACCCATGGACCCGCCGGAGGGCAACTGGTGGGACGAACCGGTGAACAGACGCGAGACGATCTGGCTCGGGATCGCGGGCGCGTGGTCGATCGCGATCTTCGGGTGGATGAGCGGCTTCACCCGCTTCGGCGACCAGAACCCGATCGGCGAGACCTACGAGGTCGATCCGGACGCCTACCGCGACCGCGTTCAGGAGTACAAGGAGGCGGCCGAGGAGCGCGAGGAGGGGATCGTTCCCCCCGGCGACTCCCTGTACGTCGGCGCGATGCGGTTCAACTGGGACGGGCTCCCGGCGATCATCGAGGCCGGCCGTGAGTACGACGTCCACCTCGGGGCCTACGACGTCCAACACGGCTTCTCGATCCGGCCGGAGGACACCCTGAGCAAGCAGATCAACCTCCAGGTGTTCCCGGGCAACGAGTGGGTCATCCCGATGACGTTCGACGAGCCCGGGACCTACCACGTCATCTGCAACGAGTTCTGCGGGCAGGGTCACCGAACGATGCACGGCAAACTGATCGTGGAGGAACCCTGATCATGTACGCGCGCCTACGCTCGCTTTTCGACAACGACTACGGCGACGACGGGTTCCGGAGCTGTTCGGTCACCGGCCTCGACGTGCATCGGTCGGTCGAAAACCACGTGAAGCTGTTCGCGGTCACCGCCGTGATCGCGTTGATCGTCGGCGGAACCTTCGCGTTCACCGTGGCCACGACGCGCTGGGAGGTGATCGGGCTGCTCGAGCCCGGACAGTTCTACACCCACCTGAGCCTCCACGCGTGGAACCTGCTCATCTTCTGGATGGTGTTCATGGAGATCGCCATCCTCTACGTTGGCGGCCCCATGGTGCTCGGGCGGCGGCTCCCCTACACGGCGATCGCGAAGGCGGGCTGGGCGATCATGGTCGCCGGCGCTTTGGGGGTGAACCTCTCGATCTGGTTTTCGGGACCGACCGAGGCGGCGCCGCTTTTGACCGCCTACGTCCCGCTTCCGGTCTCGCCGGCGTTCTACGCGACCGCGATCGTCTTCCTGCTCGGCGCGACGATCGCCGCCGTGCCCTTCTTCGTCTCCATCTGGCGTGAGAAGCGCCTCGGCGAGACGGGGACGCTTCCGCTCGTGGCGTTCGGCGCGTTCGTCACATCGATCATCGCCGTGGAGGCGATCCTCGGCGGGATCGCGGCGTTCGGATACGCGCTCGTCTGGCGCGTCGGACTGATCGACGGCGTGAACGTCGGCATCTACAGACAGCTCTACTGGATCGTCGGCCACGGAACCCAACAGATCAACCTGCTCGCGATGGTTACCGTCTGGTACTTCCTCACCCACGTGGTCGGCGGCGCCGTCGTCGTCTCCGAGAAGGTCTCGCGGTCGGCGTTCATCCTCTATCTGTTCTTCATCAACCTCGGGGCCGCCCACCACCTGATGGTCGACCCCGGTCTCTCGGTCGGCTGGCGGATCTGGAACACCTCCTACGCGTTCTACGGCGCGGCCTTCGCGAGCATGATCCACGCGTTCGCGATCCCGGCGGGCATCGAGGCCGGTCGCCGCCAGCGCGGGCTCGGCGGCGGGCTCTTCGGCTGGCTCACCTCCGCGCCCTGGCGTAACCCCGCCTTCTCCGCGACCGTCTTCAGCATCATCCTCTTCGGCTTCCTCGGGGGGATCACGGGCGTCGTGATGGGCCAGATGCAGGTCAACATGACCTGGCACAACACCCTCGCGACCGTCGGCCACTTCCATGCGACCGTCGCGCTCGGGACGACCCTGACGTTCATGGGGCTCGTCCTGTTCGCGGTGAAGGTCATGTTCCGCCGCGAGTTCGTCTCCGACCGGCTCGCGTCGCTCGTGCCGTACGCCTACGCCGGGACGATGAGCGTCGCCACGCTCATGTTGATGTACGCGGGCATCCTCTACGGCGTCCCCCGCCGGACCGCGGAGGTCGTCGAGAACATCCCCGGCACCTCCTTCAACCTCTCGGCGGCCGCGCCGCTTTTCGTGATCTTCGGCGTCTTCGCGATCCTGGCGATCGTCTCCGGCGTCCTGTTCGTCCTCGTCACGGTGGGATCCCTGCTGTTCGGCAGCGACAACTCCGACGGCGACCTCACGGACCTCCACGCGGAGGGCGGGCTCGCTCCCGACGGCGGGTCGGTCCACGTCGTCGAGCTCCGCGGGACGTTCGCCCTCTGTCTCGTGTTCATGGCCGTCTTCGTCGCCTCCTACGCGCTCAACTGGTACCTGCTCACGCAGCTGTGGTCGATCGGCGCCTAGCCGGCGTCGATCGACGCCCTCCGAGAACCGCCGGCGAACCGACCGACGTAATCGACCGACATCGCCCATCGACACCACCGATCAAACCGACCCACCCACACACGTACACCACCGACACATGTCATTCACATCGTCCGTCTCGAACCCGGTAACCACGATCGGCCACGCGCTCCGGGGCGTCTGGCGCGACCTGTTGAGCGTCTACTGCGCCAACACGCCGACCTGGCGCTGGCTGAAGAGCGGGACGCTCGTCGTCTTCGGCTTCTTCCTGTGGACGGGATCGAGCGTCCTCTCGTCGTACCGCCCCGACTGGGGATTCCTCTCGTACACCATGGCCTACGGCTTCGTCGTCATCGCGTGGGGGCCCTTCACCCACCTCGTCGTCGTTCCAACGGTGATACGGCTTCGGCGTACCGCGGAGCATCCGGCCGTCAGAACGCTCGTTCGACACGGATCGAAGCTGAACTTCGGGACGTTCCTGCTCGTCGTGGTCGTGCTCGGGACGTTCACCCCCGGCGTCATGGCCCTCGACTACTCGAGTCCCCTCTCCGGCGGCGACAGCCCCGACGCCGGCGCCGACGTGATCTGTGAGACCAGCACCGACGGGGAGACGATCGCGTGCCACCTCGAGAACGTGGAGGGCACGGACCACGTCGTCGTCCGCTCGGGCGGCGAGAACCTCCGAACGCTCGAGGAGCCGCCCTACGCCTTCGAGTTGCGTCGCGACGAGCTCACCGCCTCGACGACGGGCGAGCAGTTCGTCGTCGAGCTGCGCGACGAGAACGGGGAGACGCTCCGACGGTACATCCGAACGCCCGCGTGACCCTCACGGGTTCCCGTTCTGGTTGCTCCGGCCCGGACCGTTCTCGCCGAAGTCGCTCCCGTCCGCGACCGTTTCGCGATACGCGCGAGCCACGAGCCACCAGAAGTGGATCGTCGGCGGCACGACCACGACGAGGGCGGCGAGCCAGGCGCCCGTGACGTAGAGGTAGAGGCCCCAGAGGGTCAAACAGAACAGCCCGAGTCGGACGATCCCGGACAGGACCTGTTTCGAGTACGCGAACAGGACGATCGGCGTCGGCATACGTGGCGGTCCGGTTCGTGAGGAATAAAGCTTCTCAGCCGAACGTGCTCGGTCGATCGTTTATGTTCCCTTTCCTCCCTTCCTCTCTTTCGCTTCAACCGATCGGCTCGAACGAGGCCGCCATCCCCATGCCGTCGTCGCCTCAGCCGACGAGCAGCGCCTCGAGGAGCACCGCCGCGAGGACGGCGCCGAGGTACGCGTTCGACGCGTGGAAGGTTCGGTAGGCCGCGCGGTCGGTCCCGCGCTCGTACTGGCGGACGATCGACCGCAGGAAGACGGCGGCGGCGACGGTCGTCACGACCGCATAGAGGACGCCGAGGTCGGCGACGACGCCGAGGAGGACGGTCGCGACGAGCGTGCCGCCGAGCCAGTAGCACGTCCGCCGACGGGTGGTCGAAACGCCCGCGACGACGGGCAACATGGGGTATCCGCCGGCGGCGTAGTCCTCGCG
This sequence comes from Halopenitus salinus, assembly GCF_055397165.1. Taxonomy (NCBI): domain Archaea; kingdom Methanobacteriati; phylum Methanobacteriota; class Halobacteria; order Halobacteriales; family Haloferacaceae; genus Halopenitus; species Halopenitus salinus. The sequence goes on from NZ_AP043853.1 coordinate 145,224, forward strand.
ATAGGCGATGGCGAGGTTGTAGAAGTGCGCCGGGGTCCACGCCACGACGAGCGCCGTGAGAACGATCGCCGGAATCCCGATCGATCCGGTCACGGCCGCCCAGCCGATGAGCGCCGGGAGAGCGCCAGACCCGCCGCCGATGGCCGTGTTCCAGCGCGTGTTCGGCTTCAACACGACCGTGTAGACGACCGAGTAGTAGACGATCGCCGCCGCGGTCAACAGGGTCGCGAGGGGCGTGGCGTACGTCCAGAGCACGACCAACGAGAGCGCGGCCAACGCGACGCCGAACGCCGCCGCCCGGCGGACCGGGACCCGAGCCGTCGCGACCGGCCGGTCCGCGGTCCGGTCCATCCGTCGATCACGGTCGTGTTCGAACACGTGGTTGAACGTTCCCGACGCGCCGATCGCCAACACGCCGCCCGCGAGCGTCGCGACCACCGTGATCCCGTGGAGGGTGACGTTCGCGGTCGCCGCTCCCGCGGCGGCCCCTCCGCCCCCCGACGTCGGAGCCGCGATCCGCGCGAGCGCCATCCCCGCGAGCGCGAGGAGACAAAGCAGCCACATCAGTCGCGGCTTCGTCAACGCCGCGTAGGCGCGGACGCGATCGCGAACCCGTTCGCCGGATCCGCTTCGTTCCGGGGATTCGACCCCGTCGCCGTCGAGTCCGTCGACCGATTTCCCGCCGCGATCCCCCTCGAACGGTTCGTCGTCGATCCCGGCTACGGCTTCCGCGCCGGCACCGTCGCTCGCGGCCACCTCCCGATCGAGGTGGCGGACCAACGAGAGCAGCAGCGTCGCGAAGACGAGGACGGCGCCGAGCAGGTGGAACTCACCGACGTCGCTCGCCCCGCCGATCCGGCCGACGAGTCCGGCCGTTCCCTGACCGAGATAGAGGAGCGTTCCCCCCGCCAGTCCTACGGTCACCCACCGATCGTGGCCCCCGAGCCACGACCGGACGGCGGTGACCGCCACGAGCAGCCACCCCGCCGCGGCGGCGACGTAGTGTCCCCACGCGAGCGGGGTCGCTCCCGACGCGGCGGCCGTCATCGCGCCGAGCGCGAACAGCAGGTAGGTGGCGACGACCGTCGCCGTCAACTGCGTGGTGAACCGTGGCGAGCGCATGTCGATCGGTTGGCGCCGCCGCTCCCCGAGGGTTCCCCCGAACGTGTTCGCCGCCGCCCGACGCTCGCCCGTTCCGGCCACCCGTCAGTCAGCCGAGCCGGGGGTTCCCGTCGGTTCGGCTATCGTCTCCGGTAGCGGGCCGTCGTACCCCTCGGGCACGTACGGGCAAAGCGGGTCGCTCTCCAGCGGGTCGCCGGTCGCCGCGTACGCGCGCGATCGACTTCCCCCGCAGACCTGGCGGAACTCGCAGGCGCCGCACTTCCCGCGGTAGCCGTCCGGATCGCGCAGGGACTCGAAGAGATCCGCGTTCCGGTAGACGTCGACGACCGAGCGCTCGCGGACGTTGCCGGCGGACTCGGGGAGGAACCCGGATGGGTACACCTCGCCGGTGTGGCTCACGAACGCGAACCCGCGCCCCGCGGTGATTCCCGCGCGCCGTCTCGGGGCGGCGGCCTCGCCGTCGGACTGGAGCTCGACGCGTCTGTAGAAGGGCGCCTCGGTCGTCTTCACGCCGAACCGCTCCTCGCTCGCCACCTCGGAGAGCCACTCCATCACCGCCTCGGCGCGCTCCGGGGATATCGGATCGAGGACGCGCCCCCGACCGACGGGCACGAGGAAGAAGACGCTCCAGAGGACGGCGCCGAGCTCCCGGACGCGGTCGCGGATCGCCGGCAGCTCCCCGACGGTGTCCGCACAGACCGTCGTGTTGATCTGCAGCGGAACCCCCTCGTCGGCGGCGGCCTCCGCGGCCGCCACCGTGTCCGCGAAGCTCGCCTCGCCGCGGAAGGCGTCGTGGCTCTCCGCCGTCGCCCCGTCGAGGCTCAACGCCATCCGTCGGACCCCGGCGTCCGCGAGGTCGCCCACCCGCTCCGGCGTCAGAGACCGGGTCCCGCTCGGCGTGATCGTCATCCGGAGGCCGAGATCGTCGCCGTAGGAGACGAGTTCGAGCAGGTCATCGCGTGCGAGCGGGTCGCCCCCCGAGAGCACGACGAGCTGTCCCTCCCCGAAGGACGCGGCGTCCTCGAGGAGCGCCTTCCCCTCCGCGGTGGAGAGCTCCTCGGGGTGGCGAGCCGGTTGCGCGTCGGCCCGACAGTGTCTGCAGGCGAGCTCGCACGCCTGGGTGACCTCCCAGATGAGCACCACCGGCCGCCGGTCGGTGTCGATGTCCTCGAACATTCCCTGTTCGACGGTGGGACCTCGATCCGCTTTTCTCCTCGACCGAACACGTTCGCACGGCGTTTTCACCGCGTGATAGCGGTCGAAATCGGGTTCATGGATCGCCGTCAACCGTCCGCCATGGTCGAGAAAGCGAACCGATCGTCGGAGGCGAGCCCGCGGGCGACCACCGAGCGTCGCTGGGAGGTGTTCGTCCGCGAGGAGGTCGACGACCCGCTATCACACGTCGGGACGATCGCCGCTCCCGCTCCCGACGTCGCACGCGAGGAGGCGAGCAAGCTGTTCGCGTGGTACGCCCGGGACCTGTGGGTGTGTCCGGCCGACGAGACACATCGCTACTCGACGTACACCCTCGGGGAGGGCGCAAGCGGGGACGCGGACGACGGCACGGACGAACGCGAGGGGCGGGGCGGGTCCGGCGGCACGGACGACGCGTCCGCTTGCGAGCCTCGCGTCTACGAGGAGACGGAGGGCACGCCGGAGGTCGGGGGAAGCCCCGAATGATCTCGATCAGCAAGCTCCTCTGTGGCCTCGACGCCGAGAGCGACGGGCTCCGGTACGACGCCGCCGAGGAGTCGGCGGTGCCACAGATCACGGAGCGCAAACAGCTCCGGCCGGTCGTGGTCTGGAACACCACGAAGCGGTGTAACCTCTACTGTGACCACTGTTACGCCTCGGCCGACACCGACGGTGCGCCCGGCGAACTCTCCACCGCGGAGGGGAAGGCGCTCCTCGACCAGCTCGCCGACTTCGGCGTCCCGGTCGTGTTGTTCTCCGGCGGCGAGCCGCTCGTTCGCGACGACCTGCCGGAGCTCGTCTCCCACGCCGCCGATCGCGGGCTCCGACCGGTCCTCTCGACCAACGGAACGCTCCTTACGGAGGAGTCCGCTGCGACGCTCCGGGACGCGGGCCTGCAGTACGCCGGCGTCTCCGTTGACGGGCTCCCGGAGCGCAACGACGCCTTCCGCGGCAAGGAGGGCGCCTTCGACGCCGCGATCCGCGGGATCGAGGCCTGCCTCGACGCCGGGTTGAAGACGGGACTTCGATACACGATCACGGACCGCAACGCCGCCGATCTCGAGGGCGTCATCGATCTCCTGACCGACGTCGGCGTCGACCGGTTCTGCTTCTACCACCTCGATTACGGCGGGCGCGGCAAGGGGATCGTCGACGCCGATCTCTCCCCGGCCGAAAAGCGCGACGCGGTCCGCAGGCTCTTCGATCTCACCCGCGAGTACCACGCGAACGGCGAGGAGATCGAGACGCTCCTCGTCGGCAACTACGCCGACGCGGCCTACCTGATCGAGTACGCCCGCCGCGAACTCGGTCCCGAAGCCGCCTCACGGATCCGGACGTACCTCGAGCGGAACGGCGGGGATCCCGCCGGCGAGCGGATCGCCGACGTCGACCCGGTCGGGAACGTCCACCTCACCCAGTTCTGGCAGGGATACAGCCCCGGAAACGTCCGCGATCGCCCGTTCGGTGCCATCTGGCGGGACGCGCACAACCCCCTCCTCGAGGCGCTTTACGACCGCGACTCCCGTCTCACCGGGCGGTGTCACGAGTGTCAATATCGCGATGTCTGCCGCGGCGGCTCGCGGCTTCGAGCGTTGACCGTCCACGAGGACCTCTTCGCGCCCGACCCGCAGTGTTACCTCACCGATTCCGAGATCGACTCGACTGCCGACGCGAACCCGGCCGATTGATCGGGAGTCGTTCTCACACCGGGTGGCGAAGCTTCCAGACGTCGGATTCGGGATCGAGGTTCGACGGCTCGGCCCCTCGCTCGGTCAGTATTCCGGTGTGATAGAGGATCGCCTTCAGCTGGAAGACGGTCGGGGAGTGGTACACCTCGCCGTCCGTCGCCGCCTCGCGTCGGAGATCGCCGTCAGGGGAGAGCACTCGACTCCGGGCGTCGTCGGTCCCGCGGACGAACAGCTCGATCGCGAACGAGGGGTGCAGCTCGTGGAGGTACACGAGGAGGTCGACGAGGGAGGGCTCCGCGATCCCGTCCGCGTGCAGCCGCCGAAGCTCCTCCACGAGAAGTCGGGTGGCCGGGTACGCCCACACGACCCGGCGCGTCATCGCACCCCACCTCGGCGCGACATCGTGAAACCGCCGTCTGGATCCCTGCCAGTTCGCGAACGTCTTCAGGGCGGCGTCGACCGAGCCGTGTTCCTCCAGTGCGAACCGGACCACCTCCCGCCCCATCGGCGTGAGTTCGGGACCGTCCGGCCGCTCCTCGATGAGGCCGAGGAAGGCCGCCCCGCGTCGCGCGGCGTTCGTGGCTCCCACCACGCGCGCCTCGAGCATCGTTTCCGTGTCCGCCGGATGGTGGAGGGCCAGCGGATACGCCAGGTAGTTCTTCGGGTGGTTGAGCCCGAAGGACCGGTCGGTGACCCCCTGCGCGCTCGCTTGAAACCGGATGGCCGTCGTCTCCGTGGTGGTCCGGTTTCCGATCACCCGCGGAACCTCGAACGGCTCCACGGTGCCGCCGCTCTCGACGCCGAGGACGCCGACGTTCAGCTCCCGGGCCAGCGTCCGGCTCGATTGCGAGACGGCCGACGCCGGCGCCGTCACGTATGCCGCGTTCGCCTCGTGGAGCCGGTCGTACGCCTGTACGATCCCCCGCTCGACGTCGATGGATCCGTCCGCCGTGTATCCCTTCGCCTCGACGGCGACGAGCGGCGGTTGATCGCCCAGCCTGTCGACGGCCAGCAGCTCCTCGTCGAGCGTTCCGACCCCGACGAGGTCGGGGTAGCCGGTTCCGACCCGGACGTGGTTGAACGGCGAGAGGGCCTCCGAAATCGCGGGATCGATCCGCCGGTCGTCGATCCAGCGATCCGCCGAGAACTGCGTGTCCGCGACCGCGTAGGCGGACTCCTCGGCGTCCTCTCCGAAGAGCCGACGCTTCGTGTGCGCGAGGACGTGCGGCTCCGTGAGCTCGCGGGAGGCGCTGGCCATGTCCCGATCTCCGTCGACCGGAACATGAATCCACCGGCGAAACGCCCGCCGGTGGTGACCCTACTCCGTCGGCGGCGCCGACCCGTCGGTGCGGGTCGCTTTCGGTGGTGGACGCGTGTAGAAATGCTCCGACTGGGATTCGAACCCAGGTCATCGCCTCGAGAGGGCAATATGATTGGCCGGACTACACCATCGGAGCGTGTAGCGCGTTCGTCTCGAACGCATCCATCGGTATGCCGGAGTGAATTAAAACAGTTCCGTTTCACGCCTCCCGTGTGGCGCTTTGGCGTGTTCCGCGATCGCTCCATGCTACGCCTCCGGCGGTGCCGTGGCTCGGCACGCGACGTCGTCGAGAATCGGGATCCGGACTCCCCGATTTGAACGGGGGGCAAGCCGATCTACAGTCGGCTGCTCTACCAGGCTGAGCTAAGTCCGGTCGCGACCATAGGTAGGAGACGAGCCCAACTTAAGGGTTCTCTTTCGCGGCGTTCCCGTCCGTCGATGTGTGTCCGTTCGTCACCGACGCGTGCCCGTTCGACACGAGCGACGTGTGCCCGTTCGACGGTCCCGGGCACGTCCCGGATCGCCGCCCCCGTTCACTCCTCGGCGGTCGTCTCGCGGACCCGGATCCCCTTCCGTCCGAGGTGGTGCATCCGTCGTCTGGCGAACTCCTCCTCCCTCGATCCCCGCGTCGCGAGCACGTAGACGAGCGCCGATCCGGCGGGACGCATCGTCCGCCCGGCGCGCTGGGTACCCTGCCGTCGCGATCCGCCGAGCCCGGAGGCGACGACGGACAGTCCGGCGTTCGGCAGGTCGATCCCCTCGTCGCCGACCCGTGAGACGACGAGCACCCGCCGGTCGCCCTCCCGGAACGCCTCGAAGAGCCGCCGCCGCTCGTGATGTGGCGTCTCGCCGCTCACGAACGGCGCGTCGATCGCCTCCGCGATCGCAGCCCCCTGGTCGAGGTACTCGACGAAGACGAGCGCCTTGCGGTCGTCGTACCGCGAGAGGAGCGACCGTACCTCGTCGGTCTTCGCGGGGTTCTCGGCCGCCAGACGATATCTGTCGCGCCCGTCCGCGCTCGCGTACGCGTTGTGTGCATCGTCGTCGCGCCAGGGGACGTACCGGATCTCCACCTCTGGCTGTTGGACGAACCCGGCCTCGAACAGCGTGTCCCAGTCGGCGCCGATCGGCGGCCCGATGAGCGTGTAGATCTCCTCCTCGCTTCCGGTCTCGCGCACGGGCGTCGCGGAGAGGCCGAGCCGGTGTTTCGCCTGGAGGCTCGCCGACCGCGAGAAGACGGGACTGGGGATGTGGTGGGCCTCGTCGTAGACGATGAGCCCCCACTCCCGCGAGTCGAACAGGTGTCTGTGTGCGTCCATCCCGGCGGTCTGGTAGGTCGCGATCGTCACCGGGCGGATCGCCTTCTCTCCGCCGTGGTACTGCCCAATATCGTCCGGTTCCAGGTCCGAATGCGTCGAAAGCTCTGTGCGCCATTGCTCGGCGAGTTCGCGTGAGGGGACGAGGATCAAGGTCTCGCCGCCGACGGCCGCGATCGTCGCGATCGCCGCCACCGTCTTTCCCGACCCGGGCGGGCCGACGAACACGCCCGCCCGATTCTCGAGGAACGTCTCCACCCACTCGCGTTGGTACTCGCGAAGATCGGTCCCCATCTCGAGGTCGATCGGCTCGCCCGACTCCAGGTCGCGATCGTCCTCGACGGGGTAGCCGGCCTCGTAGAGCGCCCGCTTGATCGCGGCGATCGCGTCCTCGTTGACCCACGCCTCCGTCTCCGAGATGGGCGCCCGCAGGTGGTCGTCCTCGAGGTGGTCCTCGACGACGGTTCCCATCAGGCTCTCGGCGGCCGCCTCGAGGACGACGTATCCGTCCTCGTGGGTGACGAGCCGAAAGCGGTGGGCCCGCTTCCACTGGTCGGCCACCCACTCCTCGAGCGCCTCGTGTCGTCCCGAACAGACCGACCGGAGACTCGAGAGGAGCGCCTCGAGTTCCTCGAAGGGCGCGGCCCAGACGTCCTCCTCCCGGATCCGATAGAGATACCCGCGGGAGTCGGGCTCCCCCGCCGACGTATCGACCAGATGGGCGAACTGCGAGAGCCGCGCGCGGGTGTACTGCGTGGGTCGATCGACGACGATCTCCCGACGGTTCGCGAACACCACGACGCGCTCGCGTGCGGCCGGGTCGCGCCACTCCGCGGGGTAGAACACCGCCGCATCCGACTCGACGCTCGCACGGGCGAGCGCATCGTCCTCGACGCGCCGGTCCAGCGCCTCCCTCGCATCCGGTTCGGACAGGTCGGTCTCGCGGGCGATCTGACGGGGGGTGAGAACGGGACGTTCGGCCGCGAGCAACGCCTCGTAGAACTCCTCCATCGTGACGTTCGGGGCGTCCCCGGAGGGTACCCGACCGCCGTCGTCAGACTCTCCGGTATCCATCGACGGTACCACGGGAGCCGCGGGCAAATGCCTGCCGACTCCGGGGTCGTCGGGCGGGACGTGTCGGCCCTCGCGTTCTCACCGACACCGCCGGTTCCGCAGCGCCGATTTCGAGCGGAACCGTCCGCCGCAGTCCGTACAGACGACGGAGCGCTCCCCGGGCGCGGTGTGTACGTGGTGGTCCCCGACCGTGAACGGTCGGGAGACGTCCCGGGGACCGATCCGGTCGGGGATCTGGCTATCCCCGGCGTCGCTCAGGTCGCTCCGGAGACGGATCGTCTCGAGGTCAGTCGCGTCGAACCCCGGCGCGTGATCCGCGTCCTCCCGATCGGCGATCTCCGTCCAGCCCGTCACCACCACGGGCGACGGCGTCTCGGTGTCGCCGACCACGATCACGTATCGAATCCCGTCGATCACCGTCGCGAACCGCCAGCCGTCGCTCGTGTTCCAGCGAAGCTGTCCGGTCTCTATCGCCTCGTGGACGGCCTCGAAGGTGACGTACCGTCCGGGCTGTCCGATGCGCTCGAGAACGTGGTCGGTGAGCGCGTACGCTTCGGGGTCGCGGACCGGCGGATCGGCGATCGATCGTCGCGATGCCGACGGGCGCGATTCCGAGCGCGTGCGAGCGGACCCGTCCTCCTCGGACGAAAGTCGCGTCCGAACGGACCCGTGGTCCGTGCTCGTTCGGCGAGTCGATGCCGTGGAGGCGTCCCGCGCCGCGGTTGCGGGCTCCCGTGAGCCGACATCGGAAGCCTTGTCGGCTCCCGATCCGTATCGTCGGGTTGCCACTATCCCGGGGTTTGCGGTCCACTTACAAATGCGTTGTGGCGATCCGAAAACTCGCGCTACCCGAGCAGTCCCAGGTCCTCGATGCGGTCGACGATCTCCGCGACCGCGCCCTCGGCGTCGTCGGTGTGCTTCCCGCCCGTGATCACGATCTTCCCGCTGCCGAACAGGAGGATGACGACGTCCGGATCGTCCATCCGATAGACGAGCCCCGGAAACTGTTCTGGCTCGTACTCGACGTCCTCCAGGCCGAGCCCGATCGCGAGCGCGTTCAGGTTCAGGTTGTGACCGAGGTCGGCGCTCGAGACGATGTTCTGAACCGTGATCTCCGGGTCCTCCTCGACCGGAATGCTCAGATCGCGGAGCTTGCCGAAGATGATCCCGAGCGCCTCGTGGACGTCGTCGATGCTCTTTGCGCCCGTACAGACGATCTTCCCCGACCGGAAGATGAGCGCCGCCGCCTTCGGCTCCTGGGTCCGGTAGACGAGTCCGGGGAAGTTGTCCGGGTTGAAATCCGCACCCGGAAGGTCCTCGGCCAGCGCTTCCAGATCGAGCTCCTGCCCGATCCCCGTCGATGCCACCACGTTCTGAATCTCGATCGACTCTGCGGGGTTCGTCATCGTTCGCTTTTATATGCGGGCTCCCCCCTTATAAACGCCGGTGTTATAAAGAAACGCGAACCGAACCTCGGAATCAACGCGCGTACGGGCGCACGTATCCACACCCCTACCAGTCCAATGCGATCAGTACCGATCAATAATCGTCCTTCACGGGTCGTCAAGTATGTCCCTCCACGCGTTGTCGGGTCGGCGTCCGATCGCCGCCCGCGGCCGTGGTAGTGTGGTCCCATGAAAACGCCTGACGCAGCACGGATCGAACGACGGGGTTAAGTACTCACCTCCCATCGAATGGAATGCAACGGGCGAGCCCCCGACGGGGCACGCCCACCCGCCGTTCATCGGCGGGCGTTTCGGAACGACGCCCTTATCAAGGGTCGTCCACTCGGAACGTAATGCGACAACACGACCGCGAACTCGCCTCGTTCAACCCGAGGCGGTTTCGCCCCCGGACCCGAGCGGACCCGACGGGCTTATGCTCGTCGAGTCCCAACGCTCGGGTCCACCCCAATGAGGACGTCACCCCTGCGGTCCGCCGTAAGCCGACGTCTGATGTGAGCTCGATGGTCCGGTGTCATCCGGGACTGCCGGCGACACCGGACACGGACCATGCAATGAATGTAGACGATCGTATCACGACGATACGACGGTGATCGACGAGCAGCGCGCTCGTCCATCCCGCCACCCCCCTCGCGTGGGGAATCACACGCGAGGGCACCCATTCCGGTTGATCCTGCCGGAGGCCATTGCTATCGGGGTCCGATTTAGCCATGCTAGTCGTACGAGCTTAGACTCGTGGCATATAGCTCCGTAACACGTGGCCAAGCTACCCTTCGGAGACGCATACCCTCGGGAAACTGAGGCTAATTCGTCATCCGACTCCCCGGCTGGAATGCGGGGAGTCGCAAACGCTCCGGCGCCGAAGGATGCGGCTGCGGCCGATTAGGTAGACGGTGGGGTAACGGCCCACCGTGCCGATAATCGGTACGGGTTGTGAGAGCAAGAACCCGGAGACGGAATCTGAGACAAGATTCCGGGCCCTACGGGGCGCAGCAGGCGCGAAACCTTTACACTGCACGCCAGTGCGATAAGGGGACCCCGAGTGCGCAGGCATAGTGCCTGTGCTTTTGGTGACCGTAGGGAGGTCACCGAATAAGAGCTGGGCAAGACCGGTGCCAGCCGCCGCGGTAATACCGGCAGCTCGAGTGATGGCCGATCTTATTGGGCCTAAAGCGTTCGTAGCCGGCCTGTCAAGTCCGTCGGGAAATCCACGCGCTCAACGCGTGGGCGTCCGGCGGAACCTGGCAGGCTTGGGACCGGAAGGCGCGACGGGTACGTCCAGGGTAGGAGTGAAATCCCGTAATCCTGGACGGACCGCCGATGGGGAAACCACGTCGCGAGGACGGATCCGACGGTGAGGGACGAAAGCTAGGGTCTCGAACCGGATTAGATACCCGGGTAGTCCTAGCCGTAAACGATGCCTGTTAGGTGTGGCCCCCGCTACGAGCGGGTGCTGTGCCGTAGGGAAGCCGCTAAACAGGCCGCCTGGGAAGTACGTCCGCAAGGATGAAACTTAAAGGAATTGGCGGGGGAGCACTACAACCGGAGGAGCCTGCGGTTTAATTGGACTCAACGCCGGACATCTCACCAGCATCGACTGTAGTAATGACGGTCAGGTTGATGACCTCGCCACGAGCTACAGAGAGGAGGTGCATGGCCGCCGTCAGCTCGTACCGTGAGGCGTCCTGTTAAGTCAGGCAACGAGCGAGACCCGCATCCGTACTTGCCAGCAGCACTCACCGTGGCTGGGGACAGTACGGAGACCGCCGTGGCCAACACGGAGGAAGGAACGGGCAACGGTAGGTCAGTATGCCCCGAATGTGCTGGGCAACACGCGGGCTACAATGGTCAGGACAATGGGTTCCAACTCCGAAAGGAGACGGTAATCTCACAAACCTGGTCGTAGTTCGGATTGTGGGCTGCAACTCGCCCACATGAAGCTGGATTCGGTAGTAATCGCGTGTCAGCAGCGCGCGGTGAATACGTCCCTGCTCCTTGCACACACCGCCCGTCAAAGCACCCGAGTGAGGTCCGGATGAGGCTCCCGAGAGGGAGTCGAATCTGGGCTTCGCAAGGGGGCTTAAGTCGTAACAAGGTAGCCGTAGGGGAATCTGCGGCTGGATCACCTCCTACAGACCGAGACTCGTAGACGTTACGTCTACGAGCTCATCTTACACTCATCGTATCGTCACGATCACTCTCGTTCAGCGAGGTCCGCGTCCACCCGCCGCCAGCCCGGACACTAACGGCCCATCGAGCTCACACTTGGACACACACACCCGTTCTCGCAGCGAGGACGGGTGGGCCCGTAGCTCAGTGGGAGAGTGCCTCCCTTGCAAGGAGGATGCCCTGGGTTCGAATCCCAGCGGGTCCATGTCAGCCCCATCTCCCGATTGGAGACTCCGACCGCGCGACTGCGGTGGGAGCGAAACGCGGCCCTTAAATGGTCGACTCCGAAACGGGAGATGACGGCGCGACGACCGATGCACTACTCCGGGAGACCGCGGGTAGGAAGGGTCCGACGGACACGCTCGTGGAAGCCACGAGGTGATTCGATGACGACCGTGTATACGTGCGATCCAGACGCCCACTGAACTCAGTTTGTGAGTTCGTGGACGTATAGTATACTGGCTACTGTGCCAGCTGGTGAATGGCTCGGCTCGAGAGCCGATGACGGACGTGCCAAGCTGCGAAAAGCCCAAGGGAGCCGCATGGAGGCGAAGAACTTGGGATCTCCGAATAGGAATCCTTCTACAATTGCTTCGCGCAATAGGGAACTCCCCGAATTGAAACATCTCAGTAGGGGACGGAAGAGAACGCAATAGCGATGTCGTTAGTAACCGCGAGTGACCGCGACACAGTCCAAACCGAAGCCCTCACGGGCAATGTGGTGTGTGGGCTGACCTGCAGCGCGCGACCCCATACTCGAAGTCTCCTGGAACGGAGCGTGAGACAGGGTGACAACCCCGTAGAGTACGGCAGTACCGCGTGCGTCAGTACCCGAGTAGCAGGGATCGGATATTCTCTGTGAAGGACCCAGGCATCCCCTGGGAAGACTAAACACTCCTCGAGACCGATAGCGAACAAGTAGCGTGAGCGAACGCTGAAAAGCACCCCGAGAAGGGCGGTGCAATAGGGCCTGAAATCAGTTGGCGAAAGAGCGACAGGGCGTAGAAGGCTCTTCGAGTAACGAGAGACGCGCGAGCGTCCAGTAGGAATCGAAGAGAGCCGGCGTCGTGTCGTGCGTTTTGAAAAACGACCCAGGGAGTGTACCTAGATGGCGAGTCTAACCCGAGAATCGGGGAAGGCGCAGGGAAACCGATATGGCCGCAGCATTGCGAGGGCCACCGTGTGCAAGCGCGGGGAGTCATCGGGGTACGACCCGAAACCAGGCGATCTATACGCGAGCAGGGTGAAGCGTGGCGAAAGCCACGTGGAGGCCCGTTAGGGGTGGTGTCCTACAATACCCTCCCGTGATTCGCGTATAGGGGTGAAAGGCCCATCGAGCCTGGCAACAGCTGGTTCCGACCGAAACATGTCGAAGCATGACCTTCGGCGAGGTAGTATGCGGGGTAGAGCGACCGATTGGATGACCCGCCTCCGAGAGGAGTCGGCCATCCTGTCGAACTCCGAACCTGCATACGCTGTCGACCCGAGGAGTCCGGTGTGCGGGGTAAGCCTGTGCACCGTGAGGGGAACAACCCAGAGCAAGGTTAAGGTCCCAAAGTGTAGACTAAGTGCGATTGGAAGGTGGTCTCAAGCCCTAAACAGCCGGGAGGTGAGCTTAGAAGCAGCTACCCGCTAAGAAAAGCGTAACAGCTTACCGGCCGAGGTTTGAGGCGCCCAAAATGATCGGGGCTCAAGTCTACCACCGAGACCCTGCCGCGCCCGTCACAGGGCGACCGCGTAGGTCGGCGTCCCGTTCGGATGGAAGCTCGGGTGAGAACTCGCGTGGACCGTTCGGGAACGACAATCCTGGTCACAGTAGCAGCGATAGTCGGGTGAGAACCTCGACGGCCTGATGAGTACGGTTTCCTCGGCACTGTCAATCAGCCGAGGGTTAGCCGGTCCTAAGTCCCCCCGTAAGTCGACGGGGACAACGGGAAACTGGTTAATATTCCAGTGCCATCACGCAGTAAAAGTCGACACCGCGGAAAACACCAAGCCGGGCATTCGCCCGGTCGAATCGGAGAAGCTCGTGGACGCCGTCACGGCAGGAAGCGAGCGAAGCCCGAGACAGCGCAAGTTGGTGGTATCCGGGGTCCGTGAAAAGACGAGCGTGATGTCCGTACCAAGATCCGACACAGGTACTCTGGCAGCGAAAGCCACGGCCTGTCGGGAGAACCGACGTTAGGGAATTCGGCAAGTTAGTCCCGTACCTTCGGAAGAAGGGATGCCTGCTTTGGAGAAAGCAGGTCGCAGTGACTCGGGCGCTCCGACTGTCTAGTAACAACACAGGTGACCGCAAATCCGCAAGGACTCGTACGGTCACTGAATCCTGCCCAGTGCGGGTATCTGAACACCTCGTACAAGAGGACGAAGGACCCGTCAACGGCGGGGGTAACTATGACCCTCTTAAGGTAGCGTAGTACCTTGCCGCTTCAGTAGCGGCTTGCATGAATGGATAAACGAGAGCGCCACTGTCCCAACGTTGGACCCGGTGAACTGTACGTTCCAGTGCGGAGTCTGGAGACCCCCAAGGGGAAGCGAAGACCCTATAGAGCTTTACTGCAGGCTGTCGCTGAGACGTGGTCGCTACTGTGCAGCATAGGTAGGAGCCATTACACAGGTACCCGCGCTAGCGGGCCACCGAGGCATCATTGAAATACTACCCGGTAGTGACTGCGACTCTCACTCCTGGCGGAGGACACCGGTAGCCGGGCAGTTTGACTGGGGCGGTACGCGCTCGAAAAGATATCGAGCGCGCCCAAAGATCTCCTCACCCGGGTCGGGAACCCGGAGAAGAGCGCAAGAGCACACGGAGGTCTGACAGTGTCATTCCCAACGAGTGACGCTGACGCGAAAGCGTGGTCTAGCGAACCTACGAGGCTCCGGAATGGGGCCCGTAGATGACAGAAAAGCTACCTTAGGGATAACAGAGTCGTCACCCGCAAGAGCACATATCGACCGGGTGGCTTGCTACCTCGATGTCGGTTCCCTCCATCCTGCCCGTGCAGAAGCGGGCAAGGGTGAGGTTGTTCGCCTATTAAAGGAGGTCGTGAGCTGGGTTTAGACCGTCGTGAGACAGGTCGGCTGCTATCTATTGGGGGTGTTATGGTACCTGACGTGAACGGTCGTATAGTACGAGAGGAACTACGACCGGTCGCCACTGGTGTACCGGTTGTCCGAGAGGGCAGATGCCGGGTAGCCACGCGACACGGGGTAAGAGCTGAACGCATCTAAGCTCGAAACCCACATGGAAACGAGGTACCGTTGAGGTCCCTCCTAGAAGAGGAGGTAGATAGACTCGGGGTGTGCGCACCAAGGCAACGAGGTGTTAAGCCCACGAGCACTAACGGACCGAGCCACAGTCATATGGTCCACCTCACAGACTGAGTTCAGGCGGAAGCTGGATCGCACGTATACACGGTCGGAGTCTCACACGCGCTCTCGCGAGCGCGTGCGGGATCGGACACGAGACCGACACAGGTGTCACACGAGTTGCTCGTGTGGGACGGTTCGAGTCCGTTCGTCGGCATGAAGGCGGCCAGAGCGGCAGGGACACACCCGTACCCATTCCGAACACGGAAGTTAAGTCTGCCAGCGTATCAGCGAGTACTGGAGTGGGAGACCCTCTGGGAGAGTTGGTTCGCCGCCTGACCACTCATACTTTCACTCATTCAGTCACTCATTCACTCATTAGTCACTCATTTACTCATTCAGTCATTCAGTAAGCAGTTCGAAGAGCGGGAGGGCCATGACGTTCACAAGTCGAAAGCGGTCACACCGACCCGGAAGGGGCCCGCCACGAGGGTACTCCGTGGAGGGTGTCGCTCGCGTCCCGTAACGCGTTGAAGCGTGTTTCGTCGACGACGAACCGGGCGGAGCGAGCCCTACTCCTCGCGGTCCGGCTGCGGCACGCGAAGCGACTCGTCGACGACCGTCCCGTCCGGTCGGAGGGTGATCGTTCCGAGCGACACCGTCGTTCCGACCTCGGCGGTCCGGTCGACCGTCTCCAGCACGCGTCGCCGGTCGAGCCGCTCCCAGACCTCGCGTTCGACGAGCGACTGGAACGCGTCGGGGTCCGACCAGCTCGAGTCGATCTCCGAGGGGACGCGAACGACGAACTCGAAGGCCGTCTCCGTGAGGTGGATGCCCACCGCGAACGTGTCTCCGCTCACGGGTCGCCTTGGGAGCGGACGCGCATAGGGACACCGATGGGACGCGGGCTCGATCGCCCGAAAGGCGTTTGTGGTTCGGCCCGGATCCTCGCCCGTGACAACTTCCCGCAGCGCGGATGCGCCCGCCGTTCCGCCGGCCCTCGGACTCGCGGTCGCGATCCTCGCGATCAGCACCGGCGCGGTGTTGGTTCGACTGAGCACGGCCCCGAGTTCGGTGGCGGCGCTGTATCGCGTGACGTTCACCACGATCCCGCTCGTCCCGGTCCTGCTCGTTCAGTATCGCGACCAGCTCCGGCGGATCACCGGACGCGATCTGGGTTTCGCCGTCGTCTCGGGGATCGCGCTGGCGATCCACTTCGCGAGCTGGTTCGAGAGCCTCGAGTGGACGAGCGTGGCCGCGAGCGTGACGCTCGTGCAGGCACAGCCCGTCTTCGTCGCGATCGGCGCCTGGCTGCTGCTTCGCGAGACCGTCACGCGGACCATGGCGTTCGGCATCGCCGTGGCCGTCCTCGGGGTGGTGGGGATGTCGGTCGGGGACCTGCTGTCGGGCGGCCTCGTCGGTGAGGCCCCGCTGTATGGAAACGCGCTCGCGCTTTGTGGGGCGGTCATGGCGGCGGTCTACGTGCTCGCCGGGCGGTCCCTCCGCCAGCGCGTCGCGCTCGTTCCCTACGTGGTCATCGTCTACGGCGTGTGTGCGCTCGCGCTCCTCGCGTTCGTGCTCGTCCGGGGACTACCGCTCGTCGGCTATCCCGCCCGCGAGTGGTGGATCTTCGTCGGCCTCGCCGTCGGTCCGGGGCTGTTCGGCCACACCGTGATCAACTGGGCGCTCGCCCACGTGGACTCGAGTCTCGTCTCCGTCTCGATGCTCGGCGAGCCGGTGGGCGCGACGCTTCTGGCGTTCGCGGTCTTTCTCGAGGTCCCCACGTCCGCGACCCTCACGAGCGGTGCGGTCGTACTCGCGGGGATCTACCTCACCGCTCGTGGTCGTCCGGACGCCTGAACGTCGGCGGATTCCGGGGTTCGATCAGCCCGTCGGTCCGATCGCTAGTGGACCTTGATCTCCACGCGGCGCCCGTCGGGATCGCGGACGTACGCCGCCCAGTCGCGGCCGTAGGCGCCGTACCGTTTGCGCGGCTCGTTCGCTTCGACCTCGTAGCCGGCCGCCTCGATCGCCGAGAGGACGTCGTCGAGCTGTGTGGTGGCGTCGACGTCGTCCGAACGGACGAGCAGACAGACGTGTTCGCCGCCGACGTCGAGGGACTCGCCGTCGATCTCGTCGGGAGCGGTCGGCACCAGATGGAGGTGTCGTCCGCCCGCCACGACGGCCACGTAGGGAACCTCTCCCGCCTCGTAGCGGTCGCGGTCGCGGACGGGCAGTCCGAGCAGGTCGCGATAGAACGCGAGCGACGCCTCGAGATCGGTGACGCGCAACGCCACGTGGTCGACGTCGGAGATCTCGATGTCCATGCCCGCCGATCGGTTTCGACCGACTTAGCTTGACTGGCCCGAACGTCGAAGGGAGCCTCGATCCCGATCCGCCTCGTAGTCACTCGAGAAGCGTTCGCGTCTTCCGGTGGCGATCGCGGAACATGGCCTCGAAGCCGACCTGCACGATCGGATCGAGTCGGTCGCTCACGCTCGCGACCGGCATTCGATACTCGACGTCGTCGACGAGCACCGTCTCCTCGCCGTCCGCGAAAAGGAGGTGCGTGTGGACCCACTTCGGGAAGGGCCCGTCCGTCATCTCGTCGACGAAGTACGCGCGTCCGGGCTTCGATCGACGACGCCGGATGTGGGAGGTCCATCCCCGTCGCGGAGCGATGCCGAACGGTCGGATCGACATGCTGATCCGGGCCCCCTCCTCGAGGACCTCAGGGTCGTCCTCGCCGTCGGGACCGACCACGGCGTCGATCCGCAGGTTCATCCAGTCCGGGGTCAACGCGGTCAATCCCCCGACTCGCGAGTGGAACTCCCAGACGCGCTCGAGGGGAGCCGCGATACGGGTTCGACGGCGGTACGTCGGCATACCTCCGGTACGGTCGCCATCGGCAAAAGGGATCCGTGGACCAACCCGCCGCCGTGTGACGCCGCTTGACGGCATCGAAACGCCGATACCTCGTGGTCGCCTCCTCCATCACGATGGAACGCGGCGCGATCGACGTCGGCTCGCTCGACGGACCGTTCGACCTCCAGGCCACTCTCGAGAGCGGCCAGAGTTACCTCTGGCGGCGCGCGGACGGGCGTGCCTACGAGGCCGATGGCGCACACGGCGGCGACCACACCTATTACACCGTGGTTCCCCCGATCGAGGGTGTGAACGACGAGCGGGCGGTGGTCCGGGTCCGACAGCGAGGAGGGGTACGGGACGGCACCCTCGAGTGGGAGTCGACGACGGACGCGACGGGGATCCTCACACACCTCCTTCGACTCGACGACGACCTGGAGGCCATCCTGGCCGGGACGCCCGACGATCCGCTCTTCGAACGGGCATACGACGCGTACGAGGGGATGCGGCTCGTTCGCGACCCGCCGTTTTCGTGTCTCGTCTCGTTCATCTGTTCCGCACAGATGCGCGTCTCCCGGATCCACGGGATGCAGCGGCGTCTCGAGGACGCCTACGGCGACCCGATCGACTTCGACGGCGAGACCTATCACGCGTTTCCGACCCCCGACGCGCTCGCCGCAGCCGACGAGGAGGATCTCCGGGACCTCTCGTTGGGGTATCGTGCCCCCTACGTGATGAAAACGGCGCGCATGGTCGCCGACGGCGAGGCCCGTCCGGAGATGGCGGCCGACATGGACTACGAGGCGGCCCGCGAGTGGCTGACCCGATTCGTCGGCGTCGGGCAAAAGGTGGCGGACTGCGTCGCGTTGTTCTCGCTCGGGTTCCTCGAGGCGGTCCCGCTCGACACCTGGATCCGCTCGGTCATCGCCGACCGGTACCCCGACTGCGACCGCGGCGGGTACGTCGAGACGTCACGGGCGATCCGCGATCAGTTCGGCGGGCCAGTCGCGGGCTATACACAGACGTACGTCTTCCATTACCTCCGATCGGGCGGTGAGTGACCGTCTCCGGCCGTTCGCGGTCGGTCGGCCGAAGCTTCATACCCCCTCGTGCGTTAGCTACTACCACGATGGATTGTCGAGTCGTCGTCGAGGCAGCGGTTCCGGTATACGACGTAGAGAACGCCGACGAGGCGATCCGGATCGCCATCTCGAAGACGGGCGAGATGTTGAACCCCGATCTCAACTACGTCGAGATCGACATGGGATCGCGGACCTCGCCGGGCGGGGAGGAGCTGCCGCCCGCCTTCATCGCGGCCGACGAGGCGCTCGTGGCGCTCGAGCTGGAGATGACGGTGTTCAACGTGGATCGGCGCGAACACGCCTCCAGGATCGCCCGCAAGGAGATCGGACAGCGGCTGCACAACATTCCGCTTTCGGTTCTCGAGGTGGAGATCCTCGAGGAGGACGAAGACGACGATGGCGAGGACCACGAGGTCGAGGGTGACGAAAAGCGGGAGGACGGCGGTGACGAAGACCACGGGGACGACGGCGGCGATGAACACGAGGTCAACAGCGGCGATGGTGAAGGGAACGACGGCGACGAGGATCTACTTCCCGAGTTCGAGGAGATGGTGGAGGAGTCCGAACGCTCGTGAGGATGAGGACCGGAACGCTCGCGAGAACGGATTCGACGCGCTCGTGAGGCGGACACGACGCGGTAGCTGGATGGTGCGACTTCTGGACCGGCGCTCCGGTCGAAACGACGTCGCCACTACGCGGTTTGGCGTCAGGCAGGATGCGTCGGTGTCGTCGATTCAGTCCGCGGTGGGGGCCAGCGTCTCGGAGTCGGCCTCCTCCATCGGTGCGGTGATCCCCTTCGCGAGTTTAAAAACGGCGGCCTTGTGGTCGGTCTTCGATTTGTGGATCGATGTCGGTTTTACGCCCATCGTCTCGTACGCCTCGAGATCGAGATCCTCGTCCCAGTGTTCACACTGTTTTCGTACTTCCGAAAGAAGGCCGTGCAGGTGAATGAGCTCTTGTTTCTTCATGAGCAGACGATGGTAGCGACCGGAGGTTTATAGTATTATCCTGATAACCGTTAACATGCATCTCGACGTAGACGCCCCCTATCCCTCGTATTCAAGGGATCAGCGCACGTTCGCCGCGAAGCTTTAATCCGATTCCGCGGGAACGATCGCGTATGGACTACGACGATCGACTCGATCGCGCACTCGAGGAGACGCCGGACATCCACGAACAGCGGGACCGATTCGAGGTCCCCACGCCCGAGGTCAGAACCGAGGGGCACGCGACCGTCTTCGAGAACTTCCAGGACGTCGTCGACCGGCTCGACAGGGAGGCCGACCACCTCCTGCAGTATCTCCAGACCGAACTGGGAACCAGCGCGCAGATCGACGAGCGCGGGCGCGCCCGTCTGACCGGCGACTTTCGGACGGATCGGATCGAGGCGGCCGTCGACGACTACCTCGAGGCGTTCGTCATCTGTCCCGAATGCGGGCTCCCCGACACGCGCCTGCAGACCGAACGCGGAACGCGCGTGATCAAGTGTGACGCCTGCGGCGCGGTCTCGGCGACCGGCGAGTGATCGCCGTGGCGACGATCGTCGGGATTCACTTCGCCCCGGTTAGGATCCGTGAACGATCGATCGAGGTGATCACTGGAACTGTTTGACCGCCTCGAGATCGCGTTCGGTCCGCATGAACTCCGTGAGCCGGCGCGTGGCGTGACAGTCCTGGCAGCTGAAGTTCGTACGGAGATCGGGGAGATCGCTCGGCGACTCCTCCCAGTCCTTCGAACACTCCGGACACTGGAGTCGAACGAATGCTTCGACCATGGGGAGGGCTTTCGCCCCCTCCCTAAAGAAGGTGTGCCCGCGAGGTCGAGGCGGATCCACCGCCGTGATATTTACCCGCCCGCGTCGAAGCCCCTCCATGCCCGGCGACAGCGAGGATCCGAACACGGAGGTACAGTATCACCTCGAGGTCTCCTCTGAGGACGTCGCACCGAGCGTCCTCCTCCCCGGAAACCCCGAGCGCGTCGACGTCGTCGACTCGATCTGGGACGCCGCCGAGGAGGTCGCCCGCCACCGGGAGTACCGCACCGTGACCGGCCGGTACGACGGGGTCCCGATCTCCATCACCTCGACCGGGATCGGATCGCCGTCGGCCGCCATCGCGCTCGAGGAGCTCGCGCGTGCGGACGCGGACACCTTCATCCGGGTCGGGTCCTGTGGCGCCCTCCGTCCGGAGATGGACGTCGGCGATCTCGTCATCACGAGCGGCGCCGTCAGACAGGAGGGAACGAGCGACGAATACGTCCGCGAGGACTACCCCGCCGTCGCGAGCGACGAGGTCGTCTCCGCGCTCGTCGCGGCCGCCGAGCGGCTCGGATACGACTATCACGTCGGCATCACGATGAGCGCGGACTCGTTTTATGCCGGACAGGGTCGCCCCGGATTCGACGGCTTCGAGGCGGCCGGATCGGCGGACCTCCTCGATGAACTACGCGAGGCGAACGTGAAGAACGTCGAGATGGAGGCGAGCGCCATCCTCACGCTCGCGAACGTGTACGGACTTCGCGCCGGGGCGGTCTGTGCGGTCTACGCCAACCGGTCGACCGGGGAGTTCCGAACCGAGGGCGACTCGCGTGCGGTCGAGACCGCGAGTCTCGCGGTGAAGCTGCTCGCGCGCATGGACGAGCGGGTGGCCGAGGCCGGCGCGGACCGGTTCCACGCCGGGCTCTCGATCGAGTGAGGATCGCCGCGACGGGACGTCGATCGGGTACGGATCCCGGCGTGGAACGGTTCCAAAGCGACTTTATCCGATGGCCGTCCACCCTGTGGTATGAGTACGCAAGTTGTCGTCGTCGGCTCCGGATACGCCGGTTCGGGCGCCATCAAGTCGCTCGAGGCTGAGGCCGAAGACGAGATCGACGTCACGTGGATATCCGAACACGACTACCACCTGGTCCTCCACGAGGTCCATCGGGTGATCCGCGATCCCTCGACCGAATCGAAGATCACGATCCCGGTCGAGGAGATCAAGTCCCGTTCGACCCGCTTCGTGCAGGGGCGGGTGACCGACGTCGACGTCGACGAGCGCGTGGTCGAGACCGACGACGGCACGAGCGTCGAGTACGACTACCTCCTCTTGGCGATCGGCTCGACGACCGCCTTCTTCGGGATCGAGGGGCTCCGGGAGAACGCCCACCAGCTGAAGGGGCTCGAGGACGCCCACGCGATCCACGACGACGTTCGCGCGGCGGCCTCCGAGGCGACCCAGTCGGACCCCGCACAGGTGCTCGTCGGCGGCGCCGGGCTCTCGGGGATCCAGACGGCCGGCGAGATCGCGGAGTACCGCGACAAACACCGCGCCCCGATCGAGATCAAACTCATCGAGGGGCTCGACGAGGTCTTCCCGGGCAACGACCCGGAGATCCAGGGCGCGCTCCGCAAGCGTCTCCAGGACGCCGACATCGAGATCCTCACCGGCGACTTCATCTCGCGGGCCGACGAGGAGTCCGTCTACCTCGGCGGCGGCGAGGACGAGGAGCCCGAGGAACTCCCCTACGACGTGCTCGTCTGGACCGGCGGCATCACCGGCCACGAGGAGCTCGAGGCCGTCGACGTCGAGAAGGACGACCGCTCGAACCGCGTCGTCGCGCAGTCCGATTTCACCACGAGCGACGACCGCGTCTTCGCGATCGGCGACACCGCGCTCGTCGACCAAGGTGACGACGAGGTCGCGCCCCCGACCGCCCAGGCCGCCTGGCAGGCCGCCGAGGTCGCCGGCGAGAACCTCGCGCGTGCGGCCCGCGGCGCCCCGCTCAAGACCTGGCGACACGAGGACAAGGGAACCGTCATCTCGGTCGGCGACCGCGCGGTCGCCCACGACGTCTCCGGCGTCCCGATCTCGACCTTCGGCGGTCCCGGCGCGAAGCTCCTGAAAAAGGGCATCGCGAGCCGATGGATCGCGAAGGTCTCCTCCGCCGGACGAGGCGTGAGCGCCTTCGGCGACATGTGAAAAGGCGGAACGACCGCGGGTAACGGCAAACCGTTCAGCTTCGAACGGGGCCCGGATCGTCGAACGTTCTCGGTCGCTCTTTGGGTCCGGCGTGCTCGGCGTCGAAAGGATCAATACCGAAATCGATCAATACAGAAAGCGATCAGCGCCGGAGCGATAGTACCGAACGCGATCAGTGGGAGGGTTCCTCGACCGGGGCACGCATGTCGTCGATCCGAAGGATGAGGACGTTCGAGGTGTCGTCCTTGCCGTCGATGGTTCCCTCGATGAGCAGCTTCGACAGCGGCGTCGGACCGACCGTCACGGAGTCGCCCTCGTTGAAGTCCCGTACCGAGCCCTGGAGGTGGATCTCCGCGCGACAGAGCTCCGGGTGGTGGACGCTCGAGAGGTCGATGTCGTCGACGTTCGCGTCCTCGACGAACTCGCCGTTGTGTCGGATGTCGACGTTCGCCGGCTCGTCCATCTGCTGGACGTCGAGCGCCTCGTAGGCGTTCGCGGTCGGCTTGTACCCGCCCTTCGGGCCGGGGACGCCCTCGACGAGCTGGAGGGCCTTCAGGCTCTGCATCTGGTTGCGGATGGTTCCCGGATTTCTGTCGACCTCCGATGCGATCTCCTCGCCTTTGACCGCTCCGTCCTCCTCGCGGTAGAGGTTGATGAGGGCGGTGAGAATGGTTTTCTGACTCGACGTCAGCTCGATCGATGACATACGGACCACTACTCGCGGCTCCGGTTTAAACTCGATGGATGGTGATCCGACCTCCGATGGATGGTGATCCGACCTCCGATGGATGGTGATCCAACTCTCGACCCCGGGGTTCAAGCCGGCCCCCGCCCACGGTCACCCCATGACCGTTCGGATCATCGGCGCGCCGACCGACTACGGCGCCAACCGACGCGGCGTCGACATGGGACCATCGGCGATCCGGTACGCCGGACTCGCCGAGGAACTCGCCGACGCGGGGATCGACTCCCGCGACCACGGGGACCTCGCCGTCCCGCGCGCGGAGGAACTCGACTCGGACCGCGACGCGCCGGAGACCGGCTCGGCGAAGTTCCTCCGTGAGACCGCCGACGTCTGCTCGCGACTCGCCGACGAGGTCTCGGAGGCGCTCGCGGTCGGCGACGTCCCGCTCGTCCTCGGCGGCGATCACTCGATCGGCATCGGATCCCTCGGCGGATCCGCCCGCAACGCGGACATCGGCGCGATCTGGTTCGACGCTCACGCAGATCTGAACACGCCGGAGACGACCCTCTCCGGGAACGTCCACGGCATGCCGCTTTCGGCGGCGCTCGGATACGGCGCGTTCGCGGACATGCCCTGGGCGACGGCGCCCCGGTTTCGCGCTGAGAACCTCGTCCTCGTCGGCCTTCGCAGCGTCGATCCGGCCGAACGTGAACTGATCGAGGAGCGCGACATCGCCGCCTACACCATGTCCGAGATCGACGACCGCGGGATCTCCGCCGTCGTCGAGGAGGCGATCGCGACGGCGAGCGCGGGCGTCGACGGGATCCACGTGAGCCTCGATCTCGACTGGCTCGACCCGACGGAGGCCCCCGGGGTCGGCACGCCCGTCCGCGGCGGCGCGACCTACCGCGAGGCACACGCCGCGATGGAGCACGTCGCCGCCTCCGGCGCCCTTCGATCGATGGAGATGGTGGAGATCAACCCCACCCTCGATCAACACAACGGAACGGCGGAACTCGCCACCGAGCTGGCGGCGAGCGCGTTCGGAAAGACGGTGCTGTAGCCGGTTGCTCGCCGTATCGAAGGGCCGAACGACTACTCCGCGTCGACGTCGACAGCCTCCGATTCGGGCGCATCCTCGCTCTCCGCGATCGCCGCCGGCACGATGTCGAGACAGGCGACCTCGTCGTCCGGGTCGAGATCCATCACGATCACGCCCATCGTGTTCCGGCCGACCGTCGAGACGTCCTCGACGCGCGTCCGGACGATCTGTCCCTCGCCGCTCATCGCGATCAGGTGGTCGCCGTGGGTGACCGCCTCGATCGCAACGACGGATCCGTTTCGGGTGCCCGTCTTGATGTCGATGAGGCCCTTCCCGTTTCGCGACTGGACGCGGTAGTCACCGACGTCCGACCGTTTTCCGTACCCGTTTTCGGTCACCGTGAGCACCCAGTTGTGACGGTCCGGGTCGACCGCGGCCAGCCCTGCGACCCGATCGCCGGACCGGAGGTCGATGCCTCGAACGCCCCGGGCGCTTCGGCCCATGGGACGGACCTCGTCCTCGTCGAACCGGATCGCCATCCCGTCCGCGGTCCCGATGACGAGGTCCGTCTCGCCGTTCGTCTCCTCGACGTCGACCAGCTCGTCGCCGTCCTCGAGACGCAGCGCGCGGATGCCCGTCGAGCGGATGTTCTCGAAGGCCTCGACGGCGGTCCGCTTGATGTATCCCTCGCGGGTGACCATCGTCAGGTACCGCTCCTCGTCGACGTCCTCGCCCACGCGGTCGCAGTCGACGACCGCCTGGATCTCCTCGCCGTCGTCGAGATTGAGGAGGTTGATCGCCGATTTGCCGCGGGCCGTCCGGGACATCTCGGGGATCTCGTAGGTCTTCAGCTGGTAGATCTGCCCCCGGTTCGTGATCGCGAGCAGGTAGTCGTGTGAGTTGGCGAGGAAGACCGAGGCCACGCGGTCGTCCTCCTTGAGGTCCGTTCCGATGATCCCCTTCCCGCCGCGGTTTTGCGCGCGGAAGGTCGAAAGCGGCATTCGCTTGATGTAGTCGTCCTCGGACATCACGACGACACACTCCTCCTCGGGGATGAGGTCCTCGTGGGTGACCGTCCCGGAGTCCTCGATGAACGAGGTCCGGCGTTCGTCGTCGTACTCGTCTTTGATCGCCGACAGCTCCGATTCGATCACCGAATCGAGCTCCGACTGCGAGGCGAGGATCTCCTCGAGCCGCTCGATGCGTGCCTTCACGTCCTCGTATTCGGTCTCTATCTCCTCGGTCTCCATCGAGGTGAGCGACCCGAGCTGCATCCGGACGATGTGGGCGGCCTGCTCCTCGGAGAAGTCGAAGACCGACTCCAGTTGCGCCCTCGCGGCGTCCCGATCCTCGGACTCGCGGATCGTCTCGACGACGTCGTCGACGTGTTCGAGCGCGCGAAGCCGCCCCTCGAGGATGTGGGCGCGGTCCTTCCGTTCCGCGAGTTCGTGCTCCGAGCGTCGCCGCACGACCTCGCGCCGGTGTTCGATGTAGTGTTCGAGCGTCTCCTTCAAGGAGAGCACCTGCGGCTGCCCGTCGACGAGCGCCAGGTTGATCACGCCGAAGGTCCGCTCGAGGTGGGACTCGAGCAGCTGGTTCTTGACGACCTCGGCCATCGCGTCGCGTTTCAACTCGACGACGACGCGGATGCCGTCGCGGTCCGACTCGTCGCGGAGGTCGCGGATCCCCTCGATCGCTCCCTCGTTGACGTCCTCGGCGATCCGCTCGACCATCCGCGCCTTGTTCTGTTGGAACGGGAGTTCCGTGATGACGATCCGGCCGTCCTCCTCGTCGACCTCGAACTCCGCTCGGACCCGAATACGGCCACGGCCGGTCTTGTAGGCCTCGTGGACCGCGTTCCGGCCGACGATGTTCGCGCCGGTCGGGAAGTCGGGCCCCTCGACGTGTTCCATCAGGTCCTCGACGGTCGCCTCCGGGTTTTCGATCAGCTCGATCGTCGCGTCGATCACCTCGCCGAGGTTGTGCGGCGGGACGTTCGTCGACATCCCGACGGCGATCCCCGACGACCCGTTGACGAGCAGGTTCGGGAACGCGGCCGGCAGGACCTCCGGCTCCTCGAGGCGGTCGTCGTAGTTGCTCTGGAAGTCGACGGTGTCGCGCTCGATGTCGGCGAGCAGCTCCTCCGCGATGGGCGACATCCGCGCCTCCGTATACCGCATCGCGGCCGGCGGATCGCCGTCGACGGAGCCGAAGTTCCCCTGGCCGTCGACGAGCGGGTAGCGCATCGAGAAGTCCTGGGCCATCCGCGCGAGGGTGTCGTAGATCGCCGAGTCCCCGTGTGGGTGGTAATCGCCCATCGTGTCGCCCACGATGGAGGAGGACTTGCGGTGTGAGGAGTTGCTCGTGACGCCGGCCTCGGACATCGCATAGAGGATGCGGCGGTGGACGGGCTTGAGGCCGTCCCGGACGTCGGGCAGCGCCCGACCCGCGATGACCGACATCGCGTAGTCGATGTACGACTGCTCCATCTCGTCTTCGATCCGGGCGGTCTCGATCTGTGCGGCTCGAACGTCGTCTGGGGTCGGTGTCTCGGAACTCATCGCGTTCTCCCTAGATGTCCACCCACTCGGCGTCAGTGGCGTGTTCCTTGATGAACTGCTTTCGCGGCTCGACGGCGTCGCCCATGAGGACGTTGAACATCCGGTCTGCGGCCGCCGCGTCCTCGATCGTGATCCGCTTGAGGATGCGGTTTTCCGGGTTCATGGTCGTCTCCCACAGCTGGTCGGGGTTCATCTCGCCGAGCCCCTTGAACCGCTGGACCTGAGCCGGATTCCCGTCGCACTCCTCGGCGACGATCCGATCGCGTTCCTCCTCGGTCATCGCGTCGTACGTCTCGCCCTTGTAGCGAACGCGGTAGAGCGGCGGCTGGGCCGCGTAGACGTAGCCCGACTCGATGAGCGGCTTCATGTGCCGGTAGAGCAGCGTCAAAAGCAGGGTCCTGATGTGGGCGCCGTCGACGTCGGCGTCCGTCATGATGATGATCTTCTGGTACCTCGCGTCGTCGATGTCGAACTCCTCGCCGATCCCGGTGCCGATCGCCGTGATCAGCGCCCGGATCTCGTCGTTCTCGAGGACGCGATCGAGGCGGTGTTTCTCGACGTTCAGGATCTTCCCCTTGATCGGGAGGATCGCCTGGTTGGCCCGGTCCCGGCCCTGTTTGGCGCTCCCGCCGGCGCTGTCGCCCTCCACCACGAACAGCTCGGCCTCCTCGGGATCGCGCGTCTGGCAGTCGGCGAGCTTCCCCGGCAGCGCGGTCGACTCCAGCGCCGACTTGCGGCGGGTGAGCTCCTCGGCCTTCTTGGCGGCCTTGCGCGCGCGAGCGGCCTCGGCGGCCTTCGAGACGACGGCCCGTGCGGTGTCGGGGTTCTCCTCGAAGAACGTGGAGAGTCCGTCGTGAACCGCCGACTCGACGATGCCTCGAACCTCGGAGTTGCCGAGCTTCGTCTTCGTCTGTCCCTCGAACTGCGGGTCGGGGTGTTTCACCGAGATGACCGCGGTGAGCCCCTCGCGGACGTCCTCGCCCTTGAGGTTCCCCTCGAGGTCGTCGATCAGTCCGTGCTCGTTGGCGTAGTCGTTGACGACGCGCGTGAGCGCCGTCTTGAACCCGGTGAGATGGGTGCCGCCCTCGCGGGTGTTGATGTTGTTCGCGAACGCGTGGACGGAGCCCTGCAGCTCCTCGGTCGCCTGCATCGCGATCTCGACGTGGACGTCCTCGTCCTCGTCGGCGAAGTAGATGACGTCGGGGTGGATCGGCGATCGCGTCTCGTTGAGGTACTCGACGAACTCGCGGATCCCGCCGTCGTAGAGGAACGTCTCCCGCTCCGGTTCCTCGGGCCGTTCGTCCGCGAGCGTGATCGCCACCCCGGAGTTGAGAAAGGCGAGCTCGCGAAGGCGGTTCGCGAGCGTCCCGCGGGAGAAGTCGGTCGTCTCGAAGATGTCCTCGTCGGGCCAAAACCGGATCGTCGTGCCGGTCTCCTCTTCGGGGTCCATGTCACGAACCCGCTCGAATGCGCCCTCGACGGGCTGGCCGCCCTCGAAGCGGTGTCGGTAGACGCCGCCGTCGCGTTTGACCTCGACCTCGAGGCGGCTCGAGAGGGCGTTGACCACGCTGACGCCGACGCCGTGGAGCCCGCCGGAGACCTGGTAGGACTTCGAGTCGAACTTCCCGCCGGCGTGGAGGACCGTCATGATGACCTCGAGCGCCGGACGGTCGTACTGCTCGTGGGTGTCGACGGGGATCCCACGCCCGTCGTCGCTCACGCTCACCGACCCGTCCTCGTGAATCGCCACGTCGATGTCCTCGCAGTATCCGGCGAGGGACTCGTCGATCGAGTTGTCGACCACCTCGTAGACGAGGTGATGGAGCCCTCGATCGTCGGTGGACCCGATGTACATCGCGGGGCGTTTGCGTACGGCCTGGAGGCCTTCGAGGACCTGGATCTGGCCCGCGCCGTACTCTGTTTCCTCTGACATTGAACTTGGAGAGGGTAGTACAGCCCCACTGATAAAGCCTCCCGTACACGCGCGGGCGCGTGATCGCGAGCCGACGGTCATTCAGGTCGTCGTGCGTCGTTCGGACCGTCGGTCGCCACTCGGATAGCTATTTGTCGCTCCTTGCTAAATCGGAACCCATGACCGAGTTCGCGACGATGCTGGCGGTGACGACGATCGCGGGCGCGCTCACCGGCGTCGGAGCCGTTCCGGTCTTCCTTCGTGCCCGTGTCTCCCACCGGAGCTACGACGCCGCGCTCGGGCTCGCGGCGGGGATCATGATCGCCGCCAGCGTCTTCGGGCTCATCCTGCCGGGGATGGAGCAGGGAACGCTCGCGGGGGTGATGACCGGCGTCTTCCTCGGCGGGTTCGTCCTCCTCGGCGGCAACCGGGCGATCCCGCACCTGCACGCCCGGTACGTCGGGTGGCGTCGCGAGGGGGGCTCGCTCGCGGCCACCGATGACGATCCCGCGATCGCCTCGCGTGCCCGGCGTGCGTTGCTCATCGGCGCCGCGATCGTCCTCCACAACGCGCCGGAGGGCCTCGCCATGGGCGTCGCGTTCGCCTCGGGATTGGAGGACGTCGCGATGCTGCTCGCGGTGGTCATCGGGCTGCAGAACGTCCCCGACGGGTTCGCCTTCGCGGTCCCGGTCGGCGAGACCGGGATCTCGAACGTTCGCGTGCTCGTCTACACGACGCTTTCGGGGCTCGTCCCGCAGGTCGCAGCCGCCGTCTTCGGCTTCGCGCTCGTCTCCGTGGCCACCGGGATCTTTCCCCTGGCCGCCGGCTTCGCCGCCGGCGCGATGATGGCGGTCGTCTTCCGCGAGATGATCCCCTCCTCGCACGGTCACGGCTACGCGGACGCGTCGACGGCCGCCTTCCTCGTCGGGTTCGTCCTCCTCGTGATCGTCGACGAACTGCTCGTGATCTGACGGCGTTCCAAGCGAAGGACGGTCACGTCTCACCCCGTCCGCGTCTCGATCGCCCGATTTCACTTCCACCCCGCTGCCGGAGGGGTTTTAACCCCGACTGGGTAAGAGCCTCTCACCGAATGACGTCCTTCCAGTCGACGCTCGGCGACGAGGAGGGGATCGCGGAGGAGTTGGCCGAGGGCCAACGCGAGATCTCCATCGCCGAGTTCTTCGAGAAGAACAAACACATGCTCGGGTTCGACTCGGGCGCCCGCGGGCTGGTCACGGCGGTAAAGGAGGCCGTCGACAACGCCCTCGACGCGACCGAGGAGGCCGGGGTGCTCCCCGACATCTACGTCGAGATCACGGAGGTCGGCGACTACTACCGGCTCGTGATCGAGGACAACGGCCCGGGCATCACGAAAGAACAGCTCCCGAAGGTCTTCGGGAAACTGCTGTACGGGAGTCGGTTCCACGTCCGCGAGCAGAACCGCGGCCAACAGGGGATCGGGATCTCCGCGGCCGTACTGTACTCCCAGCTCACCTCCGGCCAGCCGGCGAAGATCACCTCCCGACCGAAGGGGCAGTCCCAGGCGCAGTACTTCGAGTTGATCATCGACACCGACGCGAACGAGCCGGAGATCAAAGCCGACGAGGAGACGAGCTGGGACCGCCCCCACGGGACGCGCATCGAACTCGAGATGGAGGCGAACATGCGCGCCCGCTCGCAGCTGCACGACTACATCAAGCACACGGCGGTCGTCAACCCCCACGCCCGGATCGAGCTTCGCGAGCCCGGCCTCGAGGAGCCGCTCAAGTTCGAGCGCGCTACCGACCAGCTTCCCGCCGAGACCTCCGAGATCCGGCCGCACCCCCACGGCGTCGAGCTCGGCGCGCTCATCAAGATGCTGGAGGCGACCGACTCCTACTCGATCTCCGGATTCCTCCAGGAGGAGTTCACCCGGGTCGGCAAGAAGACGGCGGACTCCCTCCTCTCGAACTTCCGCGACCGGTACTTCGGTCGGGAGCTCGCCTGGCGCCCCCCGGCCGCCCACGAGGACGCAGCGCTGGCCGCCGCCGTCGAGGGAGCGGTCTCGAACAAGGGCGCGGCGGCGACCGAGTCCTTCGCGACCCGGATCGCGGAGACGGTCGGGAACCACGAGCGGGTCTCGCACGCGGAGCTGACCCGGATCGTCGAGACGATCGCGGACGACGTCGAGTCGGAGACGGGCAAGACCTTCGGGTCGACCGTTCGCGAGAACGCGACCGCCGCCGCCTGGCGGGAGATCACGGCCTACGGCGATGCCGAGGACGCTCCCGAGGAGGAGACGCGGGACCTCCTCACCGACGACCTCCACGCCATCATCGAGGACGCCACGAGCACCCGGAAGGACGACGAGACGGTTCGGGCGGTCGCCGAGGCGCTCGCGCGTCGGCTCGCCAACCACGGCGACGAGCGGTTCCGGCTCACCCGTGACGAACTGGTGCGGGAGATCGCCGACGCCGCGTCGTTCGTCGTCGATCAACGCGAGGTGAGCTTCGGCGGGACGGCCCGCGAGAACGTCGTCGACGCGCTCTGGTCGCTCATGCGGACCGTGCCCGACGAGGTCCCGAACGTGACCGCGGTGGCCGCGGACCGCGACGCCGCGGCCGACCTGCTGGAGGCGATGCGCGAGACCGACATCCTGGCCCCGCCGACCGACTGTCTGGCCCCGATCACGGCCGAACTCGTCGAGGCGGGACTCCGCAAGGAGTACGACGCCGACTTCTACGCCGCCGCCACGCGCGACGCCGAGGTCCACGGCGGCGACCCCTTCATCGTCGAGGCGGGGATCGCCTACGGCGGCGAGATCCAGGACGGAAGCGCCTCGATCCTCCGGTTCGCGAACCGGGTCCCGCTCGTCTACCAGCGCGGCGCCTGCGCGACCACGGACGTGGTGAAGTCCATCGGCTGGCGCAACTACGGGCTCGACCAGCCCGGCGGCAGCGGGGTCCCGAACGGACCCGCGGTGATCATGATCCACGTCGCCTCGACGAACGTTCCGTTCACGAGCGAGTCGAAGGACGCGATCGCGAACGTCCCGGAGATCGAAGACGAGATCGAACTCGCCATCCGCGAGGCGGCCCGCGAGCTGAAGTCGTTCCTCAACAAGCGACGCTCGATGCAGAAGCGCCGCGAGAAACAGGACGTCCTCGGCCGGATCCTCCCGGAGATGGCCGACAAGGTCGCGGAGGTCACGGGCCGTGAGCGTCCCGACATCGACGGCGCGCTCGCGCGCATCATGAACAACGTGAGCGTGGAGCGCGAGCTCGACGCCGAGAACGACGAGATAACCGTCACGCTCCGCGTCGAGAACCACTCGGACACGAACGAGGACCTCGAGATCACGGACATCGTCTCCGGTGAGCCGATCGACCCCTCCGCCGGGACCGTCGTCGACATGGACGGCGAGTGGTTCCTCCAGTGGACGCCGACCGTCGCGGCCGGCGACGAGGAGACGGTGACCTACACGGTATCGGACGACGCCGACTTCGACGTGAGCGTCGACGGCGTCGAGACCGAGAAACTCACGGTGAACGCCTGATGGCAACCGACGAAAAACAAGCGCGAGAGCAGCTGATCGACCTGGCGGCGGAGTTCTACGACCAGTTCGCGGGCGGGCGGATCCCGGAGATGACCCTGCCCACGCGGACCAAGAGCAACATCGAGTACGACCCCGAAAGCGGCGTCTGGACCTACGGCGACCGCACCTCGACGCGGACGGCCAACTCCGTCCGCGGGGCACGAAAGCTGTTGAAGGCGGTCTACACGATCGAGTTCCTGGCCGACCAGCTCGAGGAGGGGCGCTCGTCCACGCTGCGTGAGCTGTACTACCTCTCCGAGTCGTGGGACAACGACGAGGCGCAGTTCACGAGCCAGGACGAATCGAACGACCTCGTCGAGGACCTGGAGATCGTCTCCGGAGTCACCCGCGAGGACTTCCACATGCGTCCCGAGGAGTCGGGTGCGACCCTGATGGGCCCGCTGGAGCTCCGCGAGCAGACCCGCCGCGGCGAACGCGAGATCCACTGTCAGGAGGACGTCGGGGAGGGCGGCTATCAGATCCCCAACAACCCGGACATGATCGAGTTCCTCGAGCACGACATCGACTTCGTCCTCTGTGTCGAGACCGGCGGCATGCGCGACCGGCTCGTCGAGAACGGCTTCGACGAGGAGTACAACTGCCTCGTGGTCCACCTCAAGGGCCAACCGGCACGCGCGACCCGTCGGATCACCAGACGACTCAACGACGAACTCGGCCTCCCGGTGGTCGTCTTCACGGACGGCGACCCGTGGTCCTACCGCATCTTCGGTTCGGTGGCGTACGGCTCGATCAAGTCCGCCCATCTCTCGGAGTACCTCGCGACGCCGGCGGCGCGGTTCATCGGCATTCGCCCGGAGGACATCGTGGAGTACGACCTGCCCAGCGATCCGCTCTCCGACTCCGACGTCAGCGCCCTCGAGTCCGAACTCGAGGACCCGCGCTTCCAGACCGACTACTGGGAGGAGCAGATCGAACTGCAACTCGACATCGGCAAGAAGTCCGAACAGCAGGCGCTCGCCAGCCGGGGCCTCGACTTCGTCACCGACACCTACCTCCCCGAGCGGCTCGGGGAGATGGACGTCCTGTAGACGGTTTCCGGCGGTCACTCCGTGTCGTCCGCGTAGACGATCTCCTCGACGACGCGTCGATCGTCCCCGTCGTACTTGTAGCGGGTCCCCTCCTCCTCGTCGCTCGTCGCCCTGTGGGACCCGTCACAAAGCGGCCGCTCGTCCGAGAGGCCGCACTCACAGACGAATATCAGTCCGTCCTCGCCCATGTCGTCGGCGTCCAGCTTCGCCGGACCGTCCGAGACGTGGGTCACTTCCCGTGTCATGTGTCAGTAGTTCACGCATCGAGCGCGTCTAACGGTTTCGCTCGAACGACCTCGACCGCCGGCGAGCCGTGAAGTGGTCGGGCGTCGGTCACGCCGTCACGGATCGCTCGGTCACGCCGTCACCGACCACTCGGTCGCGAGGAACGACTCTATCCGCTCCGTCGCCCGCTTGAGTTCGCGCATGCTCGTCGCATACGACACGCGGAGGTGTCCCCTGCCGCCCTCGCCGAAGACCGAGCCGGGAACGACGGCGACACCTTCGGCCTCCAGCAGCTCCGCGGCGAACGCCTCATCGTCCCCGCCGCAGTCGGGGAACGCGTAGAAGGCACCCCGCGGCTCGAAGCAGTCCAGGCCCATCTCGCGGAACCGCGAGTGGACGAACCGGCGGCGTCGGTCGTACTCCTCGACCATCTCCTCGACGTCGTCCGCACACGACCGAAGCGCCTCGATCGCGGCGTACTGGGCGGTCGTCGGGGCCGAAAGCATCGTGTACTGGTGGATCCGGTTCATCGCGTCGATCGTCTCGGCGGGCCCCATCGCGTATCCGAGACGGAGCCCCGTCATCGCGTAGGCCTTCGAGAAGCCGTTTATCACGATCGTGCGCTCGCGCATTCCCGGCTGCGTCGCGATCGAGGCGTGCTCGCCCTCGTAGGTGAGGGCAGAGTAGATCTCGTCGGCGATCACCCGGACGTCGTGTTCGCGACAGAACCCGGCGACCTCGGCGAGCTGGGACTCGGTCATGACCGCCCCGGTCGGGTTGTTCGGGTAACACAACACGAGCGCGTCGGCCCGCTCGGCGCCGGCCGCCTCCAGGCGCTCACGGGTGAGCGCGAAGTCGTCGGCCGCCCGCGTCGGGACCGAAAGCGGCTCGCCGCCGGCCAGCTCGATGCCCGGCCCGTAGGAGATGTAGGTCGGATCGTGGACCGCGACGACGTCGCCCGGATCGACGAGCGCGCGGAAGGCCAGATCGACCGCCTCGCTCGCGCCGGTCGTGACGAGGACCGCCTCGTCGGGGTCGTAGACCTGGTCGTACTGGTGGCGGTGGTGCTCTGCGATCCGTTCGCGAAGCTCCCGGAGTCCCCGGTTCGAGGTGTAGGAGGTCCGCCCGCGCTCGAGGGAGTCGATCGCGGCCATGCGGGCCGCCCACGGCGCGGAGAAGTCCGGCTCGCCGACCCCGAGCGAGATGACGTCGTCGCGAGCCTCCGCCAGCTCGAAGAACTCCCGAATTCCGGACTCCGGGAGGTCGATCACGCGGTCGGCGAGCCTCATGGGGACACCGAGAGCCGGTCGTCGTCGTCGCGGTCGCCGAAGCGGATCCCGCCGTCCTTGTAGGTCTCCATGATGTAGTGGGTCACCGTCTGGGTGACCTCCGGGATCGGCGCGACCTGCTCGGAGACGAATCCGGAGACGTCCTGCATCGAGTCGCCGGTCACCTCGACGGCGAAGTCGTAGTTCCCGGAGACGAGATGGAGCGCGTGGACCGCCGGGAACTTCGCTATCCGATCCGCGATCTCCTCGTAGCCCGTCTCCCGGTCGAGCGCGACGTTGAGCTCGACGATCGCGCGAACGCCGCCGTCGTCGATCCGGTCCCAGTCGACGACCGCCTGGTAGCCGTGGACGACCCCGCGCCGCTCGAGGTCCGCGATCGCCTCCTCGACGGCCCCCTCCTCGAGGCCCGTCTGTGCGGCGATGTCGGAGACGTCCTCTCGAGCGTTCGTCGTCAGTACGTCGAGTACCGCCCGCTCGTCGCTCATACGCGGGGAATGTGACCCCGCACTAAAAGGGATAGCGGTGGGCGGCGGCGATCGCCGATTTCGGGTCTCCGACGAGGTCGATTCCGAACCCGATTTCGTTCGTCACGCTTTCCGGGTCCCATCCCGTCTTCCGCCGGCGGCTCGACGCCTACAGCAGGTCGTTCTCGGCGAGCCGCTCGACGGCCTCGCGGAGCCGGGACTCGCTTGCGGCGTAGGAGATGCGCGCGTAGCCCGCCGCGTTGAACGCCGATCCCGGCACGCAGGCGACGTGAGCCTGCTCGATCGCGGCCTCACACCACGCCTGGTCGTCCGCGTCGACCGGGATCATCATGTAGAAGGCGCCGTCGGGGACGGC
Organism: Halopenitus salinus; assembly: GCF_055397165.1. Taxonomy (NCBI): domain Archaea; kingdom Methanobacteriati; phylum Methanobacteriota; class Halobacteria; order Halobacteriales; family Haloferacaceae; genus Halopenitus; species Halopenitus salinus. The sequence goes on from NZ_AP043853.1 coordinate 180,969, forward strand.
GACGTCGACGCCGTGCTCCTCGAGCAGATCGACGAGCAGGTCGCGTCGCGACTCGAAGGCGTCGCGCATCTCCGTCACCTCCGTCTCCACGCTTTCGAGCGCCTCGACGCCGGCGTGCTGGACGAAGTTCGTCGCACACGAGACGGAGTGGGAGTGAAGCTTGCCGGCCTGCGAGACGAGCTCCTCGGTCGCGTGCAGGTAGCCGAGCCGCCAGCCGGTCATCGAGTAGGCCTTCGAGAAACCGTTAATCGTGACCGTTCGGTCGGCCATCCCATCGAGGGAGGCAAGCGAGGTCGGCTCGACGCCGTAGGTGATCCGCTCGTAGATCTCGTCTGCGATCACGCTCACGTCGTTCTCGACGGCCAGATCGCGGACGCCCTCCAGGGCCGCCTCCGAGAAGACGGCGCCGGTCGGGTTCGACGGCGAGTTCACGACGAGCAGCTCCGTGTCCGCCGAGACGGCCGCCTCGAGCTCGTCGAGCGCGGGCTCGAGCTGGAAGTCGTGCGGGGCGAGATCGATGCGGGTCAACTCGCCGCCGGCGAGCTTGACCATCGCCTCGTAGGAGACCCAGGCGGGATCGAGAAGCACGACCTCGTCGCCGTCGTCGACGAGCGTCTGGACGGTCTCGTAGAGCGCCTGCTTGGCTCCGGGCGTGACGATCACCTCGTCGGACTCCGCGTCGATCCCGTTCGACCGGAGCCGCTTTGCGATCGCGTCCCGCAGGTCGGGGATCCCGTTCGAGGACGTATAGCCCGTGTGGCCGGCGTCGAGGGCCGCCTTTCCCGCCTCGACGATGGGTTCGGGGGTGTCGAAGTCGGGCTCGCCGACCGAGAGGTCGACGATGTCGGCCCCCTCGGCCTCCTTTTCGGCCGCGAGGTTTGAGATCGCGAGCGTCGCGCTCGGCTCTACGCGCTGGATTCGGTCCGTGAAGTCGTAGGTCATCGTTGTCGTGTCGGTGATGTGACGCGGTGTGGTGGTCTCGGTCGCTGTCGTCGTTTCGGTCGGTCGGTGTCGTCGTCTCGGCCAGTCGATGTGGACGATCGGTTGTCGATGTCGTGTGGGGCCTACCGTTCGTGGGGCCGCGGGAGTTCCGCGAGGAGGTCGATCGCGGCGTGTGTCGCCTCGGCGCCCTTCTCGATCCGCTCGCGGGCCTCCGCGCCGGACATGCCGGGGCCGCTGACCCCGAAGGTCACCGGGGTGTCCCGCTCGAGGCTCACCTCGGTCAGCTTCTCGGCCGCCGCGGCGCCGATTACGCGGTCGTGGTCCGTGTCGCCGGTGACGATCGCGCCGACGACGACGACGGCGTCGACGTCCTCGCGCCGCGCGAGCCGGTCGGCCGCGAGGGGGGCGTCGTAGGCTCCCGGGACGGCGACCTCCCTGGCGATCTCCGCGTCCCGCTCCCCCGCCGCCTCGCGAGCCGCGGCCGCCATCGGCTCGGTCACCGAGTCGTTGAACCGCGCGACGACCAGTCCCAGCGTAACCATGTCCGACGGTTCGTGGCACGGCTCAAAGATGTACCGTTCTGTCGGAGGTCCCCGGCCGTTTTGCCCCCGTCCGATCAGTTCGCGACGGCGGCCAGATCACTTCGCGACGGCTTCACGGAACCGCTCGCGCACCTTCTCGACCTTCGGCTGCGCGTGCATCCGGCAGTAGGCGTCCTGTGGGTTCTTCTCGAAGTAGTTCTGGTGTTTCTCCTCGGCGCGCCAGAAGGTCTCGAGCGGCTCGATCTCGGTGACGACGGGATCGTCGTAGCCTCCCTCCGCCTCCAGCGCCTCGACGTACTCCTCGGCCAGTCGCCGCTGTTCGTCGTCGTGGGTGAGGATTATCGACCGATACTGCGTGCCCACGTCCGGCCCCTGTCGGTTCAGCTGGGTCGGGTCGTGGACGGTGAAGAACACCTCGAGCAGGTCCCCGTATCCGATGGCCTCCGGATCGTACTCGATCTGGACGACCTCCGCGTGACCGGTCGTTCCCGTACAGACCTCCCTGTAGCTCGGGTCCTCGGCCTCGCCGCCGGCGTACCCGGAGGTGACGGACTCGACGCCCGAAAGCTCCTCGAAGGCCGCCTCGACACACCAGAAGCATCCGCCGCCGAAGGTGGCGAGCGCACCCGGTTCGTCCCCGTCGTCCGTCCGCCCCAGCTTCGAGTCGCGTTCCTCGCTCATGGTGGACGGTAGGGTGCCCGAACGTATGAATCCGCGGTGGTTGAACGACTCCCTGGTTGAATGTGCATCGGTCACATCCGCCTCGGCCCAAAGCACTACGGTTGACGATTCCCAACGTGTCAACGTATGCCGAACTGTAGGAACTGCGGCTCGTTCGTCACCGAGCGGTACGTGAGAGTGTTCGCCCCGCCCGGGCTCGAGAACGTCCGCGTCTGTCCCGACTGTGAGGACAAGGTCCGCGACGGAGCGGGAGTCCGGGAGGCGCGTTCCAAACGGGTTTGATCGCCGCCGGAGTCCCGTCTCGGAGAGGCTAAGTGTCCGGCTCGCCGAACGACGTACATGCGCCGCTCCCGTCGCACGTTTCTCTCGGCCGCCGGCGCCGCCACGGCGTTCGGTCTCGCCGGCTGTCTCGGCGGCTCGGACTCCGAGGTCCCCGAGTACGACTGTGACGCCGACCAGCCCGAGGAGACGGTCTCCGAGCTTCCGAGGCCCGCCCTCGGCGATCCGGACGCGGGGATCGTCGTCGCCTCCTTCGAGGACTTCGCGTGTCCCCACTGTGCGAGGTGGAAGACCGAGGAGTTCCCGACGATCAAGGAGGACTACGTCGACGAGGGCATCGTCCGGTACCAACATTGGGACCTGCCGATCCCGGTCGACGAGACCTGGTCGTACGGCGTCGCCAACGCGGCCCGCGGCGTCCAGGACCGCCAGGGCGCGGAGGCGTTCTTCGAGTTCGCGCAGGTCGCCTTCGAACACCACGAGGAGTACTCGTGGGACGTCGTCGGCTACGCCGCCGAGGAGGCCGGCGGCGACCCCTGTGTCGCGATCGCGGACGGGGAGTACGGCACCTACGACGCGGTCCTCCAGTCCGACCGAAACGCCGGCGTCGAACGCGGCGTCGAGGCGACCCCGACGGTCTTCGTCGACGGCGAGGCCGTCTCCGAACCGACCGCGTCGGCCGTCTCAGATGCGATCGACGCCGCGCGCTGACCGCCGGTCCCGCGGATCGCGGCCCGAGAGGGCCCGTCGATGACACACCGATGACACGGATCGTTCCCTCCAGGCCTTCGAACGACTCGTCGATCGCGGTTCGACTCGCGAGCTCCATCGCCGGCGCGCGTTCCGATCGCGGCGACGCCGAGACGGACGGCGATCGGGGGGCGAAAGGAATCGACGCCGAAACGGCCGACCGCGACGGCGCCGCCCGCCGGCGTCTCGCGGGGGTCGTCTGGCTCGTGCTCGTCTCCCAGGTGCTCGTCTACCCGGGCGTCCCGGACATCGTGGTGGCCCTCGGTGCCCCGGCGGGCGTGAGCGCCGGGATGTGGTTCCTCGTCGCCGAGTTCGCCGCCTTCGTCGCCTTCGCCGGTCCGTGGGGCGCCGCGAGCGACGCGCTCGGCCGCCGCGGCCCGCTCGTGGTGACCGGGGCGGTCGGCGGGTCGCTCGCCTACCTGACGCTCGCGGCCGCGCCGCGTCTCGGGTTCGGGTTCTCTGAGGCGCTCGGGGTTCGCGTGGCGGGCGGGGCGCTCACGATCGGCGCCTTCTCGCTCGCCATCACCATGCTCATGGATCTCGGCGGCGGGCACGGCCGGAACATGGGCGCCGCGGGCGTGGCGATCGGTCTCGGCGCGGCGCTCGGCTCCGTGGTCGGCGGCGGCCTGGCGGATCTCGATCCGTTCTACCCGATCTACGCGAGCGCCGGCGTCCTCGCCGCGGCGGGTCTCCTCGCCTCGACGGTGGCGGATCGGACGGTGACACGGCGGATCCAGGCGTCCGAAACGAGGGATGGTGCCTCAAGCCCGGAAACCTCGAGCCCGGAGGTTCCGAACCCGGAGGCTCCGACCCCGGAAACCTCGACCCCGATCGACGAGGATCCCGGATTCCGCGAGGTGTTCGCCCGGATCCGTGCCGTCCCCGCGCTTCTCGTCCCGTTCGCGTTCGGGTTCATCGACCGGCTGACCGCCGGCTTCTTCGCGCTCGTCGGCGTCTACTACTTCCAGGAGGGTGCCTTCTCGCTGTCGGCGTTCGGCGCCGGGGTCACGCTCGCGCTGTTTTTCGTCCCGTTCGCGCTCCTCCAGTATCCGATGGGCGTGCTCTCCGATCGGATCGGCCGGTTCCTCCCCGTCGTGGTCGGTTCCGTCGCCTACGGCTTCGTCATCATCGCGGTCGGGCTCGCGCCGACCTACCCGATCGCGGCCGGCGCGATGGTGCTCGTCGGCGTCTGCGGCGCGCTCGTCGCTCCCGCGACGATGGCGCTCGTCACCGACCTCGTCGGCGTCGACGAGCGCGGCGCGGCGATGGGTCTGTTCAACGTGTTCGGCTCCCTCGGCTTCCTGACCGGCTTCCTCGTCGGCGGCACGGTCACCGAGGGGTTCGACTACCTGACGGCGTTCCTCGTCGTCGGGAGCATGGAGATCGCGATCGCGATCGCGCTGTTCCCCGCGGTGCGACGGATCGCCGCCCGGATCGAGACGCCGGCGCTGTGAGGCGGGTCGCGGGACGGAGTCACATCCGTCACCCCACATCGTTACGTCACGTCCTCACGCCGCCGGCGCGACGAGGTCGACGACCGCCTCGTCGTCGATCACCAGGTTGTACGCCTCCTCGTCGTCGTTCCAGAGGACGAGCGCGTTCTCGAAGGCGCACACCGCGCCGTATCCCGCCTCCGAGAGCGTCCGGTTCAAGGAGGTCTCGCGCGTGCACACCGCGTAGTGGTCGAACGACTGGGAGCCGTCCCCGATCAGGTAGATCGGGTTTCCGCCGTCGGCGAGGTCGTGGCTCAACTTGACCGCGAGGAGGTTCACGCGGTCGGTGACGTGCGCGTCGGTCTCCGACATTCGCATGTGGCGCTGCGAACTCGCGTGGACGTCGACGCGGCGGGTCCCGTCGGTGCGGAGGATCGAGTAGGCGAACTGGACGTCGACGTTCTCGAACTCGCCCGGCTCGTCGGTCGGGCCGCGATCGGCCGCCTCGTCGAGCCGGCGCTGGAACGCGGGCACCTCGAGGTCCGGACGGACGTCGAAGGACCAGCCTCGATCGCTCGCTGTGGCGTCGGGCCACAGACTGAGCGTCGGACTGTAGACGGTGGCCTGCGCGGAGTTCCCGGACGTGGTGACCGCGCGTTCGATCTCTCGAAGCCCGATCGCCGTGTTCCGGTCCGCGGGCGCGAGCGCGATCACGGACCCGTCCGACGCGGTGGACGAAAGCGCCGCATTGACGACCGCGGCCGGGTCGGAAAGCTCCGAGAGGACGTTCCCGAACAGCACCAGATCGAAGGGCTTCCTGGGTGTACCCTCGTCTTGGCCGTCGTTCTCGGACTTGCCTTCGCTGCCGTCCTCGGTCCCGTCTTCGCGGTCGTCCTCCAGGCCGAAGTACGACTCCGCGGTCTCGCGACGGATCGTCGTCCGGAAGTTCCGCTCCGTCTCCGCGAGGAGGTCGGAGAGCACGTCCGCGGCGGCGCTCGGCTCGACGGCGACGTACTCCACGAGCGCGTCGTCGGGGAGGTAATCGTGGAGCCCGAGTGCCGGGCCGCCGACGCCCGCGCCGACGTCGAGCACGCGGAGGCGCCGTCCGAGCAGGCCGTTCGCCGCGAGGTCGTCGAGGACGTAGCCGATCGCGGCGTAGTAGTCCGCGAGGTGGTAGATCGCGTATCCGAGCGCCGCGATCCGGTCGTACTCGACGTGATTCTCGTAGTAGTAATCGCGCTTGAGCCGCCGGATCGCCTCCCGAAGCTCGTCTCCCGACTCCCCGTCGTGCCAGTTCGCGCCGAACTCGCCCACGAGACGGTCCTTGAGGGCGAACGCGTACCGCTCGGGGAGCGCCTCGGGCCCCCACCCCGGCGGCGAGGCCGGGCCGTCCTCGATCGGGACGAACGTCCCGTCCTCGCCCTCGCGAAGCCCGAGGTCGTAGGCCTCCTCGCGAAGGACGCGTTCGACGACCGCCGGGTGGGCTCCGCCCTCGACGTACTCCGAGATCTCGTCCGGATCGATCGGGCGAACCCGCCGGAGGTACCTCGCGGCGTCCCGGACCGCGTCCCTGTCGATCATGGACGCCACCCGTCGGTCGCGTCCATCGTGACGCCTCGAACTCCACGTTCAGTGTCCGTTTTTCTGGTCATGGTGGTCTTCGTGGTCTTCGTTATCTCCGTGGTCCTCGATCGGCGTTCCGCCCCGTCGTCGTGATCGCCTTTCCGCGTTCGACTCGCTCCGTTCATCCGTGTCGCTCGCGTTCGGGTGCGTCGCCGCGGGCTCGTTCGTACAGGTCGGCGAACTCCTCGAAGTCGGCGTCGGCGATATCGGCTGCCGCCCCGGCCACTCCCTCCGCGCCGTCGAAGGCACGTTGGATCTCCGCGTACACCTCTGGAGAGCCCTCCGTGACGGTGTCGGCGAGATCGTCGAGCAGGGCGGAGACCGGCGTGTGGAACTCCTCGCGGACGTCGTCGCCGGCGAGGCGCCACGCGAGGATCGCGGCGTGTGCGCCCGCCTGGACCGTCTCCATCGCGTCGTCGTGTTCGGCCGCCGTGGTCTCGAAGACGTCGTTCCCCCCGGCCTCGATCGCCTCGAGCACGAGATCCACCGTCGGTCCCCCCTCGTCGACGACCGCTGCGACGTTGCCGGGGACGCGCGGCGGGGCGAAAAGCGGGTGCAGGCTGGCGCGCTCGGTCGACGGGTCGAGGTGCTCGCGCATCGCCGCGATCGGCTCGGCCATCGCGCCCGAGACGTCGATCATCGCCTCCTCGACCGTCGGGGCGTACGTCGCGATCGCCCGCTCGACAGCCGAGATGGGGACGGCCAGACAGACGACGTCGAAGGTCGCCTCCGATCCCGCGATCGGCTCCTCGTCCTGCCCCGCGATCGGCCCCTCGTCCCCGACCGAATCCACGATCGCCTCCGGATCCAGCACCCGAGCGTCACGGGCCTTTGCGGCGGAGCGTGCACGCTCCGGATCGAGGTCGGTGAAGGTCACGGAGACGGCCGGATCATCCTCCACGGACGCGACCGTGTCGGCGATCCACCGCCCCATCTCCCCGGCGCCGACGACGAGTAGCTCCATCGGTTGAGTCGGGTTTCGGCGGCGACGCTTAAAGAGGTTCGACTCGAGGGACGGCCGCGACGTCGGGCACCTCGACCGATTCCCACAGACCCTTACGTCCCGATGACGAGGGGGAAGTATGGCCGAGACCGAGACCTACACCGTGACCGGACCCGACGGCGACGAGGACACAGTCGAGCTGCCCGCGGGGCTCGTCGACATGCTCTCCGACCAGGGCGAGCGGCCGACCCGCGTCGTCACCGACATGCTGTTGAACGTGATGGCCCAGCAGGCACACGCCATCACCCACCACTCGCAGGGCGACGTCCCCGAGGACGTCCAGGAGATCAACGACACCGCCGAGGAGCTCTTCGAGGAGCGGTTCGGCGAATCCCTCCAGGACGCGCTGGGTCACTCGCACTGATCGACGGCACGGATCGCCCGCGCCGATCACGGACCCGAACGGCCGCACGGATCCGGCGACCTGCCACCGAACCGCCGAAAACGTTCCACTTTCCGCCTCCCGCCCCGATTTCCGCTCTCCACACCCCCTTTCCGTTTCCTACTCCCCGCTCCCCTCTTTGCGATCCCTCGCGTCTTCCATTGGAGCATCTCGCTCGTCCGACGGGGGCGACGCGACGGAATATTAACACAGACTCCAAAGATACGATTTGTTATTAAAAATCTTGTTCTCAATAATAACATTCATAAGCGAGGACGACTGATCCGTGGGTATGAAACGGACGCGACGCCGACTGCTCTCGGGGACGGCGAGCGTGCTCGCCGCCGGGGCGCTCTCCGGATGCACGGGTCGGCTTCGGGAGATCGCCGGCGAGGAGACGCTCGATGACGGCGGCTATGCGGCCTTCTTCACGCTCTACGACTTCGCGCGCCACGTCGGCGGCGAGGTCTTCCCGGTCGAGAACCCGGTCCCGCCCGGGACGATGGGCCACCGCTACGAGCCCGGCCCGGACCTCCCGACGGAAGTGGCCTCCCACCGGGCGTTCCTCTACATGGACGTGGAGGGATTCCAGCGGTGGGCCCTCGACGCCGCCGAGACCATCGAACGCGACCATCCCGAGGTCGAACTCGTCGACGTCCTCGAGGGCATCGAGCTTCGCGAGTACGAGGACGACCACACACACGAGGACGACAACACACACACGGAGGGCGACGATCACGTGGAGGAGGAGGATCATTCGGACGGCGCTCACGACGACGCGGCGGACCGCCACGGCGACTTCGATCCCCACTACTGGACCGACCCCGTCCTGGCCGCCGAGAGCGTCGAGAACGTCATCGAGGGGCTTCAGGCGGCCGATCCGGACGACGAGGACGTCTACGCCGAAAACGGACAGGCCTACCTCGACCGGCTCGACGAGTTGCATCGGACCTTCGAGGAGGGGCTCGCGGACCGCGAGCGCGATACCGTCGTGGTCGCCAGCCACGACTCCTACCAGTATCTCGCGGAGCGCTACGGATTGCAGATTCACTCCCCGCAGGGCGTCTCGCCGCACGCACAGCCGACCCAAGAGGAGATACAGGAGACGGTCGGCGTCGTCGACCGGAACGATATCGACGTGATCCTCGTCGATCACTTCGGGTCGGCCGATCTGGCGAACGCCATCATTGGCGACTCGAACGCCTCGGAGATCCGCCGCATCTCCCCGGCGGAGGGGACGACGGCCGAGTGGAACGACCGGGGCTGGGGCTACATCGAACAGATGGAAAGGATAAACCTCCCGGCGCTGCAAGCCGCGCTCGGGATCAACGCGTGAACGCCGTCGTGTCCGTCCGGGACGTCACCTACACATACGGCGACACCGTCGCCGTAGACGACGTCTCGATCGACGTCGCGGACGGCGAGTTTCTCGGGCTCATCGGCCCGAACGGCTCCGGCAAGACGACCCTCCTCCACCTCATGTTGGGCCTGCTCGAGCCGGACTCGGGCGAGATCCGGCTGTTCGGCGAGCCCGTCTCCTCGTTCGAGGACGGCCACCGGATCGGCTACGTCGCCCAGCAGGCGACCCAGAAGGGCTCGACGATGCCGGTCACCGTCGAGGAGGTCGTCGAGATGGGTCGGTACCCACACCGCGGCTCGGGACGGCTTCGATCGGACGACCGGCGAATAATCGAGGAGGCCATGGAGCGCGTGGACGTGCTCGACCTCCGAGACCGGCGCATCAACGCCCTCTCCGGCGGCCAGCGCCAGCGGGCCTACATCGCCAGGGCGCTCGCCTCGGAGGCCGATCTCCTCGCCCTCGACGAGCCGACCGTCGGCGTCGACGCCGAATCGCGCGACCGGTTTTACGGGCTCCTCGAGGAGCTCAACGAGGAGGGGATCGCGATCGTCCTGATCGAACACGACATCGGGGTCGTCACCGACCGCGCCGAGCGGATCGCCTGTCTCAACCGCGAGCTGTACCACCACGGCGACACGGAGTCGTTCGTCGAGAGCGACGCGCTGGAGCGCGCCTACGGCGCGACCGGCACGGTCGTCCACCACCACCACTGAGGCGAGCGGAACGGATTCACCATGCGCCACGACACTACCCGATTTCGGTTGCTCCGCGGACTCATCGCGGTCGTCGCGGTCCTGATCGCGTTCCTGCTCGCGTTCATGGTGAGCGACGCTCTCGGCACGCTCGGGCTCTCCGGCGGCGGGTTCGCGGCGTTCGTCGTGCTCGCGGGTCGCGCGTTCGGCGCCGTCACCGGCCTGGAGCTGTTCGCGTTCCGGTTCGTCTGGTACTCGCTCGTCACGGGTGCGCTCATCGGCGTCGTCGGGCCGCTCGTCGGGATGTACATCGTCCACCGCGAGATGGCGCTCATCGGCGAGACCCTGGCTCATACGGCCTTCGCGGGGGTCGCGGTCGGGCTGCTCGTCGCGAGCGCCACCGACTGGTCGGCCCCGCTTTTGCTCTCGGCGCTCGTCGCCGCCGTCCTCGGCGCGCTCGCCGTCGAGTGGCTGGCCGAACACGCCGCCGCCTACGGCGACGTGCCCATCGCGATAATGCTCACCGGATCGTTCGCGCTCGGCACCATCGTCATCTCGTGGGGCGGCGGCTTCTCCGGGTTGAACATCGACTCGTTCCTCTTCGGCAACATCTCGTTCGTCCCCGTCGGCGGCGCCTGGCTGATGGTCGCCATCTCGGCGTTCGTGATCGCGACCGTCGCGAGCCGGTACAAACAGCTGTTGTACGTCACCTTCGACGAACAGGCGGCCCGCGTGGCCCGCCTCGACGTCTCCGCGTACAACACGTTGATCATCGTCCTCACGGCGCTCGTCGTCGTCGGATCCATGCAGGTGCTCGGCGTGATCCTCGTCGCCGCGATGCTCGTCGTTCCCACGGCGGCCGCCTCGCAGGTCGCCTCGAGCTTCCGTGAGGCGCTCTACCTGGCCGTCGTTATCGGGGAGATATCCGTGATAACGGGGTTGCTCGTCGGCTACGCCACCGGGCTTCCGGCCGGCGGCACGATCGTGTTGATCGCGATCGCGTGGTACGTCCTCGCCGTGCTCACAGAGGAGCGCGGGTTCCCCTCCTCGGGCGCGACGTCGCGGTGATCGAGGCGTCGTTCCGGCGTTCCCTCGCCGCCCCTCTCCCCCACCCTTTTAGGTCGTCTCCGACGTAGGTGGTCCAATGAGTCGGAAGCCGACCGTCGCCGAGTACATGACGCGCGAGGTGAAGACGGTCTCGCCCGACGACACGATCGGCGAGGTGGCCCAGCGCGTCGTCGACAACGAGGGCCACAACGGCTTTCCGGTCACGAACGGCCGGACCGTCGAGGGCTTCGTCTCCGCTCGCGACCTGCTCCTGGCCGACGAGGAGGCCCAGATATTCACGGTGATGAGCAACGACCTGATCGTCGCCCATCCGGACATGGCGATCAACGACGTCGCCCGTGTGATCCTCCGATCCGGGATCCAGAAGCTGCCGGTCGTCAACGACGCGGGGAACCTCGTCGGGATCATCTCGAACACCGACGTCGTCCGGTCACAGATCGAACGCGCCACGCCCGGAAAGGTCGGCAAGCTGATGCGCACCCTCGAGCAGATCCACGGGATCGACCTCGAGGAGGACCGCCGAACGGTTCGCCTCGACCGGCTCACCCCGACCCAGGAACGCGTCTACGCCGACGAGCTCGAGGGACGCAAGTACGAACTCGAGAACGGGCTCGCCGAACCCCTCGTCGTGATCGACAACGACGGCGAGCTGTTCCTCGCCGACGGCCACCACCGCGTGATGGCGGCCCAGGACCTGGGGCTCGAGGAGATGGATGCCTACGTCGTCGTCCTCTCCGAGCGCGTCGAGTTGGGAATGGCTCGGACCGCCAGCGAGGCCGGCCTGGAGTCGCTCTCGGACGTCGAGGTCGTCGATTACGCCCGCCACCCGCTCGTCGAGACGACGAAGCGACTGCAGTGATTCCCGACACAGAGACTGACTCAGACCCCGAACGAGTCGGGGATCGCCGCCTCCGCATCGACCTCCCGGGCGACGTCCGCGAGCAGTTCGAGGGTCTCCTCGTGGAACGGAATTCCCTCCGCCAGCCGTTTCTCCCTCGTCTCGTGTTCGGGCTCGCCCGGGATGCGCGCGCGGTCGCCCTTCGCGGACGGGCCCATCGGCACCGCGTCCGGTCCCTCGGCGTCGCGGATCATCCCCGCGAGCGCCTCGACGCGCTCGCGGTTCGCCGCCTCGTTCGAGAACCCGTCCGGGTCGGCGAAGACGAACATCGCGCCGTTGTTCACCCACTCGCCGCCGCCCTGGCCCGTCACCGGGTGATCGCCGACGATTCCGGCGAACAGCTCCGCGATCATGGCGAGGCCGAACCCCTTGTGTCCGCTGGTGAGCCCCCCGAGCGGCATCAACGCGCCGCGTCCGGCCTCCTCGTACTCGTCGGAGTCGGTGACGATCTCGCCCGCCTCGTCGACGACCCACCCTTCCGGAAGCGGTCGATTCTCGACGGCCCGCTTCGTCACCTTCCCGTGGGCGACCTGGCTCGTCGCCATGTCGAGGACGATCGGATGGGGGAGCGCGCCGAACGAGGGGACGCCGAACGCCAGCGGGTTCGTCGAGAAGAGCCGGTCGGCGCTCCCCGGCGGCGTGACGAGCGGGTCGGTTCCGCCGGTGTTGACGAACGCGGCGAAACAGCGTCCGGCCTCGGCGGCTCGTTCGGCCCACTCGCCGATTCGACCGAGGTGGGAGGCGTCCCGGACGCCGACCATCGCGACGTCACGGTCCTCCGTGAGTTCGATCCCGGCCTCGACCGCACGTCGACCGACGACCTGGCCGTACTGCCCGTTCCCGTCGACCTGGGCGGTCACCCCGCTCAACGGCTCGAGTTCCGGCGTCGCGCGGGGGTGGATCTCCCCGGTCTCGATCATCTCGAGATAGCTCGTCCCCATCCGGATCGAGCCGTGTGACCCGTGTCCTCGGAGGTCCGCCTCGACCAACGACTCCGCCACCGTCTCCGCGACGTCCTCGGAGGCGTCGAGTCCCGACACCAGCTCCGCCACGAACGGCCGCAGATCGGATGCGTGGATCCGTCTCATGGCTCACCGTCTCAAACCACGGCGAGTTAAAACCCGACCTTTCCGGAGATCATCCCTCGGCGACGGCCCGAAGCGCGTCCTCGTCGTAGGTGCCGTCCGCCAGGACCGTCCGTCCGTCGAGTTCGATCGTCGGTCGCGTGAGGACGGCGTCGACGTGGATCCCGCTTTTGACGGTGCCGCCGATGCTCGTGTTGTCGCCGAGGGCGACGTCGAGGACGCCGAGGCGCTTTTTGCACTCCGCGAGGTTGGGTGTGAGCCGCGCCGCCGGGTTCGTTCCCGGAGCGAACTCCGCGAGGTTGCGAGCGCCGTCGTCGGCGCCGTCGAGCGTCTCGCGGAGCGTCGCGGCCGACGACCCGCCGCGAACCTCGACGACGCGACCCGCCTCCAGGTCCAGTTCGACGGGTTCGTCGACCATTCCGATGCCGTCCACCGCGTGATCGACGACGATGCGTCCCTCGGCGCTCCCCTCGACGGGAGAGGAAACGGCGAGCCCGGGCGGGAGGTTCGAGAACCCGTAGTCGTGGAAGAACCCGTCCAACGGGAACGACGGACGGCCGTCGAGGCTCATCCGGGCGTCCGTTCCCTCCGGGGAGGTGACTCGGGCGTCCGAGGCGGCCGCGAGCGCGTCGCAGACGAGCCCGGTCGTCTCCCGAACGGCGTCGAAGTCCGCCGTCATCGCCCCCTCGACGAGCATCTCGGGGGTGACCCCCCTGAGGATCGCGACGCGGGCGCCGTTCGCGACGGCCTCCTTTCGTGCCGCGGTATGGGCCAGCGAGTGCTCGGTGACGACGAAGACGACGTCGGCGGCCGTCATCGCGGCGGCGACGCTGGCGACCGGTTCCGACCCGTGCCCGTCGAGCCGTGGAGCGATCGCCAGCGTGCCGTCCGCGTCCGCCGCTCGTGCGGCTCGGGTGAGCGCTCGTCCCAGCTCGACGGTCCCGGGATCGGCGACGACCACGGCCTCCTCGTCCGGGGTCAGTTCGCCCATCCGTTCGACGACGCGACGTGTCACCTCGGCGTACTCGAGTTCGCGCATACGTTCCCCTCCGTCTCCGGCCTCATAAGCTCGCCTCCGTCGGATCGGCGTCCACCGCTCGCGGTGTCGGGGGATCGCCACCCAAAGCGTTTTGTCGCCGGTTCATGAGTCGACCACCATGTCACTCGACAACGCGGTCTGTGAACGGTTGGAGTCTGGTGGAACGGCCCTCGGCGCCCGCACCCACTCGATGTCGCCGATCCTGATCGAGGAGTACGGCCGGCTCGGCTACGACTTCGTCTGGGTCGATCTCGAACACGCCGGGGCGAGCCCCTACGACGCGACGGCGCTCGATCCGCTCGTCCGCGCGGCCGAGGCGGCGGACGTCGAACTCCTCGTGCGGGTTCCCCACGCCGACCCGCCGCTCGTCCACAAGGTGTTGAGCGCCGGCGTCACGAGCCTCCTCGTCCCCCAGATCGATGACGCCGCCGAGGTCCGACGCGCCGTGCGGGCGGCCCGGTTCGAGTACGACGGTGAACCGGGGAACCGTGGATTCGGCGGCGGCCGTCCCGCGGCGTGGGGCGCGGACGCGGAACGGTTCACGGAGCGAGCCGACGAGACGGTCCTCGTCGGCGCGATGATCGAGACGGCGGCCGCCGTCGAGAACCTCGAGGAGATCCTCGCCGTTCCCGACCTCGGGTTCGCCTTCGTCGGTCCGACCGACCTCTCGATCTCGATGGGGTATCCACAGGAGACGGACCACCCCGAGGTGACCGCCGCGATCGACCGCGTCGAGGAGGCGTGTCTCGACGCCGGAGTACCTCTCGGCGCGCCCCGTCACGGCGTCGACGACGCCGAGAACGCGCTCGAGGACGGGTATCGGATCCTCCGCGTCGGAGACGAGATCGGCGCGGTGCGGGACGTGCTCGGCGCTCGTCTCGACGCGCTTCGGTGATCCCTCGACGTACTTCCGTGATCGAGTCACCGGTATTCGACCACAACGTGGCTTCGTGTGGTACCTATTTACGCGCGACCCACGTTGCCTACCCGCATGCGTATCACGGACGTGCGTGCGATGCCGGTTTCCGATCCCGTTCCGGAGGAGAAGCGCCACCGGACGGATCTCGGGACCAAGGTGAAGACCGACGCAACTCTCGTGTTCGTCGAGGCCGAGGACGGAACCACGGGGGTCGGAGCCGCGCTCGGCTCCCCGCCGACGATCGCCAGCATCGTCGAACACGAGCTTGCGCCGCAATTGCTCGATGCGGATCCCCTCTACACCGAACGCCTCTGGGAGCGGATGTACGCCGGATCGCGGTGGAAGCCGTCGCTCGAACGCGGCTACTCACAGCCGCGGGAGGACCGACGGGGGATCACGCTCGAGGCCATCTCGGGGATCGACATCGCGCTTTGGGACCTGAAGGGAAAACTCCTCGATCAGCCGGTCTACACGCTCCTCGGCCCCGTTCGTGACGACGTGCAGGCGTACGCGAGCGGCGGCTGGGCGCCCGGCGAACGGGCCGAAACGGAGATGCGCGGCTACGCCGAACGGGGGTTCGACGCCGTGAAGATGCGCGTCGTCGGGGAGGACGACTTCTCCATCGAGAACGCCGTGATCCGCGTCGAGGCGGCGCGTCGCGGCATCGGAGACGACGTCGACCTCATGGTCGATGCCCACGGGTCGCTCGACGTCTCGACCGCCAAACGGCTCGCAAAGCGCCTCGAGCCCTACGACATCGAGTGGTTCGAGGAGCCGGTCTCGCCGGACGATCACGCCGGCCTGGCCGAGGTGCGACGGTCCACGACCATCCCGATCGCGACCGGCGAGCGCGAGTTCACCCGCTTCGACTTCCTGAGCCTCATGGAGGAACGCGCGATGGACGTCGTCCAGCCGGACGTCGCGCGAGCCGGGGGGTTCACGGAGATCCGCCGAATCGCCGCGATGGCGTCGGCCCGCGGACTCCGGATCGCGCCCCACGCGTGGGGAAGCGGCGTCCTCTTCGCGGCGAGCATCCACCTCGCGATGGCGCTTCCCAACTGCCACCTCCTCGAGGTGAGCCAGGCGCACATGCCGCTCATGTACGACCTCTTCGAGGAGGACTACGAGATCCGCGACGGACGCGTGTACGCGCCGGATCGACCGGGGCTCGGGTTCACGCTCAGGGACGACTACGCCGATCGATTCGAGTACGTCGAGGGACCGGAGTACGTCTTCTGAGGGACGAACTACGCCTTTTCCGGCGGATTCAGCCGATGTGCCGGATCGGGATTTCTACCGAACCGCGAGAATTGACGAACGTCCTACATAACTGCTTTACCCGCGAGATCCGACGATGGGGTATGTCACTCGTCGGCATCATTCCCCCGCTCGTGACCCCGATCGAGGCGGACGGGGAAGCGATCGACGCCGAGGCGCTTTCCGCGTACGTCGAGTCCCTCGATCCACACGTTCACGGCCTCTTCCCGTGCGGCTCGACCGGTGAGTTTCCGAGCCTCACCCGCGAACAGCGTCGGACCGTCGTGGAGATCGTCTCCGACGCGTCGGCGGACGACACGCCGATCCTCGCCGGCTGTGGCGGGACGAGCGTGGGCGGAGTGATCGACCACGTTCGCGACGCGGCCGACGCGGGCGCGGACGCCGCCGTCGTCGTGACGCCGTACTACTTCTCCGGGTCGAAACGGGGTCTCCGGTCCTTCTTCGAGGGCGTCGCGGACGAGGCTCCGTTGCCGATCGTCCTCTACAACATCCCGGCGTACACCGGCCGGACGCTGCCGGTCGAACTCGTCTCCGAACTGGCCGAGCACCGAACCGTGGCCGGGATCAAGGACTCGAGCGGCGATCTCGGCTACCACCATCGGGTGCTCGCGTCGACCCCGTCCTCCTTCGCCGTCCTCCAGGGAACCTCCCACCTCGCGGCGGCCGCCCTCGATCTCGGCTGTGACGGCGTGACTCCCGGAGTGGCGAACGTCTTTCCCGAGGAGATGGTCCGGATCTACGATCGCCACCGCGCCGGCGAACGCGAGGACGCCCTCGAGCTGATGGAACGGTTCGTGCACCCCCTCACGGACGCCATCAGTACGATGCCGACGGCCCCCGCCTTCAAACGCCTGCTCGCGCTCGCCGGCCACGACGTCGGGCCGCCGCTTCCGCCGCTGTCCCCGCTCTCCCGCGACGACGCGGCGACCCTGGAACGGGAGTACGAGGCCATCGTCGAGACGATGTAGGCGACCCCGCGAGCCGTACTCCCGGTGACGGGATCGAGCGTCGGGACGGGCGGTTCGAAGTCCGGGCGTCCGTCGCCCCCGATCGAGCGGTGACCCCCACTGCCCTTTACCTTCCCGAAAGAATATTAGGATCTCGTCTGTTGGGGTAGCCGTGACAGACGCCGACGACAGCGAAGACACGCGTATCTCACAGAGCGGCGGCGTTCCGTGGCGGGACCTGCACGTGAGCGAGACCCACCGGCCGCCGGAGCGGGACGTCGAGATCACCGGGATCCGGTCGATGGCGGTCGCGGGGAACTTCACCTGGGGGATCGTCAGGATCGACACGAACACGGATCACTACGGGATCGGCGAGACTCACCGCGCGCCTCGGGGATTGCTCGAGTTCGCGGAGGGACTCGAACACGACCTCGTCGGCGAGAACCCGCTCGACGTCGACCGGCTCACGGAGCTTTTCAACCAGTCGTACACCAACTGCGGACGGATCGGTCAGGGCGCCTGGACCGGGATCGAGATGGCGCTTTGGGACCTCAAGGGGAAGCTGCTCGACGTCCCGGTCTACGAGCTCCTCGGCGGGAAGTATCGCGACCGCGTGCGAATATACAACGACACGCACGCGGGCGAGGGGCTCGGAAAGGCGGAGGCCGGATCCGGGGACCCTCGCGAGATATACACGCCGGAGTCGTACGCCCGCGCCGCCCGCGAGGTCGTCGAGGAGGGCTTCGAGGCGCTGAAGTTCGACCTCGACGTCTACACCGACCCGACCGTCGACACCGCGGCGCGGCGGCTCGACAACGAGGCGATCGCGCACAAGGTCTCGCTCGTCGAGGCGGTCCGCGAGGAGATCGGCTACGACGTGGACCTCGGCGTGGATCTCCACTGGAACTTCACCGTCGAGACCGCCGTGCGGCTCGCCCGCAAGCTGGAGCCGTACGACCTCGCGTGGATCGAGGACCCGGTTCATCCGGAAAAGCTGGAGGCGCAACGCCAGGTCCGCGAACGCACTACCACGCCCATCCTCACCGGCGAGCAGATCCACGGCACCGGCGACTTCAAGGCCCTGCTCGACGAGGAGCTGCTCGACATCGCGGCCCCCGACGTGACCCACTGCGGCGGGCTCCGCGTCATGCGCGAGGTCGCCACCCTCTGTGACCTCCACGGCGTTCCGGTCGCGCCGCACAACGTCTCCAGCCCGCTCGGCACCGTCGCCGGCGCCCACGTCGCCGCGTCGATCCCGAACCACCTCTGCATGGAGTACCACGCCCGTGAGATCCCCTGGTGGGACGACATGGTCGACCGAACCGGCGGCAGCGGCCCGATCCTGGAGGACGGATACGTCGACCTCCCGGAGGGTCCCGGCCTGGGCGTCGAACTGGACCCCGAGGTCGTCGAGCGACACCTCGTCGAGGGACACGAGTCGATCGTGTAAACTACCCCACCCTACTCGCTCACGGCTTCGCCGTTCGCTTCGTTGAGGGTGGGGCTTTCGCGTGGACTCCTGTTCTGGCCATTGCTGGCAGGCGAATACTCGCCGTTCACGTTCAACGTCCCGCGATTCAAGCGCACGTTTACGGGTGCGCCTCCGCTCGACGACGTTTGCGCCGAGCGGAGATGTTTCAGACCAATATTCTTCGCCGCGTTGTAGTCCGCGTGCGGTGAGTATCCGCACTTCAAACACTCAAACACGTCCTACCCGTCCGACTTCGGGCGGTTGTTTTCGTGAGTGAAGCCACACTTCGAACACCGCTGGGAGGTGTAGGCGGGACTCACTTGTTCGACCGAGATCTCGACCACCTCGGCTTTGTATTCGACGTACTCGACCAGGCGTCGGAACGCCCACGCGTGGAACTTCTTTGCGCGAGGCATCCGTTCACGAATCCCCGTCAGGTTCTCGAACGCGATTACGTCACAGCCGTACTCGACGGCTTCGGCGACGAGTTCCTTCGAGACGGTGTGGAAGAAGTGGTCGTAGCGGCCCGTCTCAGTGCGTCCGACGGACTGGATAGTTTCGTGGGCGGCTCGTGTGCCACGCTGTTGAAGCGACCCGCGCCGCTTCTCGAACTCGCGGTGCCAATGGTTCAACTCCGACCCGTTCCAGAATGTACCCGTTGAGGTGACGGCGACGTTTTCGATACCGAGGTCAACGCCGAGGACTGTGCTGTGCCCGTCGTTGCCATCGTCGGCAGTCTCGAACTCCACGTCCGCCTTTGTGCGGACGTGAAGGTAGAACTCACCGTCGCGGTAGTGGAGTTCTCCGCCCGTCACTTCGTAATCGTCGTTGAACAGGTACTCCGAGTGGGGCGTTTCGCGATTCTCGTCGGGAAGGACGTACTCGGCGGTGATGCGTCCGTCGACGGTTGAGAGCGTCGCGTGGTCGTCGTTGAACGTCGCACACCGCTTATCGTAGACGAGCGTCGGAGCGGTGAAGTGCGGCTTCCCCGCGTAGTTACCTTGCTTCCAACGGGCAACCACGCTCTGTATGGCGTCAGCAGCCTTATTGCGGGCGTTCTGGACGAGATTCGCTTGCAGCCGCGTCTCTGCCCGCACGTCGTCGTAGGTTTCCCGTTGGAGATCGGCTTTACTCGTGGTTTTGTACTCGCCTTGCCACGCGTGGTCGACGACGTAGTTGGCGGCCCACAGGAACTCGGAGATGGTTTCGTGGAGGAGGTCGGCGTCGCCGTCGGCCACGTCGAGTTTGACGGGGACGGTGCGACGTACCTCCATCCGTACTTCAGATGTAAGTCTATGTTTTTATATTAGTAACGATTCAGAGAGGGGAGTCGGTGAGCCATCGAGCGTAGTTACTGTAGTACCGTGTCGGTTTCCTCTCCGACCTCAAGGAGCGAGCGTAGCGAGCGAGTAGGTCGGAGGCTCCACCTTGAATTACGCTGATCGCCGCCTCTCGCGTTCACTCCTCGAGTGCGAACTCCGAGCGCCACCGATCGACGTGTTCGTCGGCGTCCCCCTCCGACTCGACGGTCTTCCGCCGGTACGTGCGGCCCTCGGGAGCCTGCTCGAGGACGTCGATCCGAACGACGTAGCCGTCCCCGCCGCCGCGGCGTCGCCTTCGAATCGTCGCGAGCCCGTCACGGCGTTCCCACTCGATCAATCCCTCCTCGTCGCGTCGAACGCTCCAGGTCATGGTCGTCGATGGCGGCGCGGGTCTAAACAACCTTCGAGGGCGAATCCGGGCGTCCGCCACGGCGTCATGGTGTGAGATCGCTGCGACCGTACGGTATTTGTCCCTCCGGCGACGTCCCTCGGTATGTCCGGCTCGACCGATCCGTTCGACCGGAAGGCGCTCGATCGACGCGTCGCCGCGGTGCGCGAGCGGCTCGCCGACGATGCGGCGGACGGCGTTGTCTGTTTCCCGAGCTCGAATCTCCGGTATCTCACCGGCATCGCGGAGACGCCCGGGGAGCGCCACTTCCTGTATCTCCTCCCCATCGAGGGCGACCCGGCGCTCCTCGTTCCCGAGCTGTCGGCCGCGGACGTTCGCGGGACGGCTCCGGATACGGAGGTGCGATCCTGGAGCGACGAGGACGACCCCGTCCCGGCCGTTCGCCGGTTGCTCGTCGATCGCGGCGTCCGTGAGGGACGGCTCCTCGTCGACGACACGATGTGGGCTCGCTTCACCCAGGATCTGCGTACGGCCGCCCCCGAGGCCGAGTGGGGGCTCGCGAGCGAGGTCCTCGACGACGTGCGCGTTCGCAAGGACGACGCGGAGATCGCCGCGATCGAACGCGCCTCGGGGATCGCCGATTCGGTCCTCGCGGACCTCCGTGATCTCGGGTCCGACGTGGTCGGGATGACCGAGGCGGAGCTCGCCGAGCTGATCGACGATCGACTCTCCGAGCGCGGCGGGGAGGCGCCGGCCTTCGAGACGATCGTCGCCTCGGGAGCAAACGGGGCGAAGCCCCACCACCACCGCGGCGACCGACCGATCGAGGAGGGGGACCCGGTGGTTCTCGATTTCGGCACGCGCGTCGACGGCTATCCCTCGGATCAGACGCGCACGCTCGTCTTCGACGGCGAGCCGGACGACCGGTTTCGCGAGGTCCATCGGATCGTCCGGCGCGCACAGCGGGCGGGCGTCGAAGCGGTCGAACCCGGCGTGTCCGCCTCGGCGGTCGATGAGGCCGCCCGCTCGGTCATCGAGTCCGCGGGCTACGGCGAGGCGTTCGTCCACCGCACCGGTCACGGGGTCGGCCTCGACGTACACGAGGAGCCGTACGCCGTCGCCGGGAACGATCGGATCCTCGAACCCGGGATGGTCCTCTCGGTCGAACCCGGCGTCTATCTCGAGGGGGAGTTCGGGATCCGGATCGAGGATCTCGTCGTCGTCACGGCGGACGGCGCGCGGCGGCTCAACCGGACCGACCGCGGCTGGTCGTGTTGAACGCGGGGCGTGTCCCTCCCGTTCGGCGTGTTCCCCCCCGTTCTGGCCGTCTCACCGCGTGCTCAGCTCGTCCTTGTCCTTTATGACCTGCGTCTCCGCCTCCCCGGAGGAGACCTCGTTGGCCAGGTCGTAGAAGTCGTTTTGCAGCCCCGCGGGGAAGGTCACGACCCCGACCCACGATCCGTCGTTTTGCCACTCCTCGCGCTCGAGGTCGCCGAACTCGCGGATCTTGGCCTGTCCGGATCCGGCGTGTTCGGGGGGCAGCTGGACCGCGACCGTGATCTCCTCGAACCGGATCGGGATCACCGGACGAAGCGCCTCGAGCGCGTCGTCGACCTGGTTCTCCACCGGCTCCATCGGATCGACGGTGAATCCGGCCTCCTCGAGGGCGCGGTCGATGCGCTCCGGCGGGTGCGGCGAGTCGTCCATCTGCGGGTTCACGGCGTTTCGCGCGATGGTGTTTATGAGGTTCTTTCGCTTCCGCTCTTGCATCTCCCGGCGTTGGTCCGCCGTGATCTGTATCTCGCCGCGTTCGATGACCTCCGGGATGATCTCGAGCGGCTCGGTCGTCCCGAAGACCTCCTCCAGGGCCGTCTCGGCCGGTCGATCCCCCCGGGAGGCGTTCTCGAAGACGTCCTCGGCCGCGATGACGTCCTCGAGATCGCCCTCGAACTCGCCGCGTTTGATCGCCAACGCCGCGTCCGGGTCCACGAGCACCTCGAAGCGCTCGCCGTGGGATTCCAGCCGAGCCGTCACGGCATCCTCGAGCGATATCATGGTGGTCGCTACCGTCCCTGCCCTAAAAAGTCTCCCGCGTGCCATCGACACGCACACGTCGCGTGTCCCGCCCCCATGTCGCGTGTTGCACGCCGCAGTCGCCGGCTCCGATCCCGGGGGTGGCGTCCTCTTATCGGCATTCAACGCCGGCACGACGTCGCCGCGACGCCGGCGCTTCGACGTCGCTACCTCGTCGGCGTTTCGCCGTTCCCGTCCGTCTCCGCGTTCGCGCCGTCGCAGGCCGCCAGCCACTCGTTCGCCCAGCGCTCGATCTCGTCGAAGACGGGACAGAGCGACTGTCCCTTCGAGGAGAGGCTGTAGTAGGTCGCGACCGGCGCGTCCTCCTCGAGGCGGCGGTCGACGAACCCCATCTCCTGGAGGTCGTCGAGCACCCGTGAGAGCGTTCGCGAGTTGGCCTCGGTCGCCCGCTTCAGCTCGTTGAACCGCGATTCGCCGTTTTGTAGCTCGTGGAGCACGACCAGCCGCCACTTCGAGCCGATCTGTTCGAGCGAGTCGACGACGGGGCAGGCGTCCGGGTTCGCGGCTGCCGCCTCGTCCATCTCCGCTTTCGCTCCGTTCGCGTCCGATTCCATCCCGTCCGCCTCCCGGTCCGCCGTGATCGGATCAGATGATGACATCGATGTTACCTGGTAGTGGTGTCGTCCGGGAACGACTATAAGAGTTCGGTTCGTACAGCAGGTTACACGATGATACCAGAAATCACGACGATACCGTTACAGTTCGACGCCCCGCTCGCCGGCGAGATCTTCTTGATCGCGCGGGTGCTCTTCGGCGGCCTGATGGTCTTCATGGGGATCAACCACTTCCTCGACGCCGAGAGCATGGCGGGCTACGCCGAGATGAAGGGCGTCCCCGCGCCCTCGCTCTCGGTGGTGCTTTCCGGCGGACTGCTCGTCGTCGCCGGCGCCGGAATCGCCCTCGGCGCGTACCCCGTTCTCGCGGCCGGAGCGCTCGTCGTCTTCCTGCTCGTGACGACGCCCGTGATGCACGACTTCTGGGCGGTCCCCGAGGATCAAAAACAGTCCGAGATGACGAGCTTCCTCAAGAACGTCCAGCTGATCGCCGCCTCGCTGGCCTTCCTCGGCCTCGCAGCGGTCGAGTGGCCCTACGCCGTCGGCGTCGGGTTCCTGTAAGGCCGTAGGCGCCCGGGGCGATCGGACGGATCGCTTCACCGTTGCTGCACGAATCGCTTCACCGTTGCTGCACGAATCGCTTCACCACCACCGCAGTTATCCCACATCGAGTCCATTCATACCCCATGACCGACGCGCCACCCACCACCGGCCTGCATCACGTGACGAACATCTGTACCGACATGGACGAGACCGTCGAGTTCTACGAGGACGTGCTCGGCTGGCACACGGTAAAGCGCACGCAGAACTACGACGACCCCGGGACCAAACACTACTACTTCTCGCCGACGCCGGCGGGCGAGCCCGGAACCAACGTGACCTACTTCGAGTATCCGAACTCCCGTGGCGCCCCCGGGCCGGGCGCGAGCCACCACTTCGCGTTCGGCGTCGAGGACGAGGAGACGCTCGAGGCCTGGCGGGACCACCTCCGCGAGCGGGGCGTTCGCGTCTCCGAGATCAAGGACCGAACCTACTTCAAGAGCATCTACTTCAGCGATCCCGACGGCCTCGTCTTCGAGCTGGCCACGAGCGGCCCCGGCTTCGGCGTCGACGAGGAGACGCCGGGCGAATCGGAGATCGATCCCTTCGAGCAAGGACACGAGGAGTGACGGGGACGAATCCGCGATCGGATCCGGACCGGCGCGTCCGCGGCGGCGAGCCCGACGCGTTCGGATCCCCGTACCGACTGCTCTCGGGAGCCGTCGTTCCCCGACCGATCGCGTGGGTCTCCTCGCGCGGCCCGGCGGGCGAGAACCTCGCGCCCTACAGCTTCTTCACCGTCGCGGCCGTCGATCCCCCGACGCTGCTCTTCGCGCCCGTCGCGACGCCCGACGCGCCGAAGGACTCGCTCGCGAACGCGATCGAGACCGAGGCGTTCGCCGTGAACGTCGTGACCGAGGACCTCCTCGAGGCCGCGAACGAGTCCGCCGCGACCCTCCCGTCCGAGGAGAGCGAGTTCGAGCGCGCGGACGTCACGTCGATCGACTGCGACCGCGTCGACGCCCCGCGGGTCGAGGAGGCCGCCGTGACGTTCGAGTGCGAGCTTCGCGAGACGGTCGAGGTCGGCGGTTCCACGCTCGTCCTCGGCGAGGTCGTCTACGCCCACGTCGACGAGGCAGTCACGACAGAGGGGAAGATCGACGTCACGAAGCTCGACGCCGTGGGGCGTCTGGCCGGAAACTGGTTCACCCGAACCGACGACCGGTTCGAACTCGAACGGCCGCCGTGACACGCGGGGTCTTTTCGATCGACGTCGGGTCGTTCACGGTGTCGTTCGAGGAATGAACCAGACGGCCTATATCGATCCCTCCCGTCCTTCCGGGCGTGGCGCGGATCGATCCATATCGTGATCGCTCACCCTCCATCGTCCGTCTCGGGTGGGTCCTCGTGGCGCTTCTCGTGGCGCTCGTCGCGTTCTCGTTCGTCGTCGACGTCGGGACCGCGGCACCGGACCCCGTCGCGTACGACCGGACCGCGGCGCTCGGCGTCTCCGCCGAGACGGACGCCACCATGGCCGGCGAACGGGAGATACCGAAAGCGCAGGTCTTCTACTCCCAGTTCCAGTACGTCGTCGGCTACGCGGGGATCGAGACGATGGTCTCGGACTTCGAGGACCCATCGACCGATCGACAGCTCGGCTATCCGATAGCGGCGTACGTCCAGACCTACGACGGCGCATCGCCGACGATCGACGGGAACGGCCACCTGACGGCGACCGGTTCCAAGGCGTGGACGCCCCCGAACGAGGCGGTCTACGTCGTCGACAGCGGGGCACGGAGCCCGGCCGGGGAAACGGTCGTCCCGTTCGAGCATCGCGAGGCGGCCGAGTCGTTCACGGCGGAGTACGGCGGATCGATCCTCACGTGGGCGGCGGTTCGCGACCGCTCCTTCGAGGTCGATACGGCGGCGACCGTTCGTCGGGAGGTGCCCGATCGGTGGCGCCGGGCGGACGAACGGATCGCCCGCGCGAGCCAGCGAACCGATCGACCGACGTCTGTCGTCGTCGGTCGGGAGGCGGATACGATCCAGGACGCGGTCGACCGCGCGGAACCGAACACGACGGTCGTCGTTCCCGAGGGCACCTACGAGGAGCGGATACGGATCGAGAAACCGATCACCCTCGCCGGCCGGGACGCCGCTCTCCGGGGGAACGGGACGGGATCGGTGATCACGGTCCGCTCGGAGAACGTCTCGATCACCGGCTTTCGGATCTCGGGGACCGGCAACCGAACGCGAAACGACGAGGCGATACGCCAACCCCCCGGCTCCGAGGACGACGATGACGGGGCGTGGGACGAACACATCCAGACCGGATACGGATACGGGGACGCCGGGATCGTGGCCGACGACTCGTCCGGACTCGTGGTCGCGAACACGGCGATCGAGGCCGACGCGAGCGGCGTCCTCCTCCGGAACGGATCCGATGCGGTGATCCGGAACGTTCGGGTGAACGGCACGGCCGGTTGGGAGAACGGATTCATGGGCGTCACCGCGTTGAACTCCCGGGTCACCGTCACGGAGAGTGCGTTCACCGGCGGCCGGGACGGGATCTACCTCCACCGCGCCGACGGCTCCGTGATCCGAAACAGCACGTTTCGCGACGATCGGTACGGCGTTCACCTGATGTACACGAGCGACGCGCTGATCGCCGACAACGCGTTTCGCGACCAGGAGTTCGGCGGGATCACCGTGATGACGCGTCCCGAGGGGAACGCCATCGTCGGGAACGACGTCCGCCGCACGCCGACCGCGATCCAGCCGTCGGGGATCCGAAGCTATGTCGGGTACAACACGCTCGTCGACAACGAGCTCGGACTGTCGACGAGCGCACGCGAGTCCGTCTACGAGTACAACGTGATCGCCGAAAACGAGATGGGCGCGCGATCGACGACCGTGATCCCCTCGAGTCTGATCGCCCGCAACGACTTCGTCGGCAACGATCGACACGCGTCCGCGGGGTCGGGACCGCTGCGGATCTGGGCGGACGGCGATCACGGGAACTACTGGGAGGGCGCATACGAATCGCCCGCCCGGTGGGGATCGAATCCGGGAGAGACGACCGACGGGACGCGATCGGCGACGCTCGATCGAGCGTATCGGCCGAGCTCGCCGGTCGACGCCGCCCTACACCGCGAGCCGGCCGCCACGACGCTCGCGGAGTCTCCCGCAGTCCGTGCGCTCTACGAGCTTCGGGGATCGGTCGCCGGGTCCCGGTCCGGAAGCGTGATCGATCCGGCGCCGGCTCGAACGCCACACTCGCCGGGCCGGATCGAGCGAGTGAACGACCCGGATGGTTCGAACGATACGGATGGTTCGAACGACACGGACGGTTTGAACGGCACGGATTGGTCCGACGACTTGACCGATCCGATCCACCCGGAGTGGCGTGAGGAACTGACGAACGCGTCAACCACGGATAGGGAAACGATGGACGACGGAAACGGCATGGTGACGATCGATGACGGAAAACGGCACGGCGACCGATACATGACGGAAAACGATGCGAGGACCGACATGACGGAAAACGGCACGGCGACCGATACATGACGGACGATCAACCGCACGTTCACAACGATCACCGCGATCAACTGTTCGTTCGGATCGAACGCGTCACGCGCACGTACGGCGGCGTCGCGGTGCTGAGCGACGTCTCGATCGACGTCGTCCCCGGCGTGACTGCCGTGATCGGGCCGAACGGCTCCGGCAAGTCGACGCTGCTTCGAACGATCGTCGGCGAGACCGCGCCGACCGAGGGGGCGATCCGGTATCGTGGCTCGGACGCGGCCCGTCCGATCGGCTACCTCCCGCAACGGGCGTCGTTTCGGGAATCCTTCACCGCCCGTGAGACGCTCGCGTTCTACGGGCGGCTGCTCGGTGAGGACCCGGATGCGTCCCTCGAACGCGTCGGGCTGTCCGACGCGGCCGATCGGTCGGTCGACGCGCTGTCCGGCGGAATGCGTCGACTGCTGGGCATCGCGCAGGCGACGATCGGCGATCCCCCCGTCCTCGTACTTGATGAACCCACGAGCGGCCTGGACCCCGGAATGCGCGAACGGGTATTCGAGCTGGCGGGGGAGTACGCGGACGCGGACACCGCGGTGGTCGTGAGCACCCACGACCTCGAACTGGTGGATCGATACGCGGATCGAGTGGTCGTTTTGCGACACGGCTCGGTGGCGGCCTCGGGAACGCTCCCGGAGTTGTACGCCGCACACGACGCCGACACTGCGGCCGACCTCTACCGCTCGATCGTCCACGGGGCGACCTCGGAGACCGAGCCGTCGACGGATCCGACCGAATCGATACACGTCACCGGGGTGTCGAACAGATGACGGGATCGCGAGCCCGCGTGATCGGGACGATCTTCCGCCGCGAGATCGCAACGATCCGTCGAACGCCCGGGTACTGGCTCCTGTCCTTCGGCCTCCTCGTCGTGCTCGCCGCGGTCCTCGCGGTCGGCGGGGGCGGCGAAACGGGGTTCGTTCCCGCGATCGTGGACCTGTTGCTCCCGACGGAAGTGCTCGTCCCCCTGGTCGCGGTCGTGCTCGGGTATCGTTCGTTACTGGCCGACGGCGACGAGCTGGCGATGATTCGGACCTATCCCGTCTCGATGCCCGAATACGTCTGTGGCGTCCTCCTCGCACGGGTCGCGGGGCTCGTCGCCATGCTGGCGCCGATCGCGCTTCTCGGGGGGTACGTCTGGCTCACCGCGAGCCCGGACACGGGCATTTACGCCATCCACACCGGCGTCGACTCGCCGGTCCTGTTCGTCCGCTTTCTCGCCCTCGTGGTTCTACTCGGGCTCTCCTACCTGTCGATGGCGATGGCCGTCGGGACGATCGCTGGAAGCCGACGCGGCGCCCTCGCGATCGCCGCTCTCGTTCTCGTCGGCGGCGTTCTCGGGGGCGATCTCGCGGTGATCGTGTCCCTCGGCGACGACGTCGGCGCCGGCGTGCTCTCGACTCGGGTCGCGATACCGCCAAACGGCGCCTTTCGCGGGCTCGTCTTCGAGCGCGTCATCGGAGTGGCTCTTCCTCCCGATTCCGGATTCGTCTCGCCCTTCCGGGCGATCGCAAGCCTGCTGGGCTGGACGGCGATCGGCGTCGGCGTCTCGACCGTCGCGATGACGTTCGGCGGGGCCGTCGGCGATCGCCTCGAACGGCTCCGGGGACGGATGGGATCGGTCCGCGACCGGTAGCCCTCTCGAACCACTTGACCCCCGTGCGATTCACAGGATGTCGTCGAGCGTGCGAACGAACCGATCGACGATCCGGTCGGGAAGCGAGGGCGAAACCACGTCCAACAGCTCCGCGGTTCGTTCCGGACGCGCGAGCGATGCCGTCATCGGCGACGTCGCCGATCGGTCGATGACGTCGTGCTCCTCCAGGGTCGAGAGGTGCCAGGAGATCGTGCTCTCGGCGAGATCGAGCTCGTTCGCGAGCGCGCCCGGTCGTTTCGGTCCGTCCGCGGCGAGTCGAACGATGATGCCACGCGCGGTCTCCCGCCGAAGGAACGCGATCGCCCGACGCTCCCACGGATCGAAGGAGGGATCGAAGTAGTGGGTCTTCCCGCCCACGGGCTCCTCGACGATCGACCCCTCACGCGTGAGCCGCCTGAGGTGGTACTGGACCTGGCCGGTCGCGAGATCGAGCTCCCGGCCGATCCGTCGAAAGTGCACTCCGGGCGTGGCGTGGACGTGCCGCCGGATCCGATCCCTGGTGTCGGACATTGATCGGTGTATCGTTCCTCCGGAGCGGTTAAACTCGTGGTGATGGTTTTCACCGAACGGGAACGCGGCGACCGCGGTCTCCCCTCGACACGACCGGTGTGTTTCTTATGCGGGCGCTCGTAGTGCCGACGTGACTCGCGTGATGCCGCCAGCGACCACCACGTGGGGCGTCGAGGCCGCCATCCCGATCCTCGGCGTCATCCTGCTCGCGTCGATCGGGACCGGGGTGCTCTTCCTCGTCAGCGTGGTCGCCTATCGCCGCCGTCGACGAGCCCAGTACGGACTGATCGCGGCCGCGATCGGCGCCCTCTGGGTCCGCTCGGTCGTCGGGGCCGGTACCGTTCTCGGCCTCGTTCCGATGCCCGCACACCACTTCATCAGCCACTCGCTCGACCTGCTGACCGCCGTTATCGTGCTCTATGCGGTCTACATGTACGCTCCGGGGTCGGTTGCGACCGCCGAGAATCGGTGATGGTGGTGGCCACCGAGACGCGACGGCGCGTCACGCGGTAACGCGTTCGAGTCGTGGTACGTTCGTCGAACGCACCAGATCACCTATGGACGGCTCGGACGCGATCCGTACCATGCGACGTCGGTCACTCCTGTGCGGAATGGCGACCGGAACGACCATCGCGACGGCCGGATGCCTCTCGTCGGTTTTCGACGACACCCCCGAGAACGTGGCGCTCGGCCCGCAGTCGGATCAGCGGGCCGAAAGCGAGGAGCTGGCCTATCCGGCCTACGGTCAACCCCTGCCCGCCTTCGAGCTGGCTGACCCGCTGGCCGACACGCCTATCGACGCCGGGAGTCTCGATCGGACCGCGATCGTCACGGCGTTCTTCGCGAGCTGTCCCGCCGAGTGCGGGATCCTCCTCCATCGGTTGGCGGACGTCCAGGCCACCGTCAACGAACGCGGGCTGACCGACTCGGTCGTGTTCCTTTCGATCACCTTCGATCCGGAACGGGACGACGCGGACGCGCTCCGTGAGAACGCTCGCCGGGTCGGCGCCGACCTGGACGCCGGGAACTGGCGTTACCTCCGCCCCGAGTCGCCGGCCGCCGCGGAACGCGTCGTGGAGGACCGGCTCGGGATCGGGTTCGAGCGCGACACGAACAGCTCCCGCGTCGCCGGCTACGACTTCACGCACTCCGTTGTCACCCTGCTCGTCAATCCACACGGGATCGTCGAACGGGCGTACCGCGGCGAGACGGTCGACCGCGATCGCGTCGCCACCGACGTGGAGACCGTCGTCGAGGCGACCGATGGCGGATCCGGCGGCGAGTAGACTGCCGGCGAACCGATCGGCGGGACGACCGGCGCTCAGTGAGCCATGCCCGGCCCCTCGAGGGGGTTCCAGAACGGGAACATCGGGTGGGGGACGTGGATCCCGACGGCCATCAATCCGTGTGCGAAGAGCACGTATCCGAGCAGCACGAAGGCCACGCCGAGCACGCGGTGGAGAATCCGTCTCCTCCGGACGCCCAGTCCCTGAATCACCGTTCCGTAGGCGAACACGGCCGGAATCGTTCCGACGCCGAGTGCGGCGAGCGCGATTCCGCCGGCCGCCGGGGAGCCGCTCGCGAACGCGTACAGGTAGGCCGGATAGAGGATCGGACACGGCAACAGCCCGTGGATCGCGCCGAGGAGGACGATCCCGGGGCCGCCCGCGAGGCCGTCGACCCAGTTCGTCAGGACGCCGGTGACCCGTTTTACGCCGGGGAGATGGATCCCGACCGAGGCGCGCCCCACGACGTAGTACATCCCGATCACGGCGACGAACACGCCGATACAGATCCCGATGACGCCTCGAACGAGACTCGCGGCCGCGGTGATCTCGCCGATGCCGAGGAACACCGCGCCCCCGAGCGCGCCCATGGTGACGCCGAGGAGTGTGTAGCTCACCGTTCGTCCGAGATTGAACAGCGCGTGTTGTCGCACCTCGTAGGGCGTGAGGTGACCGCTTCTGACGTTCGATCCCGTGACCGTCGCGCCGCCGTCCGCTTTCGTGGCGCCGTCCGTTTGTGGTGTCTTCGACATTCGCTCCGCATAGACCGTGATCAACGGTCCGCACATCCCGATGCAGTGGGCCCCGCCCAACAGCCCGATCGTGAGGAACAACGCCACGTCGATGCCGAGGACGGACGCGACGCTCATTCGTCTTCCCGCAGGCCCTGCACGAGCGTCCGATCGATGTCGTCGAAGCCGATCGTCCGCCCGCCGTGGTCGTCGACGAACGACGCGGCCTCGTCATCGTCGGAGAACGGATGGAGACCGGGTCCCATCCCGCCCCGCACGTCGCTTTCCACCACGTACGTGAGGGTCCTCGCGTCGGCAAACGTCTCGGCGGCGGTCGGGGAGGGCATCGTCGGTCCCGCGTCCCGTTCCTCGATCGTCCAGTCCACGGCCGAGAAGTCGGTCACGTAGACGACCTCCGCCTCCCATCCGCGATCGAGTCGATCGAAGTGGAACGGAAAGAGGCTGAACACGAGCGTGTGGAACCAGAACGGCCCGTCCTCGCGGCCCTGGGGGGCGTGTTCGGCATAGTAGATCTGCCCGTTCGCGCCCCCGTGTGGGCCGATCTCCATTCCGTGATCGTCGTCGAACTTTCCCCCCGAGAGATCAACCGGTTCTGGTGATTCGTCCTCCGATCCGACGGGCAGTCGGTCGAGGCACCCCGCCGTCGCCGCGGCCGCGCCGATCGTCGCCGATCCCGTGAGTACCGTCCGGCGGTTCATCATCACTACCGGCTTCGTACCTGGCATAAATCCCTGTTCTGGTGCGACCGTCGAACGGTGCTGGTCCGCGACGTTAGCGGACGCGAAACCGAGCGCGGGGGACGACGACCCGTCCGGGGCGGGCATTTATGGGGATCTGCGCTCACCCTCGGGTATGATCGAGGTGTCGGGGCTCCACAAGGCGTACGGCGACTTCGCCGCCGTCGTCGACAGCTCCTTCGAGGTGGGCGACGGCGAGGTCTTCGGCGTGGTGGGGCCGAACGGGGCCGGCAAGACGACGACGCTGAAGACGCTCGCCGGCCTCATCGAACCGACGAGCGGCACGGTTCGGGTCGCGGGTTACGACGCCGCCGACCCCGAGATGCGGCGACGGCTCGGCTTTCTCCCCGAGGAGTCCCCGCTCTATGAGGACATGACGGCGCTTTCGTACCTCCGCTTCTTCGCCGACCTCTATGACGTCCCCCGATCGGTCGCCGACGATCGCATCGAGGACGCGCTCGATCGGCTGGACCTCGAGCACCGACGTCGACGTCTCGGCGACGTCTCCAAGGGGATGAAACGGAAGGTCGCGATCGCCCGTTCGCTCGTGAACGACCCCGAGGTGTTGATCTACGACGAGCCCGCCTCCGGACTCGATCCCGTCACCACCGACTCCGTGCTCGCGTTCGTCCGCGAGCTCCGCGAGGCCGGCAAGACGGTCGTCCTCTCCGCGCACAACCTCCACCACGTCGAGTCGGTCTGTGACCGGGTCGCGGTCATGGACGAGGGCGAGATCGCCGCCCGCGGGACGGTCGCGGAACTGCGCGAGGAGCACGGGACCGTGGAGTACGTCGTGTTCACCACGATCGACCCCGCAAACGTCGATCCGAGACTTCCGGACGCGGAGCGGTCCAGTCGCGGAGGATCGGAGGTCGATGACGCCACGCCGGAGGGGTCCACGGGCGGCGCTCGCCGATATCGAACGCGAGTCTCGTCGATGGCCGACGTCGATCGGATCCGCGAGGCTATCGCAGACGCCGGCGGCGAGGTCGTCGACATTCGGACCGACGAGCCCACCCTCGAGTCGGTCTTCCTCTCCATCGTCGACCGGCCAATGGCGAGCCGGTACGGCAGAACCCCGGGATCCAACTCGGCGACGGTCGATGGATCAGGTGGGGATGGACCGGGCGAGAGTGGACCAAGTGGACATGGATCTGGTGAGGGTAGGCCGGACGAGGATGAACCGGGTGAGCCGTGATCCCGCGTCGACGACTTCGCCGGATCGCTCGGATCGCCCGCTGGGAGACGACCCGGACCGCCGGCGGGATCGACCGTCGCACGGCCGCGATCGGGATCGTCGTGTTGGTCGTCGCGGGCGGGGTCGGCGCCGCGACGCTGTCGGCCGGCGTCGGCGGTGTCGCGCTTGACAGCGACGTCTATCGGGTCGGCGTGGCTCCCGACTCGCCGTATCACGACGCCGTCGAGGCCGATCCGGCGCTCGATCCACGTCCCCCGGATGCCGGCACCCTCGGCGAGGAACTCGACGTGATCGTGGTCGACACCGAGGACGGCGTTCGCCTCCACGCGAGCCGAACGCGGAAGGGCGACGCCGCGGCCGCGACGGTTCGCGAGGCCGTCCGCGCGTACAACGAACGGCTGATGGCGGCGGAGTCCGACCGGGCCGCCGCCTATCCCGTGAGCGTCACGCTCCGATACGGCTCGCGGCCCGACGCGGACGAGCCCATGGCGATCGAGACCGGAGGGAACGGCGGAAGCGACGGAACCAGTAGAACCGACGGGACCGGCAGCCGGGGTGGCGGAGACGGAGCCGGTGACGGGGGAAGCGGAACGAACGGCGATGGCGGCGGAACCGACGATTCGAACGCAGTCGATGGCTCGCAGGGCGACGCCTCCGGCGTTCCGAACGTCGGGACGAACGCCCTCTTCGGCAGTCAGTCCGGGTCGCCGGCGTCCATCTCGCCGCCGTTCCCGTTCGCCTCGCTGCTCCTCGCGTTCGCGTTCCTCGTGCCGTTCAACTTCCTCATCCAGGCGTACGGCTCCGCCATCCTCGACGAGCGGGTCAACCGCCGCGGGGAGCTGCTCCTCGTCTCTCCGGCGACCCGCGGGGAGATCGTCGCCGGAAAGTCACTGCCGTACCTCCTCGCCGCGGTGATCGTGACCGCCGGCATCGCGGCGGTCGTCGGGGGCGGGGCGACCACCGTGCTCTCGGTCGTGCCCGTGGCGTTCGTGTTTCTCGCCGCCACGTTCCTCGCCGCGATGTTCGCGCGGTCGTTCAAGGAGCTCACCTTCCTGACCGTCGCCATCTCCGTGTTCCTCACGACCTACGTCTTCGTCCCCGCCATCTTCACGAACGTGACGCCGATCGCCGCCATCTCCCCGCTGACCCTCGTGGTCCGCGACCTCCAGGGTACCGCGGTCACCGTCGGGGAGTACCTCTTTGCGACCGGCCCGTTCTATCTGACCGGCACCCTCTGTTTCGTCCTCGGCGCGGGGACCTATCGTGAGGAGGACATGTTCTCCCAAAAACGCGTTCCCGCGAAGTTCCTCGACGCTCTCTCCGTGCGCCTCTCCGGGCTTCGGTCGATGGTGATCCTCGTCGCGTGTACGATCCCGTTCGTCTTTCTCGCGGAGTTGCTCGCCGTCGCCGTCCTCTTCGCGCTTCCGGTCGCCGTCTCCGTGCCCATCCTCCTCGTCGCCGTCGCGTTCATCGAGGAGATCGCGAAGAGCGTCCCCGTCTACGCCGGGTTCGTCTCCGGGACCTTCGAGCGGTCGACTCGAAGCGCGCTCGCCGTGGGCGCCGCCTCCGGGCTCGGCTTCTTCCTCGGCGAGAAGCTCACGGCGGTCGTTCAGGTCGTCGGCCTCTCGGAGCTCGTTCTCGGGCGTGCGGCGTTTACGCCCTCGGGCGTGCTGCCCGCCGGCTCGCCCGGGTTCGTCGCGCTCGTCGCGCTCGGCCTCTTTCTCGCGCCGCTCGTTCTCCACGTCGTCGCCACGTCGATCGCCGCGTTGGGCGCGCGACGCGGCCGTTCGCAGTACGCGATCGCCCTCGCGATCGCCACCCTCGTCCACGCGGCGTACAACCTCTCGGTGGTGAGCCTCCATGGGTAGCAGGGCGACGATCGCGAGACGGGAGCTGGCCGGGCTGCGCGCGGAGAAGACGATCGTCCTCGCGCTCGCGATCCAGCTCTTCATCGCCGCGTTCTCCTCGTTCCTCGTCGTCGGGCTCGTCTCGATGTACGATCCGGGGGAGCTCGGCGGCGCGGAGGTGGACGTCGCGGTCACCGGCGAGGCGGTCGACCGGATGGAGGCCGCGGCCGCGGAGGTCCCAGGCGTCCGGACGCGAACCTACGAGGACGCCGGAACCGCCCACGACGCCTTCGACGCGCGGGTTGTCGACGCCGTTCTGGAGACCGACCGACGGGAGGGTCGGATACACGTCGACGCCACGGTCCCCGACTCCGACGTCCGGACGACGGTGGTCGTCGTCCAGCTTCGGGAGGTGCTTCGAACCCTCGAGGCGAGCGAACGCGACCGTCGCGTCGACGATCTGGAGTCCCGACCCCTCGACGTTCCCGATCGGATCGGATCGAGCCCGTACTACGGCTTCACATACACCGTGCTCGTCCCGCTTCTGGTCTTCCTGCCGGTGTTCATCTCCGGCTCGCTCGCGGTCGATTCGGTCACGGAGGAGATCGACCGGGGGACGATGGAGTTGCTCCGGGTCGCGCCCGTCACGATCGCGGAGATCCTCGACGGGAAGGCGCTCACGGCGGTGGGCATCGTCCCAGCCCAGGTGGCCGCCTGGCTCGCGCTGTTGTGGTTCAACGGGACGCCGGTGGCGAACGTCGGGTGGCTGCTCGTTCTCGCGACCGCCGTCGCCGCCGTCGTCGTCGAGCTCGCGGTCGCCGTCGCGCTGCTCGTTCCCGACCGTCGGGGAGCACAGCTGCTCTACTCCGTCGGCGTGCTCGCCGTCTTCGCCGGCAGCTCGCTCGCGGACGGCGGCCCGGTGAACGCCGCCGCCCGGCTCGCGATCGACAGCGCCGACCTCGGCGTGTATCTGGTCGTCGTCGGGGCCGTCGCGCTCGCGTGCGTCTCGGTCGCCGTCGTCCGGCTCACCCTCGATCGATGCTCGCCGGCCGCGCTCGGATGAGAGGACGAAACGCGGTCTTCGAACGATCGTGTTCGGGAGATCGTCACGTATCGAACGCGCCGAGGCTCGACTGGATGTCACGCGTCGACCGTCCGGCCACCAACTCGTGGCCGACCAGATCGCGCAGGTCGATCGCGTAGGTCGATCCATCGCGCTCGAGGACGAGCAGGCGTCCCTTCGTTCCCAGGACTTGCCCCGACGCCATCGTCTCGGACATCGGGCGCTCGGCGAGGTCCAGTCCGTAGTCGAAGGCGAACCGGCGATCCGGGTCGAAGCGTTCGAGGAGATCGCTCCAGGCCGCCTCGTCGATCGACGCCGCGATCCCGGCCCGCTTGTCGGCGACGCGAACCCGATCGACGAGCCCGTCGATCTCGCCCGCGAGTTCCGCCTCGATCTCGCGGGCGATCCGGCCGTTCTCGACCGTCCGGATCCGGACGCCTCGGTCGGCCCCCTGCTCCTCGAGGCGCGTCGCGAGCCGCCACGAGCGCGTCACGCCGACCTTGAACCGGTCGGGGGCGAACGCGGCGAGGTAGACCGCGT
The DNA here is from genome assembly GCF_055397165.1 of Halopenitus salinus. Lineage (NCBI taxonomy): Archaea > Methanobacteriati > Methanobacteriota > Halobacteria > Halobacteriales > Haloferacaceae > Halopenitus > Halopenitus salinus. The sequence continues at coordinate 217,392 of NZ_AP043853.1, forward strand.
GCTCCTCGTGACAGTCCATCTCCGCCTTCAGGCAGGTCCCCGTACAGCGCGCACAGACCCAGACGTCCTCGTGGGAGGGACAGCGGGGCGCCCGGTCGGCCGAACACGAGATGTGGCGTCCGTCGTGGATCGTTCCCGCACACCGGCGCTCGCCGAGCGAGTAGTCGAGGTCCGTCCCGGGCGCGAGATCGATGCGCTCGACCGGAGGTGATGGCTCGTCCTCGTCGCCTCCGCCGCCCTCGTCGCCTCCGCCGCCCTCGTCGCTTCCGCCGCCCTCGTCGCTTCCGCCGTCCTCGCCGCCCGTCCCGTCGTGGCGGGCCACGAGCAGTCCCGCCGGTCGAGAGCCCTCGTCCCCGCCGACGCCCGTGTCGTATCCGACGACCTGCACGTATGGAGAAAGGGGTCGTGATCGCTTATGAATGTTGCACGGCCGGGTGGCCGTGTGTCCCTATTCGGCCGCGTGCTCGGGAGCGATCTCCGCGATCAGCTCGCGGGTCGCCCGTCGGACCGATTCGTCGCTCGAGCCCGACGGCTCCCAGCCGAGCGCCGAGAGCTTCTCGATCGACAGCCGCATCTTCGGGACGTCGCCGGTCCATCCCCGGTCGCCGCCGGTGTACTCGTAGTCCGGGTCGAGGCCCATCTCCTCGCTTACGATGTCCGCGATCCGCGTCACCGACGTCGTGGTCCGGGTTCCGAGGTTGTAGACGTTGAACGCGTCGTCGGCGTGTTCGACGACGTGGCGGATCGCGTCGACGCACCCGCTCACGTGGAGGTACGACTTCTCCTGGCGGCCGTCGCCGAGGATGGTGAGCGTCCCCGGGTCCGCCTGAAGCTTCTCGATGAAGTCCGGCACGACGTTGCCCCGCTGGTGGGGGCCGACGATGTTCGCGAACCGGAAGTTCCAGACGGTCATCCCGTAGGAGTGAGCGTACGTCGACAACAGCGCCTCGTCGGCCAGCTTCGAGGAGCCGTAGATGGAGATCGGCGCGAGGGGCGCGTAGTCCTCCGGCGTCGGCCGGGGGGCCTCCCCGTAGACCGTCGAGGAGGAGGTGAAGGCGATCGCGTCGACGCCCACCTCGGACATCCGCTCGAGGACGTTGTAGGTCATCTCCGTGTTCTCCTCGAAGAGCGTCCGGTCGTCGTCGTAGTTCGTGTCGGTGTAGGCCGCAAAGTGGAAGACGACGTCGATCTCAGCCGTGAGCGCCTCCGCCAGGTCGTCCGTGTCGGTGACGTCGCCGCGGACGAACTCGACGCCCTCCGGGATCCGGTCGCGGTCGCCCTTCGAGAGGTCGTCGATGACCCGCACGGTTTCGGCCTCGCCGAGAAGCTCGCTCGCCAGATGGCTGCCGACCAGCCCCGCCCCGCCCGTGATCAGCACGTTCGCGTCCGAGAGGTCCATGCTCGACCTCCCGGTTCGCACCGCAAGTGCGTTCCGGTCCGTGACGAAAGCCACTACCCGTCCGGCGGCGAACTTCGGTCCATGCAGGAGACACGCGAGGTCGCGGTCCTCCGGTTCGGACACCGGCCGGGCCGTGACGACCGCATGACGACCCACGTCGGGCTCACGGCGCGGGCGCTCGGGGCCGACCGGGTCGTCCTCCCCGACAACGCCGGCCAGTCGGCCGAGACCGTCCGGGACATCACCGACCGCTTCGGCGGCCCCTTCGAGGTCGAACTCCGGGAGGACCAGGCCTCGTTCGTCCGCGAGTGGGACGGCGCGATCGCCCACCTCACCATGTACGGCGAGCCGGTCCAGACGGTGGAAACGGACGTTCGAGATGCCCACGCCGACGCCCCGCTGCTCGTCGTGGTCGGCGGCGAGAAGGTCCCCTGGGAGCTGTACGAACACGCGACGTTCAACGTCGCCGTGACCAACCAGCCGCACTCGGAGGTCGCGGGGCTCGCCGTGTTCCTCGACCGCCTCTTCGAGGGTCGAGAGCTCGATCGCGAGTGGGCCGACGCCGACCGCATCGTCCGTCCGGAGGCGCGCGGCAAGACGGTCGTCGACGCCTCGGAGATCGCGGATGAGGGAGAAACGGAGTAGCGGCGGACCCGTTCACACCGGCCGCTTCGATCGAAGTTTGGCGATCCTGACGCGGAGCCCGCCGCGACCCCTGCCCCGCATCCGACGGCTCTCTATCTCCCCCATCGGAACCACGGCGAGGCGATCGATCTCGGGAGCCCACTCCCGGTGGCCGCTCGCGTCCCGTGCGTACTCGAGCGCGTCGGCGAGCTCGTCCGCCCGTCCACGGCTCGCGACCGCACGATCGGCCGCCACGCGTCCCCGACCGACGAGGAGCCGGTCGCCGACCGCAAGCAGCAGCCACCACGGCGTGACGGCGACGAGCAGTACCGCCCCGGAGAGGGCGTATACGACCCACGGTATCGATCGATCGCCGCCGCCATCGTCGCCGAACGCCAGCGGGCGATCGTCCCCGCCGGAGGGCCGGTGCGACAGGAGGCCGCTCGCGAGCAGCCGGATCGCCTCGACCAGAAGCGCCGCGGGAAGCAGCGCCGTCGTGAGCCGCGCGTTCCGTGAATCCGCCCGCGCCAGTGCGTGCAGGACCATCGCCTCGAAGGCCGGATCGTCGAGTTCGGACAGCCGCGAGGGGACGACGAGCGTCGTTCCCGTCCGCGTCGTCGCGACGCCGAGGGTGACGGCCGAGCGCCGAACGACTCGGACCGTCGGAGGGGGGTGGCCGTTCGAGCGTGCGGCCTCCGAAACCCGCTCTCGCAGACGTTCGGCTCCGTTCGCCTCCATCGGCGCCATCTCCGAGATCGCCCGATCGACGAGTGCGGGCCCAACCGCGTAGGACCCGATCAGGGCGACGCCCGCGGCGACCGGAACGGCGACCATCGCGTCGACCGGGACGAGACGGGCCACGAGCGCCGCGGGGACTGCCGCGAGCGTGATCGGGACGGCGGCGAGCAGGGCCGCGCCGACCAGCTCGGCGGGGGAGGGCGTTCCGCGATCGTCCCCGTCTCGTTCCCCGTCGGTTTCCACCCCCGCCGCATCGTTCCCGCTCGTTCCGGCTTTCGCGTTCGTTCCGGCTTTCGCGTTCGTTCCGGCTTTCGCGTTCGTTCCGTCGTTCACGTTCGCTCCGTCGTTCGTGTCCGCTTCGTCGTCCACGCTCGTTCCGTGGTTCGTGTCCGCCTGCGCGCCCACGCCGGCGCCACGCTCCGTGTCCGCTTGTCCGTCCGTGCTCGCGCCCTCGTCCATGCTCGTCGCCACGACCGGTTCTCACAAGAGTCTGGCGACGGACGGGGAATCCCTCGTGTCGATGACTGGTTCGAATGTTTTAAACGACCGCCGACCGGAGGAGACCCTAATGGCTTTTGAGGACCTGTTGAACGACCCCGTCATTCAAAAGTACCTACACGAGTTGGTCGGTCCGACAGGGATGCCGGTGGCCGCCGCGCCGCCGGAGGGCGAGGTGACGGACGAGGAGCTCGCCGAGGACCTCGGCTTGGAGCTCAACGACGTCCGTCGCGCGCTGTTCATTCTCTACGAGAACGACCTCGCCTCCTACCGCCGCGTTCGAGACGAGGACTCCGGGTGGCTCACCTATCTGTGGACCTTCGAGTACGAGAACATCCCGGAGAACCTCGAGGAGGAGATGTACGCGCTCCTCGACGCCCTGGAGGAACGCGAGGAGTACGAGCGCACCCACGAGTTCTACCTCTGTGAGGTGTGTTCGATCCGCTTCGAGTTCGGCGAGGCGATGGACCTCGGCTTCGAGTGTCCGGAGTGCGGCTCGCCCATCGAGTCGATGGACAACGACCGGCTCGTCGAGTCCATGGAGCGACGGCTCGACGATCTGCGAGACGAACTCAACGTGGACGTGACCCGCTGATGGTCGTCCTCGCGACCAAGTGTTACGTCGAGGGCGACGCCCGAGAGCGCTCGCTCGACGGGATGGGATCGCTCGTCGAGAACGCGGTCGGCGACCTCCACGTCGAGTGGCAGGTCGGCGTGCGCGCCGACGGGTTCGTGCAGGTCGATCTCACCGGCGAGGACGCCGCTGTCGCACGCAACGCCCTCGCCGAGGAGTGGGGCGAGATCGTCGCCCACGACGAGGGGTTCGAGCCCGGCGAGGAGTACGTTGGAACGCTCGAGTCGTGGGACGCGGACGGATTCGTCCTCGACGCGGGCGAGGACGTTCGGATCCCCGCCGATCGCCTCGGCCTCGGCACGGGAACGCCCGAACAGGTCGTCGAACGATTCGGCCTGGTGCAACACCTCCCGATGCAGTTCGTCTACGCGGATCCGGGAGGCGGCGAGGCCGACGGGAACGGTACCGGCGACGGATCGAACTCGTCGGCGACCTCCCGGCTCGCCGACGCCGAACGCGACCGACTCTACGAGTGGCAGCGTGGCCCCGGCCGCCTCAACGTGAACTCCGCGACCCGCGGGGAGGTTCGCGCCACGATCAACCGCGCCGGCCACGCCCGCGACATCGTCACCGTGGAGCGGCTCGGCCTCCTCGAACAGAGCGTCATCTGTCGGGAGGAGACCGACCCGCCGGGGTTGCTCGCGGCGATCGGATCGTACCTGCCGGCCGAGATGCGGTGTGTCGTCTGATCGAGAGAACCACCTCCAAACGCACACAGTTACACGTGAATCGACGGTTTCTGCTCGCGCTCGCCACGGTCGCTCTCCTCGCGGCGAGCGCCGGCTGTCTCGGATACGTCACCGGCGGCGGCGAGATCTCCAACGAGACGCTCGACGCGGAGCCCCCGGGCGACTACGAGTGGGACACGGAGGCGGACGTCCGCATCGAGTTCCGCTCCGGCGGGACGTATCTCACGGTCAGCAACGTTACCGACCGCGAGGAGCTCCGCCTCTACGACGAGACCGGCTACGGGATCGAGGAGCCGCTCGAGTTTCGGGCGTTCCGGTACCGATACGCGAACGGCACCGTGATCAACGGCTCGCAGTTCCGCGAGCGCGGCGGCGAGATCGAACAGACGCCCGACGAGGTCTGGGTGCGGTTCGGCGAGGAGATGGCCGACGGGCAGATCGCCTACGCCGGCGACGGCTCGCCGCGGCGATTCCTGGCGCGGACCTACGTGGACGGCTCCTACGAGGTCGTCCTGCCGGAGGGATACACCACCGAGTTCTGGCTGTTCGGACACGGCTCGCCGCGGGGCTACGAGGTCGAGGAGACGGCCGACGGACGCGAGCGCCTCGTCTGGGAGGAGGTCACGTCCGGAGCCGTCGTCGTGCAGGCCTACCGCGAGCGCGACCTCCCGATCTTCGTCGGGATCCTCGTGATCGCGACCGGGATCGGGACGGCCGGCTACCTCTACTTCAAACGCCAGCTCGAGGAGCTTCGCGAGACCCGCCGGGAGATGGGCCTCGACGTCGAGGAGGAGGACGAAGCCGACGACTTCCGCGACGACGGGCCGCCGCCGGGAATGCGGTGACCGGAGCGGGCGTCGATTCGGAACCACGATCCTCGATACGGCATCACGACTGTCGATTCCGGACACGATCGTCCACCCTGGACACGCGCCTCGGTCCGTGATCGCGACAGCGACGGGATTTTGAGCCCGCCACGCCAACGGGTCGCCATGCGAGTCGCGATCGTCACCGTCGGGGACGAGCTGCTTTCGGGGGACATCGAGAACACGAACGCCACCTGGCTGTGTGCTCGCCTCTCCGATCGGGGCGTCGACGTCGCACGCGTGACGACGATCTCCGACGACGTGGCGACGATCGCGAGAGTCGTCAACGAGTACCGCGCCGAGTACGACGCCGTGATCGTCACCGGCGGACTGGGACCGACCCACGACGACGTCACGATGGAGGCCGTCGCGGCCGCCTTCGGCCGCTCGCTCGCGCAGGATCCCGAGGCGGTGGAGTGGCTCGAAAGCGAGGGAGGATACAGCGCCGCGGACCTGACCGACGGGACCGCCGACCTGCCGTCCGGCGCACGCATGATCCCGAACGAGGAGGGCGTGGCGCCGGGCGCGGCCCTCGAGAGCGTCTACGTGCTTCCGGGCGTCCCCGACGAGATGAAGGCGATGTTCGAGCGGATCGAATCGGCGTTCGACGGGACCCCGAAATACACGACGACGGTCGAGGCCGACGAGCCGGAAAGCGCCCTCGTCGACCGGCTTATCGAGCTTCGCGATCGGTTCGGAGTGACGGTCGGGTCTTATCCGGGAGGGACCGTTCGGGTGAAGATCACGGCCGACTCGCCCTCCGTCGCCGAGGAGGCGGCGGCGTGGCTCGCCGACCGGGTGACCCATCCGGAATCCGCCGGCGAGTAGTGTTCCTCGCCGACGAACGGCGACTGACTATCGGGGCGGAACGGGCCTACCGATAGAGGTACGCGAGCCAGACGGCGACGAGAAGCAGGCTCACGAGCAGGACGGCGGTCGCGGTCTCCGGGATCGCCAGCGTGGGCGACTCGCTTGCAAGCGGGATCATGTCCGCCGGTTGTCCGGGGTCCTTCTTAAGCGTTCAGCCTTCGGATGCGTCCACCCCGACGTCTCGGACGCTCCGGACGCGACCGTCCGTCCCCGCTCGACGCTTCGGCCGGAACGCTTTTCGAGCGTCCGCTTGACGAGCGGTGTGAGAACGATGACCACGATCCGATCCGTCGAGACGCGACACTGCGACGCGGGATGGCGAAACTACCACTTCGTCCGCGTGACGACCGACGACGGCCTGGTGGGCTGGAGCGAGTTCGACGAGAACCTCGGCGCCACGGGCATCACCACGGTCGTCGAGGACCTCGCGCCGATCGTGGTCGGCGAGTCGGTGAGCGACATCGAGCGCGTTCGCGCCCGTCTCATCCCGGAGGTGCGACAGTCCTACACCGGCGTCGGGGCGATGGCGCTCGGCGCCATCGAGAACGCGCTGCTCGACGCGAAGGCGAAATCGCTCGGCGTCCCCTGCGTCGACCTCCTCGGCGGGGCGGTCCGCGAGGAGATCCCCGTCTACTGGTCCCACTGTGGCACCTACCGCATCACCCGGCCGGAGTGGTACGAGCCGGTGGAGACCCTCGAGGACGTCGTCGAGATGGGACGCGAGGTGCGCGACAGCCAGTTTTCGGCCCTCAAGACCAACCTCTTCGACTTCCGCGGCGAGGAGCCGACCGGCTGGGCGCCGGGATTCGGCCGGCCGTTTCACCCCTCTCTCACCGTCGAGGACGATCAGCTCGAGGCACAGCGGGAGTACCTCGAGGCGCTCCGGGAGGGCGCCGGCCCCGACGTCGACATCCTCCTCGATCTCAACTACAACATGAAGCCCGAGGGGTACATCCGAACCCTGCAGGCGCTTTCGGACGTCGACCTGTTCTGGGTCGAGATCGACTCCCCGAACGCGGCGGCGCTCGCGGACGTTCGGCGTGAGAGTCCCCATCCCATCAGCTCCGGAGAGGCGCTCGTCCCCCACGAGGCGTTCGTGCCCTTCCTGCGCGAGCAGGCGATGGACGTCGTCATCATCGACGCCCTCTGGAACGGCGTCCAACAGACCACGAAGATCGCCTCCATGATCGACGCCCACCAGCTGCACGTGGCGCCGCACAACTACTACGGCCACCTCGGGACGTTCATGAACGCCCACTGGGCGGCGGCCGTGCCCAACCTCCGCACCATGGAGACCGATATCGAGCGGCTGCCCTGGGACGACGATCTGTTCACCAGGACGCCCGAATACCGCGACGGGAACCTGCAACTCCCCGACGAACCCGGATGGGGCTGTGAGCCCGACGAGGCGGCGCTCGAGGAACATCCGCCGACCGAGTGAGAGCGACCCGAGGGCGCCAGGGTCACCGCTTTTGGCCACGCACGTTCCGTCAGGTTCCGTCCTCCTCCCTTTTAATGTTCCCGCGGAGCTACGGGAGGTATGCACGTCGGGGTCGTCGTGAATCCGATCGCCGGGATGGGCGGTCGAGTCGGGTTGAAGGGGACGGACGGGAAGCTCGCGGAGGCGCGCGAACGCGGGGCCTCCCCGAGGGCGCCCGATCGCGCGCGACGCGCCTTAGTGCGACTCCACGAGAGGCGTCCGGATCTCCGGATCTCGACCGCCGGCGATCCGATGGGCGAGCGTCTCGTTCGGGAGGCCGGATTCGACCCCGACGTCGTCTATCGACCTGATCCGTCGGCGGCCTCGTCGGCGGACGCTGACGGTGATGACGATGCCGAGGACCCGTACGCGGATCCCGGGACGACCGCGGCGGACACCCGATCGGCCGTTTCCGCCCTTCTGGATGCCGACGTCGACCTCGTCGCGTTCGTCGGCGGCGACGGCACCGCGACCGACGTCGCGGGCGTGCTCGAGGAGACGGACACGCCGATGCTCGGGATCCCGGCCGGCGTCAAGGTCTACTCGTCGGTCTTCGCGGTCTCGCCCGAGGACGCCGCCTCGGTCGTCGTCTCCTTCGAGCGCACCGAACGACGGGAAGTGATGGATATCGACGAGGACGCCTACCGTGAGGGCACGGTTTCCCCCGAGCTTCGCGCCGTCGTCTCCGTCCCCGTGGCCGACGAGCTGCAGTCGGCCAAACAGCTCGGCGGCGGCACGGTCGAGGCCCTCACCGAGGGGTTCGCCGCCGACGTCGATCCCGCGGTGACCTACGTCTTCGGGCCCGGATCGACGGTCGCCGCGATCGAGGACGAACTCGGGATCGACCCCTCCCCGCTCGGCGTCGACGTGTGGCGGGACGGCGAGGTGCTCGCCCGCGACGCCGCGGAGTCGGAGATCCTGGATGCGCTCGGGGAGGAAAACGAGATCGTCGTCTCGCCGATCGGCGGTCAGGGGTTCGTCTTCGGCCGGGGGAACCCGCAGCTGTCGCCCGCGGTGATCCGGCGGTGTTCGGTCACGATCGTGGCCTCCAGGAGCAAGCTCGACGATCTCCGCGTTCTGCGGGTCGACACCGACGATCCGGACCTCGACGCCGAGCTGGCCGGGTGGACGCGTGTCCGCGTCGGCGCGTTCGAGACGCGGATGATGCGGATCGTCGCGTGACCGGACGATTCGGACCATGGGGTGACCTGGACGATGCGGATCATCGCGTGAGAGCGACACGCCCCGCCCTCAAAACGGGAACACACGCTCCTCGAGCGACTTCTTTACGATCGGCGTTCAATACCTTGTATTTCTGGGATCGTGTATAATGTACATAGGGATAGGGTTAAGGTCACTGGAACAATACGGCACGGTATGGAAACGCGGAAGGTCCAGCGGCTCGGTCCCTCGACGCTGGCGATGACGCTGCCGGCCGAGTGGGCGAGCGAACACGACGTCGAAAAGGGCGACGAGGTCTCGCTTCGGATGGGCGGGAAGGGAACGCTCACGGTGCTCCCCGAGTCGGCGAGCACGGAGGAATCGGAGGCGACCATCTTCGCGGACAACCTCGATTCGGGCGCCCTGGAGCGGGCAATCGTCGCCCAGTACGTGCTCGGACGGCGGGTGATCCACGTCGAGAGCGACGGCCCGCTCGGAAGCGACCACATCAACGCGGTCTACCGCGCGGAGACCCAGCTCATGGGTCTCGGCGTCATCGAGGAGACGCCCGAAAGCATCGCGATCCGGTGTTCGGTCGACCCCGAGGACTTCACGCTCGACAACCTCATGCAGCGGCTCGAGAACACGGGTTCGACGATGCGCGGCGAGGCCGTCAAGGCGCTCGCACACGGCAACACCGATCTCGCCCAGCGCGCGTTGAACCGCGAACGGCAGGCGAACAAGATATTCGTGTTGATGTTGCGGCTCATCTTCACCGCCTACCAGAACCCGAACCTGACCCGGGCCGTCGGTCTCGATTCGGGCTTTCCCCTCATCGGCTACCGCTCGGTCGCGAAGAACCTCGAACTCACCGCCGACAACGCGGAGGACATCGCGGAGATCGTCATCGACACCGAGAACCACACCCTCGACATCGACCAGTCCACGATGCGGCGGATCCGCGAGTTCACGGACCAGGTCGACGAGCTCACGGCGATGGCGGTCCGTTCCGTCGCGGAGCGCGATTACGACCTCACCGTGGAGTGTCGCGCCCTCTTTCACGAGATAAGCGACCGCGAGTCGGACATCCTCAACGACCTCCCCGAGCTGGACAACGACGAGGTGTTGCGCGTCAGAGAGGTACTCGTCAGCCTCCAACACACCGCGGAGTACGCGATGCGGAACGCGGAGATCGCGGCCAACCTCGCGCTCAACGAGGAGTCCGAACACGTCGAGATCCGGTAGGATCGATCGACGTGGCGTCCGAACGGCGTCTTTAACGGACTCCAGCTCCGAGTCGCGTCCATGAGCGGCGATACCCGCGATCCGCGCCGGGCGATCGAGGAGTTCCTCGAGGACGCCGACGTCACGCTGGGGGAGTACGACCAGGGCTACGCTGACGCCGACGCGACGCTCTCGGTCCTCGAGGGGCACATCGACGCGCTTCGGGACGTGCTGGAGGAGAACGTGGACGCGAACGGGGACGGAGATGGAGACGCGAACGGGGACGGAGACGTGGATCGGGACGACGGATAGCCTCCGCGCGACGCTCGCGAGCCGCGAACCCGGCGAGTTTTAACATCTCCCCCGACCCAGGTGGGATATGGTCTCGGAGATCTTCGATCCGGACGCCTGGGAGCCGGTGACAGAGGAGTTCGAGGACGTCACCTACCACCGCGCGGTCGACGTTCCGGCGGTCCGGATCGCGATCGACCGGCCCGCGGTCCGAAACGCGTTCCGGCCGGGAACCGTCGACGAGCTCTACGCGGCCCTCGATCACGCCCGCAAGCAGGCGGACGTGGGATGTGTGCTCCTCACCGGAAACGGCCCCTCCCCGAAGGACGGCGGTTGGGCATTCTCGGCCGGCGGCGACCAGTCCGTCCGGGGCGGATCGGGTTACGAGTACCGCGAGGACGACGAGGCCGGCGAGGAGGAGGACGACCTCGTCCGGGAGGCACGGGCCGGCCGACTCCACGTTCTCGAGGTCCAGCGGCTGATCCGCTTCATGCCCAAACCCGTGGTCGCCGTCGTTCCGGGATGGGCCGTCGGCGGCGGCCACTCGCTGCACGTCGTCTGTGACCTCACCCTCGCGAGCGAGGAGGAGGCGAAGTTCCTCCAGACCGACCCCGACGTCGCCTCCTTCGACGGCGGGTTCGGGTCGGCGTATCTCGCCAAACAGATCGGCCAAAAGCGCGCCAGGGAGGTGTTCTTCCGCGGGAAGACCTACTCGGCGACGGAGGCCGCGGACATGGGGATGGTCAACGAGGTCGTCCCCCACGAGGACCTCGAGACGGTCGCGCTGGAGTGGGCCGACGAGATGACGAAAAAGAGTCCGACCGCGATGCGGATGTTGAAGTACGCGTTCAACCTCTCCGACGACGGGATGGTCGGCCAACAGCTGTTCGCCGGCGAGGCGACCCGGCTCGCCTACATGACCGAGGAGGCGGAGGAGGGACGCGACGCGTTCCTCGAGGGTCGAGAACCCGAGTTCCGCGAGTATCCCTGGCACTATTAACGGGATCGAGATACGTCGGTCCGGATCGTCGGCCGAATCCCGCTTTGGTCCTCGAGTGATTCGGGGGCAACGGAGGCCGATCGCCCGGAAGCCACGAATGACCGAGCATGATTTATTATTCATCGTCGAGAACGGTTCTACCATGGCTATCCCCGAATGGCTCTGGCCCGATAGTGACTTTAGGGGCCGCGAGATTCAGCGCTCGAGTGAGCCCCTCAAAACGTCCGAGATCGAGGATGCGACCACCGTGTTCGAAGTTCTCTCGAATACGACCCGGTTGGAGATCCTCGTCTCCCTACACGACCGATCGAGCCCGATCACCTACACGGAGCTTCGAGACTCGATCTCGATCGACGATAAGGGGAAACTCAACTACCACCTCCGTCAGCTTGACCGGTTCGTTCACAACCAGGGTGGGTCGTATACGCTATCCGAGCGCGGTGAGGAGTTGTTCGGGAGCGTGCTCTCCGAAGGTCGAATTCACCGATACGAATAGGTCGTCGCTCGAGGAGAAATCGAGTTCTCCGAGCTTTTAGGCGATTTCACCTCGTACCCGAGTCGTGACCGTGGTGTCGACGACTGACAACCGGCTGCGTTGGTCGGAGGATGGAAGGAATGAGCTCTGAGACGACAGACGGATCGGATCGGACGGAGACACGAAGCGAGCCGACCATGCGATTTTCCGCTGGAGGCCTGCGGGACGGTTTCATCGAGTGTATCCCGATCGCGCTCGGCGTTTCCGGGTACGGGATCGTTTTCGGGGTCCTCGCCCGACAGGCCGGCTTAACCGTCGCGGAAGCGGCCCTCATGAGCGCGACCGTTCTCGCGGGGGCTGCCCAACTGATCGCGATTACGCTTTGGGAAACTCCGATCCCCGTGATCGCCGTCGTCGGGACGACGCTCGTCGTCAATCTCCGATACGTGCTGATGGGGGCTGCGCTGCGACCGTGGTTCCGTCAGCTCTCCCCGTCGAAGGCGTACGGGAGCGTCTTCTTTACCGCGGACGAAAACTGGGCGCTCACCATGGGAAAGCTCAAATCCGGGAGCCGACAGGGTGCGTATCTCCTCGGAAGCGGGCTCGCGATCTGGTCGTTCTGGATCGCCGCGACAGTCGTCGGTTCGATCGCCGGCGGTGTGATCGGTGACCCCTCACGGTACGGGCTCGATTTCGTCCTCACGGCCGTCTTCATCGCCATTGCGGTCGGCATCTGGGAGGGTAAATCGAATCTGCTACCCTGGATAACCGCCTTCGGCGTCGCCGTCGTCAGTGCACAGCATCTACCCGGACGGTGGTACATCCTTCTCGGGGGAGTCGCGGGCAGCCTCGTGGAGGTGATCCGGTTTGATCGGTAGACTCCAGCTGGAACCGTTCGTCGTGGCCGTCATCCTCGCGATGAGCGTTACGACCTACGCGACGAAAGCGGGAGGACTGTGGCTTCTCGGACGTCTCACCGTCTCGGATCGAGTTGAATCCGGACTCGAGATGCTTCCCGGTGCGATCATCGTCTCCATCCTCGGTCCCGAGCTGACGAGCGCCGGCCCCGCGGAGTGGAGCGCAGCCGTGGTGGTCCTCCTCGTGATGTGGCGCAGCGAGAACGTCCTTCTCGCCCTCATCTCCGGTGTTTCTGCGGTCCTGCTCTTCAGAGGCGTCCTCTGAGGAATACGCCGTGGGCCGTCAATCCTGGCGCCCGTCCCATGCATAAAGCCACGGGGTCTCCCCACTCTCGTTCGCGAGCGCTCGGGTGCCTTCGAGGCCGGTGTTCGCCGATCGACGATCGAGTGACACCGAGCGGGGCGGATGGCAACCTTCAGGGACGACCCTCCCGAACCACCGGCAATGAGAACCACGGAGGTCTCGCGAGCCAGGGCCTGGATCCTCGCGGCCCGCCCCCAGACCCTCCCTGCGGCGGCCGCCCCGGTGATCGTCGGCGTCGGGATCGCCTCCCACGACGGCGTGTTCGCGCCGCTTCCGGCGTTCGCCGCCCTCCTCGGCGCCGCGTTGATCCAGATCGGGACCAACTTCGCGAACGACTACTACGACGCCGCTCGCGGCGCGGACACTCCCGACCGCGAGGGGTTCACCCGGGTCACCGCTTCGGGCATCATCGAGCCGCCGGCGGTCAAACGTGCGATGTGGGCGGTCTTCGGACTCGCGGTCCTCGTCGGGATCTACCTCGTCGGAGTCGGCGGGGTCCCGATCCTCGTCGTCGGGATCGCGTCGATCGCGGCCGGGATCGCCTACACCGGCGGGCCCTATCCCCTCGGGTACCACGGGCTCGGCGACGTCTTCGTGTTCGTCTTCTTCGGCCTCGTGGCGGTGACCGGGACCTACTACGTGCAGGCGGCGGCGCTTCTCGCCCCCGCGTTTCCGGTCTCGATCCCCTCCGGAACGGTCACGCTGCAGGCCGTGATCGCGAGCCTGCCCGTCGCCGCGCTCTCGACGAACGTCCTCGTCGTCAACAACGTCCGCGACCGCGAGGAGGACGCGACGACCGGAAAGCGCACCCTCGCCGTCCGGTTCGGGTATGGGTTCTCCCGGATACAGTTCGCCGCGTTGACCGCGCTCGCCTACCTCGTTCCGGTCTGGTTCGCGTTCGGCGCCGACGGATACGGCCTCACGGCGCTCGCGCCGCTCGCGACCGTCCCCCTCGCCGTCCCGCTCGTTCGAACGATCGCGACCGAGACCGGCGGCGAGGCCCTCAACCCGGCCCTCGAACGCACCGGAAAGCTGTTGGCGGCTCACGCCGTCCTGTTCGCGATCGGGCTGGCGATCTGAGGCTCGCCTCCCGCCCACCCATCACCACCAATGCGCACGACCCCGTTCACCGTCGAACTCGACAGCCCGCTCGGGACCGCTCGCACGGAGGTCCTCGAGCGCCGCGGCTGGACCATCGGCGTCGCTCCCGAGAAGGACGACGTCTCGGCGCGCGGCGTCGGCGAGGCCACGCCGCTTCCCGGATGGACCGAATCGTACGAGGCCTGTCGGAGCGCGCTCTTCGCGTTCGCGGACGGGAATCGTGATCCGACCCTCGAGACGCCGGCGGCCCGCCACGGCGTCACGTTGGCTCGCGCGGACGCGGCCGCCCGCTTCGAGGGAACGTCGCTCGCGGCTCTCCTCGCCGAACGTGCCGGGCTTTCCGAGCCCGCCGGATACGTTCCGGTCAACGCCACGATCGGCGACGGCGACCCGGAGGCGGCCGCACGCGAGGCGCGACTCGCCGTCGAGGACGGCTCCCGTGCGCTCAAGGTGAAGGTCGGAGCCGGCGCGCTCGAACGTGACCTCGAGCGCGTGCGTGCGGTCCAACGCGAGGTCGGACCGGCGATCGAACTCCGAGCCGACGCCAACGGCGGGTGGGACCGTGCGACCGCGCGTCGAGCCCTACACGAATTCGCGAGGATGGGCGTCAGCTACGTCGAACAGCCGCTTCCGGCGGCCGATCTGCGCGGTCATCGGGCGCTCCACGAGGAGTGTCGCATCGACCTCGCGCTCGACGAGTCGATCGCCGAGGTGGGAATCGACCGCGTCCTCGAGTCGGGTGCGGCGGACGTGGTCGTCTGCAAGCCGATGGTACTCGGCGGCGTCGAGCGGACGGTCGAGACGGCGCGTGCGGCCCGCGAGGCGGACGTCGAGCCGGTCGTGACGACCACCATCGACGCCGCGATCGCGCGCACGGCCGCGGTCCACGCCGCCGCCGCGATCCCCGACGTTCTTCCCTGTGGCCTGGCGACCGGGTCGCTTCTGCGCGAGGACCTCTCCCCGGACCCGGCGCCCGTCGAGGACGGACGCATCGAGGTCCCGGACGGGCCGGGGATCGCGGGAGCGGCCTTCGACGAGGTCGTATTCGGGGAGTGACTGCGTCGGCACATCCCACACCTTTATCTCGAACCGGGAGGACCCCGAAGTGAATGTCCACGGAAGCCACGATCGAATCGGTCGAGACGGGACTCTACGGCGTGCCCAACGAGGAGGCGCTCGAGGACGCGACACAGACGTTCGACGAGCTGGAGCTCGTGACCGCGACGCTCGAGACGAACGAGGGCGACCGCGGAGTCGGATTCACCTACACGATCGGCGAGGGGGGCTCGACGGTCGAGCGGTTCCTGACGGACGTCCTCGCGCCCATCGTGGAGGGATCGCCGGTCGCGCCGCGGGCGGTCTACCACGACCTTCGCGGCGAGACCACCTTCGTGGGCCGCGAGGGGATCTCCGAGATCGCCATCGCCGCGGTCGACACGGCGCTTTGGGACCTGAAAGGCAAGCGGACCGGCCGACCGCTATACGACCTGCTCGGCGGAACGCGCGAGCACGTCCCGGCCTACGAGACCAACGGCGGATGGATCCAGTTCGACGAGGACCGTCTCCGCGAGAACGCCCGGCGAGTCGATCGCGAGGGGTTTGCGGGCATGAAGATGAAGATCGGCCGCGGCCACGCGGAGGACGCGGCCCGGATCCGCGCCGTCCACGACGAGCTGCCCGACGACGCCAGCCTCTTCGTCGACGCGAACTGCTCGTTCACCGTCGCCGAGGCTCGCCGGTTCGTCAACGCCCTCGATCGGCCGATCGCGTGGCTCGAGGAGCCGCTCGAGAAGGGCGATTTCGACGCCTACGCGGAGCTTCGCGACCGCGTCGACGTCCCCATCGCGCTCGGCGAGAACGTCTACAACACGACCCAGTTCAAGCAGGTGCTCGCGTCGGGCGGCGCGGACTTCCTCCAGCCGGACGTCGCCCGCGTCGGCGGGATCACGCCGTGGGTGACGGTCGCCGAGACCGCCGACCTCTGGAACACGCCCGTCTCGCCGCACTACGTCGAGCCGATCCACGTCCACCTCGCGGCCGCCTTCGGAAACGTCCCGTTCATCGAACATCACTCCACCGTGCTCAACGAGGTCGTCGAGACGCCGCTCGAACTGGTCGACGGGGGCTTTAGGCCATCTGAGACCCCCGGACACGGCGTCGTCTTCGACGGGCTGGAGCGGTACGCGAAGCGGTGACCGATCGGGACAACCTACAAGTCTCCTCGAGACGATCGTGAGGTATGGTCACTACGACCGAACGGGACGGATCGACCTGGTTCGCGTGTGAGGTCTGCGGCATGCTTTTCGACGATCGCGAGGACGCGCGTCGCCACGAGGAGTCCTGTGACGGCGAGGATCCGTCCTACCTGCAGTGACTCGCGAGACCGATCCGACCGATCTTACTCCGCCGACAGCCGCATTCGTGCCCCGCCGTCGACGTCGTCGAGCGCGCTCGGAGCCGCCACTCGGGCGAAGACGTTCACCGGCGAGGCCGCCCGCGGTCGCTCGTCCGTGCTCGCCGGCGTCGGACCCCAGAAGAGACAGATCGCCTGCCCCTGGGGCCAGTAGGCGAGCGTTCCCTCCTCGACCGTCTCGCGGGCGTCCTCGATCTGGGCCTCGACGTCGCTCGAGAAGTACAGCTCGTCGCCCCACCGCGAGGCTCTCCCCTCGAGGGGAAGCGCGTCGGCGATCGCCGAACGCGTCTTCGGGTTCTCGTTCGTCCAGCTGGCCGCGAACTCCCGTCCGTCGACGACGACGGTCAACTCGCTCATGGGGCTCCCTGTGTGTTCGAGTGACATACGAGTTTCGGCGGCGGGTCCCGGCACACGATCTTTTCGAGAATCAGAATATTCAGAGGATATGTCTGGATACGAAACTATCGTCGACGTGTTCGATCTCCTCGATCTCCTCGACCTCCGAGTGTGCCCCTGCCGGTTCCCGAGTCTGACCCACCGCGTTCTCCTCAGGTTGGATCCATTATCGGTTATTACATTGAGTGACGGTTATCCGGTCGATATATCGCGGTTCACTGGTTGACTTGGACACGACGAAGACCGGTCGCGGCCGAACGCCGAACTCACGAATCGTCTCGGCGAACGGATTGTCCGTTTAGTATGGTTGATGATATATCTAATATATTAGTATTATTTAAATATGATAAAGTTCCGCGGGGAGGGTCGTCCCGCGGCTCACTCGATCAGGCGTTCGACGCCGTCGTCGAGCTGCTCGTAGAGTTCCTCCGCGGCCCGCTCCTGTTCGGGAGCCAGCGGTCGGATCGGGGGACGGACCTCGCCGCCGTGGAGGCCGGCCAGATCGAGTCCCTTCTTCACCGCAGGGACGCTCACGGCGCCGGGAATCGTGTTCTCCGAGCCGGTCCGATCGCGGAAGCGCTGGTAGGGCAGACAGACGTTTCGGAGCTTTCGTGCGCGCTCCCAGTTCTCCTCGGAGAGGGCCTCGAAGAGTTCCAGCCCGATCTCCGGTCGGAAGTTGCTGACCCCCGCCGAAAATCCCTCGACGCCCTCCGCCCAGTAGGACACCGCGTACGGCTCCGCGAGCCCGTCGACCCACACCACGTCGTCGTCGCCCGCTTCGATCCCCTCCGCGAGGGTCACGGGCTGTTTCAACGCGTACTTGATCCCGACGACGCCGTCGATACGGGTCAAGTCGGCGAGGAAGTCCACGGAGGGATCGAACCGCCGAACGTAGGGGACGAGCGGCGCCTCGCTCATCTCATCCAGCCTGCGGTAGTACTCGATGAGTCCTCGCTCGTGGACGTAGGTGTGATCGGGGGGCATCACCATCATCGCGTCAACGCCGGCCCGATCGTACCCCTCGATCAGCTCGCGGGCGTCCTCGAGGCTCCCTCCGACCCCGCCCAGTACGCACGCGTCCGACGGCACCGCGTCGAGACTCCGCTCGACGACGCCGATCCGTTCGTCCTGTGAGAGCGAGTGGTACTCGCTGATGTTGGCGGCCGAAAGAAACGTACGAATGCCGGCGTCGTAGTGGGCCTGCGCGTTCTCGTCGATCTTCCAGTAGTCGATCGCGCCCTCCTCGTCGAACGGGGTGAGGAGGCCGACGGCGACCCCGCGAAGCCGCCGTCTCACCCTCTCAGCTGCTGTGGTCATCGTCGAATGAGTTCGATTCTACAATATTAAACCTACGGTGGGTGCAGGGGGGTAGTGTTTAGTTTGGAGCATTATGCCAGCGAGCGAAACTCTGCACTACGTTTCGGCGGTTTCAGGTTTAACGTGGCTGAAGCAGTTCGAAAACGACGATGTTCGTCGTTTTAGTTCTCGAAAAATCCGTTCGACAGCGTTCCGATTTCCGTGGCGACGCATCTGAAATCGGAGCCCAGCTCGTTGTAGTGCTGTTTGGAGGTGTTGAGCGCCATCGACGAGAGAGACGGCAGTTTCGACATCGTGTTTTTGCTGAAGTTCGCGGAGGAACATCTCGGTGAGAGCGGTCGTAGTCGTCGAGAACAAGCGGATGTGAAGCAGTTTGTTCGTCTGTGGATCAGCAGCGGCGTACAGCCAGAACTGCTGATCGTTGATCCGAATCACTGTTTCGTCGAGCGCGATCTGATTCGGAGACCGCCCAGAGTCTGGCTGTAACTCGGCTTTCTGCATCCAATCGTGGATCGCTTTCCGCGACCGTTGGACACCCAGAGCATCGAGCAAATCGACGGTATTCGGCAGTGAAAGCCTCGCAACGTGTACTTGAATACCCAGCGCCATCGCTGGCTCGGATGTCCGCTCGCGCTCCACAAAATCCAAATCAATCCACTCTCTACTACCGCTGAGGCGGGCGATTTCTGTCATGAACCAGCAAGAAATTCTCCCGCCTCACCTTGCACGCTTAACTAAACACCACCTCCAGTCCCCGATGAAGATATTTCGACGCTTGGAGGCATGTGGGGCGTGATCTTCTGCTTGAACAATTCATGATGCTAACGTATTATCACGAGTAGTCAGTATCTCCAAGCAGGATATTTCAAAATCTCGATATCTCAAATCGGAACTGTGCTTTGCGTCGTATTCACGAAACAGATGACAGAAGGTCTCAAAATGGTTAAATCTGGTTTTGATACTACGTTCGACCTAATATGTGATAGCGGTAATCCGTAGATACGATGGTCACAGTCTCCGCATTTAAAGATGGATTCACCGCCCTCCGAGCGAATCCGATCCTGCTCGTCGCTGGCCTCCTCGTCGGGGCGGGCAGCCAGCTGCAATACGTCGATCGCCTCATTGAATCACCATTTCTCTCGGCAGGCATGTCGCTCGCCTGGTTGATCGTCTTCCCCTTCGTTATCGGCGGGTTCATCGGCACTGCCCGAGCTGCGATCGATGGAGCAGACGCATCGTTTACTCACTTTTTCACTGCAGCCCGGACTCATTACCTCCGACTGCTCCTTGCAAGTGTATTATTTGTGCTACTCGTGTTTGGAACGGCTATCGGACTCGGATTCATCGGGTTCGTCCTCGGTATCGGGTCGATGGCACTCGCTGCAATTAACGAGATGGCTGCGTTCGTCGCAGGCGTCATTTCTCTGCTTATTTGGCTGATGTCGATTCTCGTTGTTATGATGTTCGTGCAATTTTACGACACCGCGATAGTCATTGAGAACAAGAGCGTCACTGATGCATTCCGGAGAAGTGTTTGGATCGTCCGTTCGAACCTGAAAAGCGTCGCTGGATTCTCGCTGGCGTGGGTCGTCCTCATGAACGTCTTCTTCATTCCCGAATACCTAATCCAAATGACAATATCGGACGCTGGCCCTGCTGAGGTATTACCGATCGATCTCGGGATTCCGATCGCTTTCTTGCTTCCGCTCGGAATCGCCCTTTCCGCGATCGGCTTCGCATACTTCTATACCGTGTATACGGCCTACTATATGCGATTAATCGCTGTCTCACCAGCTGTCCCGGAAACAACATAAACACCTGCCAACAAATACGAACGACAGTTTCGAACGATCCCCGACCAAATCAGACCCCCGCGCCTACCACCCAAAGAACCAACCCGAACGTATGGCACGACTCCTCCCCACACAAACTGACGCCACTGTCGAACGTAGCGATACCCCAGCCGTCCTGAGTCTCGACGACAACGCGACACGAGACGTGATCGAAGCATTGTCTTCCGAAACCGCCTACGAGATATTTCGGCTGCTCAATGAGAAGCCGGCGACGCCGTCGCGGATCGCTGAACAACTTGATCAGAGCATACAGAACGTTACGTATCACTTGGAAAAGCTCGAATCAGCTGGCGTGATCGCAGTCACCGACACCTGCTATTCGGAGAAGGGCCGTGAGATGAACGTCTTCGTCGTTTCGGAGGATCCGACGCTGCTTTTTCTCGGTACTGAGGACGACCGGCCGAGTCTCAAACGCGCGTTCAAATCCTTTGCCTCGTTGCTTGGTCCCCCGTCGATTCTGCTCGCCGCCGGCGAATCAATCTCCCAGTTCGTTACTGCGGAATGAGTGAACATAACGACGCAACGGTCCGAAGGACTTCTTCGGCCGCCGACACAACCACAGGTGACGTGGCACCGACGATCAAGGTTAGAGACGACGTCGATGGCTGTGGGTGTCTCGAATGCCGCAACATCGAGACGATCACCACCAATCGAACCGTCCTCGATGCGCTCGTGTGGTCGGTTCGCCTGTTTCGATCCTATCCGTCGATCCTCGGTTTCGCTGTCGTGATTATCCTCGCTAACCGCCTTCTCGAGACGGACGGCATCAACCTCCTCCCGATGCCTGCAATCGGCGTGTTCGAGGTATTAACGTCGTTTGCGTTCATCGTCTTGATTCGCGCTTACGTGGGAACGATCGTCGCTGGGGAACTGACCGGCGACCCCGTCACGATACGCGATGGGCTCCGTCGAAGCCTCTCTCGAACACCGGCGTTAGTCGGCGTCATACTTTTCGTCGTGTTTTCCGCGATGACGATCCCGTTCCTCGTGTTTCTTCCACTCCTGGTTCTGGCCGGTATGTTTCCAGGGAACCCCGTAGAGATCGTAGGATTCCCCGTCGCTGCAGCGATCGGTGGAATCACCTTCGCCGTGCCGTTTCTGTTCCTCTTGTTCAAGTTCTGGTTTGCACCTGAAGCATGCGTTATCGGTCAGTACGGCCCGCTCAAATCACTCCGAGTGAGCTGGCGCATCACGACGAACTACCGAGGAAAGTTCGTACTTATCGGACTGATCGCTATCGGAAGTGCAGTTAGCCTCTATCTGCCAACATATTTCCCCGAGATGGGCACGAGTTTGGCTTCGTTGAACCCGGTTTTGAGCATGATCTCATCGAGTATCAGTGAACTACTTTCTATCGTGTGGGCAAGCGCCTATGCCCACATCTACGTTGAGGGGGTTGTGTCGTGAACCGAGGTTTGTGCCGAGGATTCAATTCCCCTGAATCGCATCGATGACGATCGCTGCGATCACGACCGGCTCTGTTGGGATCGAGCTCGTATCGGTCAGCGTAATCTCGTACTGATCGAAGTCAAATAACGCGAATTCACCCTTGATTGAGCCGACTCGATTGCCTTCTGAATCGGCGATCTCGTACTTATGAGCGATTCCTTGGCCGGCTGGCAGGATTTTTCGTGCGAGGGTGAAGAGTGCGCCACGTGAGCTGATCTCGGCAAGAAGCGATCCATCATCAGCGTCGCGGAGTCGCCACGTGTCTTGCAACAACGAAAGGTCATTGTCGAAGATAACGAGTTCTTCGTCAGTATGGCTGTCCGTGAGAAGGTAATCGCCAGCGATATCCCACGTATCGACCGCTTTCACACGACAGATCTCAGTCCCATCGGCATCGACGAATGGAAACTCGTCTTTTCCCTCGTACATCTGGTACGTGGTGCGAAAAAGCGTGTCACCTGTAACATTCCTCGCTTCATACTCGGGGCGGAAGTTTCCATCACGCCCAGTCTGTTCGACGGTATATTGGCTTCCGGAGAGATCAATCGCAGAGAGTTCATACTGTTGTGGAGATGTCATAATCTGACGTGTTGAACCCTGGCAAAAGTAACTACCGCTTGTGAGGGTACGACCACCTGCTCCGATCGCACAGGCTACCGAAATTCACACGGAGCTGCCGTTTGAATCCTGTAACCATACGTGACAGCCAGTGAGGACACACCGCGCATCGTGGTGCTGACCGGCGGAACGAGCGGCATTGGTCGCATCGCTGCATCGGACCTCGCTGCACAGGGGGCTACCGTTGCGGTTATCGGTCGAGATCGGACGCGCGGTGAGACGCTCGTCGCTGACGCGACCGCGCTCGACGGCGATATTCGATTTCACCAAGCTGACCTCGCAACGCAGGCAACTGTTCGTTCGCTTGGTGCGGAACTCCGTGACACGTATGACCGGATCGACGCACTCGTCCACAACGCTGGACTCTCATCTCGCAATCGAACGGAAACCGAAGACGGTCTCGAACTCACGTTTGCGGTTAATCAGCTCGCCCCGTATCTTCTGACATACGAACTACTCGATCGGCTTCGAATCTCGGCACCCTCTAGAGTTGTCGTCACCGCCTCAGACATCCATCGCCGCGCCACACTCGATTTCGACGATCTACAATTCACGAACGACTATGATTCCCTCCAAGCGTACGCTCGGTCGAAGTTGGCCACAATTGCGTTCACACTCGAACTTGCAGATCGACTTGACAACACCGAGATCACAGCGAACTGCTTTCACCCTGGCTTTGTTCCATCCACGAACTTGTTCCGTGATTCCCCCATCTGGACACGTATTATGATACGTGCCGCAGCCATTATCCCTGGTATTGGTACCACTCCGCAGGAAGGCGCTCGGCGACTCTGCAAACTCGTCACGGCTCCGGAGTTCGGAGAGCAAACTGGTACCTACGTCACTGGGAACGGACCCACGTCCCCTTCCAAAGCAGCAGCCGACCCGGAGAATCGAGAGCGACTTTGGAGGACCAGCGCCGATCTCGTCGGCATTGAGTCTGACTGGCCGTGACCGGTAGTTCTAATTTGAGATGATCGCCTGAGTCTCTCAATTTGCTCCATACAGACAACCACTTAGTAATGGACTGTGGAGTATCATGTTATGAATCGACGGTCAGTACTTGCTTCGTTTGCTGTCGCTCTTCCTCTTTCGGGATGCTTGTGCAACCGGACTGAGAGTGGAAATATTCAGGTTGCAAATCAGACTGACCAAGCGGTATGGAAGAAAATTACCATTCAGGGAAAAAGCGGGTTCTTCTCGGAATCAAGGACCGTGTACGATACAAGAACGAAGACACCGCCGACAGAGAGCTATCGCTCAACGCTCACTGATGTCGCTCCTCCAGGAACGTATGAGGTACA
Source organism: Halopenitus salinus (assembly GCF_055397165.1). Taxonomy (NCBI): domain Archaea; kingdom Methanobacteriati; phylum Methanobacteriota; class Halobacteria; order Halobacteriales; family Haloferacaceae; genus Halopenitus; species Halopenitus salinus. Next base: position 241,013 of record NZ_AP043853.1, read on the forward strand.
AGTTGAATTCGAAGCGATAGAAACAGATCAAGAAAGTGGGAGCCATACGACTCAGTGGTCCCCTACTGGTGAAAAGAGCGAATCTCTAATTATCAGTTTAACACCCGACTTTAGCGTTGAATTCCTTACTCAATAAGCACCCTTCCGCGACCAGCTGTTTTAGCTGAGTTCATGTCTGAAGAAGAGAATTCAACAGAGCCAGTAGAACTACTCTCTGAATTTAGCACTCTTCCAAACAGTTATTTGACAGCCTGATAACTGGCTTACAACTGAATGATGGAGCCTCTTCTAATCGCTCACATCATAATTTTCGCGCTGTCTGCGCTTGCCTGCGTGGCGACAATTCCACAGGCACGAGCGATCCAGCACCAAGGGACACGAGAGGGACTCGTAGTCTTCCTCGGATCAGTTGCTCTGTGGGCTGGCGGGTACCTCGGCTACCTCATCTCACCATCGCGTCAGGGAAAGCTCGCATTCTATATTTTCGGGTTCGTCTTTGCGTTCGTCGCTGTCGGGGCGTGGCTCTACTTTTGTGCTGCCTATACCGGCCGCCCACCGCGACACGCACCGTTCCGAAATCTCATCCTCGGGATCTTCCTCTTTTTTACTGCTCTCAAAATCACGAATCCACTCCACGATCTCTATTTCACAACCGAATGGACCACTAACCCGTTTCCGCACCTCGTTATTCACCACGAACTGCTCTACTGGATCGTTCTAGGACTGTCATATGCCGCGATCGCTGTGGGATTCTTCATGCTCATGGAGCGATTTTATCATACTGGCAGTGACAGTCGCCCGATCGTGGTTCTTGTTGGGCTTTCAGGCCTCCCTGCTGTCGCAACGATCATCGGCGGTCACGTCGACTGGCTCCTCCCGTTAATGTATGAGCCACCCGGTGTCGCGCTCTTTGCTGTTGGAACGCTATTCTTCTACAGACAACGGTTTGAAGCGATCCGACTCACCGGTGAGTCGGACAAACCGGCGATTTTCCTCGATCAGGAGACCTATGTCCGAGATTACAACCATGCAGCTCGCAAACTATTCCCCTCTCTTGAGGGATCGGTTGGTGAACCGCTTGATGCTGTGAATACCGCACTTGCAACTCATCTCACCAAACAAGAAGTGATGGAAATCCCTCAGGGCGGCGAGACGCGATACTATGACGTGTCAAGCACACCATTCATGGCTGGCGAGGTAACGACTGGCCAATTAGTAACAGTTACCGACGTGACTGAGCGAGAATCGTACCGGAAGCAGCTCGAAGAACGAACCGAACAGCTAGAAGCCCTAAATCGCGTAGTCCGGCACGATATCCGGAACGATATGGCTGTGATTCTCGGATGGGCTGAGATCCTTGAAGATCATATCGATGAAGATGGACAAGAACCCCTCAACCGTGTCTTACAGAAATCTCGACATGTGATTCAATTCACAGAGGTAGCGAGAGATTTCGTTGAATCGCTTTCAGAAGATGGGACTGTTGAATTAGAAGAGGTTGAGCTACGGTCGATTCTTAATGCGGAACTCGCCGCTGTCGGAGATTCATTCCCAAACGCCCGGTTTCAGGTGTCAGGTGACGTTCCCGACGTATTGGTACTGGCAAACGAGATGCTTTCTTCGATCTTCCGAAACATCCTCGAAAATGCCGTCCGACACAACGACAAAGAGACTCCCGAAATCACAGTTACCTGTGAAGAGCATCCAGAAACCGTTCGCGTCCGGATAGAAGATAATGGGCCGGGTATCCCTGACAACCAGAAAGAACAAATCTTCGGAAAGGGACAAAAGGGGTTAGACAGTCCAGGATCTGGTATTGGCCTGTATCTCGTCCAGGTCTTAACCGACCAATTCGATGGCAACGTATGGGTTGAAGATAATTATCCCAACGGCGCGATCTTCACTGTCGAATTACCTATTCATTCAGTAGAGTAGTCGGATGAGATCATCCGCATGAATGCTGAAGTACGCAGCCCGATTCGGGACAGCAAAGAATGGATCTCTTCTGTATCAGTTTAGGTTCCCCGTCATTTACTTGTTCTCGTGGTTAGACCCGTTGGCTGTCGATCGAACATGTCAATGATCGGTGCAGGGTCATACACGTGTGGGACCCGAAGTTCTCGATCAGCACTCTCAATGACGATCGTTGACGTGCCGATCCACTCGTGGAGTCGATCTCGTTCAACCCGCAAGCCGCGTTCGTCCCACGGTTCGATCCGCCACAATCGCGTCCGGAACAGGCTATCGTACGCGACGATCGCCTCGTCGGACACACGGAACACGACACCACCGTACCGTAACCCATAGTCGACCATGAGAAGCCCTATTGGAACGACGAGACTGACGCCGACGAGGCTGAGAACGATGTCCCAAACGCGGCCCATAGCAAAGAGGAGCGAAATCAGAAGGATGAATCCACCGACGAACAACACACCAGGATGCCGTCTGACGTTTGCGGGAGTTAGGCCGCCGAACAGCCTGCCGAAAACGGACGGCCGAATTCGCTCGTTCACCGTATTCACCGATTCGATCGGTTCGTGAGTTGGTGGTTCGTATGCCCATCCGAGTTCAAAGGAAGACGACTCATCGAAAGCGGCGAGTCGGTCACGGTACAGACCGCCGAGGTCGAAACTGAACTTCACGAGAACGATTCCGACCAAGATCGGCGGGCCCACGATCGTCGGATCGACTGCCGTGATCGGATCATCACCAGATACCGAGTCCGCGGCGAGCCCGACGAACGTCGCCGTGAGCAGCCCGCCGACCCCGATCACCGCACCACGCATGAAGATCCCCTGAATCGCCGTCTGAGCGCTGTGATCGCGGTAATCTCCCTGATAAAAGTATTCGACGAGCGTCGAAGCTCCTTGACTGAGAAAGATGCCGAACGAAGAAAGCACTACCAGCTCAAGCGCGCTCTGTTCGGGTATTTTAGCGCCAATCACACCGATGGTGGTGACTCCGACGAAGAACCAAACGAGAGAGAGGACAGGGACAGCAACGACGAGGACAGGGAGCGTCGACAGCTGAATCCCGAGACCAGTGAACGGGACCGGGATCGCCGTTCGCTTGCGTGCCAGCGCACCACCAATTAGGGGATTTGAATCGAATTCGGACGGTCGTCCTGCAAACACCGCTTTCAACAGCGCCCAAAACGAGATGATCCCGAGTTCGAGCCAGTAGAGGAAGACAAGAGCTGCGAGATTCCAGTCAAACGCGACCACACCAACGAGTGGAAGTACGTTCGCAATGACAACGGCACTCGTCTCAGATGGTGGGCTGTGGTCCTGTAGGGTGTTACGGGAGATCATTGATCGAGTATGCTGTGACTGTTTCTACGGATCTAGAAGTGAGATGCGATGTTTCACTTACTCTTGCATCATAATCATAATTTCCTTATCATCAAACTCGACGATGAGATTCGATCCCGCGTTCAGATCATACTCGTCTATACTGAATGGAAACGATGTCTCAGAGCCTGCCTCGGTCGTGACTGACAGTTCGTACTGGCCGGTCTCGGTGATCTCTGTCTCAATTGATTGTTGATCCTCTATCTCTATTTCGAATTCCTCTTCGGCGGTTGTCTTGGTATCCGACGTGAGCGTGAGTTTGCCTCTCCGTTTCGAGGTTATATAATTGGTGAGAACGATCTCAATGTCTTCGACATCCTCGATCTCCCTGTCTGGGGAAGACCCTTCGCCCTCAGTGTTTTCTATGTCGGCTTCCGTTTTATTGGTTTTTGCTGGCTCATGGTCCTGTGCGGACTCCGCAGTCTCGTTTTCAGTTTCGGCGGGCTCCGTTTCACGAACACACCCGGACACGAGAAAGAACGCACAATCGCGAGGTTAGTGAGGAGCGCACGTCGGTTCATACCTTCCCATATGACGAAATCAGTAAAATCTCTGGGGTGAGTTCAACAGTTCTTGTATCTGGCAGTTGTCGTCTTGATCGCTACCGCTAGCTTCCTCTATCGCCTGATTGGTGAATTCCCTGTACCGAACGATTGGAGGTACAAAACTATCAACCACTGAGGATTTCAACATATTGATGAATGAATATACCAAGTACAAGTCCTTGGAGACTTTTCGAAAAGAAGGTAGATCGAGTCCTTGGGATGGTCGAAGGTACTACGACACGTTGTATCTAAGTCTTCATGCGGTGTACGCGTACCGGAGCAGTAGTGCCCCAAAGAGTCCGAACATCGCTCCAGCATACAGTGCAATTACCTGTCCATCCCCTGGCGGAAGGGCCAACCAGAGAAGTGGGCCAATCGCGACCATTCCTAGTCCGAAGATACCGACAATGAACCGTTCTGTCCGGTCGATCGTCGTGTGTTCCTCTCTCGAGGACTCCCGAACACTCTCGATCAGACCCGCAACCACATTGACGTAGTCAGATGGGAGTATGATGATACGAGGCGCAGACGGTGTCCCCCGGCGATACGAGAGCCGGCATACCGCGAACGTGTCTACCGAAAGAGTCCGGAACGTCCGTACTTCTTGAAGGTGTATCTCGGTATCGTCGACGACGAGGGTTTCCATCGTCACAGCTGCGTGCCCACTCGTCGGAAATGCGGCTGTGAGGACGAGCGGAACGCAACTGGCGATGAACACCGCGTATGGTGCGAAAGAATGCACCTGCACGCTCCCGAGGAGAGCGAGTGCACCGAGGAGACTTCCGACGAGCAGTCCACGACGTGAGAATCGTTCAAAGAACGGGGTCGCCACGTTTGTCTCGAGCAGGGCCGGGAGATAGCGCCGGGAGAGTAGCGCAAGTACCGCAACGACGACGATCCCGATGGCGCGTCCGAAATCACCGGCCCAGAGTGCCGCTCCGATGAGCCATATCAGCAGTCCGCAGACCAGCACGATAGCGCCACCGAAGACACTCGGAAAGACGTACGCGAGCGCGAGCAGGAGGGCGGAATCGTCGACGTCGAGTTTCCAGTCGATCGTTTCGCCATCTACGCTTTGAGCGGATGGAGTCACGGTGAGTTCGTAGGGTCTCGCTCTGAGTCGCGTTCGAGTTGCTCGTAGAGATAGTACGAGTACACGATCGTGATTCCGGCGGTGAGGAGGGCAGGTACCACGAGGAAATAGATCGCGTACTCACCGAACAAGAGTCCAACAAGGGCAACGAGTGCGGTGAGTTTGAACAGACGACCGCCCAGACGATGGGTTCGGTTCCAGACCTCGTCGCTCGAGAGTGTCCAGGGTGTCCGAATGCCGACGAACCAGTTGCGTTTCGCGTGCGTGAGGAGCACTCCAACGTAATAGAACAAGCCCGCGACAGCTGCCAGGACGAGCAGTGTGAAGTCGAATTCGTAGCCGAGGTTGAACGCGATGATTCCACCGTGGATGACCGTCATGAACGCGGTGAACACGACGACGAACCAGTCATATACGGAACGGAACGAGGCGATGTTCGCTCGAAGCGGATCGACACGTGGAATGAGTGCGAAAACGATGAGCAGACCGGCGGTCATCGCAGGGATCAACACGAGTGCAGCAGGCTTCGACATCGTACCATCGGGCTGGCCCGCTGCGTTCCAGTGTGTCGCCATTCGTGTCGGCAATTCCGGCGCCGCAAGTACACTCAAAGCTGCAGAGACGCCGACGAATATCGCAGCGATGAGGAACCGGTGGTGAGACTTCATTCGATCGACCGGTAGAACGCGACGGAATACGTCGCGTAGAAGCCGCCGAGGACCGCGATCGAGACGACGTAGACGATCGCTGCGACGACCAGCACGGCGGTCGAGGGATCCGGCAGCGGGAGTCCCGTCGTCTGTGGCGTGAAGAGCAGCGAGGCGACGCCGCTCACCCCGCCGAGAACGACGCTCCCAACGAGGAGGATCGCGGTATAGCCGAGCACGCTCACGAGGTTATGGCGAACGAGGCTCACGCTCCGTTTGAACCCCTCGACGAGATCGGTCTCCGATAGAACGATCGCATGCGCGTAAAACTGGATGAAGAACGACACGAGGAGGTACGCGAGCGCGAACAGGAGCCCGATCACGACGAGCACACCGAGCACCGCAAGGTTCGGCTCCCCACCGCCCGCGAACAACCCGATCCCGCCGAAGATGACGCCGACCATCGCGACGAATCCGATCACGAGATTCACCGCGAAGACGGCGAGATACGCGACGAGGAGACTCACGTAGTTCGCTTTGCCCGAGGAGACGAATCGATCGAAACTCGTCCGACCGGTCAGCGCCTCGTCGGCCAACCCGAGGATCCCGCCCTGGAAGAACGGAGCCACCAAGATCATGGCCCCCGAGATCCCGAGCGAAACGATCGACGCCACCAACGGTCGCGAGGACTGGAGGGCGAACTGCGGCAACTGTACCACGCCGAACAACCCGATCAATACGGCGAGAATCGGATTTCGAACGAGTGCATTAACGGCTGGGCGGAGGGACTTCAGGGCGGCCATATGGGGATGCTTCTCCCCGATCTGTATAAATCCTGATCATGACTCGCGGAGATCCGTTCCGCTGTGAGCTCTTTGGTGGTGGAGCAGGAAAACAGGCCCACTTGAGCGTGAGGATCAAACGTTCCTACGGTCCCCGTTTGCGGCCAGGCGTCCCTAGCTCTACGCTCGCTTTTTCATATCCTTTGCCGCGAAGACTCTGTTGGAATTTTATTTTTCGAACATGTAATGAGCAGAAACAGCTGGTCAGTGAAAGGTGCGAATGTATCGATTACCCGTTGTTGGAAGGAGAGAGGGTCGTCTCACTTCGCAACAAGTGAATTCCCCAACGCATGAGAGAACCGAGGAGGAACGCAAACGTGCCGAATACTATCGCTTCAACTCCGAGGAACACCAGACCATCTGGGCGAACAAAATATACGAATTGCTCGGTGAAGCCCGACAACTGGGACACAGCATGGTCTGCGTGATACCCCAGCAACGACGTGTATGTGACTACCCAAGCGGACAGAAGCCCACTTTGAGAGTAGCCTACCCAGCATCCCGCAATCATCCCGACGATCACCGCATACATTGGAATCCAGACAAGTCCTCCCGAGACGGAGAAGATCCCTAGCGAATACGCCACAAAGGAGGTCACAAAGACTCCGAGAGCAAGGCCTAGTACTCTATACCGGTGGCGGCTAGTTTGTTGAGTGCCCAGAAGGCTGGAACGGAGAGACGGGGACATACACCGGTCTAATCTTCTAGTCGGAAAAAATGCTGGCGGAGAAGTACTCCCTCTACCTGACTTTTTGTGAGTCTTGAATACTAAATCGAGCTATAGGAGAATCATCTGTACTGATCGACCCGTTAGTGCTCTGTACTAACCGGAATCATTAGAATATCTCAATTGCCGGATGATTCAACAAAGCTTACTCGCCATCCGTGGCTGGCGACTCGACTGTACGCTCCTCCACAGCAATTTCACCAGAAAGTAGCTGTGCGGAGGGGGGAGCAAGCGTGAGGCCCACCTCATCGAACTGACGCTTCACCAGACGTCGAAAATCAGATCGCAGTGTCAAAATATCGCTGTTCGAAGGTTCATCGATCCACAGCTCCGCTTGTACCGTGATTGCGTTTTCTCCGAGGTCAACGATCCGGGCCTTCGGTTCCGGCTCATCAAGAACCGACTCGTGATTCACAGCAATCTGTTGGAGTTCCAACAAGGCCTGTTCGGTGTCTTCGTAGTAGGCGACGTTAGACCTCCTCCGTAATTCTGTATATATCTCGTCCGTATGGACGGGTTAGCGCGTTCGTTGTGAGTTCAGTATTCGGAACAGTAACGGTTTCATTGTCCGGTGTTCGGATCCGTGTGACACGAAAATCGACCGCCTCAACCGTCCCTTGTCCCCCTGACCATTCGATCCAGTCACCAACGTTGAAGTCGGGATCGACGACGAGAAACATCCCGCTGATAAGCGACCCAAACACTTGCTGACCGGCGATTCCGAAGACGAATGTGATGGCCGCGATGATGATTGCCGTGTCAGCAAGTACGTGGCCATACCCTGCAGCGATCATGCCAGTGAGGGTTGCAATCCCGATCAGAGCCACCCGTAAGTACGTCTCCGTTGCGGACTGGATGGTCGGGTTGTTTCGATTACGGGAGCGAACGACTCGGACCGCAAGTGGGATGAGAAATATCTGCCCTACGAGATAGACGATTCCTAGTCCCACCACAAACCAAAATAAATCTAAGAGTACCTGATTGTACGCAAATAGTGTCTCAGTCAACCATTCCGTCGGCGGAACCTGACCGACCATGCATTGAGTTGCATTCACATAGATAATAATCCCTCTTGTTGGCTGTTCGCTCTATGGATACGGCATTCTCGGAAGTTGGTCTCGACGTGCTTCACATTGAGAGAGTAGCTATTTTTTGGCTGAAAGAGACGAGCCCGACATAGGCTCGTGATCTGGTGACTAAACAATCAGACGACGATCCATTCGACGATTGCGAGTTGGAACCCGAGGATGTCCTCGGAACACGCACGTTCAAAGACGTCCTGTTCACCGACGTGACGGCAAGGCCGGTGAACGTGTTGACTGGGGAAACGCCGATCCACTCACAAACGACTGTCGAAGAAGCGAAATGTTCGCAGCAAGTATCGATACGGAAACTCCACAGATTGTCCTTTCCGCCTCCGTTGGGACACAGATCGAGACACAGAGCAAGCCCTACACCGCGGCGGTGTTCTTTCACTTCAAGGCGACCGGCTCGCTCGAGCGCCATCGCGTCTACCACGCCGCCTACGAATCAGACGCGTTCGTCGTCGACTTTGACGCCGACTACGAGTCGGGCGACTTGACCATCACCGTCGATCAGACGGAGACTCCCTGAGAGGATACAAATCCACACTTCGACAGACGAAACAGCGGAGATCGACGTTCGCAGGAATCCGCCGACCCATTGGACGTCGACGACCGGCCGGCGCCTCGGCATCCGGTTTCACAGTTAACCAACAACGAGACAGTTCACTCCGTAGTGTTGGTTAAGACTAACGAGCGCGGAGTTTCTGTGCACCTGAATGGTTGAGGCGCTCTACGGTGCACTCGTGTGATAATGATGAACGGTACAGACACATTTGGTGATGTATCACCCGACTACGAACGGTTCGAAGCGGAACGCTTCGCTCAGGATCACGGTGCTGAAGACGTGGTGATAGCGGACGTCGAGGACAGGGAAGCCCACCTTCTCGTCAACACCCTCGTCGACGACGCCGGTTCCTAACGAACGGGTTCTCGTCCACGAGCCAAGCGACGTGGCATTCAACTCGATCGTCCAGCTCGCAGTGTTCCACCGTGGTTGGACTGCACCCCTCGACGTCGATGCGAAGACGGGAGAAGATGTCGACCTATGAGTCCGCCTTCGCGCCACCATTTCTGGTGAGGACATGGAAGAGAGATTCACCGTGATCGACGATGCGTCACCCATTCAACCCACGTTGAATTCCTCCGTGTCGGAACAGCGTCGGTGACGTGTGGGCAACGATCCGTCATCGACCACAGCCGACGGATTGCGACGCTGTTAGTGCTAACGATCGCCAAACATGATGCCGAAGTCGATCAACCCAACGAGGGTAGAGAATCTGGCGCGAGTCTTGGTGGACTGGCGATCCAGTTTTATCGAATGCACGAGAAATTTGACTCTATGGTCTCCCGCGAAAACAAGGTCGGAATCGGATTTATCGCACTGGCGATAGTGCTGTTGTTTGGGCTTGATAGCGTAACTGAGCCGCCACCATGGCTTTCTGTTGCTGTGATACTGGGTGTCGGTGTGGTTGTACCGATATTAATTAATGAGTATATCGATAGTGGGGAGTAAGACAGTGTGGGAGTGGCAGTTCTATTAAAAATTCAGTAGCGGATGAGTTTTGACATGACTGCGGTCTGTTCAGAGGACTCACGAATCACTCAGTACAGGAGACTCACGCACCAGTACGCCAGTTGATCTACCCGAGTCTTATCAGAAATAGAGTACAAGATACAGAGGGTGAATGAATCAATGGGAACCACTTCTAGATCTTCGATACGCCACTAACAAATGGTACTACCTCGAACTTGCGACTGTACGACCGACAATGGAGGCGATATCTGGAGATGCAGTCGTTGAGATTGTAACGACGGTCTTTGTTCTCTCGACGATGTTCTCGATGGGGCTGAAACTCTCGGTCACACAACTGTTCGGTGCTCTCCGTGACCGGCAACTGTTGAGCAAATCCCTCGTGGTGAATCTCGTAGCCGTCCCGGTCGTCGCCTACCTTCTCATCCGAATGGTTCCGGTCGGCCCGGCGTACGCGACTGGTTTCCTGTTACTTGCCGTCTCGCCCGGCGCACCGTTCGGCCCAAAATTTGCCGAAATGTCGGACAGTGATATCGCGTTTGCCAGCGGTCTGATGGCAATTCTCTGTCTCCTGTCGGTTGTGACGATCCCAATCTCACTGGTAGTGCTCGCACCCGGTGATGTCGTCGTCGATCCCGTCGCAATCGGACGGATGGTGCTGGAAATTCAGATTGTACCACTACTCGCGGGGCTTGGGTTATCCTACCTGTATCCCGCATTCGGTGACCGGATGTACGCGCCCATACAGCGACTGTCCGACATCTCGTTCGTCGGACTGATCGTCCTCTTAGTTGTAGTTTATAGCGGCGAGTTGCGATCGCTCATCGGAACAGAGATGCTCGCCATCTCGGCGGTCGCTGTCGGTCTCTCATTAGCACTCGGGTACCTCTTTGGGGGGCCGGTCCGGGAACGGCGTGAGGTGTTGGCGACCACGACGGCCGCACGCAACGCCGCGATTGCGCTGTTTATCGCAACCGCTGGGTTTTCGAATCCGGACGTTCTCACAGTCGTGCTTGGATTCTCGTTCGTCAGTGTCGTTGGTGCCGGCACACTCGCGGGCGCGTGGCGATAGCTCGGTGGGTAACTTCGACGATGAATATTCAAACCGTCGAGGGTTCCCGACCAATAGGCCTAAGATGGCCAAACTTAGGGGTTTACCGAAGTAGATTCAACCCAAAACGATCGATGAAGACCACTGCCAAGTGATTATTCGAGGTGCCCCATTACTATGGCCACAGCCCTCGTACCTCGTGGGCCTCCGCGACTCGCGAGAGTGCGACAATATAGGCAGCATCTCGCCACGTCACATCACGATTAGCAAATTCCGTTTCGACCACATCCCACGCTTTCAACATCTCTTCATCGAGTTCATTGTGAACCCGTTCAAGCGACCATGCTCGGCGGTTGATGTCCTGCAACCACTCGAAGTAACTGACGGTAACGCCACCTGCATTCGCGAGAATATCTGGAATAACCGGAATCCCTCGATCTGTAAATATCTGATCTGCCGCACTCGTTGTTGGACCGTTTGCACCTTCAACGATAATGTCCGCCATTACCTCTTCAGCGTTTTCGACTTTCAGTACATTACCGAGCGCAGCTGGAATCAGGACATCGACATCGAGTTCGAGTAATTCTGCGTTCGTAACCGTTTCCGGCGCATCGTGACGCATCACCGCCTCTGGTTCTTCGTGATGAGACGGAATCGCATGTGTGTCAAGACCGTTTGTATCGTATATGCCACCGTTGACGTCACTGACAGCGACGACGTTTGCACCCCAGTCATCAAGGAGGCGAGCAGCATTTGATCCGACGCTGCCATAGCCTTGAATAGCGATGGTCGTCGTCTTAATATCCTTCTCGTAGTACTCTATCGCTTCTCGAGCAATAATGGCGACACTCCGACCAGGAGCCTCATTACGTCCCTTGCTTCCCCCGATAACGGGCGGTTTCCCCGTGACCACACCAGGAACCGTTTCGCCTTCCTGCATCGAATAAGCGTCCATCAACCAGGCCATCGTCTGAGGCCCCGTCCCCATATCGGGCGCCGGAATATCCACGGTCGGACCGATAACGCTGCGAATTTCCTCACCAAACCGCCGGGTGAGACGTTCCGTCTCATCATCGCTCAATTTTTTTGGATTCACCGCAACTCCCCCTTTTGCACCACCGAAGGGGAGATCCATCACAGCACACTTCCAAGTCATCCACATCCCGAGGCCCACACATTCGTCTCTGGTAACCTCGGGATGATACCGCAGCCCGCCCTTGTACGGACCGCGGACACTATCGTGTTGAGCCCGATAGCCGGTGAAAACCTCTACTGTCCCGTCATCACGTTCGATCGGGACCGTAACTTCGTGAACCTTCTTTGGATGTTTGAGGCGGTCAACCACATTCGAATTGATATCGAGGTGATCAGCAGCATGTTGCAATTGGCGACGAGCGGTCTCCAAGGCTGATTCAATCTCCGTCTCAGCGGATTTTGCTACTGCTCCCTCTTCGCTTTGTGAGTGGTTGGATTGTGATACCATCGTTATTCAACAGAAACCTGTCGATTTCGCATTTCACCAGCACAGTCAGGACATTGACTGGGGCGATTTTCAGCGATCACGATCTTGCCACACGAAAAGCACTCGTATTCCGATTTTTCGTTTGAGTCAATTTCGATGTCTTTCATGATGCATCTATGAGTGCCGAAATCAGAGTGGACACTCCGCTAAGTAATAATAGGTGTATAAGGATATATAGTAGATGTTAGAAATAGTTACTCACTTTTGGAATAGAGAGTTGTTCAAGAGCGGTGTCAATCGCTGTTGTAAGCTCGTTGAGTGAGTCAAAGAAACGATTGCTGAGCGCTGTTTGAAGCTGTCTCCAGCATTCCTCGACTGGGTTCAACTCCGGCGAATACGACGGAAGCGTCACAAACGCAAGGTCGTCACGGGCCGCGAGGTCCGTGACGGCCGACGCCTGAAAGTACGGTGCTCCATCGAGAACGACGATCAAGTCATCTTTGAATTCTTCACATAATGCTAAAATGAAATGTTTTGCGTGATCGGCAGTGATGTATTCTGTGAACCGAGAGAAGAAGCGATCACCATCTTCGGTGATCGCGCCGAGCAAGCACGTCCAATCCCGTTGGCCGGATAATTCGACAGACGGCCGCGTGCCGCGCGGAAACCACGCGGCACGCGGCTCAACTTGGACGGATTTCTTGGTTTGATCAATACAGACTACTGTGGCGTCCATTTCCCGCCGCTTTTTTTGATCTCGTTGTAGAACTCGTCTTGCTCGTCATCGTCGGATTCAACGGCTGAACGGCGTGGTTTTTGATAACTCAACCCAGCCTCTTTCAACAACCGCCGACAGCTCGGGACTGAGTACTCAACGCCGTAGGTTTCTTCAAGGTATTGTTGTGCGAGCGCCGGCGTCCACGCCGGCGCGTCAAGGCCGACCTCTTGGGGTGATTCGTGGACTGTTTGCTCAAACTCTTGTTGCTTTGTTTCTGAAAGTTTCCGCTTTCGTCCAGATCGATGAGCATCAGAAACAGCCTGTTCAAACGGCTCGTCAGTATCGAGCCGCTTGAGCCAGTTATAGATCGTTTTTCGTTCTGTATCGTACCACTCGGCAAGTTCGGTTTGCGTGACACCATTTTTGTACGCGATCGCGGCTAACAACCGTTGTGTCGGCTTGTTTCCGTCAACATTGTCAAGCGCCTCTTGGAGTTCTTCGACGGAGATCTCGTTGAGGTGATCCATTAGATACTATATTAATCTCTGAGTAAAAAATTCTATCGGCTACTATATTTATGCATGTGATATCACACGTGTGAGCCAATCTCGGGTGTGGTATCAAACATACAACCATCGCGAGTACGAGTCTATTCGAACTTCTACAACCTCGTCGGCAGCACTCGGGGATCACCGAAACGATCGGATATCGATCCAGCGGTAAAAGCAGGGTATCAATCGATGTGACGAATTCCTCGCAGAACGCCAACTCCGGGGGGAAGAACACGCTCGCCAAAATTGTAAACGAACACGCAACGGATTGCCATCGGGCGCACGGAACCATCCGGTTCTATTGGAATTCTCGTCTAATGATAGATTCTGATCCGGTGGTGATCAGTACATCAGCTGTACTGAACGTTTTGGCCCATACGGGGCTTCCTCTCCCGACGGTCTGTGGCGTGGATCTACAACTACCTACCTCGTCGTATCGTGTCTATTAAATCAACACCGGGATTACAACCCCTTTGAAACTTTTTGAAAAGAAGGGTGAGGGACGCCCACCAGTAGATGTTCTCGGTCTTGTAGCCGTATTAGCGGTGTTCTCAGCTCTCTCATTCCTGTTTGCAGCACTATCTCAGTTATCAGGGCCAGTTGTTGAAACCGGGGTCAGTCCCCAAACTGTCGCTGGTCTTCAATGGAGTGCGGTAGGGATTGTACTTAGTATACTGGCGGGGTTTGTGTATCTGCAAAGGCCTATTGGCTGGTACGGAACACTCGTAGCGGCAATGGTTTGTGTGATTCGGGCTGTGAGAATATATATTCCATTTGAGGTATTGATCATCTACCTATCAGTCCCAATGGTCGTGATCACTCTTCTGTTGGTACGACGAAACATTTTCTTTGGTCGGTAGGTTCGAACTCCTTAGCGACCAGTTGTTTCAGCTTATTCCATGTCTGAAGATATCCTCCATGAAGTATCGGTTAACCACTGAAGACACCCCAAGATATCGTACTTGGTACTGATCGTCGAGGTCGGTTGGACGGATATGACGAGACGGATCGCCCCGCTCGCCGCCTACCGCCCGGCGCACCGAGGCGCTCCCAAAGTCGCGCCTCGCGTCTCTCACGACCGACCATTCCGGGCGTGCGGGCGCTCTCCGCACAGCGAGCGCCCGTTCCTAAAGTGCATGTGCCGCGAAGCAGCTGGGTGGCTGGACGCGGGCGGCGCTCAGTCGGCGAGTGGCCGATGAGTTGGTGCGTGGAACGAGTTGGATGGCTGCGGTCATCTGGGTCTTCGAAGAGCTCCGGATGGGGCCGGGACGGATCGTGCCGATCGAGAAGCTCGAGGACGTCGATCGACGAGAGGTGGCGGTTGAGGGGCGCATCGAGACGTTGTGGGAGCCGTCGAATCGGAAGATCGCGTAGGTCGGACTCATCAGTGACGACAGTGGAACGACTCGAGTGACCGTGTGGAAGGCGTCCAAGCAACCGTGGATGCGCGAGGGCGAACGAGTGCGCATCTACGGGGCGGCCCGAAACTGGTACGAGGGGCGCGTCTCACTCGCGCTGACCGGGTGGAGCACCGTCCATTTCCCCGAGCGCGATCGGTGGTGGGAGTAGCCAGGTCGTCGCACCCCTTTTTGCTAATGCCGGGCGCCGACCCAAACCCCACCTCCCCACCCACCGCTCCGTGCTCGCTCCCTCCGGTCGCTGCGCGCGCAGCCACGACCTTGCTCGCAACACTCCTCAAACGTCAAAGAGCTCTAGATATGGGATTTACGCCACCGCGTCAATTGAATGTCTTCAGATCAACTCCTCGTACGTTGATAACTTCGAACGAAGGCGTAACAAAGCCCTATCACGGTTCCAACGATGAAGACTGCAGGACCGACACTTAGAGAGATCTCGGTTGGCGAGCTTGTGAAGGCGAACAGGAACGTGATCGTTTCTGGGGTGCCTATCGTGAACGATCGGATCCCGAGACGGTCCAGAACGAGCGGGCCACCGATCGCCAACAGGAGCAACAGTCCGACTGCCGCGACGGCGGCGCCGGCGAGCGCATCCCAGACGAGTGCAGTCACCGATAGCGGACGACGTCGATCACGCTCCCGACCGAGAATTCTCACTCCATCGCGGTGGTCCTCAAGCCGAACGTCGGCGGGAAAGCCCAACAACGTCAGCGTCATCCAGAGATCGACGATCGCCCCGGCAGCGTTCGCAGCCAGCGGCACGATGAGCCACTCCCACTCGAACACGAGCATGAGCGGCACGCCGATGGCGGTCATCACTACGAGCGGCGTCAACAGAACGACGATGAACTGATCGCGGGTGAACTCGTGGTCGGTCGTCGCGTACGCATACGGGAGGATGAAGTGAGCGAGGCCGACACCGTACGTCGGCTCACCGCCGTAATACCGGATTGCGAGACCGTGTAACCACTCATGAGGAACGAGGATGACCGTCGCGAGCAGCAGGATCACCAGGAGATTCACCGCTTCGGTCCACCAGCCGACGCCGGCGGGCGCAAACTGAAACGTCACTGGCTGTCCGGTAACCGTTTCATACAGGCCGGCGAGAACGCCCACGGCGACGGCTAGCCCCAGCGTCCCGAGCGCCGTCATCTGGATCGTGAGCCCACGAGTCAGTTCGAGCTCCGCGAGGACCGTCTCCGTGTCAGTATCTGTGTGCGTTACCGTTCACCAAGGTCTATCGAATGACTCTCAATGAACGGCATAACTGTACCGGACCAACAATGTGGGCGGTTACCTGGGTGGTGATCGTTCGCTGTCTCCCAGATCGATTCGGTATCCGTCCCGATGGACCACGAGTACGCGACTGGCTAGTATGGTGGGTAATCGATATCGTGATCACTGCACTGGGGTTGCCGATCGCCCTCGAGCTACTCATTCTCCTCGGAGCGATCTGAGAGTGAGCCAGCAGGCAAAGATTCATTTGCATGTAAAGTTTGCTTTACTGTAAAGCATGCTTGACACCATGATCCCCAACGTGGATGCTCCGGGACGGGCCCGACGCGTGTACTATGGGGTCGTATACGCTATCGTGGCTGTCTCGATCGTCGGATTACTCGCTGGAATGGGCACGGGACGCGAACTTGTCGGAACGATCGTTTATGCCGTCGGCGTATGGATCGGCGGCGGGATCGCGTTTCTCGCACCAAAACTCACCGAGATGCCGCTTCAGGACGAGCGCGACAGTGATCTCTACAACCGTGCAAGCGGATTGACGCTCGGCGTCCTGTTCGTGGTTGGACTCTCGGTCATCCCCGCCATCTACGTACTCGAAGCTGCGGAACGTGTCGAGACGCCGCCGGAAGTGAACGGGGCGGTACTGCTCGCTTCCGGGCTGTTCCTACTGTGGGGAGTCGCCTACGGGATCGTCAAACGACGCTGATCGCCATGGAGAACGACCTTCCACGACGACGCGAGGCGGCGGGACTCAGCCAGGGCGAACTGGCTGAAGCGGTCGGCGTCACCCGCCAGACGATCAACGCCATCGAACGCGAGCGATACGACCCGTCCCTCGAACTCGCCTTCAAACTCGCAGTACATTTCGAGTGCAATATCGAGGACATCTTCCAGCCGAACGTCGACGACGAGTAGGCGTGAGACTATTCAAAACGTGTTTTGAGTCTCCTGTACGGTTTTCACGCACGGACTCGTATATGGCCCATGTACCACCTCGAACTGTGGAGACGTGGGTTCACCGCAAGCCTCCAGATCGATGTTTGACACGCTCGCGTTCGTGTTCACTCCCGGAATCGTCGCGTCGATCCTCTGGAGTCCGATCCTGCTCATCGGCCGATTCCGTTCGTTGTTCGATCGACTGCCGCCCGCCCGATCGATGATCGCAAGTTACCTCCTCGTCGCTGTTGGGCTATCGCTCCCGTTCGTGATCGGTACCGGGTTCGTGTTTGCGACGATGAGTATGGGGGGAGCTGGGCTTTCGAATGCGCTATTGAACGTGGTCTTTTTGCTCACGATCGCATACGTGATCGTACTCCCCCTCGTCGCGGGCGTGGGGCTGCCGCGGATCGGTCTCGATTGGGACCCGGCTGACTACGGAGTCGGGACGTGGCTGTTGCTCGTCGGTGCGATGGTGTGGTACGCTGCGGTCTTCGTCATACCGTTAGCGTTCTTCGCGTTCGTCCTCGCGCTACCAACCGGGTGAAACAGCTGGGACTGTTCGGCTGACCATGAAAAGTGAACATCGCGAGTGCATTCGTTCCGAACCTCCAGTATGAGCAATTCCTAAGTTGTTTGTAGCCATTTGCGGTTCTATGGCTAATTGGTCCTCTCCAGCCCTCTCACGGTCTTGGCTTGTTACGATCGTGGTACTGTACGCGTTGCTCCTCGCGTATTCGATAGTTATCGCCGGTCGATTGTTACTCGGGGTGCTTCCCGGTCTCATCCTCCTCGTGATCTACCTTCTGTGGCGGTTCGTCATCGCCGTCGAGGCGATCGCCGACGCCCAGCAGCGGATCGCCAACCACGATGGCGAAGATGATACCGAGTGACCATCACAAGACGTGGATTGGTACTTCGAAGGTTAGGTAAGAGTGTACAAACAATTACGTTTGCCTTCCACTGGTGATAATAACTCACACGCTCCACAACTTCCGCGAAGGCGACATTCGCACCCACATCTGTTATCTCGATAGTAACACGCTCGCTCTGTTTGGTGTCGGGAACGATAACGACAAACCCGCGTTCAACACGATTCAGTTGATAAATATAATTGGCTACCGGTGATTTATGCAAAACCAGGTTATAGAACTAACTACTGAGGATGGCAAAACGGCGTCAATTTCTCCGTACGACGACTGTTGGCCTCGGGTGCGTGTTGGCAGGTTGTTCTGCTATTGGTTCATCAAACAAAAATTCTGATTCGGACCAACCATCTAATCTGCAAAAGTTCGAAAATGATACGCCTAAAGACCCGGTGGTAATTGAAGCACGATTTGCCAGATCAGAGTCAACAGAGGCGGATCTCCGAGCCGCTTTGGACATCATCTCTATTCCCCCATCCGGGAAGTATGGATCTGTGAATCTGGTTCTGGACGCCGTTAGCGATTTTACTCCCTTTTCTGCTAGTGTTGATACACTCCACCACGTAGATAGCGACGGCTTCGAAGAAATTAGACAGGGTATCTGGAAGTGGAACGGGCAGTCAAACGCTCCAAACCTCACTGTGGATATTGAGATTGGTGAGCGGGCGGGGATCAATTACGGAACATACGAATCAACGGTATTTGCATCATACGGATCGCACGTTCACGGCGTACCGGCGTCTTTCAACGCACAGTATCGGCCGAACGACGAACTTGACATTCCAGATGGAGCTACCACGGATATCCCGGTAGAGATAGATATAATGTTGGAGGACCAGGGATTTGGTTCTCGTCATTCCGAGGCATTTGTTGTATTTGGACCCCACGAACGCGTCCGACTATCTGATGATGATTTCGAATTATATACTGTTGGACTGCCAGACTTTTTCCCCGACGGACACGGCCCGGTTGCCATAGCTAGGTCACTTCATAACGTTCGCCAAACACTCCGACTAGGTGGTGGCATCAAGAAAGCACACGGTTGGACTATTCCACAGGAGAATGTAGCTGGACGCGCGTATGGGACAGAAGATGACATCGGCGAGTTTACTGCGACGAGAGATCTTGGTACATGGTTCCATGAGTATCTACATCTCGAACAACAATTCAATCTTGGTGATGACCTTATTTGGTTTAAAGAAGCAAGTGCGACGTATTTTGAAGAATTGGTCGGGCTTTATTTGGGATCTTTCGAGTACTCTCGATTCTATAGATTCGTTTCAAATTTTTCGTGGTCTGAAGCTGTGTCTGATATATCAGACCCAACACATGCTATGGCATACGGTGCGGGGGCACTATTAGGCGCTCTCGATGCCGAAATTAGGACAAGTAGTGGAGACACGACATTAGCCGCTGTCTTCCGATCAATGAACGATTATAATGGGACGATTAGTTACGACTTGTTTGCGGACTTCGTCGCGGAAGCCGCTGGTGAGCGACTTGATGGATGGTTAGAAGAGAACGTTTTGGAACCCGCAAGCACCTCCGTTCCGAATGATCCCAAACTATTCCTCAACCGCGATCAGTACGATATTCCGCAAAAATATGAATTGAAAGTGGGTGAGGTCGAACACCATACCGTAGGTATTGGTGGGAATTCCGAATCTCCAACAGATTCACAAGTCAGTTGGGAATCAGAACCGTCGGAGACTGCTAAAAAAAGTCTGGCCAAACCGGTCGTTCAGTACATCAACGCGCTCGATCGGAATAATTTCGATGCAGCTACTGCTGTAACCCATAGTGAAGCCAAAACAAACTTTAAATCCACCTACAATACTGCTCGCAATGGGAAATATGTAATCCAAACTATCGATGTGGATATACGTAATAAACACTATGTTGTTTCATTGATGGTTGTTTTCAAAAACAAAGAATCAGATGGGTCGATTACATTTAATTGGGATATCGAGATGATGAAAGAGAATTCTCAATGGAAGCTCTACAGAATCATATAAACACGGCTTAACTGCTACAATATTTCAACAATAATATAATATGGAGTAGTTACGGGTGAAATATGGAGAAACATCCGCAACCACAACTCGGGACAACTGGAGATGTAATCTTACACAGGATACTCGCGTTCTTTATCGACGGAATCCTCGTCGGGCTTCTCTGGGGTGGAGTCGTGTTCGTTGGGTCTGCTCTCGGCGATATTGCGTTTCTGGTACTGGCGCTACTCGGAGCGGTTGCGATTCTGATCTATGTCTTTCTTCTCGAGGGGCTCTATGGATACACCCCTGGAAAGTACTTGCTGGGATTAGTGGTAGTCAAATCCGACGGGTCGAACTGCACGATCGGTGCGTCGATCCTCCGGAATCTACTGTGGATCGTCGATTCACTTCCGACCGCAAACATCGTTGCGATGGTGTTGATATTGTTTACGGACGACAACCAACGTGTCGGCGATCTCGTCGCGGATACGATCGTCGTCAAACGATATTAGTCGAATCCGATCGATTTCTGGTTGACTAAATCACAAAATGACCGACAGTGAGAACCGGCTTCACTCTGGAAGGGGTGGCCACGTCGGTCCAACGGTTTCTTCGATCAGTTGTGTTTGTGCACGCCGGAGCCGTTCAGACACCGAAGAAGACGACACATCCAGCTCGTCGGCGATCTCCTCAAATGACGTTCGACGGGGGATATCGAAATATCCCAACTCGTACGCCGTCCGTAGCGCTTCGCGTTGACGATCTGTTAGCCCTTCTCCGGGGGATTCTGGGTCACCGCCACGAGTGAGCCGGAGCAATCGAAACCCTGCGTTTTCTCGCCAGAAGGAGGAGAACTCCTTGAAGGTGTCCCGAGTGGCGAACCAGCCGGTTTGACACCACCCGTATGACGTCACTTCGATACGCTCAATGATCGCGTCCGTTCTGGCCAATGTCTTGAGGTCCTCCAAATTCGCGATCGACTCTCCCAGTTGTTCCTCGAGACTGAGTGCCGGAATCGCCTGATACCGTCGAGTCTCATCCGCCTCTCCGATCAGCATCCAGTCCTCGACGTCGTAAGCCTCAGTGAACGCCATCTCGATTCGACGTCGAGTACTCCCCGTCACGGTGACGAGGAACAGAGGACGATCGCCGTGATTATACTGCAGTTCCAGGGTGGCATCTACATCGCCGAGATCTCCAATAGACGACACGAGCGGAAGATCCGTACAGTGTATCTCGAATTCGGCGACGAGCCCCATCGATCACTCACCAATCAACACGATTAGTCACTCGTTAGGGCTTCTTTCGGAGTGCTCTCGTTCATTCGCTCCTCGTTCGTCCTTTGTGTCGGCAAGGAGTCGGTCAGCGCTCGCCGATCGTCGGTGTTGTGGTGAGACGATCGCCTCTCCGGATCCCTCGATGCGGTCTTCGGGATCCCCCACCGAAAACCGATCACGGAGGTGAGAGAGAAGACATCGAATCATCGTCCGATCGAGTGTTCGAGGTGTGGGCTCTTCAGCGTTTGGCGGCGTCCGATATTTAAACGCCCGGATGGCTGAGAGAACGAGTTACCGCGTCGTCGATCGAACGACAAATGCATGCAGCGAACACGATCGCAAGATGAGACCGGGATAGCGTATGAACGATATGGTGACGGGCAACCGTTGATACTCCTCCACGGCGGGATGGCTCCCAAAGAGTACTGGCACGACGTGATTCCTGCCCTCACGGGATATGCCGCCATCGTCCCTCAACGGCCTGGTTTCGGTACCTGTCTCGATACCGTCGACGAGACGAGTGCCGACGAAGTGTTGGAGCGCGAGACGCGGTATGTCCGGTCTCTCGCGAAAGCAGTTGATGGTACTCCAATTCTGTTTGGTCACTCCTACGGGGCGCTCACCGCGATCGAAACGGCGGTCAAGCCGACCGCCAGTGTGGAAGCCGTCGTCGCGTACGAACCGGCGATCCTTCCCGAACAGTACCGCGAAACCGCCAATCTCGCCGATCGTATGGAAGCCCTCCTGGAGGATGGAAATCGTCGCGAGGCGGTGAAACGATACATCGAGAGGGTTCTTCATCCGGAAGGGATCACGGATCTCGACGCGTGGCTCGCGGAGTGGCCAGTTTGGCCTGAGTGTGTCGACCTCGCAGAGGAGGTAATCCGAATGAATCGCGCCGTCGAACGATACCGGCTTCCGGACAAGCTGGCGACGTCCCCGTTCTCGTGATGTCGGGTACCGATGGACCGGAATTTCTCCGCAAGAGCGCACGTACTGCTCACGATGCACTCGAAACAAGTCGATTCGTCGAGTTTAACGACCTCAGCCATTCGGGTCCTGCCGAGGCACCAGACGTGATCGCCGCAGAGGTGAAAACGTTCCTCCAGATCTGTTGAATTCCATTTCGCCAGGCAAATTCCCATCTAAATGGCTCTGTTGAAATCGTCAGAGATTGATAGAAATTCCGTACTGTCTACAGAGGATGTATGCAGCAAGCCTTCGTAACCTATCACCGGCTGGAGAATTCATCAACTGCAATCTTGAGATAATTGTTCACACATAACTAAGCATCCAGACCTAGAATAGAGATGATGGCTATACATAATGGATCCATCACCTGTCTCCCAAATCACGTCTGGAGACCCACCCGCCTCGGGCAAAGAGTCCAATCCGAGCCGCACGTTGCTTGTTGGCAGTGCGCTCCTTGCGGTTTCCGCCACAGGTGCTTTCCTCATCATTCAGGGATTCGAGTTACTCCAGATAGAACTAGGCTTCGCGAGTTTTGCGCTGACCTTCCTCGTCGGCGGTGGGTTGGCAACTCTCTGGTTGGCGATCTTCGGCTTGACGTATCTCTGGTTTCGACCGGTAAGAGTATCCTACGGGATCAGATGGCCAACACTCCGTGACGCAGGCTGGATCGTCGGTGGTGTGACCCTGTCCGTTATCGTCGCAGTCCTCGTCGAGATCGTCGTCATACCCTTCGGGGATGGCGGGGCGACGACCATTTCGTCCGCGGCAGCCGTCTCGAATCCTCTGGTAATCTACACGGTATTCCTCATCGGCAATCTCGTCTTCATCGCCCCAATCGAAGAATTCCTCTACCGCGGTGTCATTCAAGGTCGGCTACGCGAATCGTTCGGTCCCGTCGCCGCAATCTCTATTACATCGATCGGATTTGCACTTGGGCATATCCCAAGTTACTGGTTCGGCGGATCTGATCTCGTCTCGGTTTCCGTCGGCGGAGCGCTATTGGGTATCGGCGCCGGTGGGTTCGTCCTTGGTGCCATTTACGAATGGACTGAAAGTCTGTTGATCGTTAGCATTATCCACGGGATTCTCAATTCAATCGGGATCGGAATCGCGTTGCTGGCACTCTTGTGAGGCTTGTCGATCAATAGTGATTGACAGTTTATGCTGCTACAGTCGCGCTCTGTATTCAGCAGGACGCCGAAAACATGTCACCAGTTGAGGATTTCAACAGAGCCGGATTTTACTATTGGCTGTCCAGATTCGCGGTTGTCGCGTTGTTTCCCTTCTCTACAGGTGGAACAGGCCGAGTGCCTCGGGGTCGTTCGGGAGAGCGAAGCTCTCTCGTGATGACGAGACGCCTTCGGCGTCTCGAACCACTTGACCCCGAGGCAGTTCACAGAGGAACGAGAAGGATGCCCACGACTTCAGCCGTGGGAGGAATCAGACTCAACGATAATGGCACCACGCTGTCCGATAGCGTGGTGAGGTTCACAGGAATACCTAAAGACGCCAGTCTCGGTGAACGTTTCTTCGAAATGAACACCAGACTCGGAGTGGATAGTCTCACCGTCTAGATCGGCGTCTTGGAATGCAATATTGTGAGCACCACCATTCCCGGTCCACGACCACCGAACTGTAGTTCCGGTCGAGACTTTCACTGCATGCGGTTCAAACGCAAAATGGCCATCGTTCCCCTTCGCTCCAGTGGTGATCTCGACAAGGTCCGTACCCATACGGTCGGTGATTGTTCCATCATATTCGTTCGTTCCAGCGAGCCACTTGTCAACAGTCGGGTACTCGCTCGACGGTGCAGAATCGACCACAACGACACCTTTCATTCCGGCATCGGCGTGTGGCTCACTGACGTATTTGTACGTCCCTTGCTCTTCGAATGTGTACGCAAAAGTCTCTCCTGACTCCGAAGCAGGTAGACCACTATCAAAGGTGCCATCAGTAGCTACGACGTTGTGCTCTTCGTTGTCCCCAATCCACTCCCACGTCACCGTTGTGTCAGGTGCGATCTTGATCGCGGGCGGCGAGAATGATTTCGTATTCGACACACCAAGGTAGACTGTCGGTGGCTCATCATACCGGTGATCGCGAACCTGATGCGTCTGTGGATCATTCGCAGTTGCAAGCCACGTATCCAATGACTCTTCGTCATCGTTTTCGCCGGCGGAAGAAGTCGAATCAGCGTCCTGTGCTTTTACATTACTGAACCCAGTCAAAGAGCCGAGTCCAATAGCTATGCCTGCGCCGAGAAATGTACGGCGATTGGTGGAGGGCATTCCGTGTAGGTGTTGGCATGGAACACATACAAAAGAGGGGATAGTTTTCAGTCACTTAGAATTGGCTTCATGGGACTCGCTCAGGTATAGAATCACCCACCTAGAGGTCAATCCCTGAGGGCACAAGTGGAGTACCTCAAGTTCAAGCCCTGCACAAACGCATCAGCTATCACAATTTTGATAACCTAAACTCTTAGGCAAACAGCTGTTGAAGGGAAATACGGATATGCCCTCCTCGAATACGGATGTCGCCGTCGAGACGAGCGACCTTCGGAAGACGTACGGATCCGAGGTCGCTCTCGATGGGGTATCGCTTACCATCCCGATCGGCACCGTCTACGGATTTCTCGGGCCGAACGGTGCTGGGAAGACCACGACGATGCGGTTGCTGACTGGACTGTCGAATCCCACCTCCGGGACGCGTCGGATCTGTGGCGTCGACGTCGAAGATCGCCGCGCGATCGCGCCACTCATTGGGTACCTTCCTGAAACACCACCTCTCTACGAAGAGTTCACCGCCCGCGAGCAACTCGAGTACGTGGCCGATCTTCGTGATATTCCTGGTGAAGATGCTTCGGAGCGGATCGAACACTACCTCCAGGAGTTCGATCTACACGACGACGCCGATCGGCGTATCGAGGACTACTCGAAAGGGATGAAACAAAAAACGGCCTTCATCCAGTGTGTCCTTCACGATCCGGAGGTTCTCTTTCTCGATGAGCCAACGTCGGGGCTGGACCCGCGGGCTGCTCGCCGGATCCGCGAGTCAATTGTCGACCTTGCCGAAGAAGGGACCACGGTCTTCCTGTCAACGCACGTCCTGCCGGTTGTCGAAGCAGTCGCCGACGAGATCGGCGTGCTGTATAACGGTCAACTGGTCGCCGAGGGGACGCCTGCAGAGCTCCGATCCCGTGCGGAAACCGCTGAAAGCGGATCGCTCGAAGACGCCTTCCTGGCCGTGACCAGCGAGGACACCGTGGCCACTTCGACGGACCGAGTATGAGTCTCCTTCGAGACGTTCATCACGGGCTACGCATCGGACGTGCGGAGTTTCGTCGCAGCGTTCGACAGCAGATTCACAACAATCGCCGACTTCTTGGCCTCATCCTGGCGATTCTGTTCTTCGGCGGGAGCCTGCTCTTTATGCTCCCCACAGCGTTCATCCTGGGACGAACGGTACGCACTATCGATACCCTTCCGTATTTTGCCCCTGCCACCACAGTGTTGCCGGTTGGATTACTACTCCTTGCGATACTCAGAACCCTGGAACGAATCGGCAGTAGTGACACGGAGGATCTCCTCTTGACGACGGTTCATCCGCGAGCGGTCGTCATCGGGCTCGTCACCGCAGAGGTCGCACGAATGGTTGCGTGGTTCGGCGTTCCATTAGGGGCGCTTCTCGTCGCGTTTTCACTCGGACTCGGAGCACCAACGCTACCCATGACGGTCAGCCTTCTTATGGTTCCCTTAGTTTGTTGGACTGCCGTGTGGGGATATGCAGGAGGACTTGTCGTTCTTCGGGTGTTTCGGCGTCTTCCGACAGTTCGACGCGTTCTGAAAGGGGTAGGCGTTTTCGCAATGGTCGGGTTAATCGTGGTGTCCCAATTCATCGGCCCGTTAATCATTGAGGAGGGACAATTGATACAAGATATTCTCGAGGGAATCGCGTTATCGCCGCTGACTGACTACGTGGCGTTAGTGTTTATTGGGACACATCTAGCACGAACGGTCACGCCGGGAGCAATCGCTGTCCTCTGTGGGCTCGGAGTAATGATTCCTGTTGGTCTCCATATCGCGACACTCCAGGCATCGGAGCTGTGGTTCACGGACGTAGTATCTCATGGAGGAACAGCTAAGAGAAGGATCTCGACTTCGAAATTCACCGTCCCACGGCCGTTTGCGTGGCGAAAGTCCGGACGTATTGCGTGGGGACTACTGGTCCGGGGAGTTCGCAATCCCGGGAAATTCGGTCACCTCGTAATGATCGTGTTCATCATCGGGCCATTTGGAACGACGCTTGCCCAGTCATCTCACGATGCGCTCGGTCTACTCGTTGCTGGGATGGGCGTCGGACTTGGTGCATACTTTTCGGGGGCGACGTTCGGATTGAATCCACTCGGCGACGATCGACCACAGCTACCGCTTCTCCTACTCACACCGACCAACCCCCAAACGATCCTTCGAGGGCGGATGTGTGCCAGTCTCGCCGTCGGGATTCCGATTGCGGTGAGCATTCCTCTTGGCTCGATACTGCTCGGCACCGCGCCGATGAGTGCGATCGTGTTCGCAACTGTCGGGCTTGGAATGTGTCTCACCGCGGCCCTCTTTTCGATCGGGATCGGGACGGTCTACCCCATCTACGAGAAGCGCAAATTCTGGGGAACAGAAACGGTGGTTCCATCCACCCTCGTGATGATCGGCTATCTCGTTGTCGTCACGGGGGGGACGGTGATCGGGTTAATACTGACGTGGTATCACCTCTCGAACGGGATCGGATCGAGTCCAGCGATCTGGGTCGGGTCGGGTATCTATCTGCTCATCACTGCGGGTGTGTCGTACGGTTCCTACCGATACGGGCAGGTTCGATACGAACGATACACCATCGACCAACAGTAGAGGAGTTATCGAGTTGACACTCAAACTCCAGTTTGACTCATAAGCGGATATTCTTGTGTTCGCTATGTAGCTGTAGATATGCCGATCGAAGTCGAGAAAATGGCTACGAATTCTGGACTCGATAGTACCGAACAGCACCGTGATCGATCAACTGAGAGCGAGGACATACTTATTCGGAACTACGACACCAACGATCCCCACCGTATCAAAGTCGCCCTTCGAGACAAGAATGGGCAACAGGTGTTTGAGAATAAATACGTAGTACGACCTCAAGGGATCAAGAGCGTATCTGACGCTTTCAAACCAGGGACGTACGTGATTTCAGTTCAATGTGACGACATACATGAAGAACAGCTTGAGATCGATATCGGCACTCAGCCCGAGAAAACCGCAGTGATCGAACTAGGTAATGGAATACTCTCCATCACGCAGGGTCTTTTCTAGTACTATCTGGAAATTGTGGTTATCTGATGCTTTATGAGATCCTCGGATAACGATTTAATATAATATAGTTCCACCGTCAGTTCCGGCCAGATTTCGAGAGGTGGTGGACGTCGTCATCAATCATCGGCTATCCGCGGAGGAGCCACCCGATCCCGCCGGCACAGGTCGACGATCCCTCGGATCCGGAGGGTTCCAACGTGAGCGAGTGCGTCTGGCCACGCCGCTTGCAGGTGATCGCTCGCGAGCTCGTGTGTTCCCTCTCGGTGCCACGTTCGACGACATACACGGTTGCGTCACCTCGGGACCAGCCGTCGATCGTCCCCGTGGTCGTCTCCCCGGGCTCGACGGTGAACGAGTGCGTGTCGACGCCGTCGTCGACGAGCGTCACGTTCCGATACTCGCCGGGCCAGACGAGTTCCTCGTAGGTGACGAGCCGTCGTTGTCCGTCCTCCGTCGTCACCTCGAAGTTGAGAAATCCGGCCGCGTCCGCATCCGTCACGGTGTACGCCGTCACGTGGTAGGTCGCGTCGTCCTCGTTTTCGAGCGTCACCACCGGCTCGGGGGTTCCGACTCCGAGGACTCCGCTCGTGAGCACCAACGTGAGGACGAGGAGGCCCCCACCGACGAGGAGGGATCGCCGCGAGACCATACACCACGATCGACTCCCGTCTGTAAAAATTCGACCCTTCGCCGTCTCGAACGGGGTTGAAATGTGTGTTTGCGCTCGATGTCCGAGCCCGGTGGCACCGCCACGTGGTACCGGTAGACCCATTTGTGCGGGCCCGAAGGTACGGATCGAAGCCGAATGCCCTCCAGAAGACACTTTCTTGCAGGAGTGGGGACGCTCCTCGCCGGCACAGCCGCCGGCGCCCGGGGAGTTGCATCCCCCACCGAACCGACGTCGTCGCCACTCGACTGGCCCATGCCTCGGTACGACCCTGCGGGGACGGGCCACAATCCGGACGTTTCGGGGCCGACGAGCGACGTGGAGCCCGCCTGGATTCACGAGGCACCCGCCTGGTTCCGCGGCGCCAGCGCGCCCGTCCGCCTCGGCGAGACGGTGTATGCGACGGGCGGGGGACTGCTCGCCTGTGCTGCCGCCGACGGCACGCGGGCGTTCACACACGAGGGACCCTACACGTCGAGTCTCGCCGCTGCGAACGCCTCTCCGTATCGGACGTCCACGCTCGCTGCCACCTCGACGGGAGGCCTGTACGGTCTGAACGCCGGGGGCGGAATCGAGGTTCCCGGTTCCGATCGACGGATCGGAGCCCAACGGTGGAGCGGTCCTCCCCGAGCGGAGTATCGCCCGACGATCGACCACGCACCGACGACGAATCCGGTCGCCGCCGACGGAACGATCTATGCGCCCGTCGTCGGGACGAACGATCTCGCGGCGGTAAACGCCAACAACGGGTCCGTCGACTGGCGGGTGACCGTCGTCGACGACGAGGTGATCAGCGCGTCGTTCGGGCGACCGGCCGTAGACGACGACGCGGTGTACCTCGCGAACTGGCCGAATCGGGTTTCCGCATACGATCGTGTGGACGGCACACAACTGTGGCAACGCGACCGTGACGAACAGATGCAGCTGAGCACGACCGTCACCGACGCCGGTCTCGTCGTGACGACACGACGGGGCGTCGCGCTACTCGACACCGACGATGGCGAGCCGATCTGGGAACGCGACCTCGATGGGAACGCGACCGAGGGTGCTGGAGCGGTAACCACGGAGCGAGTCCTCGTGAGCGACGGCCTCGAGGAGTTTCACGCGCTCGACCTCGAGACGGGCGAGGTGGACTGGTCGGCTCCCCTCGAGGGAGAAACCGAACCCGTCGTCGCCGACGGCGTCGTCTACGCGGTCGAGCGAAACGCGTCGCTGGTCGCGTTCGATGTCGAGAGCGGCGAGGAGCGGTTCCGCTACGAACCGTCCGAGGTACCGCTTTCCCCACCGATCGTCGGGGACGGACGGCTACTCGTCGTCAATCGAAGTCGCCTGATCGCCCTGGAGGAATCCACATGACCGCAAACGGAACTCGGGATCGTGGATCCAAACGAAGTGATGGCGAGTGCGATCCAGAGTCAGTTCCGAAGGAGATACTGGCCACGCTCCGTTCGAGCGTTCGTCTCTGGGTGCCCTTCGTCATCGTCGGTTGTCTCTGGACCGTTTTGGATCGGCTCCGTCTCCGAGATCCGCTTCCGGTGAGGCGACCGGGATCCGGATCGACGCTGCAGGTGGTCTATACGCCCTATCCGACCGGAGCGCCGGGGACGGTTCGGACACTCGATGCGCTCGTGGATCTTCCCGCGGAGGTGTTCGTGTACGCCCTCATGGTCGAGCTCGTCGCGGTGAGCGCGGTGGCGGCTGCAAGCTGGCTGACGATGACGTGGGCGAGCGACGTGTCGTTCTCCCCACACGGCTCGTTCGTGTACTTCGTCGGTGTCGGTGGGCTCTACCTCACGGAACGGGTGGGTACTGCGATCTCCTTGGAGTACTCCCCCGGGTCGCTCCTGGTTGGAGTCACGGCACTCGGTATCGTCGTCTTCATCGCCGTACGAACGTTCTTCCTCCCGATCGCGCTTCTTCTGGAGCCAGGGATCCTCGCCGCCATTCGGACGAGTTGGAGTCGGTCCGTCTCCCACGGATTCGCGTTGGCCGCCCTGATCGTGACGCTCGGTCTCGGGGCGGGCTGGCTCGCCGAATTGCCGGCCGTCGGCGTCTTGCTCTCCGCAGCTGTCGTGGGTCCCGTTCACTCCGTCGCGCTCGTGGTCCTCTACGAACGGTATTCGGATAGTTCGGTCACCTCGTGACTGTGGAGTTGGGACGTCCGTTCGTCTGCGTGGTCGGCAGGTGACGGATGCGACATCTCGCTCGTGTGGGATCCCCGATCGCATCCGTTGGTCGATCGAAGTCGTGATGCACCGCCTCAAGGAAATCCCAAAACGTCGGAGCGTGATCTCCGTCCAGCATCAAGATCACAGAGATTCACGGAGGATGCCCACGGCTTTAGCCGTGGAAGGGATCCGACTACCTCGTTTCGTTCACCGGCGGAGCTGGATCGGGATGATCTGGAGCTTCCCCATCCTCTTTTCCGCGGACATGACGGTCATAGAGCGAACGCACGATCGCACCGATTCCGAGAAGCGTGAACAACACGAGCACCCACCCGACGTATGGAAGCGCGTTCGCGATGCTCACGAGGGCGAGACCGACCGCGAGCGCCCCCCATCGATGAACACGATCGAACAGCGACAAGGTGTAGGTGCCGACAACGAAGGCCCCATAGACCAGTCCGATCCACACCGCGAAGATGATGTTGTAGCTCGCGAAGAACGCCAAGGGAATGCCGATCACCGAGAGGAACACCATCACGAGGACGATCGGTGCCGCAAACAGGCTGACGAGGCCGACACCCCCGCATACCACCGGTCGATCGATTCCCCGATCGGACACGCTCTCGCTGAAGCTCGGAGCGACGAGAAGGAGTATTGCCCCGAGCAGGAAGTTCGCGAGAAAGAGATACGCACCGAGCAGGGGCGTCACGACGAAGTCGGGGACGTCCGGAAGTGACGTATCGGAGAAGGGACCCATACCGGAGTCCTCACGCTCGGTAACCGTCCCGGTGATCGTGGCGGAATCATCTATCTCGGCGCGATCAGCGCGATAGGTGAGGTCACCGTCAATGCTCGCAGTCGGTCCGACGGTTACGGAATCGCCGTCGAGACGTGTGTTCCCGTCGATCGAACCGTCGATCGTGATCGTTCCACCGGTTATATCGGCGGGTCCGCCGACCGTGGTACCCTCACGGACGTGGATAGTGCCACCAGTGGCCGTTATAGCGCCGCCGACATCCCCGCTAACGTTCGCGGTGCCTGCCGTCACGGTCAGATCTCCGGTCACGTTTCCGGGGACGAATACCGACCCACCCGTCACGGTGAGATCGCCGTCGACGGTCCCCTCGATCCGGACGTCACCACCGGTCACCTCGAGGTCACCGTCGTGTGTTTCATCGGACGCGATCGTGACCGTCCCGCCCGTCCGATCGCTTTGTGCGCTCGCAACACCCCCGACGAGCGAGAGGCAGAGAAGACACACGATGGCGAGGACGATTCCCCGTGTCAGTCGATTTCGAGAGGGGCGAAGTGTGAGTTGCATGAGTGGGGAAGGTAGATAGGCACGTTACCGTTCGACGAGCGAGCCACCACGAGGGGATGCGGGCAAGCCGGGGGCATTGATCCCTCGCGTGTCGCAGTCTCGGAGTAGAACACCACCAGCTCGAGCGAGGAACCGATCGATACCGTCACTGAACGTTCGGCCGAGTTGGAGGGCCATACGGGTCATTCGGTGATAGACCGAGATAAAACCGGAGGAGACTCATACCGTGTTTTCACCAACGTGCGAGTTGCCCTCGTGCGTTGAGCGTCCGACCGTGGAGTTCCTTAGGTGTCCGGAACCGAGGAGGAGCCACCACCCAGTCAGATTCATATTTTCACCAATCGTACCACAAGTATGGCGAGAGCGTGGCTCAGGTTCATCGTAAGTGCCCTCCTAGTGATCGGACTATCCGGTGGGTTGGGGATTCCGGCAAGTACCCCAACCGACACAGCTCGGATGACCAGTCCGGTCGTAGAGGCATCAGCACAGTCACCCGATTTCGAAGCGTTGGCACCACGGGGGCGATGGAACTCCTCAACGGGAACCGGTGAGATCATCCTTGACAACGAGAGCTATTACACGGTCTTCCAGGGAGAAGAGGACATCCGGACGTGGCGTGATACATCCGGAACGGACGTCTCTGAAACCGTTCTGGAGGGAGAGACGGGACGGAACGAGGGAGAACCGCTTCGTCTATCGGGGTCGATCCAAGCCGATCAGACGCCCGGCCGATACTCCGGTGAGGATCTCACGGTACGTGTTCAAGAGCCTCGGATCAGCACCGTCACGCTCTACAACAGCGTCGGAACGGAACTCGACGACACGTCCGAGCTGCAGCGAGACGAATCGCTGTTGGTGATCGTCGACTGGAACTACGTCGAGGCCGAGGACCTCGAGGTCGACCTGGTCAGCCACGAGGGGAACATCTCCATAGAGCGGGAAGTGCTCTCGGCGAATCCAACGGACGCACAATCCGATCGTCTCCCGGAAGACGTCGACGAGGACGTTCTCGCTCGGGAGGTTCAGGGACTCGGAACGACGAACGATCGTACGGCCTACTGGTTGTTCGATTTCACCGAGGTTGACGAGGGAACCTACACGCTCCGTATCGAGGGAGTCGACGATCTAACGGCCGGCGAAGCGAGTGAAACCATCCGGATCGACGTCGGAACGGACGACACGTCGACCACGACGCCGACTGCAACGCCGACCGCCACACCAACCGACCCCGCCACACCGACTTCGACACCATCCGATTCACCAACGATAACCCCAACTACATCACCCGAACGAACACCTACAACAGAACCACCAACAGCGACCACGTCGCCGACGGATACCGCCACACCAACGGAGGCTCCGACTCGAACGACGGACGTTGAGGAGCCCGGATTCGGGCCCATAGCCACCGTCGTCGCTCTCGTCGTCGTGTCAGTATACGCAATTCGATCTCGCCGTGACTGAGGGCCCTCTGGTGGGTATCCACTCCCGGTGGCGACGATCAGTCGACGACGGTCGGTCATCTGAATCGATTCTGATCATGTGAGAGGAGGACGTCGGGCCGCGTCGGACGAACCTGATCTAACACCCGGGTGGAGAGGTACAGTACGCGTTCGACGGTCCACATGGATTATGGGGACACGCCGAAAAGGTGATGTCGACGAAATGCCGCCCTCCATCACGAGACGTCGTCTCCTCGCCCTCGCCGGCGCGTCGGCCGTCGGCGGAGCCCTCCTTCCGAGAGCGAGCGGGACGGCCCACGATTCCGCAGAGATGGATGCCTGGAACCATCCACGTGCAAACCCACGAAACACGGCGAGCATCGCACAAACCGGACCCAGCGCTCCCGACACCACGTGGACTCGCCGGTTCGATCAGTCGAACCTGTTCCGGTTCGAGGGGTGCGCGCTCGTCAACGATCGACTGCTCGTCCCGGCACACGATCGACTCCGTGCCCTCTCGAGCGAAACGGGCGATACACGATGGTCGATTACGTTGCCCACGGATCGGCGCCGTGAACACCACCAACTCGATAGCGCCCCACGGGTTCACGGTGATCTGTGCCTGGTCGCGTCCCTGTCCGCAGTGTACGCGATCGACATCGCGAGCGGTGACCCTCGGTGGCGGTTCGAGTTGAACAGCAGTACCGACGGGCTGACGCTACTCGGGAACACGGCGTACGTTTCGGCGCTGCTCGATGGTGAGCATCGACTTGTCGCACTGGATGTAACGTCCGGTCGCGAGCGTTGGCGAACCGATGGACAGTACGTACCGCTTGCAGCTGATGAGGACGCGATCGTCGTTGGATCACCTACAGGACGGAGCGAGGAATCCCGACTCGTCGCGTTTGATCCGGAAACGGGAACACGAGAATGGACGAGCGACGAGACGCTCTCGGAGGGACGACATCGGCAA
This sequence comes from Halopenitus salinus, assembly GCF_055397165.1. Lineage (NCBI taxonomy): Archaea > Methanobacteriati > Methanobacteriota > Halobacteria > Halobacteriales > Haloferacaceae > Halopenitus > Halopenitus salinus. Next base: position 275,293 of record NZ_AP043853.1, read on the forward strand.
CGTCGAAGCGGAGTCGCGATCGGCGAGAACACGCTCTTCGTGACGGATTCGGGAACGCTCCGTGCGTTTGACCGGGACGATGGCCGCCACCAGTGGGACGTCCCGCTCGGTGACGAGGAGTCGACGTTTCTCGATCGGATCGCCGTCGACGGCGACGTCTTCGTGGTCAGACCGGACGTGGACCGCGTCCTTCGTGTGAACCGGTCTGGAGCGATCGGTTGGGACCGCGAGTTCATAGGAGCAGAACACGGGATCAGCGTCGGCGCCGACCACGTGTACGTGGCTCGACGATCCGGAGTGAGTGCACTCGATCCGGAGACGGACGAGAGCGTGTTTGCGGTCGACGTCGCCGACACACCAGGGCATGGATGGACGCCCGTGATCGACGAGGGGACGGTATACGGGATTGCCGGTGACACGGTCTATCGGGTGAGCGACGATGAGTGACTCCGACTCCGGCACCGATTCCGACTCCTGGTTACATGATGCGGGTCGAGCCCTCCTACTGTTCGTCGTACTCACGCCGATCGTCGGACCACTGGGGGGAATCTTCGAACACGTGGCGGTACTCGTCGGCGCCGACGAATTGTCGTGGATCGTCGCACCGACGATGATCGTGGCGCCGATCGCGGGATTGCTCGCAGCGTACGAGGAGCGCCGATACGGGGCGGTGTTCATTACGGGAGTCCTCACGCAACTCCTGTGGAGCATACTTACTCGAGCGACCGCCCTCACGGACGTTCACGTGGTGGGGAACGTCCGGATACTGACTGCAGAACTACTGCTGTACGTGGCCGCACTAAGTCTCGCGCTCGTCGTCGTGTTCTACGTCGACTGGGACCGTATTCGAAGCTCGTGACTCACCACTACCGATCGTGATCGGAGCGTCGATCAATCCTCTTCAAACGTCACGACGATCCGTTCGCTCGCCAGTGCGAAAACCGTCATCGGCTTGCCGCGCGCCGAATACCACGTACCTGCTGTTTCAACGAGGTCAGCTCCCTCCAACCGCTCGAGGTGGTACTGGACGTTTTGGATGGAGGTGCCGATCGACTCCGCGATTTCGGAAGTGGTGTGGGGCTCGTTACGGAGCGTAGCGACGATCGCCTGCGCGGTGTCCGAGGAGAGCACCTCGAAAACGTCGGTCGAATCGTTCCGACGAACGACCACGTTATCGGCGTCTTTTGGCGTGTGATCGACCGGCGTCTGGTGTGGAAATGCGCTTGACATTGGGTGGAGGGACGGCCGTTTCTCTTGTTCGGTACATTCCGAACAAACAAACCAAACGGTTTAAGGATTACGGAATGAAAAAGGCTGGTGTGGATCAAGAGGGTTCTCATACGGAGCGGGGGGACATACCTACATTATGACCGGGGAGCACACGGACGTCACCGAGCGAGTCATCGAATCGATGGAACAATCCGCGGAGGTATACGGATTAAGTCGGAGCGCGGGACGCGTGTATGGCGTATTGTATTTCGCCTCGGAGCCGCTATCGATCCCCGAGCTGGTCGAACGAACCGGCTATGCAAAATCGACCATCAGTACCGTTACTCGCCAGCTCACACGGATCGGATTGATCCATCGACGATCGTCGCGTGGAGGCGGGAGGCGGGTACGATTCGAGGCGGAACACGAGATCTGGTTCATCCTCCAGGACGTCTTTCAACAGTATCTCCAACGCGAGATGCAGTCAACGCTCCGCACGCTTCGACAGGCCGAGTCCGATCTTGAAGAAGAAAAAAATCCGAACGCCCAAGAGCGGATCCGGAATCTCCGTCAAACCTATGAAGACCTACAGGTGGTCGTTCGTCTGGCCGCCGAATTTTCACCCGAGGAACTCCGTAATGCGCTCGAAGAATACGATTCCTAACGGAGAGTGCTACCAGTAGACGGTGAATTCACATTCATCTCCGCCGTTCCGACGACACTCCGTTCCGGTTTCCTCGACGAACACGAAGCTATCGACGGGTGCATACTCTTGAGCGGCACCACGGATGAGTCCACGATCGAACGGACACGGGTATGGATTCCGACAGGTAACGGTGCCAACTTGATCGCCAGTCTGTTTGAATCGGTAGTATCCGATCCCTCCGTTTCGATGGTTTTGCTGATACGCATCGTCGATCGACTTCAAGCCCTCCGGGACGGTCTCCGGATCGGTCGGCCAGTCAGCAACCGACGGGATCTGTTGACCGAGTCGATCGAGTACGTGCGTCTCGAGATCATCCGAGATCACCTCGAACGCGTTGAGCCACGCTTGCTGTGGATACCACTCATCAGGCCCGGGATCAACGATTCCTTCATCAGCGAGCGCATCCATCGCTCGATCACGATATTCGTCGGAGAACTTCCCCATCGCTTCCGTGACGATGGTACGGACGACCTGACCACGAACCTCGGTCTCGTCGTCGAAGGCCTCGTACGGAGTCATTGGATCCGAAAAGTCATTCAAGGCGTATAAAACCGTGAGAAACACCGCGATTCGTTAGACGGACGGGAGCGCGAACGAGGCGAAGTTACGGGTCGTCTCCGATTCGATCTCGAGCAAACGATTGTACTTGGCCAGCCTCTCGGAGCGGGCGAGCGAGCCGATCTTGATCTGGCCCGCATCCAACCCGATCGCGAGGTCGGCGATAGTGCTATCGCACGTCTCTCCGGATCGAGCCGAGACGACCGGGTTACATCCCGCATTTTTGGCGTGGTGAACGACGTCGATCGCTCGCGTGATCGTACCGGCCTGGTTCGGCTTGACTAGCACGGCATTCGCCGCGTTGTGTTCGATCGCTCTGTCCAGCCGGTCCTCATTCGTCACCAGAAGATCGTCACCCAGCAACTGAAACAGCTGGTCGCTGAAGGGGAACCACCTTTCGGTAGGTACTTCGTTCAATTCATGGTTCAACTCCCTTGATTTGCAATATGGTTTCCCGCGAAAATCAGGTAATGGTCACCTCTGCCACGATAGCCCTCATTGTTCTTTTCGCTCTACGGGCATTTACGAACTTAGGGGTGTTATCAAGGGTCGCAATTGTCGTCGTTGTCATAATCGTCACACAATCTATCCTCGGACGGGTGTATCAGTAAGCACAATCTACTTACCCGCTGATATGCCTCAAAAATATGGAGATCAATACCAGTGAACTGTTCTGTGACACCTTGTGAGGTGGATAGTTCACCTTCGGAAGATAGAAACGAGGGTGCCCAGTCTGACATCCTCCCCGCCCTGAAGGGCGAGGTTTTGCACATGTTAATCCCATGAGCAGTGCGAGGGCGATATGGAGCGCTCCAGATGGACCATTGAAATTGATTTCCATAACTCGGATTGGAACCTCAAAGCGGTAAAAGGAGGACTCGTGTTTCTGAGTCCGTAACTCGTTAGGAATTGCCCTCATCCTACCGAGCACACCTATTGCCGGTTGCTCCGTGAGGAGAGGAACCGCGCGTCCATAGCGGAACACACATTTTCTTCCACAAACCCTTTGTCACCAACTCGAAGTCTCTGTAGGTATGTCCCCGACGCGCCGCTCCCTCCTCCAGATGGTTGTCTCTGCAGGTATGGCTGGTGTAGCCGGCTGTTCGACGTCGAGTGAACCCCCGTCCCCACAACGTTCTCCGCCGGATCGCGAAACACGATCCGGGTCCATCACGAAGCCAGCAGTCAGCAAGCCCCGAAACCCGGCTGAAAACGTCGTGTTGCTCACCCGCAACGGGACTGAAACGGAGAGATCCGGTAGCCACACGTCTTCTACCGAACACAGGGTTATTCAGACGCTTTTCGTCGATGACGAAGACGTCTCGGAGGTAACCTTCGCTGATGGGGTCTCACAACGCGACGTCGACGAAGCCAAATCATTCCTTCAGGAAACGGATTTCGACGATCAGTCGGTGTTTTTCAGGACCGTCAGGACCGAATCCTGTCAGCGGTACCGGATCCAGTCCGTCTCGTGGGAACCTGGTCACGTAGAGTACGAGTTTTGTCGTGAGCTTCGCCCGCCAACTCACACGTGTGCAGCCGACAGGTGGGAGGCAGTTGGACTATTCATACGCATACCGGCAGCTCTCAATACGGATCTCTCGGGCACGGGCGCGAGCGGGCACTCTCCCTGTGATGCGACGGACACTGACTACCGCCAAATCGATGCGAACGTGACGGTTGAGGGTTCACGTACGATCACGGGAGCGAATGACTCTTCGAGAATCCGAACTACGCCGGTAGAGACGGGTGAGGACGCGTGAGTCGAGTCGATTCACTCTCCCGACGGGAACTCCTCTCCGCCGTCGGCGCCGCGGCGATCGCAGGCTGTACGGAACGTGAGCGGTCGTACTGGGAGAATCCTCCCGAGTTTACCACTGATGGACTCGACAGTGCCCTCCATCGATCGCTCCCAACCCGCCCGGCAATCACTCCCGTCTCGTTGACGCAATCGACGGTTTCCCGACACCGGGAGCGGATCGAGAATCTCCTCGAGCCGATTCCGGATCCACTTTCCGACGAGACGCTCCCGAACGCAACGATCCGGACACAGATCGTCGAGAGCCGTGATCGGGCACGCCGCGAACTCGAGCAATTGGCAAACCTCCGCCGCCATCGTGGGAATCCCCCGGCTTTGTCAGTGATCGAGCGACTGGTCACGGCACGATCGGAGGCAGCGATCGCCGTTGGAACGTGGGCGGCAGTGACGGAATCCGGCTCGCCAACAGCGATCGCCCGATCGGTCCAGGCCGTCCTCGAGACTATCGAGTCGTTCGGTGATTCCCTCCCGGGACCGGGACGAACCATTGGCGAGGGGGCAACCATCTACGGAGCGATCGAACGGTGGCTCGACGTTGCCCGTCGATCGACGCTCGTTGGCGGACCACGAACCGTCGCGGAGCAACCGAATCCGGTTCGTACCGGGAGAATGGTCGGCGACATCGAACGGGTACAGGCACAGATCGATCTGGGGAGATACCTCACTTCGCGATATGTGGAGATGGTTGACGGTGGGCTTTCCGCTCGTGAACTGGAGCGTGCCCTCGAAGAGACGTTGGCGTCGATCGCACCCGAAATCGAGGAGCGATTACGAGCGCTACACGGTGCCGATGAGGGTGACGAGTTGAAGCGGCCGATACGGTATCCCGACTCCGACGTATATCTCGACCGGTCGGATCTTCCTGACGATGCACCCAGTGCACGGCTTCTCTCTCGACGAATGGGCGAGTTCTTCGACGATGCACGGTTTGATCCGATCGCTCTGCCGGGGTACTCGCCCACCCATCCCGCAACGACCTTTCGCCGCACATACCGGATGTGCTGCTACCTCAACGCGTTCGATGTCGTGGGCAACCGTCTCGAGGAGGGGACAGCGTTCAGCCCATCCGATGGAGACGCGATCGCGGAAGCCCGTTCAAATGCGATCGACGCTGTCGAAACCCTTTGTCGATCGGATGTTGATCTCGAGCGATGGATGGGCCGTCGATTAATTCCGACTTTCGAGGAGCCGGATTCGAAAATACGAACCGCTATTGAGGGACAATCCGAGAACGACCAACGGTCGCTCACGAGGGCATACACGGACTACCGATGGATATCGGTCCTGGTTGGAGTCATTCCAGAGGCGACTCACACGTTCGAGGACGCAGGGGCCCAGTTGGAGAAGTGAAGCTAAGATATCCATTTCACCTATTCGTGAATTTATCCTCATGGGACACCACGTGTCCGTATGGAACAGGTCCTCGCCTCCACCATCAGCGGAGACAGCGTGATGACGACAACCGGGCTTGAGTTGGGCGTCTTGGAGAATATCTCGTTTGATCCGAAAACGGGTGAGTTACAACACCTTCGTGTTGAGCCAGCTGCGAATGTTGATGCGGGATTCACACGAACCGAGGATGGCCAATTGCTTATCCCTGCTCATGCAGTTACCGCGAAAAATGACTATCTCCTCGTGGAACCACGAGAACCGTGATCACGTGACGATGCCAAACAGTCCTACACCGATGAAGATGAGTCCAACACTCAACGGAAACACCGCATCTCGAAGTCGTTCAGTTGCGAACCGTCTCGGAGAGCGGTCCGTAACCACGAGATTCCCGTTGAGAGCCACTTCCCCCTGTCTCCGTTCCGTGGGTCCTGCCACGAGATATTCCTCACCCGGGTCGATCCGCCGCTCGACGTAGCGCCGTGTTCCAAATCCCGGAAGTATGCGTATCCAATCCGCCACCGGTTCGAGCTCCTCTCTGACGTCGACGAATTGCCGGATGCGGTCGGGTGGTGTCTCGTCGGCGCCAACCGTGATGACGGTCGATTCCGTGTCGAGGCCGAATCGCTTCGGAGACGGACGGACGTTCACGCTGCCGTTCGGCCCGTCGAGGGTGAACGGACGTGTTGCGACGCCGTCGTCGAGATGCGCCTGCACCCACGGGAGCGTGATCCCGAACGGCTGTTTCTCGGTGACCTCGAACTCGACGCCGAGGCACGGCGATCCCGTGAACGGTGCCGAAAGACCCTCAGTCGACTCGGTGGCGATCCCCCGGCACACGACGAACGAATCCTCGTCCGTGACCGCGTCCGGATCGACGACGTCCGAACGGAGCACTCGCGGGACGACAGCGAGCCGACGGAGTCCGTACCAGCCGATCGCAACGCCGAGGGCGACGAAGACGACGCCCAGAACTGTGAGCAGCATCAGTTGGAGGAGTTGACGTTGTCGTCCGCATCGGGCTCCCGTCCCGCCGGCGTCACATCGGAGGGAAACTCGGCGTAAGTGATGTACGCCGTCCCTTCGTACTCGGGGAGCCAGGTCCCGTACGAGTCGCTCGTTTCGAGGCCAGGATGCGCTCGTAATCTGGAGATCACCGACCGAAACGCGTCACTCGCGCCGTCGAAGTACCCGCCTTCGATCGCTTCCTCGACGATCTCCCGTTCGGCGGACGACAGCCCCGAAAGGGTGAACTGGTAGGTCGATCGGAGCTGTTCGGCGTATGCTTCGGTACTGGGGGCGATCTCCGTGACCGCATACTGGTAGGTGATCTCGTCGACGGTTCCGCGTTCGAACTGCACGCGATACGTCGACTCCTTATAGCGGATGTATTCGTACTGTTGTGTCGGAACAAGGACCGATGATTCGGTAGCGTTCTCGGGATAGACGTATCGCGTCCCCATATCGAACCCGTCGTGTTGCGGTGGATCGTCCCGCGGCGGGATCAATCCCTCGAGCGCGTTCCTGTCTTCCTCCGGGAGATCGGCATACGCAATCGAGTCGGCCGTATCCGGGGAATCCGGGTTGTAGTCGACGCGAATGTCGTAACTGGTTCGCTCTCGACGGGCGGTTTCGGTCGCGGAGACGTCGTAGTATCCGCCCTGAAACCGGACGGGCTCGTCAACGTCGATCGGTGGTGTGGTCCCGGATGCAGTCGCCGAGCCGTTTTCGACCGCGTTCTGGAGTATCCGATAGTCGTCCGACTCGGACGAGACGGACCGTGAGGCTTCATCAGCAAGTCGATCGGACGTCGCTTCCTGCATATCCAAAACGTTGGATGGATGTGCACATCCGGCGAGCGGTGCTGTGAGGAGGGCGGTCGTCGCGAGGTACTGGCGGCGGCGCACAGTCCAACCGATCGTCGGGATGCGCCGAAAAGGTTCTGTACACTTCATGAACCACTTTAGTCTCAAACAGCGAAGCGACCACACAAAGAATTATTCGACTCCCGCTGTTCGTTGCCGTTGGGGCTTCGACTGGAGGGCCGAAGCACCTGTCGCAAACGATGTAGACTTCACGGCTGGGAAACCCAGTCGTGTCTTCTCGTTTGTCACTTACATCTACTGTCCGCCGGCATGTTCCTCGTACGGCTGAACGATGACGAAGCCACCATCATCGGCGAAGTTCATCTGATAGCGTTCGCCGGATTCTTGGCCGATCATGTCGGAGAGATTTCTATTAACTTGGACGCTCGGAGACGTTCCACTCCAAGCAACTGTGGCACTCGGATCTGTTGAGACGGGCGGTTCAAGGACAATGGGATCAGCATGAGTAGTGATTGCGACATATCCGGGTCCTTCAAGGAAAACGTTCGTGAATCCTCCAGCGAATGCGCCAGCTAGTGTATCCATTGAGGAGATCTCGTATGAGACGTCAGGGTCAAACGCAAGAACATCCTCACCGTTGACAGTAATCGACTCGCCGTCATCAAGTTCAAGAAGTTGAACTTTTTTCTCATTATCAGCGAGATACACATGCCCTTGACCTTCGATGGACATGACCGGTGTCCCCTCACCGGTCGCAGCTTCCTTGATGAATCCCGTGATCCCGCCTTCAGCCGAGCTTTTACCGGTGAATGAGAGGTCACCCGTGAAAGCGACCATCGAACCGGCTTTTGCTAAAACTGATCCATCGACTGCGACATCAAGCGTATAACCGTTTTCCAATTGGAACGGTGCATCAGTCTCTGTTGTTCCGTGTTCGGAGGCAAATTGGTCGATATCCATGGGTTATGAAGCCAGTTTAGGGCGGCTTCATTAGTAATTCAACGGGCAAGAACATAAAGAACGGAGTGGTGTTTCTGAGCTAGAATGGGTGAGCAAAACTAAACGTCTCCGTCCATCAACGCTAGTACATGAGCGTTTTTCACAGATCGGACCGTCATTCCGGAAACGACCAGCCGCCGAGTTGGATAAGCAGTCTCAACGGACCCAACGAGATGGCATAGGAGTTCGACGATGGACGAGCATACTGCTTCGATCCCATTCCACGAATTTCCAGCTCCAGGACTCCGTTGAAATCCTCAGCGGCTGATACAAACGGCGTGCTGAATAGAGGACGCGAGTCGGTCACGAGTGAGCGGTGTCAGGTGAGAGGATCGGTCGTCGAACGTTTATTACCGAGTGACCGCAAGCATTCGTCGATCGGAGTATGACCGACTATCTAGGTGTGTCCCGGCGAGATATCGGGGCGGGCCTCGCCGCCGGCGTGTCGGCGCTCCTCGTTGCCGTTATGATTAACCTCTGGAACTTTTTCCAGACGTTCAGGCCCCGAGGATTTGACTCCGCGAGCCTAGCAGGGTATCGACGAGGAAGTGAGATCATTTTCCTCGGGACGATCGTCACACCGGTCGTCGCCCTCATCGTAGCGACCGTCATCTGGCGTCTGATGATGCCGGATGAACCGAACTCGGTCTTCGGTGCGGTAGCAGGTGTCGTTTCAGCGCTCGGATCGCTCTTCATATTCGCAACTCTGATAGGCCTCATGTTCTCTCTAAGTCAGTTTTCCGCTGGCTCACTCGTCAGTGCGGTCTCCGAGTTCATCTTCATCACTGCTGTAATCGCTCTATTCGGGGGAATCATTACTCTCCCCATTGCAGCCCCTCTAGGGGCTTTTGTGGGATACGGATACGAATGGTACTTCGCTAGACGGGAAAGTTGAGACAGCTCTTGAGGCGTATATGCGTCGATCCAATCGCGGTCACTAATCGTCGTGATAACGGACTGTATTGGAGATCCCAACGGACTTGAGACAGGAATCGCCTCACTCGCTCGAAATGATGTTGTGTTAGTACAAGTACTCTCACCAGAGGAACGGGATCCACCGGTCGGAGGAGATACGATCTTTGAAGATATCGAGTCGGAATTAACTCGTCAAACGTACTTCGGCGGTCGACTCGCGACACAGTACCGTGAACGGGTGGACATATTCGTAAATGACGAGCCGACCGAGCGGAGGATCTTGATGTCACACACAAACTCGTGACATCCAACGAAGATTTTTCGACGCGTTTTCCTCCGTTTGGATCGACTCGTAGGAATGATGGAGTGGTCCCCAAATCGTCGCCTCCAACTGCAGATGGTCGTGTCGCTACTCGGACTCGTACTCCTCGTTCTCGCCGCTGCGATCGCCAGCGGAACCGCCGTCGTCCTGAGCGTCGCATTTTTTAGCCTCTTTACTCCGATGCCCTTGGAGTTTGGGACGTCTGTTACGAATGGACTTGTTGGAATCGCAACGGTAGCAGTTCTCGCCGCAGTCGTGTGGGGGGAACGCGATGCGCCGTCGTACGTGATCGACGCAACCGGAGCACGCCGCGCAAGTACGGATGAATATCCCGCATTGCTAGCGGCGGTGAGATCCGTAAGCCACCAAGCCGATGCGCCCATTCCGGACGTCTACGTTGCCCAGATAGATCAACCAATTTCGCTAACTACCGGATTCACCCCGCAGGATGCGCATCTGCTCGTCAGCGAGGGACTCGTTCATCTCCTAGACGATACGGAACTCGAGGCAGTCGTCGCGCACGAAGTTGCACACATTAAGAACCGGGACGCTGCAGTCATGACTGGCGTCGCGCTACCGTTGGCAGCAGCCGGTCGTATCGGGAGTTTGTTGGCAGGACCGACGGCGGGCGTCGAGCACGGATTCGCAAGTCGTGCAGACTACGCCGACGCGCTTCTCACGGTCGGTCTCGTGGTTGGGTTTCCGATCGGACTCTGTACATTGCTGTTGTCCGCCTCGTTTTCACGGACACGGGAGTTTGCCGCCGATCGGGGCGCGGCGGCGATCACTGGGGAGCCAGCAGCGCTCGCAACCGGACTTCGAACGATCGAGAACGCGGTCAATGAGCGACCAGCCACGACCGTCCCACGCGCGGAGATCGGTGCATTCACGATCGTCTCCCCGGATGTCGAGGCGAACGGAACATTCGGTTCACTGCAGAGATGGTTCCAACCAATCGTCCGGATGCACCCAAACCTAGAGACACGCATCACACGGCTTCGGGAGTTGATGGATGCCCAAGAGCGCGACAATTAGCCGTGAAACCGGTACAGCGACGTGACGTAGGGCAGTCGGTTGAGCATCCAGATCGCGACCGGGACCCCCACGACCGTGAGTGCGAGGAACGACGCCACGTTCGCCCACAGCAGGCTGAGCCACCAGCCGACGAGGACGAAGTAAATCGCCCGGACGGCCAGCGAGCGTTGTCCTCGCGCCGATTCAGGCTCCGAAAGGGACCGCGGCTCCGCGAGCGTGAGCACCGTCGGCACGAGGTTGATCAGCTTGATACCGATCGGCAACAGGATGACCGTGACGTTGAGCAGCCACGCAGTGTTCACGACGATTGGTGTGACCCACCAACCGACGAACACGAACCACAGCGCACGAACCAGAACGGATCGTTGTGTCATCATTACCGATAGACTCCCGGGAGGTTAATCCGTATCGCCGATCCTGGCGGTCGATACTGCGCTCGGACTAATCTGCAGGCCGGTGTCACACACAGGACTCGATAGACCTCGCACAATCCAACGAGGTTCCAGGCCCCACCGAGACCGCCGCTCTCAGCACCGTCGCCCAAGATGCGTGGGAGATGGTCGAGACCCGCGACGCATCTTTGGATGTCACTGATATTCGAGTACAGGCAGATCGCGGGCAGTTGCAAGCCCTCTTCGAGAATCTGTTCCGAAACGCGATCGGACACGGCGGCGATGACGTTACGATTCGAATCGGACCTGTTGAGGATGGGCTCTACGTAGAAGATACCGGTACAGGAATTCCAGAGGAGAAGCGCGAAGTCGTCTTCGAGCACGGATTCTCGACGGGGTATGGCGGTAACGGAGTCGGACTCACCATCGTTGGTCGTATCGCGAACCGTCACGGCTGGTCGATCGAATTAGGTGAAGAGCAATCTGGCGGTACACGCTTCGAATTCACCGGCGTCGAGATTATTGACTGATCGCTAGGTGCAGCCCCGAGTCTTCCTGTCCGACCGCGAGATCGGACGGTTCACACCGAGGGAACGAGGAGATTGCCAACCCTACTATCCGACTGATCGGGATTCCTCCGGGGTTAGCGGAGGAGGACGTCTAAGATTGGCGTTCCCCTCTCGAGAACGAATCTCGCATCGGTTAGAACCCCTCGTCACGCTCGAGAACGGCGGCTTCGTCGGTTGACGCTTCGACCCCGATCCTCCCCACATGAAAACGTCTTTTTCGATCGAGCAACCGTGCACACAGTCGAACCTCTCGGTGAACGCGACGGGGGACACGGACGGTATTACACAGATACTTGTGTAATTATATTGCGTCGAGGCATTTGGAATCGTTCTCCCAGAACGAACGGTTCGTATCCACGTTCGATCCGAACCGGGCGATCGCCTGAGCGTTCGATAGGCCGGGTACGAACGAACGATTCATACGGCAGGCTTCGTCGAACCGTGCAGGTCAGATCCCGCGGAGCAGCTCGTTCGGAAACCGTAAACTTCGAGCAGAGGCGACGTGGCGATTCCTCAGACACCGCTGAACGCGGAGAAGCCGCCGTCGATCGGGATCACCGTCCCGGTGACGAACTCGGAGCCGGGTGCGATCAGCCAGAGAACGGTCGTCGAGAGGTCTTCGGGATCGCCGAACCGACCTTGTGGTGTCTGGTCGATGATCGCCTGCCCACGGTCGGTGTACTCCCCGGTTTCCTCGTCGATCAGCAAATACCGGTTCTGTTCGGTGAGGAAGAACCCGGGCGCGATCGCGTTCACGCGGATGTCCGGGGAGTACTGCCGTGCCATGTGGACGGCCAACCACTCGGTGAAGTTCGAAACGGCGGCCTTCGCGCCCGAGTACCCCGGAATCTTGGTTAGCGGCGTGAAGGCGTTCATCGACGAGACGTTCAGAATCGTCCCCTCTCCCCGGTCGACCATGTACTCGCCGAAGGCCTGGGAGGCGAGGACCGTCCCCACGAAGTTGACGTTCACGACGGTCTCGAGTCCCTCCTTCGGGAGGTCGAAAAAGGACGTCTCCGCCCCCGTCGTCGCGTCGGGGTGGTTCCCGCCGGCGGCGTTGATCAGAACGTCGATACGCCCGTACTCGTCGACCACCGTCTCGGCGGCCGCTTCCAGTTCGGCACGGTCGAGCACCGATGCCGGGATGGTGATGTTGTCGATCCCCCGTTCCGTGAGTTCGGTACTCGTCTCCTCCAGTTCCTCCTCGCCACGGGCGAGGAGTGCGACCTTGCCGCCGTTCTCGCCGATCGCCTTCGCCATCTCGGAACCGAGGACGCCCGATCCGCCGGTGATCACACAGACCGTCTCGTCCATCTCAAAGTCGTTTGCGACAGTCATCGTTTCCTACGACCCACGCCGTGGCGTGGGTGTATGTATGTTCGCGTTTTCGACGGACGTGGTGGTGGTGGTGGTGGTGGACGAAGTGGTTCACCCGTCAGCGTCTCGTTCTCGGACTACCGTTCGCAGTCAGGGGCGGACTCCGGAGGTAGCCCTCGTTCTGGCACTCACGTCCCTCCCTCCAGGCCGACCAAATAGGGATGCCGAGGAAGCGTTCGTCGTTCGTCCGACCATGTGACGCCGCGACCGTCCCGCGTCCGGCCGCTTCCACCTCGATCCCAACCGCTCATTCCTCGATTCGGTATCGCTCGACTGCGGTCTCATCAAGCGTAATTCCGAGCCCCGGATCGCTGGGTAGCGCGACCGAGCCGTCGTCCGGCTCGATCGGGTCCACGAGGAGTTCGTCGCGAAGCGGGTTTTCGCTGCGATCGAACTCGAAGAGGACCGGCTCGGGAAGCGCTCCCGAGTGGGGATACGCCGGGATCGACGCGGCGAAGTGCAGCGAGGCGGCGAGCCCCACGGCCCCGTTCCAGACGTGAGGTCGAACCCCGACGTTCTCGGTCGTCGCGAGCTTGCCGATGAATCGCGCCTCCGAGAGCCCGCCGCAGTGGGTCAGGTTGGGCTGGACGATGTCGACGGTGCGATCGTCGACGAGTCGTTTGAACTCGAATCGGCTGTAGTGGGCCTCTCCCGCAGCGAGAGGGACGTTGGTCGTCCGCGAGAGTTGGCGATACCCGGACTCGTTCTCCGGCGGGATCGGCTCTTCGGCCCAGGTGATGTCGAACGGCTCGATCGCCTCGATCGCCCGTGCGGCCTGTTTGGGTCGGTAGTTCCCGTTGTAGTCGACCATGATGTGGGCGTCCTCGCCGAGCGTCTCGCGGGCCGTTCGCACCCGCTCGACGTCGTCGTCGATCCCGCGGCCGATCTTGATCTTCGCGGCGTTGAATCCCTCCTCGAGGGCGTCCTCCATGGGTTCGGCCGGGTCCTGTCCCCATTCCGTGATGTACATCGTCGAGGCGTACGGGACGTTGTCTGCGGGATCCGACCCGTCGATGAAGCGATCGTCGTCCGACGTCCCGAGCAGTCGGTGGATCGGTTCGCCGATCTCCTTGCCCTTCAGGTCCCACAACGCGATGTCGGCCGCGCTGACCGCGCTGTGAACGATCGGTCCCCGACCCATGTGGTAGTCGCCCGCGTAGACGTCCGAGGTGAGCGTCTCGACGTCGTGGGGGGAGCGCCCCTCGAGGTAGGGCGCGACGACCTCCTGCATCGCCCTGGCGACCGTCCGGGGCGGAGCGGAGGCCTCGCCCCATCCGACCGCCCCGTCGGCCGTCTCCAGCCTGAGGAGCGTTACGGCCCGGCTGTGGGTTATGCCTCGGGTTCCCCCGAAGCCGCGATCGTCCGGTAGCGCGTACGAGAGCGGAATCGCCTCAATGGATCGAACGTCCATGGGCGGTGTGGTACTCCGCCGTGTAAAACCTTTGTTGGAGGTCGAGCCGAACGGGATCGTCCGTCATCGTCGGTTATTCCCCCGTATTTATCATATCGAGGCCCAACCCGTGGGTATGGACGTACTCGTCACCGGCGCATACGGCCGCTGTGGGACGGCGATCCTCGATCACCTCCACGACGATCCGGACCACGAGTTCACCTATCTGAACCGCTCCGACAGGGACGAGGATCACCCCTACGGCGGATACGACACGGTCGTCGCCGACGTCGCGGATTACGAGGCGCTTCGATCGGCCTGCGAGGGAATGGACGCCGTGGTCCACCTCGCCGCGTATCCGTTCGTCGACGGGGAATGGAACGACGTGCTCGAACCGAACATCGTCGGAACCTACAACGTGCTCGAGGCGGCCCGTGACGCCGGGGTCGGGTCCGTCGTCTTCGCCTCGACGAACCACGTCATGGGGATGTACGAGGAGGAGTTCGCGCCGGAGCTCTACGAGCCCGACTTCGACCTCGAACTCACCCACGAGGATCCGGTTCGTCCCGACTCGCTCTACGGGACGAGCAAGGTGTTCGGCGAGGCGATCGGCCGCCAGTACGTCGAGAACTACGAGTTCCCGAACCAGTTTTACGCGCTGCGGATCTGTTCGGTGCGACACGAGGCGTACGATCACCCCTACGGCGACGCCGAGGCCGCCGTCGAGGAGGGACGGATCGAGCGTGGATCCGCGGAATACCGTCGGGAAGTGAATCGAATGAAGGCGACCTGGCACTCCAGACGGGACTTCGCCCAGCTCGTGGATCGGTGTCTCCGCGACGACGACGTCTCCTTCGGGATCTTCAGCGGGGTGAGCGACAACGATCGACGGTGGTTCGATATCGAGCACGCGAGGGAGGTTCTCGGATACGAGCCGCAGGACAACGCCGAGACGTGGGACGCCCCGCCGGAGTGATGAACGAACGAGGACGTCGGTGGAGGAAAGACCGGATCGGTATCGGTCGACCCTGGCGTCTCGCCCGGTGAACACTCGTCGGGAACGGTCACCGATTCCGGATCCATCGCCCCCGACCAGTACGTACATGGTCCCCCGGGCGGAAGCCCGTCGTATGCATCCGCAGGCGGTTCGCGACGTTCGGGGGAACGTCGCCTCGGTCGGGTCGGGTCACGTCACCGCACCGACCAACTCGGAGCGCGCCATCCCCCCGGCCGAGCGTGAGGGGGGAGACCGCGCGTGAACTGGCGATACCGCCACACCGTCTTGACGCTCTGTATGCTCGCGTTCTTCGTGACCTACTTCGCGCGGCTCGCGATCAGCCCGGTCGTTCCGCTGATCGTCGAGGACTTCGCGGCCTCCAACACGGCGATCGGGCTGGCCCTCTCGGGGATGTGGTTCGCCTACGGCTTCTCGCAGTTCCCGAGCGGCGTCCTCGCCGACCGGTTCGGGGAGCGCCCGGTCATCCTCGCCGCCGTCTCCGGAACCGCCGTGATGAGCGTGGTGTTGGCGTTCGCGCCCGGTCTCGTCGCCTTCGGGCTCGCCGCGATCCTGCTCGGGCTCGTGGCCGGCCTCCACTACGCGGTCGCGACGACGCTGCTCTCGCGCACCTTCGAGGACCTCGGGACCGCGATCGGCATCCACTCCGCGGGCGGACCGCTCGCCGGGCTCACGGCCCCCATCGCCGCGGCGTGGGTCGGCACGCGCTACGGGTGGCGGCCCGCGGTCGCGCTCGCGGCCGTCGTCGGCGTCCCGAGCGCCGCGGTCTTCTACTGGCGCGTTCGGCCGACCGAACCGCGACGCCCCGACCAGCCGATGCGCGAGCGGGTCCGGCTGGAACCCCTCTTCGAGCTGCTCTCGCGTCCCTCCATCCTGTTCTCGCTCGCGCTCGCGATGACCGGAACGTACGTCGCCCAGGGAATCCTGTCGTTTCTGCCCACCTTCCTCGTCTCGTTTCGCGGCTACTCGACTGCGGCCGCGGGGACGGCCTTCTCCGCGTTCTTCCTCGTTCGGGCGGGCGCGCAGATCGGGATCGGACGGGTCTCCGACGACGTGGGTCGCGACGTCGCCATCGGGGGCGCCCTGCTGGCGGGCGGGATCGGAACGTCGGCGTTCGTCCTGGTTCCCGGCCTTTTCGGGGTCGCGGTCGGGATCGTCCTCGCCGGCGTCGGCACGAGCTTCTTCTCGGCGATGGACCCCCGGTTCATGGACGCGCTCGGCGACGCCGAACGCGGGGCCGGATTCGGGCTCGTTCGAACCGCCTACACCGTGGTCGGCTCGGCCGGATCGCTCGGTGCCGGCGTCATCGCGGACACGTTCGGGTGGGGCGTCTCCTTTCTCGTGCTCGGCGGGCTGTTCACCCTCGCGGTCTCGGCCATCGCCGTCAACGAGCTGTTCGGACTCGGGTACTGAACGGGGGCGCGAGCTCCGGTACTGAACGGGAGTACTCCATCTCACGTCATGGGCGGGAGGCCGGACTCAGAACTCGTCGATCCGACGCTGATCGCCCGGCAGTTCCGGATCGTCGTCGGGGTCGGCACCGAGCAGCCGCGGCAGCGCGGTGTAGGCGAACGTGAGCGCGAGCACGAGGATGATCGGCGCCAGGAACAGTCCGTGGACGCCGAAGACGACCGGGCCGAGGATGTACGCGAGCATCAACAGCCCGACGTGGGTCGTCTCGCCGCTGAAGTAGGGGCGCAAGACCAGATCGGGGACGGTATCGACGATCACGATGGTCACGAGAAGGAACCCGACCACGTATCCGAAGAGCCCGCCCTCCCCGGACAGCGCGGGCGGGATCGCCATCACCGCCGCGAGCGGAACGTAGACGATCTTCATTCCGACCGCGGGGATCAAGCTCGCGATGCCGGTCAGCGCGCCGGCCAGCGCGGGATATGGGACCTCGACGGCCGACGGGGCGACGACGTTGTACCCCATGTAGGTGGCGACCGCGATGATCGAGATGGCGATGACGTTGAGCAGGTTGCCGAACAGCACCGCCTCCAGCTCCTCGTCGGCCGCCTCCAGATACTCGCGCACGATCGCGTCGTCGTCGAAGGTGAGAAGCCACTCGTGGGCCTTCGAGCCGTCGATGAGGAGGTAGTAGGTGACGATGACGATGATGAGCATGTTCAACAGAAAACTCGAGAGCAGGGCGGTGACGAACCCCGCGTGTTCGAGCCCGAAGTCGATGAGGGGGTCGAACCCCCCGGACCGATACAGTTCGACCATCGCGTCGAAGGTCAACTCCGGCGGCGTCGCGGCCGGATCGAGCCAGTCGACGTTCTCCGCCGCCGCCTCCATCACGGGATACCGCTGGACGAACCGGCGCGCCTCGACGACCAGCAGGACGACGGTGTAACTCAACAACAACACGAGCGGGACGCCGAGAACGGAGAGCGCCAGCCCGGCGCGGATCCGCGGCGGAAGTCGGAACCGCTCGAGCATTCGATAAAACCGCCTCGTTGAGTAGTACAGAAACACCGCGACGGTAAAGGCCGCGACGAACCGGTAAGCCATGTAGCCCGCGATGAGGGCGACGACCAGACCGAAGAGGGCGACGACGAACCGCTTTTCGTCCATACGTCGCGAGTCTCGGCCGCGGAGTATATAGTTTATTCCGACTCACTCGACTCGCCGCGTCTCTCGTTTCCGACTTATCGTTCTCGGATCGCCCCGTTTCCCGTTTCCCGTTCCCCATCTACCGTTCGGAATCGCCTTCGATGTCCAACGGGATCGTCACGACGGGGACGGGGCTCGACCGGATCACGCGTTCGGTGACTCCGCCGAGGTGGACGAGCCGTTCGATCCCCGTCCGCCCGTGGGTTCCCATCACCACCATCTCGGCGGGGTACTCGTCGATCGCCTCCAGGATCTCCGTGTGGGGAACGCCGCGACGGAGGTGTTTTTCGACGTGGACGCCGTGTTCCTCGCCCAGCCGTTCGACCGCCTCGACCGCTCGCTCCCCCTCGCGTTCGGCCGCCTCGACGGGGATGTCGAACTCGGTCGGAACGTATCGTTCGTCGATCACGAAGAGCGCGTGCACCTCGGCGTCGAAACGGTCGGCGAGAACCATAGCCGCCTCGGCTGCCACGGTCGATCCGGGGCTTCCGTCGGTGGGTACGAGAAGCGTTTCGTACATCGTCCCTCGTAATGGCCTGCGAGCCCCGACGATATCAATCCTCGCGCCGAAGCGACTCCTCGTCGTCCGCGAACCGACACCGGTTTATTCTCGAGTGATACCACGAAGGTATGGTCAACACTAACGACGGTTCGAGCGGGATCGGTCTCGGGACGCTCCGTCGGTTCGTGGGCGAGATGGGGCCTTCGTGGGTCGCGGGCTCCATCGCGGCCGGCCCGGCGACGATGGCGAGCCTGATCACGGCCGGTGCGAGCTTCGATTACGACCTGCTTTGGGTGGTCGTCCTCTCCGCGGTCGCCGGCGCGCTGGCGCAGTACCTCGCGATGCGGCTCGGGCTGCTCACCGAACGCGGGATCGTCGCCGTCGTCGAGGACCACCTCGGCGAGCGATGGGCGTGGGTGCTCGTCGCGGACGCGGTGATCGCCGCCGGCGTGGCACAGCTCGTGATCATGAACACCGTCGCGGCCGTCTCCGCGACGATGACCGGGATCGACGCCCGTGTCTGGGGCGTCGTCTGGGCGCTCGCGCTCGCCATCGGACTCGCCGGCCGCGGGTACCGGTTCCTCGAGATCTTCGCGAAGGCGCTCGTCACCGCGGTCGTGATCGCCTTCGTCGCCTCCGCGTTCGTGGTCCCCATCGACCCCGGCGCCGCGGCTCGCGGGCTCGTCCCGTCGCTTCCCGGCGGGAGCGCGCTCGTCGCCGCGGGCATCCTCGGGGGCGCCGTCCACATCACGCTCATCACGATGCACTCCTACACGATGCGCGCTCGCGGCTGGACCGACGACGACTACGACCTCGCGACCCTCGACGTCGGCGCGTCGATGCTCGTCGCCTTCGGGATCTACAGCGTCGCCATCTTCCTCGTCGCGGCGAGCGTCCTCTCGGATCCGGCCTTGACCACCGTGAGCGCCGCGACCGCGCTCGGCCCGCTCGTCGGCGAGAGCGCGAAGTGGCTCTTCCTGCTCGGGCTCGGCGGCGCCGCGGTCTCGACGCTCGGCGGAAACACGATCGTGCCGCCATTTCTCCTCGCCGACAAGCTCGGGTGGGGAACGACCGTGGCGGATTCCCGCTATCGGGCTCTGCTCGCGGCCGTCGCGCTGGCGTCGGCCCCCGGCGCGTTCATCGGCGGTGAGGTCCTCGGCCAGCTCGTCTTGGTGCTCGCGGTCGGAACGGTCGGCACCCCCTTCGCCATCGCGATCGTCCTCTACCTGCTCAACGCCGACGCGGTCTCGCGTCCGACGCCACCCCTCGCAAACGTCGGCGGAGTCGCGTTGTTCCTCGTCTCCGGGGCCCTCGCGGCCAACTTCCTCCGCGAGCAGGTCGCCGCCGGCGTCGGGCCGCTTTCGGGAGCGGTCACGCTCTTCGGGATCGCACTCGCCGTTGCGAGCGTACTCCTCATCGGCAAGTACGCCCGCGAGGAGCGTTCGACGTAGCGCTCGCGGTCGGCTTGTTCGCCCGAAATCGTGATAACTATTATCACGTCCTGATCTCGAATCGGGCCCCCTCGAGGGACTCCGCGTCGGTGATGTCGATCGTCCAGCCGTGTTCGTCGACGATCTGACGGACGCTCGCCATCCCCATCCCTTGGCCCGATGACTTGGTGGTGAATCCCGGATCGAAGACGCGCGTTCGGTCCTCGGGATCGATGCCCGGCCCGTCGTCCTCCAGATAGAACCCCGACTCGATCCGTCCGATCTCGACCGTCGTCTCCCCGTCGGCGTGCTCGACGGCGTTCGAGAGGAGGTTCTGGAGGAGCCGTTCCGTGGCGCCGGGATCGCCCTCCAGGTGGGGGTTGGAGACCACCTCCAACGTCGAGGCGTCCGCGGCGGCGACGCGATCCCAGACGTCCTCGGCGAGCGCGCCCACGTCGATCGGTTCGGTCTCGGTGACGACCTCGCCGGTCCGCAGCATCTCGATGAGGTCGGTCCGGATCTCCTCGAGCCGCGAGAAGGCCGACAGGGCGGCCTCGACGTGGGCTTGGTCCCCGGTATCGGCCGCCAACTCCAGCCGTCCGCGAACGGCCTGGATCGGCGACTGGAGGTCGTGTGAGACGACGCTCGCGAGCTTCTCGAACCGTTCGTTGTGGCGCTCGAGCCGCCGCTCTCGCCGTTTGAACGCCGTGACGTCCCGGGAAACCCCGACGACGTGTGAGATCGTTCCCTCCTCGTCCGTGTGCGGCCGCACCCGCGATCGGACCCACTCCGCCTCCACCTCGGGGATCGTCCGGACCTCGACGCTTCGTGACTCCCCCGGATCCGGAACGGGCCCGAGGGTCTCGCGAAGCCGATCGCGGTGGTCCGGGTGCACTCGCTCCAGGTAGTCGTCGAGGGAGGTGATCGTCGCCTCGAGAACCGGACAGGGATCCGGATACGTCGTTATCTCCCCCGTCCCGGGGTCCCGTTCCCAGATGACCGAGTCCGTCCGGTCGAGCGCGAACTCCATGCGGTCTCGGATCCGCTCGAGTTCCCGCTCGCGTCGGTCCCGCTCCGTGGTCTCACGGGCGGAGACGATGAGCGACTCGACGGCTTCCCCGTCGTCGGTCACCGGCATGATCGTCCCCTCAACGCTGAAGGTGTCGCCGTCGGAGCCCGAATGTTCGACGCCGTACTCGACGTATTCGCCGCGCGCCGCCCGATCGATCCACTCGCGCAGCGCCGATTCGTGTTCGGGACGCCACCACGGCGTCTCGGGGAAGGGACGTCCGACGACGTCCTCGCGGTCCGCATCGACGTATCCCATGGCCGTCCGATTGACGTCGACGACCGTTCCGTCCGGCTCCAACAGCCCGACGAGGATGTTGGGGTCGTCGAACATCGCCTGGAACCGACGCTCGTTGCGACGCCGCTCCCGCTCGCGTCGCTTGCGGTCGGAGATGTCCGTCGAGACGGCACAGATCCCGATCGGAGCGCCCGCATCGTCGTAGAGCGGGGACTTCAGGGTCAATCGCGTGCTGGCCTCGTCCGTCCCCGGAATCGTCTCCTCGAACTCGATGGTCCGTCCCTCCTCGAGTACGCGGCGGTCGTCCTCGCGGAGCCGGTCGGCAACGGCATCGGGAAACAGGTCGTGATCCGTCAGCCCGGTCACGTCCGTCCCCGGATCGACGCCGAGGACGTCACGGCACGCCGGGTTGGCCAGCTGATAGCGTCCCTCCGCGTCCTTGATGAAGATCGCGGCCTCGACGGTGTCGAGGACGGCCTCGAACCGCCGGTTCGTCTCGCGGAGCCGCGATTCGGCCTCCCGGTGTTCGGTGACGTCGGTGATGAACCCCTCGAACGCTTCGAGTTCCCCCTCGGGTCCGTAGACGCCGCGACCGCGCTCTCGGACCCATCGGACGTCCCCGTCGGCCGTCCGGATCCGGTAGGTCTCCTCGAAGGAGTCGCCCGTCCGGAGCGACTGGCGGATCCGTTCTCGGGTCTCGCCTTTGTCCTCGGGATGCATGACCTCCTCGAACCACAGCCGGCCGTCGGCCTCCAGATCGTCGGCCGAGTAGCCCGTGAACTCGGCGACGTCGCCGTGGACCTCCTCGATCGGCCACCCCGACTCGTTCAGACATCTGTAGACCATTCCGGGGAGGTTGCTCGTGAGCGTCTCGAACCGACGCTTGCGCTCCACCCGCTCCGTGATGTCCCGGGTGATCCCGGTCTGTACGGCCGGGTCTCCACCCTCGCTGACCGTCCGTCCGTTCATCTCACCCCACCGCGTTCCGTCGTCGAACCGGAACCGAACCGAGTAGGACTCCCCCGAGCGGGCCGCAGAGCGGATCCGATCCTCCACGGTCCGTCGGTCCGTGGAGTGCACCTGCTCGAGGAAGTCCTCGAACGAGTCGATCGACGTCTCGAAGACCGGGCACTCGCTCGGATGGATCTCCATCTCGTCGGTTTCGAGATCACGGGTCCAGACCGCTGCGTCCGTCGATCGAAGCGCGAACTCCATGCGGGATCGCTCCCGCTCGAGCGCGCTCTGTGAACGGTTCTGTTCGACGACGTTTCGGATCCGGTTGGCCAGCAGCTCGTACTGTTCGGTGTCCGATCCCTTCTGGAGGTAGTCGGTGGCGCCCGCGGAGATGGCGTCGCTCGCGACCTCCTCGGACCCCTTGCCGGTAAAGAGGATGAAGGGGAGATCGGGGTGTTCCTCGCGGACGTTCTCGAGGAACTCCAGTCCGTCCGGTCCCGGCATCTCGTAATCGCTCACGATGCAGTCCGGCGTCCGCTCCGTGATTCGATCCAGTCCCTCGGACGCGTCATGAGCTGTCCGGACCTCGAACCGATCGTCCACCCGTTCAAGGAAGTCGGCGGCGAGCTCGCCGAAGCTCGCGTCGTCGTCGACGTGGAGGACCCGGATCGGTTCGGTCATGGACCGAGATAGCGGCCCCGGTCTAGTGAATGTTGCCCCGACACTCCGGAACGGCCCGTTCTCTCCGTTCGAAGAGGGGATCCGGCGACCCTCGAGATCTCGAACGAGGAACCGGCGCGGATGATGGCCCCCAGTGGCGAATCGTGGTGACACCGGGTGGCAGGTGGTCGAGCCTTCGGGAGTATCTTTTAGTCCATCCGAAACGTTCGCTCCATCGTAACGATGCTGGAACTCTATCAGTCGGAGGGGTGTCCGTATTGTGCGAAGGTCCGTGAGAAGCTGTCGGAGTACGGCGTATCGTATGTCGTCCACAATCCACGTCTCCCCGGCGATGAGGGCGGCGACGTGACCAACGATCTCACCCACGAGGAACTCACGGCCGGCGGGGAGGACCAGATCCCGTATCTCGTCGACACCGACCGCGGCGTTGCGATGTACGAAAGCGGCGACATCGTCGACTATCTCGAAGAACACTACGCGTGAGTGGGGATCGATCCGACTCGCCACTTTTCGAGGCCAAACGATACGACGAGCCGTCGGTCTTCACGCCGGGGTCCCTGATCCGTGAGGCGCGTCGTCAAAAGGACCTCCCCGACCGGCCCGTCCCCGACGTCTGTGTCCTCGATCCCGACGGGGACCTCGTCCGTCACCTGACCTCGACCGGCCGTGCCGAAGCGGATACGACGTGGCCGGGGTACCACACGGACCTCTATCGGTTCGAACTGGACGGCGTGGATGTCGGGATCGTCGGGTGTGCGGTCGGCGGACCGTTCGCAGTCCTCGTGGCCGAACAGCTGTTCGCCGCCGGGTGTCAGTTCCTCGTGAGCGTGACCTCCTCCGGTCAGATCGTAGCGCAGGACGACCCGCCCTACTTCGTGCTCATCGACCGAGCACTGCGCGACGAGGGAACGAGCCACCACTATCGATCGCCTGACCGATACGCGACGCTCGATCCCGAACTCCGCGAGCGGGTCGAGTCGGCGTGTGACTCCACCACCAGACCGGTCTATACGGGGACGACGTGGACCACGGACGCACCGTTTCGAGAGACGGAATCGGCGATCGAGCGGGCCCGCTCCGATGGCATCCTCGCGGTCGAGATGGAAGCTGCCGCGCTCTATACGTTCGCCGCCGAGCGGGACGAGCCGGTCGTGTGCTTCGCTCACGTGACCAACGAGATGGGACGGGGGGACGGCGACTTCGAGAAGGGCGACGCGAACGGGAGTGCTGCGGCCTTGGAGGTGATCGCGTCCGCGATCGATGGCTGGAAGTCCTCGGACGCGAGCGAGTGAGGAGCCCGAAACGGCCGACGCATCTCCCATCAGTTGTGGATCGCGTTCCCGATCTCTACGGTCCGAGACGGCCAGATATTTGTCCCCCTCGGCCCTCGGAGTTCGATGACGACTTCCACTCCCGCACCTACGCGACCCCGAGTCGCTCCTCGACGTGTTCGATCGCCGCGTCGAGGGTCCCCGGTGACGGATGCGTTCAGATCCGCCCGTGGCGCCGGTTGGACGTTCGACCCGAAAACGCTGTCTCCCACGTGTAGAAGGCTTTTTGCCGGACGTGGATCTCTTTGTTACCCATGAGTGAGCCCTTCACGTCCGGTTCGGCATCGAAGACGTACGACATCTCCACGGTCGATCTCGACGGCGACCGCTACGAGGTCAAACAGTCGATGGTCCGGAACAAATACGTCGTCCGCGACGCCGGCGGCGACGTCGTCCTGCGCGGCAAGCAGAAGTTGTTCAAGATGAAAGAGGAGTTCCCGTTCGTCACCGGCGACGGCGCGGACGCGTTCACCGTCAAGGCCGGCGGGATCATGGACATCGCGGGAAACTACGCCATCACGGACGCCGGCACCGGCGAGGAGGTGGTCGTCCTCGACGAGGACTTCTCGCTTTTCGTGGAGAACTGGACGATCCGGGACCCCGAGACCGGCGAGACGCTCGCGACCATTCGATCGAAGAGCAAGCCGCTGTCGGTGCTCCGGCACCTCGTCGGGATCGCGAACCTGATCCCGAACAAATACGAGATCTTCGACGCACACGGCGCCCACGTCGGCGACATCGAGGGTGCGTTCTCGCTTCGGGACGCCTACACGGTCACCATCGACGACGCCAGTGGCGTCCCGAAGGAGGCGGTGATCGCCGCCGCGTGTATCCTCGACGCCCTCGAAAACCAGTGAGCCCCGGCTCCGCGTCCCACTCCCCGCCCCACGCCGTGTTTCTGCCCACGCCGCACCTCACTCCGTGCCCGCGGTCTGTCTGCTGCGCGTCGTTCGAAGCGAGCGAACCGACGTATAGAGGATCGCGGCGGCGACGACGACGGCCGCACCGACGACGAGCACCAGGCCCACCGTCTCGAGGGTCGGAATCGAGAGGTAGGAGCCGATCTCGCCGACTCCGACCGCGATGGCGCCGACGAGCAACATCCCGCCGAAGTAGACCTTGATCCCGTCCGCGTCGACGATCGCGGTGGCGGCGGAGCCGATCCTGGCGCCGAGCGCGCTCCCGAAGAGCAGGGGAACGACGATGCCGAGGTCGACGCCGCCGCTTTGCCCGTAGAGGTAGCTCCCGAGACCGCCGGAGAAGACGATCTCGAACAGATCCGTCCCGACGGCGACGGGCACCGGGACGCCGATCGCGTAGATCATCGCGGGCATCCGGATGAATCCGCCGCCCACGCCGAGAAATCCCGACAGGAGACCGGTCGCGAAGGCGACCGCGGTGATGACCCACACCGAGACGCGGACGCCGCCGCGCAGCGTCACCATCGGCGGGATCCGAACCGTCTCCTGGATCCACCTGGCGACGTCCGGGACCTCGTGGTCGCCGAGGTCCTCGTCGTCGGCGTCGTGATCGATGCCGCCGTCTCCGTCCCCTTTCAGCGCGTCACGGGTGACCATCGCCCCGACCCCGCCGAGCAGAACGACGTAGGCGACGCTGATGAGGGCGGCGGCGAGCCCGACCGACTGGAGATAGTAGACGCTCGCGCGTCCGGCCTCGATGCCGATCGTCGTCCCCGTGATCATGATCGCCCCGAGCTTGTAGTCGACCTGGCCGAGGTCGTGGTGTTTCAGGGTGGCGATGACCGCGGTCCCGAAGACGAAGGCCATCCCGCTCCCGACGGCCACCGAGGGCTCGTAGTCCAGCATCAACAGGGCGGGAGTGACGAGGAACGACCCGCCCATCCCGAAGAACCCGAACAGGATCCCGACCACGAGTCCGAACCCGACGAACAGGGCCGCCATCTCGGGGCTCGTGTTCAGCACGTCGAGTCCGTCACCCAACCATTCGAGTGTGCTATTGGGAATACTACTCACCACCAACCACCAGTTTCAAAAGCCGAGGACCCACGATCCGCTCGAGCCCTCCGTAGCCGACGTACAGCACGATCGCCTCCAGCAGTATCGTTCCGATGAGTAGGGCCGTCTCCGGGTCCCACGTGGGGATCGCGAGCCCGGCCATCAGTTCCCACTCCGACGTTCCAACGCGGTATTTCGGTGCTGGCACATTTCCGTTCGGTTTCCTCTATCCGACCGACGCTCATAACGGTTTTGGAGTTATTGCACAATACTATATCTCCATCACCTCCCCGGCACTTTCTATAACGTATAGAAAAGTTATGGACCCAAGCGAACTCCGGCGTCCGGGTCGATGGATTATCCGACGCGAGGCGTCGTCGTCGCGACCGGACGAACGTCACCTGAAGGCGGTCGCGACGTCTACGAAGGGACGATCACGCCGTAGAGACGAACGACGCCAGACGGGGACGATCAGGTCGCCGTCACACCACAGAGACGATCAGACCGGCGTCACGCGGCGGAGACGACCGCCAGGAGGACGGCGGCGCCATAGCCGAGCGCCAACGCCAACGCGAGCGAGCTCGCCCACGCACCGACGGTCTTGAGGATCTTGTTCGCGTCGACGGCGTCGCCGCCGCCGACGGCCGCTCCGCTGCCGATGATGGCGCTGACGACGATCTCGTTGAACGAGACGGGCACGCCGAACAGGACGGCCAACTGGGCGATGAGGAACGACGGAACCAACGCGGAAATGGAGCGCCGCGGCCCCAGCGACGAGTAGTCCCGCGACAGCGATTTGATCATGCGGGGGGCGCCCGTCCACGACCCGACCAGGATGCCGAAGCCCCCGCCGACGAGGACCGCCAGCACGGGAATCGCCTCCAAGTCGTCGAAAAGCGGGAGCAGCGGCCCGACCGCGAGGCCAACCTGGCTCCCGCCGGCCGAAAAGGCGACGAGCGAGCCGAGCGCGAGCAGGACCCGTCGCAGACCGCCGTCGATGTCGCGGTCGACGTCCCACCGGACGAGGGCGGCGACCGACGCCGCCGCGAGCAACGAGACGGCGATCGGTACCGCGACCCCGTCGGCTCCGAGCGTTCGCCGGACGAATCCGGTCACCGAGCCCATCGAGTTCCCGGGACCGAGGTGGGCGAACTCGACGTTCGCCAACGCCGCCGCGACCAGCGCCGCGAGGAGCGCGACGCTGTATCGTTCAGGGACGTCGGAGCGCGGGAGGACGCTCGCGATACAGTAGGCGATACCACCGCCGACGACGGGCGTCAACACCCAGACCGCGCCGATCTGGAGATACTTCGACGGGACGGGCGTGCCGCCCAGCCCGATCCCGACGCCGATGACCGCCCCGGTGACGGTGAAGGCGGTGGCGATCGGATACCCGGTCTTGATGCCGAGAGCCATGAGGCCGGCGCCGATCACGAGGACGACGATGACGCCCGCGGCCGGCAGGGTAACTCCACCGACGAGGCCGTGACCGACGGCCTCGGAGACGTTCGCGCCCTGGACGACCGCGCCGGCGAAGCCGAAGACGCCGACGACGAACGCCGCGCGCATCGTCGAGATGGCGTTGGCCCCGACCGCGGGCGCAAAGGGGGTCGCGCCGCTGGAGCCGGCACCGATCACCCACGCCATGAACAGGCTGGCGAGGCTCGCGAACACGAACAGTGCGATCACTGACGGACTCATGGGGGGACGAAAAACGGGCTCCGTCTCAGTCGGCTCGCGTGCCGGCGTGGCCGGAATCGCTCGCGTCGCTGCGCCAGTATCCCTGGAGGTACGCGCCGACGAACATGCCGGCGATCCCCCAGAGGATGGCGAGGTTGCCGACGCCGAGGCTGGCGTAGGCCGCCCCGGGACAGATGCCCGAGAGTCCCCAGCCCACGCCGAAGACGGCCCCCCCGACGAGCACGTTCCGGTCGAAGGACTTCAGCCGACGCTCGTACCGATCGCCGGTCAACGGCGCGGCCTCCCGAACCCGCGGCATCACCGCGAAGGTGATCCCGGAGACGACGGCCGCGCCGAACATGACGAACAACAGGCCGAAGTCCTCGAACTGGAGGAAGTTCAACACGACCTCCGGCCGGGCCATCTGGCTGAAGCCGAGCCCGAACCCGAATATCAGGCCGCCGAGCAGGACGAGCGGCATGAACAGGGGATGACGGTCGGACATCTACGGGCTCACCCCCAACGCTGCGATGACTCCCGCGGTCGCGATGGCGACGAGCAGGAACGTCATAACGCCGACGATGGACGTCTTCGACGCCGAGCCGACGCCGCAGACGCCGTGGCCCGAGGTACAGCCCTTCCCGATCCGGGTTCCGATCCCGACGAGAACCCCGCCGACGAACAGCCGCCACGGCTGGACGTCGGTCGACCAGAGGGTCACGCCGGCGACCTCGTACAGGTGGCCGGTCGTTCCGGGTTCATAAAGCGACGTCGTGACGACGCCCGATTGGACCGTCGCCGCGAAGGCCGCCGCTCCGAGGACGATGCCGAGCGTGAACACGACGCGCCAGTCGCGCGAGTCCACGTACCGGCGGAACCGCGATCGGCCCGAGACGTACGACAGCGTCGACTCGAGGAACGTGCTGGCGCCCGCCGGGATGCCCGTCCCGACGTAGATCACGGCCGTGCCCAGACCGACGAGCAGTCCGCCGACGAGATAGCGGCTGATCCCGTTCGGGAACAGCTCGGCGCCCAGCTGCACGAGGAGTGGATCGCTCACCATCGCCGAGGTTACTCACCCGCGAGGGACCGTTGGCTCGCAGCGCAGTTGTTCGGCCCGAGCTCCAGGGAGAACGCCTTCTCGTCGTCGACGTCGTGTTGCCCGAGGTTCGTTTCGATGATCTCCTCGTAGTTGGCCGGCCGCGGCGGCATGTCCGAGAGGATCAACTCGACGAAGTCGTCCGCGTCCATCGAGAGCGCGGCCATCCGCTCGACGAGCTCGCCGATGGGCGCGGTGTAGGTACCGTCGGCGGCGGGTTCGGCGGAATCGCTGAAGTGTGCCCCGCCGATCAGCGTGTCGTCCGGAAGCGTCAGGACGCGCTCCTGGAGGGACTCGTGGAGCATGCGTGCGGCCTCGGGTGCGCCCTCGTCTCCCTCCTCGAGGTCCGGTCGAGCCACGCTCTCGACGAAGAGCCCGTCGCCGGTCGCGAGCAGTCCTCCGTCGACGAGGTAGGAGGTCATGCCGGTCGTGTGGCCGGGCGTGTAGACGGCCTCGATGGCGGCGTCGCCCACCCGGAAGGCGTCGCCGTCCTCGGCCGTGGTCACTTCCTCGGCGTACGTGACGCCGCGGTCGACGGCGGGCTCGGGAACGACGCCCTCGACGCCCTCCTCGGCGAGTTCGCGCACGCCCGAGACGTGATCCGCGTGGATGTGGGTGTCGAGGGCGTACTTCAGGTCGACGCCGAGGTCGTCGGCGTCCTCGAGGTACCGGTCGGTGAACGCTCGAAGCGGGTCGATGATCGCGGCCTCGCCGTCGTCGTAGACGAGGTAGCCGAGACAGCCCGAGGAGGGGCGCTGGTACTGGAGGAGCGTGCCGGCGCCGTCGTAGCGCTCGACTTCGACGGCCTCGTAGATGCTCGCCCAACCGTTCATGCCGTCCTCGAGGTGGTTGACGTCGTAGCCGCGCTCGGCGAGCGCGCCCGCGACGAACTCGCTTGCACCCCCCTTCGCACACAGGACGGTCACCTCCCGGTCGTCGGGAATCCGTCGGAGGACTTCCTCGTCGATCTCCTCCTCGAGGAACTCGTAGTACGGGACGTTGATCGACGTGACGTTCTCGCCGTCGATGTGCCACTCCTCGTAGTCGGAACTCATACGCGCGTCGAGGAGCGTGACGTCCTCGCCGCCCTCGATGCGATCTCTGAGCGACTCCGGATGGATCGATTCGACGTCGATCTCGGGAGTCGGGAAGTCGTCTGGGTTCATCTCGTGTGCCCGTTTCTACCGCCCGGACGTACAAAAGCGTTCGGATAGTAATTCACAATTTTAACAAGACTATTGGATGGGCCGAATGTCAGAAAACCCGTAAAGTGGCTGTATTTCGCGCTTCTGAGTTCTAATGAGCGGTAGTTCTGGTACCAGTTGTTTGTGCTGTCCACAAGAATCGACAATCTTTTAATCCGTGGAATGGTATTGTGTGATAGCTCCAATACGGACGATCGGAGCAGCTAACCCATGACTGCCGAATTCGACATCACGGAGACGCTCGACGTGAAAGGCGCATCGTGTCCCATGCCTGTGGTGAAAACGAAGTCCGCCATCGACGACCTCGCCTCCGGCGACGTCCTCGAAGTGCTGGCGACCGACTCGGGGAGCATGAGCGACATCGACGGCTGGGCCTCGGGGACCGCGGGCGTCGAACTCCTCGACCAGGAGGAGGGCGACGGCGTGTACAGACACTACGTCCGCAAGACCGAGTGACGATGAGCACGGATACATCCGAGGCGGCGTCCGACGACGTGCCCTCGCGTGCGGAGCTGGCCGCGCGCGTCGACGAACTCGAGGACGCGCTCGCCGAGGCCACGAGCGAGGACGACACACGGAAGATGAGCATCATCGCCACGAAGGGAACCCTGGACATGGCGTATCCCCCGCTCATCCTCGCCAGCACGGCCGCCGCGTTCGGCTACGACGTGACCGTCTTCCACACGTTCTGGGGGCTCGACGTTCTGCACGAGGAACGCTCGAGGAACCTCAAGCTCAGCTCCGTCGGCAACCCCAACATGCCCGTCCCGAACGTCGTCGCCGCGCTTCCCGGCATGGACCGCGTGACGACGCGAATGATGGAAAAGAAGATCGCGGACAACGACACCGCCACCATCGAGGAGCTGCTGGAGACGAGCCTCGAGATGGGCGTCGAATTCCAGGCCTGTCAGATGACCATCGACCTGATGGGCTACGACGAGGACGACTTCTACGACGGCGTCACCACGGGCGTCGGCGCGGCAACGGCCCTCGAGGACATGGCCGACTCCGACATCCAGCTTCTCGTCTGAGCCTTTCTTTCAGCCGACGAGCGAGGTCACCGCGAGTCGTCGCCGGCGCGTTCGCGACCGATCGCGCCCGCTATCGCTAACGGATATCCGAGTCCGTGTTGCACGTCCGGATCGCGCAGTTCGCGAACCAGATCGACCCACCAGACCCCCGAGTCGGTCGTACCCTCCGGTCCCCGAACCGATCGAACCGACCACCTCCCGAAACGAACGAGTCGACCATCCCTCCAAACGAACGAGCCGTCCAGCCATCGGACCGATGGCCTACCGTCCCGCCGTCGAGGACGCCCATGCATCCGGGATCCGCGTGTAGATGACGGCGTTGTCGACGAGCGCGTCGATCGGCGCGTACTCGTCGGGAGCGTGAACGGTGTCGGTCCCGAGGGCGAACTCGACCGTCGGGACCTCGGCGTTTCGAAGCGCCTTCGCGTCGCCGCCACCGGTGGCGCTCCGTCGGAACACGCGTTCTCCCGTGACGTCCGCCGCCGTCGACGCGACCGCTTCGACGAGCGGGCTGTCCGGATCCTCTGCGGTCCCGACGCTCCATGAGACGTCGGCGATCGTGATTCCCTCGCAGTCGGCGATGCAAGACCGGATCTCCGAGAGGACGTCCGGCGTGGGGATTCCCGCGGTCAGTCGAACGTCGATCTCGGCGCGAGCGGACTGTGGAACGCTGTTCACCGCGTCGCCGCCCTCGAGAACGCCGAGGTTGATCGAGGGGTACCGGAACAGGTCGCGAGCGACGTCCTCGCCCATCGACGGGGCGTAGTATTCGACGGACTCCTCGACGATCGCCTCCACGCCCGGATCGACATCGAGCCGTCGGGACCCGACGCGTTCGCGCAGTCTCTCGACGGCCTCGTAGAGCCGGTCGATCGCGTTGACGCCGAGGACCGGGCGCGAGCCGTGGGCCCCCTCGCCGCGTGCCTCGAGCGTCAGCCAGATGCTGCCACGGTCCGCGATCGTGACGGAGTGGCGTCCCGCCTCGCAGGTCGGTTCGCCGATCACGCAGGCGTCGGCGCCGAGACGCCCGGACTCCAACAGCGCGGGCAGGCCGGCATCGCCGCCCACCTCCTCGTCGCTCACCAGGGCGACGAGGAGGTCGACCGGCGGTTCGGAGCCGGTCGCCTCGAACGCCCGGATCGCGAACAGCATCGACGCGACGGCGCCTTTCATGTCGGTCGCACCGCGGCCGTAGACGCGGTCGTCGACGCGTTCCCCGAGCGGGTCGTGAGTCCACGCGTCGGCGTCGAACGGCACGGTGTCGAGATGGCCGTTGTACGACAGCGTTCGTTCCGACGATCCGGGTACTCGAACGAGGAGGTTCGGCTTCGCCGGATCGACCGCGAAGCGCTCGTGGTCGACCGAAAGCGGATCGAGAAATCGCTCGATCTCCGCGACGATCTCCCGGGTGTCGCCGGGCGGGTTGGACGTGTCGATCGCGAGCAGATCGAGGGCGAGCGTGATCAGCTCCTCGTCGTGTGCCCGAACGTACTCGGCTGGAGTCACGTCGCTCATCGGCGGTCGAGTTCCCAACCGACGTTTCGATCACGGCTCATCGGCGCCGCTCCTCCAGATCGCGAACGCCGGAGTACCCCCGGAACGTGTCGAGCAGCCACCGGCCCGCCGCGACGATCCGATCGACGCTTCGAGCCGCCACCCGGCGCCACCGGGGTGTCGATTCCCCGTTCGCCTCCGCCATCGGCTCGCCGTTCGCGTCGCTCATCGCCGCGAAACTACGGCTCTCGCCCGCTTAACTGTACCCCCGATCGGGTCGCCTCGCGGCGGCTCGCGCCCCCGAAGTCACTCCGAGGTCGCTCGCGAATCCCCAGCCGCGATCTCGCGACCGAGACGACGGAGCGTCTCCCGGCCGACGAACCGGGGAACGCGTTCGGCGTACCGATCGTACTCCTCGCCGTACGCGGAACGGAGGTGCGGCTCCTCGGCGATCGGCAACAGCAGCACCCACCCGACGTGGAGCGCGGCGAGGAGAGCGAAGACGGCCGAGTTCACCGCGAGGGTGGCTCCCAGCATGCCCAACACGATCCCCACGTACTGCGGATTCCGGCTGTAGGCGTAGGGACCGTCGGTGTACAGATCGCCGGTCACGCCCGCCACCTCCGCGGTCCGCATCGCGTTCGCGCCGCGATGAAAGACCGCGCCCCCGGCCAGCGCGATCGGAGCGCCGACCGCGAGCGAGATCGGCCTCGCGAGCATCCACCCGTTCCAGTCGGCGACCGCGACCACCGCCATCGCGATCGTGTACGCGGTGACGAACGTCCAGTGGAGCCGGCGTTTCCAGTCGGCATCGCCTGGCGGCCAGAACCGGAGGTCGGTGAGTAGCGTCACGCCGACAGTTCCGTAGACCCCCGCGGCCGCGATCGCCGCGATCGCGAGGGCCCAATCCACGAGAACGTGCGTCGTCGGATCGAGCGGTGACATCGGTTCGTTTCGTCCTACGGTCCGGATCGACATCCGATCGCTGCCGCATTCGTGGGGTTGATTTATGTTCACCTCCGTACGAACCGATCCCGAACGAGGATGAAGCGTATCGACCTCCGGATCGTCCACACCGAGGAGACGATCCATCCGGTCCACGACTTCGAGGCGCGCCACGAGGACTTCCACGGCTCGGCGCTCGTCGAATGGAACCCCGGGCGCGGGGACGTCGCCACCTTCGTTCTTCGGGTCGCCGGCGATCCGGACGTCTATCGGGAGGTCCTCGAAGAACGCGAGGCGACGCGGTCGTTCACCGTCGCGCCGGTCGAGGAGGGACTGTTCTCCTGTCTGCTCACCGAGCGTCCCCCCGAACGCGACCGGACGTATCTGAACGCCTTCGGCGTCGAGGGGGTCGTCGTGCGCCTCCCGGTTCGGTACAACACCGACCGGAGCGTCGATCTCACCTTTCTCGGCGCCGGTCCGGCGATCGAGGATTCACTCGCGGCCGTCCCCGACGCGGTTTCCACCGAGGTCCGAGCAGTCACCGAATACGACGGCCGGGCCGGCGCATCCGCCGAGGGGCTCACCGAACGTCAGCGGGAGGCGGTCGAGGCCGCCCTCGCGGTGGGCTACTACGATTCGCCGCGCGGCGGCACCGTCGGCGAGGTCGCGACGCGCCTCGACGTCGCGACGAGCACCGCGGCTGAGCACCTCCGGAAGGCCGAACGGCGGACGATGCGAAAAGCGACCGACGTCCCGTGGCGTCCGATCGACGAGTGATGCCGGAACTCGGCATCGATCGACGCACGCTACCGCACCTCTCGATGACGGATCGCACGCGTTCCCGCGTTCGAGGATAATTTTAACCACCCGCCGGACGCATCGGGGATCGATGGGCGATCTCTCGGAACCGACGAAGGATCTGTCCGGCCTCTTCGATCCCTCGCGCGTGGCCGTGATCGGCGCGACGGAACGCGACGGCTCGGTCGGGCGGGCGGTGATGACCAACCTGCTCGCGGACTTCGAGGGGACGGTCGTGCCCGTCAACCCGAGTCGCGAGTCGGTGTGTGGCGAGCCGTGCGCGTCCTCGATCGGCGAGGCGGGGGACGTCGATCTGGCCGTCGTGGTCGTGCCGGCAGGTGCCGCGGTCGAGGCGGTCCGCGAGGCCGGCGAGGCGGGCGTCGAGAACGTCGTGGTCATCACGGCGGGCTTCGGCGAGGCAGGCAGCGAGGGCGCCGCCCGCGAGCGCGAGCTGGAGCGGGTCGCGAACGAGCACGGATTGAACCTCGTCGGTCCGAACTGTCTCGGGATCATAAGCACGCCCGCGGGCCTGAACGCGACGTTCGCACCCGGCAACGCACTCCCCGGATCGATCGCGTTCGCCAGCCAGTCGGGCGCCATCGTCACCGCCGTCCTCGACTGGGCGGCCCAACAGGGGATCGGCTTTTCGGACGTCGTCTCGCTCGGCAACAAGACCGTCCTCGACGAGACCGACTTCTTCGAGACGTGGGGAAACGACCCCGATACGGACGTGATCATCGGCTACCTCGAGAGCATCGACGACGGGCGCCGCTTCCTCGATCGGGTCGACGAGGTGACCCGGGAGACCCCGGTGGTCCTGCTCAAATCCGGACGCACTGAGGCGGGCGCGAAGGCGGCCTCCTCACACACCGGCGCGATCGCCGGCAGCGAGCGCGCCTACGAGGCCGGGCTCGCCCAGGCGGGCGTCCTCCGGGTCGGGTCCCTCGAGGAGCTGTTCGACGCCGCGCGCGTCCTCGCCGACCAGCCGCTGCCGGATTCCGACGGCGTCGCCGTCGTCACGAACGCCGGCGGCGCGGGCGTGCTCGCGACCGACGCCATCGGCGACACGCGGCTCTCGCGGGCGACCTTCGAGGAGGAGACCGTCGAGGCACTCGAGGAGGCGCTGCCGGCGGGCGCGAACCGGTACAACCCCGTCGACGTCATCGGCGACGCGGACGCCGAGCGGTTCGACCGGGCGCTCGAGATCGTTCTCGACGATCCGAACGTCGGTGCCGCGGCCGTCCTCTCGGCGCCGACCGCCACGGTCTCCTACGACGCGCTCGCGCGGGTGATCGCGGACCGAAGGGCCGAACACGACGAGCCGATCGTCGCCTCCCTGATGGGCGGCGATCGCGTCGCGAACGCCGAGGCGATCCTCGGGGAGGCCGGCGTCCCGAACTACTTCGACCCGGATCGGGCCGTCCGCAGCCTCGAGACGCTCGCGGACCATCGCGACGTCACGACGCGCGAGCGCTCGACCCCCACGAGCTTCGAGGTGGACCGCGAGCGGGCCGAATCGATCGTCTCGGATGCCCGCGAGCGCGGCGGCGCGACCCTCGGCGTCGAGGCGATGGACCTGCTCGAGGCCTACGGGATCGAGACGCCCGACTCGGAGATCGTCTCCGACCCCGAGGCGGCCGTCGAGGCGGTCGACCGGATCGGCGGGCCGGTCGTGATGAAGATCGTCAGCCCGGACATCCTCCACAAGACGGACATCGGCGGAGTCAAGGTCGGCGTCGAGCGCTCCGACGTCGCCGACGCCTACGAGGATCTCGTCTCGCGGGCCTACGCCTACCGGTCTGACGCGACCGTCGAGGGCGTCCAGATCCAGGAGCTGGTCGACCTCGAGGACGACGTCGAGACGATCGTCGGCGTGAATCGCGACCCGCAGTTCGGCCCGCTCGTGTTGTTCGGACTCGGCGGCGTCTTCGTGGAGGTGTTCGAGGACACCGCGGTCCGGGTCGCGCCGGTCGCCGATCGCGACGCGCGCGAGATGGTCGAGGGGATAGACGCGTATCCGCTCCTCTCGGGCGCCCGGGGAGGCGAGCCGGTGGCGATCGACGCGATCGTCGAGACGATCCAGCGGCTCTCACAGCTCGTCACCGACCACCCGGAGATCCTCGAGCTCGACGTGAACCCGCTCGTTGCGAGCCCCGACGGCGTCATCGCCCTCGACCTCCGCGCCACGCTCGAGGCGGCGGACGCGGAGTCGGATGCGGCGGGGACCGAGGCGACCACGGAGGCGGACGCAACCACGGGGACGGAAACGACCGTCGAGGGCGACGCCCGCGAGCGGGACCAGGAGACACCACAATGACATCGATACTCGTCACCGCGACCGCAGAGAGCACCGGAAAGACCGCCATCGCCCTCGGGCTCGCCGCGATCGCGCGCGACCGCGGGCTCTCGGTCGGGTACATGAAGCCGAAGGGGACCCGCCTCGAGAGCGTGGTCGGCAAGACACTCGACACCGACCCGATGTTGGCCCGCGAGATCCTCGATCTCGAGGCCGGGGTCGCCGACCTCGAGCCGATCGTCTACTCGCCCACGTTCGTCGAGGGCGCGATGCGCGGCCGCGAGGACCCCGACCGGCTCGCGGAGACGGTCCGGGATCGGTTCGATGAACTGTCGGCGGACCGGGATCTCATGGTGATCGAGGGCGGGGGACGGCTCTCGACCGGCGGCGTCATCGACCTCACCGACCCGGAGGTCGCGGACCTGCTCGACGCGCGGCTCCTGCTCGTGAGCGACCACGATCGTCCCGGCGACGTCGACGACGTGCTCGCCGCGGCGAACACGATCGGCGACCGGCTCGCCGGCGTCCTCTTCAACCGGATCGACGAGGGGACCCACGACGACGTCGAGTCGGACGTCGCGCCGTTCCTCGAGGGGCGGGGAATCCCCGTTCCCGGCGTCCTCCCACGGGTGACGGAGCTCGCGGGCACCACGGTCGGCGACTTCGCGGAGGAGCTCGGCGCCGAGGTGTTGACAGACGCGCCAACCGATGCCTACCTGGAGCGCCTCCTCGTCGGCGCGATGGGGGCCGAGGCCTCCCTGCGGTACTTCCGGCGTACGCGCAACGCGGTCGTCATCACGGGCGGGGACCGATCGGACGTCCACACGACGGCCCTCGAGGCCTCCGGCGTGCGGTGTCTCTGTCTCACCGGCGGCACGCGCCCCTCGGAGGCGGTGATCGGGCTCGCGGAGGACCGCGGGGTTCCGATCCTGCTCGTCGACGGCGACACCCGCTCTACGATCGAGCGTGCGGACGACGTGATCCGGAGCGGTCGAACCCGCGACGAGCGGACGGTCGAACGCATGCGGGAGCTGCTCGAGACGCACGCCGACGTCGACGCGCTGTTGGACGATGCCGACGACCCGCCGGAGTGACCTCCTCGGACACCTCTCGGTGACCCGCGAAACCCGAAGGCCTTTCGCGGCGTCCCGCCGCTCGAGAGCGTGACGTACCTATATATACCCCGACTGTCAAATATCGGATATGGCATCCAACGAGGTGACTCTCCGGAGCACGGTCGGCGGCTTCACGGCCGAGGGACAGCTTCACACCCTGAGCGTGTGGTTCATCCTCGCGCTCCGGCTGATGATGGGTATCGCGTTCTTCCAGAGCGGGTTCGACAAGGTCCTCTCGGGCGGGTTCAGCGCCGGCGGCTACCTGACTCAGGGAGTCCCGAGCAACGGTAGCCCGGCGGCGGACCTGTTCGTGGCCATGGGGAACACGCCGTGGTTCGTCGAGTTCGTCAACGTCGCCGTCCCGTGGGGAGAGGTCGCGATCGGCCTCGGGCTGATCTTCGGCGTGCTCACCCGATTCGCCGCCTTCTGGGGCGCCTTCATGATGCTGTTGTTCTACCTCGGCAACTGGGACATCGGTCACGGCTACATCAACGGGGACTTCGCCTACATGCTCGTGTTCCTCTCCGTGGCCGCCTTCGGCGCGGGTCGGATCCTCGGCGTCGACGCCTACATCGAGCAGTACGACGTCGGCGGCGAGCCGCTCGTCGATCGGTATCCGATCCTTCGGTACGTCCTCGGGTGAGGTGACGCCTCCACCCGAAATTCCGTGGGAGGACCCTCGAAACCATAGATTCGGGGACGGTCGTTCGATGCGGCGTGGTTCCGCCGTCATTTCAAATTTTTGAGGAGAGTTATTATGTTACATGGCAACGTATATTGAGGGGTAACCATGGCACCAACCACGGATCTCGAGGAGATGTACGAGCACATGGTGACGGCGCGTCGCTACGAGGAACGCCTCCAGGAGGAGTATCTGGAGGGAAAACAGCCGGCCTTCGACATCTCCGCCGGCCCGATCCCCGGCGAGCTCCACCTCGCGGCGGGCCACGAGGCCGCCGGCGCGGGCGTCTGTCAGCACCTCCGCGACTCCGATACGGTGACGGCGCCCCACCGACCGCACCACGTCGCGATCGCGAAGGGCGTCGACCTGAAGCGGATGACCGCCGAGATATTCGGGAGACGGACCGGACTCTCCGGCGGCAAGGGCGGGCACATGCACCTGTTCGACCCCGAGGTCAACTTCGCGTGCAGCGGGATCATCGCGCAGGGCTGTCCTCCGGCGGTCGGCGCGGGCATGGCCGCGAGGCGGCGAAACACGGACGACGTCGCGGTCGCCTTCCTCGGCGAGGGGGCGATCGACCAGGGCGGCTTCCTCGAGTCGCTCAACCTCGCGAGCGTTCGTGATCTCCCCGTCGTCTTCGTGATCGAGGACAACGACTGGGCGATAAGCATGCCCAAAGAGCGCGTCACCGACGTCGAGAACGGGGCCGAGCGAGCGGACGGGTTCGACATGCCCGGCACCCGCGTCGACGCCGACGACGCCGTCGCCGTCTACGAGGCGGCCCGCGAGGCGGTCGGACGCGCCCGCGACCGGAACGGCCCGTCGCTGCTGGAGGTTCAAGTTCACCGCCGGATGGGTCACTTCATGGGCGATCCCCAGGAGTACCGCTCCGAGCCGGACCGGGAGGCGGCGACCCAACGCGACTCGATAGAGCGGCTCGCCGCGGACCTGCGCGGACACGGCGTCGACGACGAGGAACTCGAGGCCATCCGCGAGCGCGCCCACGACCGCGTGGAGGAGGCCATCGAGTGGGCGAAGGACCAGCCGGAGCCGGCCCCGGAGGACGCTCACATGGACGCGTTCGTGAATCCCCCTTCGGGCGTGACAGACACGGAGCCCACCTTCGCGGACACGGGAGGTGAGGAGCGATGAGCGGAACCGATCCGACTCCGAGCGCCGATGCGGTGACCGACGGCGGCGAGCGACCCCTGACGATAAGCCGCGCGATGGTCGAGGCCATCGGCGACGAGATGCGCGCGGACGAGGACGTCTTCTACATGGGCGAGGACGTCGCGGACTACGGCGGCATCTTCGACAGCACCCAGGGGCTCCTTGATGAGTTCGGCCACGACCGGATCGTCGACGTGCCGATCAGCGAGACGGCCTACCTCGGCGCGGCCGTCGGCGCCGCCCAGGCCGGGATGCGCCCCATCGCCGAGCTCATGTTCGTCGACTTCTTCGGCGTCGCGATGGACCAGATCTACAACCAGATGGCGAAGAACACCTACATGAGCGGCGGGAACGTCTCCGTTCCGATGGTGCTCACGGCGGCCGTCGGCGGCACCTACAACGACGCCGCCCAGCACTCACAGACGCTCTACGGGACCTTCGCCCACCTGCCGGGCATGAAGGTCGTCGTCCCCTCGACGGCCTACGACGCCAAGGGGCTGATGCACAACGCGATCCGCGATGAGGACCCCGTCGTCTACCTCTTCCACAAGCGATTGATGGGGATCGGGTGGATGCCCGCCCCCGACGGGCCGAAGACGCACGTCCCCGAGACGGACTACACCATTCCCTTCGGCAGCGCGGACGTCAAACGCGAGGGGTCGGACGTCACCGTCGTCACCCTCGGGTTGCACGTCCACCGGGCGCTCGAGGCGGCCGAATCGCTCGCGAACGAGGGGATCGACGCCGAGGTGATCGACCTTCGAACCCTCGTTCCCCTCGACATCGAGACGGTTCGCGAGTCGGTCTCGCGGACGGGCCGGCTGGTCGTCGTCGACGAGGACTACCGCTCGTTCGGCCTCACGGGCGAGGTGATCGCCGGCGTGGCCGAGGAGGGCCTCGAGGACCTGGCGGCGGTCGAACGCGTCGCCCTGCCCGACGTTCCGATCCCCTACGCCCGGCCGATGGAGAACGAGGTCATCCCGGACGTCGAGGACGTCGAGACGGCGATCCGGTCGGCCGCGGGCGAGCGATGAGCGGGGACGACGACCGCGTTCCCGTCGACACCGCCGACGTCTGGCCCGAGGACGCGGACGCCGAGGAGGCCGTCGTCGTCAACTGGTTCGCGAGCGAGGGAAGCCGCGTCGAGGCCGGCGCGGACCTGCTCGAGTTCCAGGTCGAGAAGGTGAGCGTCGACGTCCCCGCGCCGGTCTCGGGCACGCTCGTCGAGATCGCGTTGCCGGAGGACGCCGAGTTCGAACGCGGGGCGATCGCGGCGTGGATCCGTCCGAAGTGACCACGAGCGAACACATGCCCGTTCGTTTCGGGACCTACTCCTCGACCAGCGATCCGAACAGCTGGTCCGCGTCCGCGGGCACGTCGAAGTCGTGGTAGTGTTCGCCCTTCTCCTTGCTCAAGACGTTGAGGGCCGCCGCGGCGCCGTCGCCCGCCGAGATGACCGCCTGCCACTCCTCGGCGCGCACCATCGCGCCGGTCGCGTAGGCGTCGTCGACGGACGTCTCCATCGTCACGTCGACGTCGACGACGTCCTCGTCCGTGAACGCACAGCCGAGCGACTCCGCGAGGTCGCGGTTCGCGCCGGTCGCGAGGACGACGTAGTCGGCCTCGTGTTCCTCGCCGTCGGCAGAAACGACGAACCCGTCGTCCGCCCCGGAGACGTCGGTCACCTCGCTCCCCTGGTGACGTTCGACGCCGAAGTCGTCGACCTGGTCGCGAAGCGTGTCCAGGTAGACCGACCCGTCGATCGACCCGATCCCGGGATAGTTGAACAGGTGGGCCTTGTGCATCCAGGTGTCGTCGCCGTCGAAGACCGCCGTCTCCAGGCCGTTCTTCGCGGTGAAAAGCGCCGCGGTCAGTCCCGCCGGGCCGCCGCCGATCACGAGTACGTCAGCCATGATCCATCGATCGTCGTCCGTGGCCATAAACCTCCGTGAAGCGGAATTCGGCTGCTGCGGTACTTCCGTTCGCGAACCGCGGTGAGTGATTCGTCCACGAACTGCAGTACCATTATACTGACGTGGTGCGTTATCACGGCCGTATTAATCCATGACCGGATCATTTGACCTACAGGAGGCGACGATCGCGGACGTACACGCGGCCTACGAGGCCGACGAGCTCACCTGTGTCGAGCTCGTCGATGCGTATCTCGATCGCATCGAGGCGTACGACGAGAACGGCCCGGCGCTCAACGCGATCATCAACGTCAATCCGGACGTCGGAGAGCGCGCGGCGGAACTCGATGCGGCGTTCGAGGAGAGCGGGTTCGTCGGATCGCTACACGGGATCCCGTTCGTCGTGAAGGACCAAGTCGAGACGGCGGACGTCACCACGACGTTCGGCTCCGAGGCGTTCTCCGACTATCTGCCGGCCGAGGACGCGACGCTCATCAAGCGGCTTCGGGCGGAAGGTGCCGTCATTCTGGCGAAGACGAACCTTCCGGACTGGGCGACCTCGTGGTTCGGCTACTCCTCGGCCAACGGTCGAACGAAGAACCCCTACGACCTCGAGCGGGACCCGGGCGGATCGAGCAGCGGAACCGGAGCCGCCGTCGCCGCGAACCTCGGGACCGTGGGAATCGGCGAGGACACGGGCGGGTCGATCAGGCTCCCGGCCTCGTTCAACAACCTCTTCGGGATCCGCGTGACGCCCGGCCTGCTCAGCCGAACCGGCATGTCGCCGCTCGTCGCCTCCCAGGACACGCCGGGACCGATGGCACGCTCCGCCGAGGAGCTCGCGATCGTCCTCGATGCGACGGTCGGGTACGACCCCGACGACGAGTACACGGCGGCGACGGAGCTCACGGATGATGCGGGCTCCTACGTCGACGACCTGGACCCTGACGCGCTCGATGGTGCACGCATCGGGATCCTCAGGGATGCCTTCGGCGACCCGGACGATCCCCAAAGTGGGCCCGTTACACGGCGCGTCGAGGAAGCGATCGAGGTAATGGGAGACGCCGGCGCCGACATCGTGGACCCAGTTCGCGTTCCGGACCTCGACGAGCACCTGGAGGCGACCTCGCTGTACATCCTCCAGTCGAAACGCGACCTGAACGAGTTCTTCGCCGCTCGCGAGGATGCGCCCGTCGACTCCGTCGCCGATCTCTACGAGTCGG
This sequence comes from Halopenitus salinus, assembly GCF_055397165.1. Lineage (NCBI taxonomy): Archaea > Methanobacteriati > Methanobacteriota > Halobacteria > Halobacteriales > Haloferacaceae > Halopenitus > Halopenitus salinus. Next base: position 318,264 of record NZ_AP043853.1, read on the forward strand.
GACAGTACCACGAGATCCTGGACCTGTTCATCGGCATCGCCGAGGACGGTCCCGACGATCCGGAATCGGACCCGGAATACTGGGAAAGCGTGGCCGCACAGCTGTCCTTCCAGCGTGACGTCCTCAACGTCTATGCCGCGAACGACCTCGACGCCCTGCTCTGTCCGGACGTGCAGGTCGTTCCGCCGAAGGCCTCGGAGATCGAGTCCGGAGAGCTCGACACGCTGACGTTCCCGACGAACACCGTCCTCGCCTCACAGTCGGGTCTGTGTGCAGTCTCCGTGCCGGCCGGACTGACGGACGACGGTCTTCCGGTCGGCGTCGAGTTCATCGGAAAACCGTACGACGAGGCGACGATACTCTCCCTGGCTCATGCCTTCGATCAGCGCAGTGAGCCGAGGCGACCACCGGAGACGGCTCCACCCCTCGAGGAGTAGCGTCGTGTGGCCGCAAGCCGCCGTCCCGTGGTGGCTTGCGCTCGACGCCCACGACCTCGGACGGCTCAAACGATCGTCGACAGCGGGGCCAGTTCGACGTCGTACGCCTCGATACGATCGTGGATGGTCTCGAGGATCTCCACCGCGTTCGGCGTATCGCCGTGGATACAGATGCTGTCGGCCGGCACGTCTATCGTCTCGCCGTTGGCGGCCTCCACTCGTCCCTCAAGGGCGATGTTCACAAAGCGGTCCGCGACGAGTTCCGGATCGAGACCCCGCTTCTCACGTTCGACGATGAGGCTGCGGTCCGCCCGATAGGTCAGGTCCACGTATCCCTCGAATACGCATCGTAGCCCCTCGATCTCCTCCGCGACTTCGTAGATGTTCATATCGGTTGCTAAGTAGATCAGGTCCGGGTCCACCTCCAGTATACCCTCCATTACGGCTCGAGCGTGTTCCCGGCTCTCGGAGAGCATCGAGTACATCGCGCCGTGGGGTTTCACGTGTTGGATCGACGATCCGTTCGCCTCGGCGAACGCCGACAGTGCACCGAGTTGATAGACGACGTACTCCCGAAGTTCCCGCGGCGTCGCGTCCATCGTTCGACGGCCGAATCCCATCTTGTCGGGTAGTCCCGGATGGACGCCGATCCCCACGTCGTGCTCAGCCGCGAGCGCTACCGTCTCGCGCATGACGTGTGGGTCTCCGGCGTGATATCCCCCCGCGATGTTGGCCGACGTGACGTACGGCATCACCTCCTCGTCGCGCCCCATCGACCAGTTTCCGAAGCTCTCGCCCATATCACAGTTGACGTCGATCCGGACCATGCTCGACCCGTGACGACCGGTGACAATGAACCTTCCCCGGTCGCGGGGAGCCGGCGTCTCGTCGACTCGGCCCGCGGTCCGGGATTTCGATCCTCCCCACCCCAGTTTATCATCTCGGACGCGCAAGGTCCACCATGGAGATCACCGTCTACGGTCCGCTTCGCGCCGCGACCGGCGGCAAGCGGGTCGACGTCGAGTTCGACGGCGGGACGGTCGCGGAGGCGCTCGAGGCGCTGATCGAGGCGTACCCTCGGACGAAGCCGCATCTCGTCGACGACGACGGGGCGTTCGAATCGAGCGTCCGCGTCTCGATCGACGGCGAGTCCGCGGCGCTCGAGGACACCTGTTCGGCGGACGCCACGATCGGCGTTCACCCGGCGATGCGCGGCGGGTGACCCCGCTTATAGGTCGTACTGCTCGCGGACGAGGTGGCCGATCCCACGGTCCTCGAGGACGTCCATGGGCGCGAGCATCGTGAGCTGGACGACGCCCGGCAGGCGACCGATCTCGACCCCGCCGGTGAACGTACACCGGGTGCGAACCTCGCCCTCGCTCATCCCGAGCAGGTCGCCCGCGCGGTCGAAGGCGTTCTGGGTGGCGTCGTTGATCGTCGCGCCCGAGCCGATCACCTGGATCGGACCCATGTCCGTCTCGACGTCCACGCCGTACTCCGCGCCGAGCGCGCGGCCGCGCTCGCGATCCTCGTCGCTGTACGGCTTCGCGATGTGCGAGAGATCCTCCTCGTTGGGCAGAAGGAGGGGACCGTCGATGTCGAGCCCCTGGATGACCTCCACCTCGAACTCCGCGTGACCGCTCACGTCCGTGGTGTGGAGGGCGAGCTCGCCGTCGCCCTGGTTGGCGTGCATGTCGCCGACGTAGATCCCGCCACCGTCGACCTTCACCGGACAGATCAGGACCGCGCCCTCGCGGACCGCGTTGACGTCCATGTGCCCGTCCGTCCGCTGTTCGAGCTCGTCCTCGTCGGCGAGCCCCCAGTCGTGGCCGGCGCCGATCAGGAACTGCCCGAAGTCGCCGGCGTTGTGGGAGTCGGGCATCTCGATCGGCGGCGTCGTCCCGATGTTCCCCACGAACGGCCGGAGGTGGCCGAGCGTGCCGGGCATCTCCGAGGGGCCGTACAGCAGGATCGGGTGCTGTCTGGAGTGTTCCGGGAGCGCGATCGCCTCGGCCGCGTTCTCCGCCAGCTCTCCGGCGGCCTCCTCGTCGACCGTGATCCCCACCTCGTAGTCGTCGTCGAAGACGGCGGTGATGCCGTACTCGAAGGCGAACGATGAGGCGTTCGCGCCGCACTCGCTACACCGGATCGACTCCTCGCCGGTCCCCTCGACGACGCTTTCGGGCCACTCCGTGCCGCACTCGGGACACTTGTGGTCGACGAACGGGTCGTCGCCGAAGGCTCCCTCGCGTTCCTCCATCGACCCGGTGCTCGTCGCGACGCTCGTCACCTCGATGTCGCGGATCGTGATGGCGATCGCGTCGCCGACCTCGGCACCCTCGACGGCGATCGGCTTCGTCACCTCGTGGCCGCCGCGGAACTTCGGCGTGATCATCGGCCCCCAGCAGGCCGGCGGCGTGTGCGTCCGGACGATCCCGCCGTCGGCGACGGTTCCGGCCCACTCCTGGTCGGGCCCGACAAGACCGAGCGTGTACTCGTCGACCTCGAGTTCGGAAGCTACCTGTTGGGACATACTACACGATCATTGATCCGAGATCGGCTTAACCCTGTCCACCGCTATCCGAACCTTTTTCTTTTTAGGCCTCCCTAAACGAATCGATGACAACGTCTCGCAGCCGGCCGTCGGACGCCGACGCGGCGAGTGATTCGGCCGACGACTCCCGGATCGACGATGCTCCCGAGTTGAACGTCTACGAAATTCACTCCGAGCGGACCGTCCTCACCGAACCGGGCAACACCGACGGGTGGATCGCGAGCGACACGACGGTCACGCCGTCGGATTGAGCGCCCGATCCCTCCGATCGAATTCCGAACCGACTTTCGAACTGCCCTCCGATCAGCGTCGAACCAGCGTGTCGTCCGCGAGGAATCTCTCGAGCGCGTGTGCGTCCTCCTCGAGCGTTTTGAGGTGTTCGCGTAGCAGCTCGCCGGTCGTTTCGTCGCCGCGTTCCTCCACCCGTTCGACGTGCTCGCGCATCCGCACCGCGAGCGTCGCGTAGCCGTCCAGATCGCGTTCGAGCGACGACCGCACGTCGTAGTGGTGGGCCGGCTCGATGTGGATGGGCGCGTGCTGTCTGATCCCCATCGGACCGCAGACCGGCACGCCGCCGAGCGCGTGGACGCGGATCGCGAAGTCGTCGGTTATCCCGCTCAGCCGGTCGGCGGCGTCCTCGAGGAAGTCGCCGACGTCGTTCGACTCCGCCCCCTCGACGAGCCAGCCGTGTTTGCGAACCTGGTTGAACAGGAGGTAGAGCCCCGACAGCTCGGCGTTCAACGCGTCGATCGACCGTTTCGCGGTCTCCCGATCGAGTCGGAGGTCGTTCTCGCCGACCGTGTCCCACTCGCGGCGGACGCGCCCCGCCTCGGGTCTCCGAAGGTGTGGTGTACTCGCCATGGTTATCCGAGTGCGCCCTCCCGGACGAGCGTGTCGTCCTCGAGCATCTGTTCGATCTCGTCGGCGTCCGCCTCGAGCTCCCGGAGGTGATCCCGGAGGCGCTCTCCGGTCCCGGAGTCTCCCAGCTCCTCCGCGAGTCCCACGTGCTCGCGCATGCTCGCGACCAGCGTCGCGTACCCCTCGAGATCACCCTCGAGCGAGGCCCGGAGGTCGTAGAGGTCCTCGGCTTCGAGGTGGACCTCGGCGTGGTCCTGGATGGTCGGCGGGGTGTTCGGCGGGACCCCGCCGAGTTCGACGATCCGAACGGCGAGGTCGTCGTTGATCGACCGGACGCGTTCGTACGCGTCCTCGAGGAACTCGGCCACCTCGTGGAACTCGGCGCCCTCGGCGGTCCAGTAGTGCTTGCGGAGGAGGTAAAACAGGTTGAACGACCCGGCGTGGTCGACGCTGAGCGCGTCGATCACCCGTTCGGCCTCCTCGCGGTCGAGCCGGAGCTCGTTGTCGCCGACGGTTCCCCACTCCTGGCGTCGCTCGCCGACGTCGGGCTCGCGGATCAGACCGATCTGTCCGTCGGTCATCGTCCTCGCATCTCAGTGGGTCGCCTCCTCGAGGACGAGCGTGTCGTCCTCGAGGAAGTGTTCGATCTCGTGGGCGCCGTCCTCGAGGTCCTCGAGAACGTCACGGAGCAGCTCGCCGGTCGCGTAGTCCCCGAGGTCCTCGGCCAGCGAGACGTGGTCGCGCACGGACTCGATGACGTCGCCGTACATCTCGAGGTCGTGTTCCATCGACGTGCGGACGTCGTAGACGTCCTCGCCCTCGAACTCGACGGGCGCGTGCGACTCGAGCGTGCTCGGCCCGCTGATCGGAACGCCGCCGAGCGCCTGGACCCGCTCTGCGATGTCGTCGGCGTTGTCCTCCGCGTCCTCCGCGGCGTCGCCGAACCAGTCGTGGAGCTGTTCGAACTCCGCGCCCTCGACGTTCCAGTGGTGCTTGCGAAGCTGGTGGTAGAGGACGTACGTCGCCGCGAGGTCGGTGTTCAACGCGTCGATCACCTGTTCGGCCTTCTCGACGTCGATCCTGACGGCGTTTTCCTCGACGGTTCCCGCCTCGCGACGGAGCGTCTCCTTGGTGCTCATACCTCCTCCTTGGTGGCCCATCCACATAAATCTTGTCAGAATACGTATAGTTTAGGCACGCCCAAAACCATCTCAACCCGGTCAGACCCGGATTCAGCGTTCTGAGCGTCGGTATTCCGCCGTTTTGGAGGCGCGATGCGAGACTCTCGATCGACCACGAAATGATACTCAAAGGACATTCAGGCGCGTTCGATCCGGTGGCGGACCGTCGCCGGCCGCTCCGTGTTCGTTCGCCCGGGACCCCCGCGAATACCCGCCGGAAGCGAAGGATACATATGGATTTAGGTGAACCTAAAACCGATGCGTTCGATCTGGCGATCGTCCGGTCCCGCGGTTGACCGAACCCTCCCGAGAACGATGGGGCGTTCGCTCCGGTCATGAGCTCGCCGGATCGATACCTGAGGGCGATCTACGCTCTCGAGCGATCACGGGAGGGGGACACACACGTCACCACGGGCGCGGTCGCGGACGTGCTGGACGTCCACCCCTCGAGCGCGACCGAGATGTTCGCCAAGCTCGACGACCGGGATCTGCTCCGGTACGAGAAGTACGAGGGCGTGCGGCTGACCGAGCGGGGTCGCGCCCGAGGTCGATCGCTTCTCGAGAACTCGTGTATCCTCCAGCGATTCCTGCGGGACGTCCTCGACGTCGAGGGATACCGCGAGGAGGCGCAGGCGATCGAGCCGGTTCTCGACCCCGAGGTCGCGGAGCGGCTGTCGACGCTCATCGATCGTCGTTCGCAGTGTCCACGCTGTTTCGACGAGGAGTCGGGTCGGTGCGGTCACATGGGGGAGTGAGGACCTCCCGGCGCGCGCCGACCGGATGCGATCTCGCCGGCGGGACAACGACTATGTCGGTCTCGGCCGCACTCGCAGGCATGCAGCCACCGCAGACGATCGCGATCGACCCGTCCGTACGCGAGTTGTTTCCTCCCGAGGTGCTCGCCGAGCGTCTCGAGGACGTTCCCGTGAGCTTCGAGACGCTCCCCGAGGACGCGGCTCCGGGCGAGTACGACGCGCTCGTCACCTTCGAGTACCGCGAGAACCTGCTGGCCGCCGACCCGGACTGGGTCCACTGCGTCCTCGCGGGCGTCGACACGTTTCCCCTCGGAGACCTCGAGGCGCGCTCGGTCGCGTTGACCAACAGCACCGGCATTCACGGCGACGCGGTGGGCGAGACCGTCCTCGGCTACATGCTGCAGTTCGCCCGGCGGCTCCACGACCACCGCGACGCCGAGGCGACGCGCGAGTGGGAGTACCCCGACTGGAACGTCCCGTTCACGCTCCGCGGCGAGACCGTCTGCGTGGTCGGGCTTGGAACCCTCGGTCGCGGCGTGGCGACCCGCGCCGACGCGATCGGCATGGACGTCGTCGGCGTGCGGCGGACGCCCGTTCCGGTCGAACACGTGGACGAGCTGTACGCCCCGGACGCGCTCGACGCGGCCGTCTCCGACGCGCGGTTCGTCGTCCTGACGGTCCCGCTCACAGAGCGAACCCGCGGGCTCGTCGGGGCCGACGAGCTTTCGGCGATGTCCGAGGACGCCTACCTCGTCAACGTCGCGCGCGGCCGGGTCGTCGACCAGGACGCGCTCGTCGAGGAACTCCGGGCGGGCGGGCTCGCCGGCGCCGCCCTCGACGTGACCGATCCCGAGCCGCTGCCCGACGATTCTCCGCTCTGGGAGATGGACGAGGTCGTCGTCACCCCCCACGCCGCCGCCGCGACGCGCGACTACGTCGACCGGGTGGCGGCCATCGTCCGCGAGAACTGCAGGCGGCTCGAGGCGGACGAGGCGCTCGCGAACCGGGTCGTCTGAGGAGTCGGAGCGTTCGCCGGTCGCATCGATGGTGCGGCGTCCCCGACCCCGCCGGCGTGTATTTTTCACCCGGGGTCGCGTAGGTTCGCCCATGAGCGACGACGTCATCGACGGCCTGCTCGACGCGGAGACGATCGCCGTGGTCGGCTGCTCGCGCTCGCCCGAGAAGGCCGCCCATCGGGTGCCGAAGTACCTCCAGGAACACGGCTACCGGATCGTGCCGATCAACCCCAACGCCGAGTCGATCCTCGGCGAGACGGCCTACGACCGGCTCACGGACGTCCCCGCGGACGTCAAGATCGACGTCGTCGACGTGTTCCGGCCGAGCGAGGACGTCCCCGCGGTGGTCGACGGCGTCCTCGCCAGGCGCGATGCCGCCGGCGACGTCGCCGGGCTCTGGCTCCAGCTCGGCATCCGCAACGACGAGGCGGCGGCGCGCGCGGAGGCGGCCGGGATCGCGGTCGTCCAGGACCGCTGTATGAAGGTCGAACACGGCCGGCTCAGGTAGGTGCACACGGACTGCTCACAGCGGTTCACACGGAGCTAACAACACCCGATTTCGTCCGGATTCCACTCACACGCATCGCCCGTGGTGAGTTCGTTCTCGTCGATGTGGGCCGAGAGACAGGCGTAGTTGCAGAAATACCGAGGCGACCCACAGTCGTCCTCACAATCGCGGACGCAGATCGGGTCGTGATCGAAGATACGCGACCCACAGTACGCACACGTCTCGTCCGCGTCCGGTGTCGTGATCGTCGTGGACATACCCGCCTCACGGGAGGGATCACCGAAAACGTTTCGTGGAGTTGCTCACCCACACCTCCGTGCAGTACCTTGTTCACGCTCCGGGCCGTATTCGAATCCGCATGCAAACGATCGACGTCGACGACCTCGATGCCGCAGAGGGCCCGCAGAACCGCGCCAGCGTCTCGGAGCCCCTCGACGCCGAGGACTTCGCGATGAACTACTACGCGCTCGATCCGGGCGAGGCGTTCACCGGCGGCCTCCACGCGCACCTCGACCAGGAGGAGACGTTCCTCGTCCTCGAGGGCGAGGCGACCTTCGAGACGGCCCCGAGTCCGACGGCCGAGACGGAGACGGTCACCGTGAGCGCGGGACAGCTGGTCCGCTTCGAGCCCGGCGAGTACCAGCAGGGGCGCAACGAGTCGGACGAGCCCCTCCGCGCGCTCGCGATGGGCACCCCACAGGAGTCGACCGACGTTCGGGTCGCCGGCCCGTGTGAGGAGTGCGGCGAGAGCGAATATCTCCGGTTCGCGATGGTCGACGGAACCCCGACGCTCGAGTGTCCCGACTGCGGTGCGGAATCGGCGATCTGACCGCAGCAAGGAGTCGCCACCGGGAAACCGCGGTCACGACGTCCACTCCTCGAAGGACCGGTAGACGCCCTTCGAGAGGTACCGCTCGGCCGAATCGGGGAACATCGTCACCACGGCGTCGTGGGGAACGTCGAGCTCGCCGCGATCGATGCGCTCCGCGACGGTCCGTGCCGCGACGCAGTTCGCCGCCGACGAGGAGGCGACGATGTGGCCCTCCTCCGCGGCGAGCCGCGACATCTCCTCGTGGGTTTCCCGGTCCGGAACCGTCTCGATGGCGTCGACCAGGTCGGGATCGAACAGGTCGTTCGTCTCGACGTCGTGAGTCCCGATCCCCTCGGTCTTGTACGCCTCGTGTTCGACCTCCTCGCCGAGGAACTCCCGGTAGGCCGACCCCTCGGGCTCGACCGCGACGACGTGGGTGTCGGGCTCGCGCTCGAGGAAGTACTCCGCGAGCCCCATGAGCGTCCCGCCGGTGCCACAGCCGATCACGATGGCGCCGACCTCGCCCGAGAGCGCGTCGTCGATCTCCGGCGCGGTCGTCTCGCGATGCGTCTCGACGTTGAGCGGGTTCGAGAACTGCTGGGGAACGGCGGCGTTGTCGAGCTCGTCCGCGAGCTCGTGGGCGCGATCGATGGCGTAGCCCATCCCCTCCTCGCTCGGCGTGTTGATCACGTCGGCCCCGAGCGCGCGCATCAGCTGCTGTTTCTCGACGGAGAAGCGCTCGGGGACGACGAAGACGGCCTGCAGGTCGAGCTGGCCGGCCGCGACCGCGATCCCGATCCCCGTGTTCCCCGCTGTCGGCTCGATCACGGTGCCGCCGGGTTCGAGGTCGCCGCGATCGAGCATCCGCTCGAGGATGTACTTCCCGATGCGGTCCTTGACGCTCGCGCCCGGGTTGAACGACTCGAGCTTCGCGTACACCGGCACCGAATCCGGGGACGCGTGGACGCGAACGAGGGGCGTCTCGCCGATCGTCTCGTTGACCGACGAGACCGGCTCGCGGCAGGGACTCATGTCCGGAGGGTCTACCCGACCCCTTGTGTAGGTTTCCATCGTTTGGAGATGGCGGGGACGGCTTCGAGGCCGGGGAAACGGAGTCCTCCTCCGAAACGGTCGTTTCGAGACGGGGAGCGATCCCCTTCCGGTCTCCGCAACGGTTAGGGTGCCGCCGGTTCGATGCCGGGACATGGTTCACTCGGACTGGGGCGACTGGCTGCCACGCGCCGTCGCGGATGCGGACCCCGAGACGGTCGCGCTCTGGTACCTCGGCTGCAACGGCTTCGCGATCAAGGGCTCCGACGGGACGGTCCTGTGGATCGATCCGTACCTGGGGACCGGCGACCCGCCGCGGACGACCCGGATGATCCCCGTTCCATTCGATCCGGCGGACGTGACCGACGCCGACGCGCTGTTCGTCACCCACGAGCACACCGACCACGTTCACGGCCCCTCGCAGGCGCCGATCCTCGCGGGCACCGACGCGGACCTCATTGGCCCGGACGACTCGCTCGCGGTCGCACGCGAGGAGAACTGGACCGACCGGTGGGACGTCTCCGACGACCAGTTCACCGAGATCGAGGAGGGGGACACCGTTCGAGTCGGCGGGTTCGCGGTCGACGTCGTCGAGGTCCACGACCCCGACGCGACCCACCCGGTCGGGTACGTGATCCGCCACGACGACGCGGCGATCTTCCACGGCGGCGATACGAAACACTCGGCGGTGCTCGAGGCCGTCGGCGAGCGATACGACGTCGATCTCGGCATCCTCGCGTTCGGCTCGGCCGGGACGATCCCCGACAAGGAGACGCGCGAGCCCGCCTACACCAAGTGGTACGCGGACGAGAACGAGGTCGTCGACGCCGCCAGGGCGATCCGTGCCGACCGCCTCCTGCCCACCCACTGGGACATGTGGAAGGGGCTCACCGCCGACCCGACCGCGCTGCACCCGCACGTGCGGAGCTTCGAGTACCCGCGGTCGCTTCGGATCGCGGAGATCGGCGATCGCGTGGATCTGTAACCGGATCGAACCCGTCACATCCGATCGCCACCCGGATCACGTCCCCTGGCTGACCGGATCGCGCGCCGCGAACGAGGGCACCGTCGAGGCGATCGATTCTCCCGCGTGATATTCGGCCCCCACGTTTTAAGAGGCTACTCGCGAACCGATGTTCCATGAGCGATTCGCAGTCGACGACGGAGCGCGTTCTCGAGGAGGACGGGATCTCGGTCCGAAAGTCGTTTTCCACCGACGAGTTCCCCGTTCCCGCGGTCACGTTCCACTTCGAGTCCACGCGGGACGAGCCGGTTCGGATCCGAGTGACCGACACGATCCCGGAGTCGTTCCCGATGGAGCGGGTCGGCTTCCACCCGGAGTTCGAGAGCGAACACTGGACGGCCTACAGCGACCACCGGGTCGAGTTCGAGCGGCTCCTCGAGCCCGGCGAGACGGTCCAAACGGTCTACGGGATCCGCGGCGACGGGATCGATCCGGAGTCGTTCCTCTCGCTGCCGTCCGTCGATCACGTCCCGGAGGGCGAGCCCATGGAGGACGTGTTGGGCGCCGACGGGACCGCTCCGGTTCGCGAGGTCATCTCGGGCGACCGGGAGTCGCTTCCGGGCATGGACTCGACGGACGAGTCACCCTCGAGCGACGGTTCGTCGACGACCGACGATTCGTCCTCATCCGACGGTTCGTCCGTAACCGACGCCGACGCGGCGACCGCCGACGGCGAGGACGACGAGACCGTCGATGCCGCGGCGGCGGACGCCGGAGACGACGAGACGTCCCCGCGGCCCGACCCGCGTCCGGTCGATTCCGCCGGGACGAGCCCCGCGGTGACGGCCGGTTCCCGCGAATCGTCGGCGGACGACGCTGACGAATCCGAGGCCGGGACGGACGAATCCGAGACCCGAACCGATGACGAGGATCTATCCGAGTCCGGATCGGTCGCGGCCGCGTTGGCGGCCGAGATCCGGGCGGGAGAGATTGACGACGCCGATCTGGAACTCCTGCGTTCGGAACTCGATCTCGATTCGGACGACGCCGACGTAGAGGTCCCCCGAAGCGTCGACGTTCGGATCAGCCGCCTCCAGTCGCGCATGGAGGACCTGGCCGCCTACTCCGACGCCCTCGAGGAGTTCATCGACGAGCAGGGCACGGCCTCGGAGGTTCTCGAGCGGGCCCAATCGCGCGTCGAGGAAGTCTCGGACCGGATGGACGACCTCGAGGGGCGAGCCGACGAGGCCGCCGACGAGCGCGCCGGGCTCGAGGACGGTCTCGCGGATCTCGAGGACGAGATCGACTCGATCGCCGACGATCTCTCCGCCGCGACGGATCGGATGGACGACGCAGAAGCGCAGCTCGCGGAGCTCGACGGGCTCGCAGAAACGGTCGAGGACCTCGAGGGAACCGTCGACGGCCTCGATACGGAGATCGGCGACGTGCGCGAGGACCTCGCGGACCTCGACTCACGGGTCCGGGACGTGGAGGACGCCGGCGACGACGTCGCGGACCTCGAGTCGGAGATCGAGCGGATCGACCGGGAGCTCGCCGAACTCGAGGAGTTCCGCGAACGCCTCAACGACGCCTTCGGGACCTAAAGCGACCCGCACTCGCCGCCTCGGGTCGGAACGCAATCCGTTTGAACCTCCAGCCCGGAGTGGCGACGATGACCACGCCGGTACCGATCGCGGTCCCCCGAAAGGGACGGCCGCTCGAGGCCGTCCTCGACCGCTTCGCGAACGTGGCCGGCCTCGAGGTGGCGACGCTCGCCGACGACGTCACCTCGACGCTCCGTTACGAGAAGGCCGTGACGAAGGGCGAACTCGCCGCCGACCGAGGACCCTACGAGCGGCTCGCCGACTACTCGACGCCCGCGGATCCCTACGCCCCCGAGTACACCCTGCTTCGTGACGATCGCGAGGGAATGCCGCGCCGGATCGTCTTCGACGCCGTCCGGGTCGACGTGGACGGGGTTCCCGTCGAGCTGATCGGTCGCGAGGAGCCGTTCCGCTCGCTTCGGACCCACGAGTTCGCGCTCGGGTTCGACTCGGCCGACCTCGTCTTGGAGGAGGTCGTCGAGCTGCGCCCGGCCGGCGTCGAGGGGCTCGCGGACGTGAACGACCGCATCGATCCCCGCGAGTCGGACGTCCGCGTGGTCACCGGCCTCGGAGACACGGTGTATCACACGCTCATGGCCACGCCGGAACTGCTGCCGGCCGGCGCCGACCTCGACCGCTCGTTCGTGACCGACTTCGGCGGCGACTTCTGCATCTCGCCGCGCTACGAGCGGCTCGTGACCGCGGTGCTCGGCACCGACGCGACCGCCGACCTCACGTTCACCTATCCCGATCCCGACCACGGCGAGGAGGAGGCCGCCATCGCCGAGACGGGCCTCGGCGTCTACCTGACCGTGACGGGGTCGACCGCGCGCGAGCACGGACTCGTTCTCGGCGAGCACCTCTTTCCGAGCGAGACCGTCCTCATGCGCAACGCCGCCGAGACCTCGGGCGCGATCGACCGCGTGCGCGACCGGCTCGTTCGCCCCGAGTCCGCCTCCGCGCTCTCCGTGTGAGGCCGGACCGCGGGGTCGACCGCCGCTACCGTGCCACGGGCGCGATCTGTGCGAACGACCACGACCACGACAACAGTCGGAGTCGCCACAACAGTTACCGTCCCGTGGCACCATCCCACACACATGAGCGACGACGACCGGTGCCTCCGGTGCGGCAACGACTTCGAGTACGACCGCGGGAGCTGTCCGAACTGCGGTTGGGACAGCGAGGCCTTCCGGGAGCGGGGCCGGTACGGTCTGGCCCGCCCCGGAACCGGCGAGTGGGATGACGACTGAACGCCTCGCCGAACCCGATCGTTCTCGACCCGATCCGACCCCGAATCACTCGGCGAGCGCCGACTGACGCGACTCGTGGAGCGCGTCACAGACGCCGCCCTGCCCGTCCATGTTCACCCGAGCCAGTCGCGCGCGCCGGTGGACGAGTTCGGCGTCGTCGGGATCGATCGCGTCCCCGTCCGGCGTCCGGAACAGCCGTTCGCTCCGCTCGAAGCGGTCCAGCGCCGCGGCCTTCTCGAGGTACCGCTCCAGCGGCTCGGCGGGAACGGTCACCTCGAAGCCCCGGTCGGGGACGGCGACCGCGATCCTGCTGTCGGCGATCTCGCGATCCAGGTCCGACCGCTCGAGGAGCGCGATCTGTTCGAGATCGAGGCCGGCGGCGAGAAGCGCCTCCGTCGCGCGGTACTGCCGGGAGAGGACCGCCTTCTCGTCGAGGGTCTCACGGAGGTCCGCGATCCCGTCCTCGGCGTCCGGGAACGCCTCCGCGAAGTCGATCCCCTCGTTGATCCCACGATTGACCTCCCGCTCGTGCATGTGTTCTCGAAGCTCGATCCGACACCGATCGACGCCCGGCAACGACTCGACGACGTCCCGGGAGTCGCCCGCCATCATCCACGCGAACGCCGGCGAACACCACGCCGTCGGCAGCGTGAAGGCGACGCGGACGGTCCCGTCCGGCTCGAACCGGATCTCGTCTATGTACTCCAGCTCGACGATCGATCGGTCGAGTTCGGGATCGGTCACCGACGCGAGCGCCTCGCGCACGCGCTCGCGGGAGGGACGATCGCCCTCCTGAGTGGCGTCGTTCTCGGATTCGGGGCTCCCGAGTGTGCCGTCCTCGGGTGCGGAGTCGTCCTCCCGCGTGGATCGCTTCGACATGATCAATCGGCCGCCGACCCGGTCTCGGCGTAGTGGGACTCCAGGCCGAACGCCTCCGTGACGCCGTCCTCGCGGAACTGCCGTTTCCGCTCCTCGATGTCGATGTCGTAGAGGTCGGCGGCGTTCTCGCCCATGATCTTCCGCATCACGTCGAGCGAGAGATCCACGCCGTACTCGTCCCGTTGGTCGTCGGTGAGCTCCGCGTTCATCACGCACTCGACGAGCCAGTCGGGGTTCCAAAGCGCGTAGTCGCTGCCGAACAGCAGCCGGTCCTCGCCGAGCCAGTAGAGGAGCTCGCCCATGATCTCTCCGAACTTCCGCGGGCGGTTCTGTGCCATCGGCGCGGCGACGGCGAGACCGCCGTAGACGTTCGGCTCCTGGGCGGCGATCCAACAGAAGTCGTCGAGCCGCGGGAGGCCGACGTGCTCGACGACGAAGTTGAGCTCGGGGAAGGACGTCGCGGCGTCGTCGACGTCGGCCACGTCGAAGGCGTCCCGGTTCAACGGACGGATGGTCGGGCCCTTGTGCGGGTGGATGTTCTCGATGCCGAGGTCCGCACACTTCTCGAGGTAGCGGAACGCCTCCTCGCTGTCGAGACGCCACCCCTTCGAGTCGCCGCGCCACTCGGCGGTGTAGAGCTTCACGCCGTCGATGTCGTACTCCTCCTTTTGTCGCTCGAGCTCGTGCAGCCCCGCCTCACCCTCGCGGGGATCGAACCGCCCGTTCGTGATGAACCGCTCGGGGTGATCGGCGGCCAACGCGGCGTTGTCGTCGACGGTGTTGAACCCCTCGTCGTAGAACTCGTGGAGGTGCGTCGGCTGGAAGATGCCCATGTCGACGGCGCCGTTGGCGAACAGGTCACGAAGCATCCGATCGCTCGAGTACTTGCGGTACTCCTCCAGGCTCCACTCGCGATCCTCGGGCGTAAAGCCCGTGTGATAGTCGTAGAAACAGCGGATGAACTCCTCGCCGCCCTCGTGGACGATGTTCTCCTCGCTCGCGTCCCAAAAGTGCACGTGGGAGTCGATGACGAACACGTCCTCTCCCTCGTCTGTCTGGTACATCTCGACGTATCATGGGTGCTGATAACACATAAACATCATCGTTTATCATTTAGTTAGCTGGCGGATCTATAGCGAACTTTTATGTAAATTCCGGGACCACCTACGGACGTCCATGGAAGCCGCGAGACTCCACGAGTACACGGAGGAGATGTCCGAGGCGCTCTCGATCGACGAGGTCGATCGTCCCGAGGTCACACGGTCGGACGACGTCGTCGTTCGGGTGCAGGGCGCCGGCTGGTGCCAGACGGACAACCACATCATCGAGGGGATGTGGACCGACTACGTCGAACAGGACCTTCCGATGACGCTCGGCCACGAGAACGCGGGCGAGGTCGTCGCGGTCGGCGAGGAGGTGCAAACCGTCTCGGTCGGCGATCCGGTCATCTGCCACCCGGTGATGACCTGCGGCGAGTGTCGACAGTGCCGGCTCGGCGAGGACATGTACTGTGAGAACCTCGCCTTCCCCGGCCTCACGACCGACGGCGGGTTCGCGGAGTATCTGCTCACGAGCGAGCGCGCGACGATCCCGCTTCCGGGCGGGGTCGAGCCGATCGACATCGCCCCCCACGCCGACGCCGGCATCACCGCCTACCACGCCGTCAAGAAGGCGGTCGACGAGTTGAATCCCGGCGATCCGGCGGTGGTCATCGGCGTCGGCGGCCTCGGTCACATCGGCCTCCAGTGTCTCGACGCGATGAGCGCAGCCGACATCATCGCGCTCGACGTCAAGGAGAGCGCGCGCGAGCTGGCCGAGGAGCTCGGCGCCCGCCACACCGTCGATCCGACGAGCGAGGACGTTCCGAGCGTGATCGACGACCTCACGGACGGCCACGGCGCCGAACAGGTTATCGACTTCGTCGGCGCAGACGCGACCACCGGTTACGCCCCCGACATCGTCGCACCCGGCGCCGATCACCACGTGGTGGGATACGGTGGGCACGTTCACGAGCCGTCACAGGCCCTCGTGGACGGAGAGTTCTCCTACCGTGGCACCCTCGTCGGGCGCTACACGGAACTGCAGGAGCTGGTGCGGCTCGTCGAGCGCGGCGACGTCGACCTCCACACCACCCGCTACGATCTCGCGGAGATCAACACGGTGGCGGAGAAGCTCGAACACGGCGAGATCGACGGCCGCGCGGTCATCACGCCCTGACCGATTCCGTATCGCTTCCCGGTCGGTTCCTGTTCCTTCCCGAACGTTTTCCGGACGCTTTCCGATCGTTCCCCGAACGCCCCCCGATCGCTCCCGTCTCCATTCCCAGGCTCCGTCGGTAACACTCGGGTCACTACCTGACACCGGCGTCCGCGAGCGCTTATGCGTCGTCCGCCACTACCGATGGATGCACACGACCCGACCGTTTCCCCATGTCGCAAAAATCAACCTACGTAGACGAGACCGAGATCGACGCATCGCTCGACGACCTACCCGACGACGACGCCATCGACGAGACGGTGGCGAACCTCGAGGCCAACGGCTTCGAAGTCGTCGTCGTCGAGAGCGCCGAGGGGGCCCTCGAGACCATCCAGTCGCACGTTCCGGCGGGTGCCTCGGTCATGAACGGCCACTCGACGACCCTCGAGGAGATCGGGTTCGACGAATACCTGAGCGAGGGCGACCACGAGTGGGAGAGCCTCCCCGACGAGATCTGGAGCATCGACGACGACGCCGAGCGGCAGGCCGCTCGCCGCGAGTCCCAGACGGCCGACTACTTCCTCGGCGGTATCAACGCGATCGCAGGGACCGGCGAGCTGGTCGCGGCCGACCGCTCGGGGAGCCGCATCGGCGCCTACCCCTTCGCTGCCGGCAACGTGGTCATCGTCAGCGGCGTGAACAAGATCGTCGACGACCTCGACGCCGCGCTCGACCGGCTCGAATCGGTCGCCTATCCCCTGGAGAACGAACGGGCGAAGGACGCCTACGGCGTGGAGAGCGCCGTCGCCAAACAGCTGATCTTCCGCCAGGAGCTCGAGGAGGGACGAACGACCGTCGTCCTCGTTCGCGAACGGCTGGGTTACTGAGACCGCGGAGCCGCATCCACGCGGATCGGTTCTGCCACCCCGGTCGTTCCTCTCTGTCGTTCCGCTCAGTCTGCCCTCTCGATCGTGTCTCTCGATCGTCCCCCTCGGTCGTCCCGTTTCGACGACTTCCGGAGGGATCGGAACTCGAGAACACGACGGGTTTCGTGATGCTTGGATACCGGATCCGGACGTCTCGACTCCGCTCTCCGGAATACTACTTTATGCCTACGGACGGACGTGTGGTGTGTAATGTCCAAGCAAGCACGTTCCTCGAAGGACGGTCCGATTCGGGGTCTGAAGCTCACTGGCTCACCACGCGAACGGGGCCTCACTCACGGGGAGGAGTTCGCGGACGAGATCGAACGGAACCTCGAGATCTACCTCGACGTGTTCGAGCACAAGGGCTCCGACGAGGAGACCGTCTACGAGCAGGCCGAGCAGTTCGTTCCCCTGATCGAGGACGAAAACGAGGCGTATGCCGAAGAGATGCGGGGCGTCGCCGAAGGCAGCGGGCTGTCGATCGAGGACGTAACGATCCTCAACGCGCGGTACGAGGTGATGTACAGCGCGTTCAAGCAGGCCGCGGACGAGATTAACGAGGGGCTCCCGGACGCGTGTACGGCCTTCGGGGTTCGGAACTCGCTTTCGGACGACGGGCACACGTACGTCGGCCAGAACTGGGATTGGATGCCGGGGTTGGAGACGTTCGTGATGGACGTCGAACTCGAGGACGGTGCCGATCACGTTGTCATGACCGAGGCCGGGATCGTCGGCGGCAAGATCGGCGTGAACGAGGCGGGTCTCGCGATGACGCTCAACGGACTCGTCACCGAACACGACGGAGAGGAACCGTTCCGGAAGCCGTACCACGTTCGGTTCCGCGAAGTACTCGCATCCGAGCGAATGGATGCCGCCATCGAATCCCTGATCGCCAGAGATAGGGCCTGTTCAGCGAACGTCATCGTCGGCCACGAGAGCGGGGAGATGATCGACCTCGAACTCTCGCCCGAGACGGCCAATTACCTCTACCCCGACGACGGTCTTCTCGTTCACACCAACCACGTCGAAGACTCCAGCTCGATGAATAGCGAGTTCGAGAGACTCATCCCCGATACGCTGTGTCGCGCGCCCAGACTCCGACGGTTGCTGACGGAGGACGCCGATAAGATCGGCGAAGGAGACATCAAGGAGGCGCTCCGGGATCACTTCGACCATCCGAACAGCATCTGCCGTCATCCCAACGAGGACGATCCCGAACTGGATCGCCTCGAGACCGGCGGCAGCTTCGTGATGGATCTCACCGAAAAGCGCCTGCTCGGAACCAACGGTCCGCCCTGTGAACACGAGTACGTCGAGTTTCAGGTCGGTAGCTCGTCCTCTCAGCCACAGGGTGCAGTCGACGGCCGCCATCCCTGATTAGGTGTGAACGTCGCACAAACCCTAAGTCCCCCTTCCGTGAATCGGGACCATGTCCACTGCGACCGCACTTCTCGGCGCCGGCGGGAAGATGGGGCTCCGTATCGTCGATCGGCTCGAAGATCACTCCGACTACGAGATGCGCTACGTCGAGCCGGCACCGGAGGGACGCGAGCGGCTCGACGATCGGGGCGTCTCGGCAGTATCACAGGAAACCGCACTGGACGGCGCCGACGTGGTGATCCTGGCCGTCCCGGATACGGTGATCGACGACGTCTGCGACGACGTCGTTCCGGAACTCGACGCCGGGACCATGGTGATCCTGCTCGATCCCGCAGCCGCCTACGCTGGTGGGCTTCCCGCGCGCGAGGACGTCTCATACTTCATTACACACCCGTGCCACCCGCCCCTGTTCAACGACGAGACGGACCCGGAGGCAAAACGGGACCTGTTCGGCGGTCAGGACCTCGCAAAACAGAACATCGTCTGTGCGCTCCACCAGGGGCCCGAATCGGACTACGATCGCGGAGAGGAGATCGCTCGCGACATCTACGCGCCCGTGATGGACGCACACCGGGTCACCACCGAACAGATGGCGTTTATGGAACCCGCTCTCGTCGAGACGGTGACCGCGACCTGTTTGTACGCGATCCGCGAAGCGATGGACTACGTCGTCGAGGAGGCGGGCATTCCGGAGGAGGCCGCACGGGACTTCGTCCTGGGCCACGTCCGGACCGAGAGCGCGGTCATCTTCGATGAGGTGGAGTATCCCCTCTCGGACGCCGCGCTCGAGGCCGTCGAGGAAGGCCGCGAGGAATTGTTCCGGGACGGCTGGAAGGAGCGCGTCTTCACGGCCGAGAGCGTCGAGGACAGCACTCGAGAGCTAACCGAGAAATGACCGCGTCGAACCGGCGGGATCCTCCGTCGGCTAACGTCGAACGATCGCCAGCCGGCTTCCCCGGCGAACGCTCCATGACGGACGTCCTTGGCGAGATACTGAATGATTGCAGCTACCCGGCCAGCTACTGTGTCGTCGACGAGATCGTCGCCAAGATCTGCCTGCCAGGGGGGTGATTTAGTATAGCGAAATATAATTTATGAGTTCGAGATCGATCGCCTCGAGAAGTCGATCGACTCCCGAGACCCCACGAGACCGAGAGGGTGTGAGGTCGCGCACAACCGATCGTCCACCGTGTCGCCCACGATTCGACGCTCGATGGATCACACGCAGTTCGATCACCTGCTGCCCGAAGCCGAATTCGAACTACCCTGGCCACGCCGATCGCGACGGCCCGTGATTCTGAAACGCGTTCCGCGGGTTCCCAACGACAGTTTGACCTCCGAGGCGATCATGCCGACGTGGAGGCGGAGAATGGCACCTGGATCGACGGTATCGCCCGTGAAGGTATCGCCGTCACTGCTGTATCACACGCCATCAATCGGCCCATCTTCCCCGAACATCACGCCCATCGACGGTTGAGGTCTCGATCGATGCACGTCTCCCGATCGTCGAGCCGATGGTACACTCGTTTACGGACGGGACATCGGATCGGCTCCGGGCGGATCAAAACGGACCCAAATGCGTGTCGAGACTGAACGAAGCGGTCGGCATCACCTCATGAGAACGTTCCCGCCATCACCACACCCCGTAGGAAGCCTTTCTCCCCTTCGGGACGCCGGACGGGACACTGCTCCACGACGGGATATCGGACGTTTCCCCCCGTGTCCTCATCGAGTATCCTCCCTCCGGCGACGATCTCCTCGATCCACTCGAACCAGGCCCAGTTTGGGGTCCAATGATTCGACACATCGGAGAACCGATCCGCGCCTCTCCAGTCGATCGAGTCGGCCGGCGAACCCGACCCGGCCTGCGGTGGTTCGAACGTGAGATCGAACGCGAGGCCAACGAGGGTTCGAACCGAAGACGAGCGCGGAATCGGAACTTGAAATCCCACCGGAACATCTCGACGATCGACATTCATCGACTTATACGGGATCGTAACACCACACTCGACTCATTTGATTATCCGAATATATCGCACTAAATAGTGCTTATCCGAGTCCATATGCACCAATGTGCGAGGAGATATGGACCTACTATTCTGGATAAGGGCTCTTATCCGTGGAAATAGGGATAGATTGATTATCCCACGGCGAGACTCGTCGAGTGACGATGAGCGAGGATCCGAACACGGATCGGACGTCGGTGCGGACCTACGTTCCGGCGTATCAAAAGGAGGAATGGTCCGAACACGCCGACGAGCTCGGAATGTCCCAAAGCGAGTTCGTCCGCACGATGGTGCAGGCGGGACGTCGCGGGTTCGACCTCGACGGGGGCGACGATCGGACCGTCGAGGAACCCGCTGATCAGCACCCTGACCCCGGGGGTGGCGACCTCGAAGACCGGATCCAAACGATCCTCGAACGGGAAGGGGTGATCTCCTGGAACGACCTCCTCGAGGAGGTCACGGGGGAGATCGAGACGCAACTCGAGGAGACGCTGGACCGGCTCCAAGACGAGGGCGCGGTTCGCTATCGCGGCCGCGAGGGAGGCTACGTGTTGATCGATGAGTAGCCAGGAGACGGAGCCGGCTCCCAAGGACCCGATCGGGTACTTCCTCGAGGACCTGACCTATCACGGAAAGACCGAACGGACGAGGGGTTCCTACGAGCGCGTTCTGCGCCGCTTCGAG
Organism: Halopenitus salinus; assembly: GCF_055397165.1. Taxonomy (NCBI): domain Archaea; kingdom Methanobacteriati; phylum Methanobacteriota; class Halobacteria; order Halobacteriales; family Haloferacaceae; genus Halopenitus; species Halopenitus salinus. The sequence goes on from NZ_AP043853.1 coordinate 339,323, forward strand.
GCGTTTTTGAGCGAACGAGGGACGTCCACGTCCGAAGCGTCCCATCGTGACTGTATGGCGTTCGTACACTCCCTGCGCGGCGATCTCGCGGAAAGCACCGTTGCGACGTACGCGGCGTATCTCCACCGCTATTACGCCTACATGACCCAGATAGGCGTCTTCGAGGCGAACCCGATGACGCTCGTGATGGAGGAGATGGACGAGTCGATCGACAAGGACCCGTCCCGCCGCGAGATCGACGTCTCGAGCATGCGGACCTTCGTCGCCGGCATTCGACATCCGCTCCATCGGGCCATCGTGGTTACGCTGTTGAAGACCGGCGTTCGCGTGGGCGAGTTGTGTAACCTCGATCTGCGTGACGTCGCGCTTTCGGATCCCAACGTCGAGGCCACATACGAGGTCGGAACGCGGGCGGCCCTCGATGGACGCCCCGATTCGCTGTACGTCACCGGGGATGCACGCGTCGGCCAGTCGCTAAACGGGGAAGTTCGGACCGCCGCAAACAAGCGTAAACGGGATACGGTGATACCGATCGACGACGAGTTGGCGACCGTGTTGAAGGCGTGGCTCGCGGTCCGTCCCGACGCGGTCTCGCCGGCAGAACCCCTCCTCGTCTCCACCGCCGACGGCTGGGGCGAGCGGATCGACCCCGAGTCCGTCCGTCACGTGATCGAGCAATACGCCCGCGATCACGGGTGGTACCACACCGGCGGCGGGGCGAGCGAGAACGTCACTCCCCACTACTTCCGGCACTTCTTCACCACGCATCTACGCGAGCGGACCGGGGATCGCGGCGTCGTGAAGTACCTCCGTGGCGACGTCGCCGACGACATCATCGACACCTACACCCACAACTGGGGCGACCGCGTCCGCCGGATCTACGAGGCGAACGTCTATCGACTGGTGTAGGATCGCTCGTCGAATATTTCATCGATCCCTCTCGACCTCGAGAAGTTCGAGGGCGATACGGTAGCGGATCGACGGGAGACGAATGAATCACATTTCGCTATATAGAAATGCTACTCCGGAGCCGATCGCTCGATGATCACTCGACGCGCACTCGATCGCCGATAGAGAGTCTCTCGAGGCGGTTCAGTTCCGTTCACGGAGCGTTCCGCCGGCGAGCCCGTCCCACTCGACGCGGTAACCCAAGCGTGACAGTACCGTGCTCGCGTCGTCGATGTCGACCTCCGACAGGACGGACTCGGCCTCGTTTAACGACATCCCGGACTCGATCCGATCGTCGAGGCGCTCGAGGACGTCGGGGCGCACGAGCGTTCCCCCGAGCCGCTCGTGTTCCGGAACGGAGATCCCGTCGAGCGCGTCGGTCGCGACCCCGTGTCGGGCCGCGAGGGCTTCGATCGTCGTGACGTCCTCGTCCGGGCGGAGCACGTCGGGAAGCGTGGACGCCGCCTCGGCGAGGAGCTCCGACTCGTACTCTCGGAGCACGTCGACGACGTCCTTCACCCGAACGGTCCCCGAGTAGGTCACGACCCGGTGATCGCGTGCGGCGATCTCCTCGCCGACGCCGAGCGACTCGTCGACCGCGACGATCAGCTCGACGGATTCGACCGTCTCGAGCTGAGAGAGCTTCTTCTCGACGTACTCGGGGGTCCAAAAGCCCATCACTTCGAAGAAGACGCTGAAGTCCCCGTGGTCGTACTCGAAGGCGAAATCCGGGATCATCACGCTCGTTCCCGTCTCCAGGGGCTCGGGCTCGCGAACGAGGGCCCAGTCGAGATCGAGGGATCGAAACCGTCCGGCGAAGTCGGCCTCGACGCCGCTGTCGAAGGTCGGCTCCGCGAGCGGCTCGACGCCGGGAACGGTCACGTCGCCCTCGGAAAGCGTCATCGTCCGCTCCGTGCCGCGGTCGTCGATCGTGGCCGTGAGTCGCCACTCCGGCGCCTCCGCGACGGACCGGAGCAGGCGGGCGAAGGCGGTGCCGTACCGGCGGGTGCCACGAAACAGGGAGTCGGGGCCGGTCACGACGACCTCGCGTCCCTCGTCGGTCCGTTCGATCTCGTACATCAACCCCAGCCGCTTCGTGGCGCTCACGAGCCGTTTCGGGTCGGCCGATCGGACGCGGACCTCCGTCGCATCGAACAGCGCCGTCTGGGCGAGCGAGAGGTCGTACCGCTCGAGAAGCGTCTCCACGTCCCAGCGCGGCTCGAACCCGACCATTACCTGCTCGGCCTCGCGGTCGGCGTAAAGCGACTCCTCGACCGCGGTCGGAGCGACCCCGAGTCCGTCCGCGGCGACTTCGAGGGCTCGTTCCCGCTCCTCCTCGGAGGCGACGCCGACCGATTCGGCGGCCTCGAACGCCTTTCTTCGCGCCCGCTCCGGCGGGAGCGGCGAGCGCGTCTCGAAGGTGGCCTCGCGTTCCAGGAGCGCCGCCAGCCCCCGGACGAGCTTGAAGTCGGCGGCCTCCGCCTCGAGATCCGAGAGGCCGGCCTCCAGTTCCGCGCGTCGGTCTCCGACGTGCTCGCGGAAGGTCCCGATGAGCCGCTCGGCGAGCGGTCGGTCACCCTCGTCGGTGAACGTCGGCGCGTACCCTCCGCCCGCTCGCGAAACGCGGAGGTGGTCCTTTCGAAGCACGGTCGTACCTCGGTTGCGATCCCGTAAAACCCACCGGCTGGCTCCGGTGTCGAAGCGGGGACCGCTTCGCCCCGCGGATGGGGACAAGCATTTGTATCCCCGAGCGAACCCTCGCACATGCGACGACGGGGGTTCTTGACCGCGGCGCTGTCGACCGTGGTCGCGGGCTGTCTCGGGGAACGCCCTCCCTCAGGCCCACGACATCCCCCGAGTGGCGGAACGCCGCCGGGTTCCGGCCCGGAGACCGCCACACCCTCTCCCGGATTACGACTCGCGGATCGGGACTTCTCCGAACGTGAGAACGGGGGGCTCCTCGTCGAGGCCACGATCGAGAACACGGCGTCGGAGACGCGGACCGGAACGCTCGTGGTCACGGCGACGACGCCAGAAGAGGAAGCGACGGAAACCCGGGACCTCGAGGTCGATCCCGGATCGGAGATCGATGTCGCGGTCGAGTTCGAACTCACCTACGGGGAGTTCATAAACGGCGGCAGTCTCTCGTTCGACATCGAGACGTGACTCCTCCGGCGGGTTCGAACGCCGGATCTCGTCCTCTCCTCGTTCGATCAACGCCGACGATCGGCCACCCGCTCTTCGGCGGTGTCGGCCGTCACGAGCTCGTAGAGAACGGCCCGACCGCCGTCATCTTTCGGACGGAGGATCCGCCCGAGCCGCTGGGTGAACTCGCGTTCGCTTCCCGACCCGGATAGGACGACGGCGACGTTCGCGTCCGGCACGTCGACGCCTTCGTCGAGGACGTTCGCGGCGATGATCCGCGAGTAGGTTCCCTCGCGGAACCGCTCGAGGGTCTCACGGCGCTCTTTCGTCCCAGTCTCGCTCGTGATCGCCGGCAACAGGAAGCGCTCGGACAGCCGATAGACGAGGTCCGTGTGTGCGGTGAAAACGATGACGCGGTCGTCACGATGGCGGTCCAGTATCTCCGCGAGTTCGCGTCGTTTGTTCTCCGCGTTCATCATCACCCGGCGGGCCTCCTGTTTGGCCAGCAGGGCCTCGCGTGCGCGGGGGTCCCGTCCCGATCGCATGACGAGCTTCCGGTAGTCGCTCCCGCTCGAGAGCGTGAGCCCGGAATCACGGAGATACTGGACGAACGTTCCCTGTACGTTCTCGTACCGTTCGCGCTCCTCGGGGGTCAACTCGACCTCGATCCGTCGCACGTCATAGGGGGCCAGATGCTCGCCCGCGAGGTCGTCGACAGCGACGTCGTACACCTTCGGTCCGATCAGATCCTCGACGACGCGGTGGGCATCGTCGGGTCGCTCGAAGGTGGCCGTCAGTCCCATTCGGGCGGGTGCGGCGAGGAACCGGGCGACGTCACGGTAGCCTTCCCCGCCGAGATGGTGCACCTCGTCGAAGACGACGAACCCGAAGTCGTCCCCGACGTCGTCGGCCTTGAGGTACGCCGAATCGTACGTCGAGACGGTTATCGGCTCGCGTTTCTGGGTGCCGCCGCCGAACCGACCGATGGGCATCTCGAACTCCCGTTCGAGCTCTCGGACCCACTGTTCGAGGAGGTCGATCGTCGGCACGACCACGAGCGTCGCCACGCCGAGTTCGGCCATGGCGGCGATCGCGATCACGGTCTTTCCGGCTCCGGTCGGCAGCTCGAGGACGCCGCGGTCGTCGTTTTCGTGCCACGCCTCCAGGGCCTTCCGTTGGTACTCCCGAAGCCGGTAGTCCGTCGACAGCGACAGCGCGGGCAGATCCAACACGTCGTCCACGACCGAGAGGCCGGCGACCTCGAGCGCGTTCAGGATCTCGGCGTAGCGAGCCGCCGGAGCGCGCTCCACGTCTCCTCGGTCGTCGTGTTCCACCCCGGGAAGCGGCGGCAGCGGCTCGTCGGCCTCGATCCGGATCGTCCCGTCCTCGTAGCTGAGCCGTACGGTCATCGGCGCACGCGACTCACTCGCGGACGCACATATAAAGACACACCGCCATCCAACCCCGACATCGATCACCGCTACCTCCACATCGACATCGATCGACGGCGAAGGTTCAAATCGGAGCGGGAATCATCGCCCCCGTGAAATCCCGATCGGCTCGACGCGGAACGCGGGTGTGTGGTACGGACGCGTCGAGAATTCCGGGTTCATAGCCCGTACCGCCTGTTCGCCAGCGTAAAGGGAACGGCCGTCCGATCGGTAGACATGCCGATCATCGATTCGATCGCGGTCTTCCTCGTCAGCTTGCTCGTGGGAGGCCTCTCCATCTTCGTCGCCGCGAGCATCGTGGTCGACTCGCGGAGCTACGAGCACGCGCTCGTCACCGCCGTGATCGCGGCGATCGCCCAGACGATCGCCGGCTGGTTCACCGGGATCCCGTTGGTGGGCGAGCTGTTGCCGCTTCTCGCGTGGATCGCCGTGATCAAGTGGCGATACGCCGCCTCGTGGATCAACGCCGCGATCATGGGCTTTCTCGCGTGGGCGGCGGCGATACTCGTTTTGACCGTCCTGCCGTTCGCCGGCATCGACGCCTTCGGCGTGCCGTTCACCTCGACCACCTACTTGTGAATTCCCACGAGTTGGGCATCGCGATGTCGGCGATCGAGGTGTCCCGAAACCCGTCGTCGACGCCGAATACGATTCGGAACGCGGACTCGCCTCAAAAGAGCGACTCGCTCGGGTCCAGAATTCGCGCTGGGCCCCCGACGGACCAGACGTCGGTCTCGATCCCGATCTCCGCGATCCGGGACTCCACCTCGTCGACGTACGGCTCCCGCGTGTTGACGTACACCGACGCACCGGTGTCCGTCGAGAAGTACACCGGGACGCCCTCCTCGCGGAGCTCCCGCACCGCGTTGAACACCGCGATCGTCTCCGGCTGCCAGTAGACCCAGCCGGCCGGTCCGGTCATCGTCGTCGCCGTCAGCGACAGCGAGTCGTGTTCGGCGAGTTCGAAGATCCGATCGAACGATCCCGCACGTAGCGCGTCGGTCATCTCGGCCAGCTGTCCGTGGATGTGGGCCATCCGTGCGTCGAACATGTGGCTCGCCTCCGCCTCCCGGTGGGCCTCCTCCGTCTCCTTGTAGGACGGAACGTGAGCGGCGACGATCCGGAGGTCGGATTCGGGATCGAATCCGTCCTCGCCCTCGCCGACCGGGAGCCGGCGGGCTCTGCAGTCCTCGTCGTTGAGCCCGGTCTCGAGGATGGAGTAGGCGCCGGTCACCGCGCGGGCCGCCGAGGACGATCCACGTCTGGCGACCGCGGAGATCTCCGGGCGGGACAGATCCAGGCCGGCCGCCTCCACGAGCGCGGTCGCCGCGGCCGCGAATCCCGAGGAGGACGACCCGAACCCGATGTTCGAGGGGAAGGAGTTCTCGCTTTCGAACCGAACGGCGTGGTCGAACCCGGCCAAGGCCCGAACGCGATCCACGACCGCCTCGACTCGTTCTCCCGCACGCCCCTCGACGACGTCGTCGTCGATCCGAAAGACGTCCTCGCTGCCGTCCGGTTCCCACTCGACGGTGGTCGTGGTGGCCGTCGGCGCCGTACAGAGGCTGATGGAGTCGTGATACGGCAGCCGCCGTTCCTCGTCGCGCATGCCGTGGTACTTGACGAGTCCCTGGATCGGATGCGCCCGTGCCGTGGCCTTCATACCGGGTATGTTCGGGCAACGCGGGATTAGCGTTGCGAATGACTGGCGTGGAGGTACCGACATGGCGATCCGGACCCATGACAAGAGTTTTGCCGACCGTGCGCGGATCGGATCGGTATGGCCGAGTACACCGTCGAGTTCGTCGGGACCGGCGAGACGATCGAGGTGTCCGACACGCAGACGATCCTCAACGCCTGCCTGGAGGAGGGCATCGCCCAGGAGTACTCCTGTCGGGTCGGGATGTGTCTGGCCTGTTCGGCCGAGATCGTCGACGGCGAGGTGACTCAACCGGCCGCGCGTGGCCTCACCGACGAGGAGGCCGAGCGGTACGCGTTGACCTGCATGGCGCGCCCGAAATCCGACCTCCGGCTCGATCGGGGCGTCTATCCGCCGAGCATCGAGGGCGCAACGTCACAGGGAGGACCGTCCGCAGCAGACGACTGACCCGACGGATTCAAGACGGTTCCAACCGGCGGGATAGACGATGCGTCAGGACCACCTCATCACCGCGACCCAACTCTCGCGGGCGGACATCGAGGCGGTGCTCGACCGGGCGCGAACGATCGACGACTCGCCGTCGACGTTCGCGGACCGGTATTCGGAGTCCGTGCTCGCGCTGTGTTTCTTCGAGCCGAGCACGCGCACGAAGATGAGCTTCGAGACGGCGGCAAAGCGGCTCGGCGCGGATACGATCGACATGGGATCGATCGAGTCGTCGTCGGTGAAGAAGGGCGAGTCGCTCGCCGACACCGCCCGGGTGATCGAGGGGTATGCCGACGCGATCGCGTTGCGCCACCCGAGCGAGGGCTCCGCGAAGATGGTCTCGGAGTTCGTCGACGTGCCGGTCATAAACGCCGGCGACGGCGCGGGCCAACATCCCTCCCAGACGCTCCTCGATCTGTACACGATCCGGGAGCGACACGGCCTCGACGACCTCACGATCGGCGTCATGGGCGACCTCAAGTACGGTCGGACGGTCCACTCGTTGTCGGCGGCGTTGACGAACTTCGACGCCACACAGCACTTCATCAGCCCCGAGTCGCTTCGGCTCCCGCGATCGGTCCGGTTCGATCTCCACGAGTCGGGTGCACGAGTCCGCGAACACACCGAGCTTGAGGGAGTCCTTCCCGAACTCGACGTCCTGTACGTCACCCGGATCCAGCGCGAACGATTCCCCGACGAGAACGAGTACCGATCGGTCGCCGGCCAGTATCAGATCGACGCCGAAACGCTCTCGTCCGCCCGCGAGGACCTGACGATCATGCACCCGCTTCCCCGCGTCGACGAGATCGCCCCGGAGATCGACGAGACGGACCACGCCCGCTACTTCGAGCAGGCGCACAACGGAGTCCCCGTTCGGATGGCGCTTTTGGACGCCCTTCTCGGGGGGACGGACCGATGAGCGCCGATCCCACCGACCACGAACTCCGCGTCTCGAAGATCCGAAACGGGACCGTGATCGACCACATCACGGGCGGACAGGCACTCAACGTCCTCGCCATCCTCGGGATCGATGGCTCGGAGGGGTTCGGCGTCTCCATCGGGATGAACGTCACCTCGGACCGTCTCGGTCAAAAGGACATCCTCAAAGTCGAGGGCCGCGAGCTGAGCCAGTCTGAGGTCGACGTGCTCTCGCTCATCGCCCCGGAGGCGACGATCAACATCGTCCGCGAGTACGACGTCGTCGAGAAGAACCGCGTGGAACGACCGTCGGAGGTCGTCGGCGTGCTCTCGTGTCCGAACCGGAACTGCATCTCGAACGATTCGGAACCGGTCGCGACCCGATTCGAGGTGCTCGAGGACGGGGTCCGCTGTGACTACTGCTCCGAGATCATCCGCGATCGGATCGCCGAACACATCGACGTTTGAACCCGGAATTGCGATCGTGGTCGAGGAATCGACACGAAACCTTCCCGGTAGTTTTTAGCCGCTCCCCGACCGAGGGACGACCATGAGCTCGAAAGCAAAACTGGTGGTCGCACTGGTCCTCGTAGCAGTCGTGTACTTCCTCGTCTCCGGCGACAAGGAGCCGGTCGAGGTCGAGTAGCGCGATCCAAACCCGGAACAGGACGGCCGAGTTCGTGCGGACCCACCGACTTCCGCACGAAACGCCGAGATGACGCGGGCTCGTCCGCGAACGTCCTTTTTAACACCGCTCGTCGAGTACCCACGGACATGTACGGTATCGTCACGCGAAACGCCGACGACGTCTCGATGGACCAGTTCGATCGCGGCTTCTACGAGGTGAAGGACGTCACCGGCCGCGCGTCCGAACCGATCGACGACGCCGTGAACATGGTCTCGTGTTTCGGCGACAACGCGGCAGCCGGCGAGAATCCGGATCTGGTCCCCGTCAACGACCGCGGCCAGCCCGCGACCCGCGATCGGACCCACTTCGATTGGGCCTACATCTGCCCGACCCATCCCGATTACCGCGAGGGGCTGTTGGAGATAATCGAGGACTGTGGCGAGCGTCATCCCGACGTGCGGCTCGACGACGTCGGGTTCCCACGGGAAGGCTACTGCCAGTGTGACCGCTGTGAGCGGAACTTCGCCGACAGCGATCACGAACGGTGGGAGGATTGGCGAGCCGAGGTGATAACGGAGTTCGTCGCCGACGCGAGCGAGCGGATTCCCGGCCGGACGTACCTCACGCTGTATCCGGACCCGCATCCCGGACACCTGTATGCGCGTTCGGGGCTGGATCTCGACGCGCTCGTCGAGTACGTCGACGAGTTCGTCGTTCCCCTCTACGACGTCGAGTACGGTACCACCTACTGGCTCGAAACGATCGCACGCGGGTTCCGATCGCGACTGGGCGGCGATTACGACGTCCACGGAGCTCCGCCGCAAACGCCCTTCTCGGTCGAGCTGTACGCGGTCGACGTCGACGTCGACGCGCTCGTTCACGCCACCGAGGTCGCCGAGGTCTACACGAAGGACGTGCTCTTCGGTTACGACGCCTCGAATGCGGCCGCCGCCCTCAGACGCCGGGACGCCGACTCGCGAGACGGCGAGGTCCATCGCCCCGATCCCGACGACTCCTGAACAGCCGGTCGGCTACCGCCTGAACGGGCGGTTTTCGAGCCCTCACTCGAGCCGTGCGAGGAGGTTGAGTACGTAGATCGTTCGAAGCATGCGTGCGGACTGGCCAGCCTTGAACGTGAGCTCGTCGGTGCCCATGACGTGTGAGAGCACGTCGCGCGAGGCGTGGTCCGGGGCCGCGGAGATTCCGGTTCCGTTCTCCTCGGCCCACCGCATCATCCGGAGGTCGGATTTGCTGTCGCCCATCACGAGCACGAACGGGTCGTCGATCCCGAGCACGTCGAGGGCGGCCGTGATGCCCTCGACCTTGTTGAGCTCGAGCGAGCTGATCTCGGCGGCGTCGGCGTGGTAGTAGCCGACGTCGACCCTCTCGAGGAGGTCCGAGATCGGACCGGGGATCGATTCGACATCGCGGTCGCTCGTCTCGCCCGCGGCCTCGAGAACCTCGCTGATCTCGGGATCGAGGTGGCCGTAGTGTGCGCGCGCCCACTGGCTGCCGACGTTGGTATCGGCGTCGTCGTCGGCACCATCCGTGGAGTCGGCATCGATCCCCACATCTTCGATCTCGCCATCGGCGCCGGATCGGACGTCGACGACGGCCTCCCCGAGGAGGTCGATCAGGTGGATCAGCCCGCGGTCGATGACGGTCTCGGCGTCCGCGCTCCCCGTCTCGAAGTTCGGCTTGAGCGTCACGTTGAACTCGTTGCCCTGGAGGTGACAGCCGCGCCGGACCGCCTCGGGCGCCTCGGAGAGAATTCGCGTTCGGACCGACTCGAAGACGGAGCGAACGTCGTCGTCGAGGGACTCGTAGAGGAGCCGTTTGGTCCGCGAGCCGTGTCCGGGCGTGAACACGCCGTTTCCGGCCTCGTAGACGATGGAGAGGGTCCCGGAGTGGACGAGCTCGTTTCCGAGTCCCTGGATCATGAACCCCTTTACGTTCTCGAGAGTCTGTCCGGTACAGATGACGATCGGTACGCCCCGCTCGTGGAACTCCGTGAGCAGATAGAGCGTCTCGCGTGGGATCTCGTTGTCCGTCCCGCCGGCCGATCGAAGGGTCTCGTCGACGTCGAGGACGAGCGCGTTGACCGCACGTCCGTATCGATTCAGGAGATCGAGGCCCGAGAACGCGGTCTCGCGGTCGGCGTAGGCGGCGATCTCCGCGAAGGTGGCGCCCGCCGGGAACGCCTCGCGGATCGCGGACTTCCGTCGGTCGAGCTCGTCGCTGGCCTCCTCCCAGTGTTCGAGCGCGACGCGGGAGTCGACGGGCGGAAACAGATCGACGAAGAACTGGTACTCGCGTAACGTCTCCGTATCGAACTCCTCGTAGAGGCGATACAGGAGGTCGTACCGTTCCATACGCTCGGGTCTCGCTCCGGGGTTAAGAACGTACCCAACCGCGAAGCGGCGCCGCGATCGCCGCCCGCTCCGGCCGGGGCGGGCAGACGGATTCACGAAGCCCCCAGCGAAATCGCCTCACTCGCGCGCTCGCAGCCACTCGAGGGCGTCCTCGAGGTCGGTCTCCGGCGGCGAGCAGGCGAACCCGTGGCAGGCGTATACGGTCGTTTCGCCGCTCCTCGCGTCGCGGCCGGCCCAGACGGGCGGGACCTCCGTGAGTCCGAGGCGCTCCGTCCACTCGTCGAGGCGATCGTCGTCGCTCGGACGGGGCGCCACCGTCGCGTTCGGGAGATACGTTTCGGAGAGCGTCTCCCACCACCCCGTCGGCAGCTCCGGGCCGACGATCACGAGCTCCGTTCCGCCGCGCTCCAGGCGGTCCGCGAGGAGGGCCAACGAGACGTGTTCGAGCGGGCTCGCCTCGATCCGGTCGGCGTGCGTCTCGACCACTCGTTCGGCGATCCGGCGGTACGGACGGCCGGAATCGCCGCCGACGAAGCCGTCCAGATCCGCGAGCAGGCCTGCGGCGATCCCGACGCTCGAGGGGAGCGAACGGTCGGTCAAATCGCGCGGGCGGACCGAGAGACGGCTCCCCGCCGTTCCGTCCTCGGGCTGTGCCGGCGTCGTGTATATCGTCCCGGCGTCCTCGTCGTAGAAGGCGTCGACGACGCGGTCGGCCAGTTCGATCGCGAACGCCAGGTGGTCGATCTCCCCGGTGACCTGGTAGGTGTCGAACGCGCCGCGAGCCAGGTACGCGTAGTCCCCGAGGTAGCCGGGTCCCTGGCGGTCGCCGTCGATGATGCGCCGGTCGAGTCGGCCCTCCTCGGCGTCCCAGAGGTGTTCTCGGAGGAAGGCGAGCGTCGACTCCGCCCGGTCGGCGAGCGACGGATCGAGGACCCGTGCGCCGGCCGCGAACGCGGAGATCATCCGTCCGTTCCAGCCGGCGATGACCTTCTCGTCGCGTGCGGGGCGAGGGCGTTCCTCGCGGGCCTCGTAGAGCGCCACGCGTGCGTCCATCAGCCGTTCGCCGACGGAACTCCGATCGAGGTCGTACTCCGCCGCGATGTCGTCGATCGACGCCGCGAGCGTCGGGACGGTCGTGCCGCCCTCGAAGTTGCCGCCCGGGGAGATTCCGTAGCGATCGCGAGCCAGGGAGGCGGCGGGCTCCTCGAGGACAGCGTCGACCTCCTCGGGCGTCCAGGTGTAGAAGGCGCCCTCCTCGGGGTCACCGCTCGTGGACGGGCGCGACTCCGGGGGAACGCTTCGGGCGTCGAGCGTGCCGTAGAAACCGCCGTCCCCGTCCGACAGCTCCCGCTCGACGAACGCGAAGGTCTCGCGAGCGATCCGGGCGTATCGCGGATCGCCGGTCTGCTGGTGGGCCCGCAGGTAGACGCGCGGGAGCTCCGCGTTGTCGTAGAGCATCTTCTCGAAGTGCGGGACCGTCCAGGACCGATCGGTCGCGTATCGGTGGAATCCCCCGCCGATCTGGTCGTACACGCCCCCGGCGGCCATCGCGTCGAGCGTTCCGGTCATCGCCTCCGCGAACGCGTCACGGCCGGAGACCGCGTACGCACGCGAGAGCAGTTCGATCCGCCCCGGCTGCGGGAACTTCGGGCCGCTCGATCCGAACCCGCCGTGTTCCTCGTCGTATCCACGCACCGCCGCGGCCGCGCCCTCCTCGAGGATCGCTTCGCCCGGCGACTCGCCCGGCTGGTCGGGCACGGACTCGACGCGGTCGCGCGCCGCGGCCCGCCACTGCTCGGCGCGTGACTCCATCTCCGCGCGCTGGTCTGGGTCGCTCCAGGAGTCGGCGATGCGTTCACAGAGCTGTGTGAATCCCGGCCGGCCGCGGGTCGGCTCCGGCGGGAAGTAGGTGCCGACGTAGAAGGGGTCGCCCTCCGGGGTACACCACGCCGAAAGCGGCCACCCGCCGCCCCCGGTGACGAGCTGGCAGATCGTCATGAACACCGAGTCGACGTCGGGCCGCTCCTCCCGGTCGACCTTGACGGGGACGAACGACTCGTTGAGCAGTTCGGCGACGTCGGGATCCGAGAAGCTCTCCTCCTCCATCACGTGACACCAGTGGCACGCCGAGTAGCCGATGGAGACGAACACCGGCACGTCGTGATCGTCCGCGATCTCGAAGGCCCGGTCGTCCCACGGCTGCCAGTTGATGGGGTTGTCCGCGTGCTGGCGCAGGTACGGACTCGCCTCCGCCGTCAGCCGGTTTCGATCGGTCGGAGTGGTCATGGACGGAGTTGTGCCTCGACGGGGAAAAGCCGTCCTACAGAGGTCCGCGAAGGGAATCCACGGCTTCAGCCGCACGAGGAGATACACGTTGACGGGGTCTCCGATATCCCCACATCCGTGGATCGTCGTGCGGTTTTCAAGGACAAGGTTTACACTACCGTGAGCAAACTTCCCGCGTATGACCGAGACCGTCCTGCTGGTCGGCGGCGGCGGCCGCGAGCACGCGATCGCGCGTGCCCTCGTGGACGACTGTGATCTGTACGCGTGTGCGGCGAACGAGAACCCCGGCATCGTCCGGGCCGCGGCCGGCTTCGAGTCGATCGACGAGACGGACGCGGACGCCATCGTGGAGTACGCGGAGTCCGTGGACGCCGATGCCGCGATCGTCGGCCCCGAGTCGGGCCTGGAAGCGGGCGTCTCCGACGCGCTCGACGCCGCGGGAGTCTACACCTTCGGCCCGCGCGCCGAGGAGGCCCGGATCGAGACGGACAAGGCCTACCAGCGGCGGTTCATGCGCGAGAACGACGTTCCCGGCTGTCCGGACTTCGAGACCTTCGAGGACATGGAGGCGGCCTGCCGATACATCGACGACTACGACGGCGACCTCGCGGTCAAGCCGGCCGGACTAACCGGCGGCAAGGGCGTGAAGGTGATCGGCGACCAGGTCACGGACGAGGAGGCGAAGACGTACCTCCGCGAGTCGGACTACGACCGGGTCGTCCTGGAGGAGCGGCTCGTCGGCGAGGAGTTCACGATCCAGGCGTTCGTCGCGAACGGCGAGGTGCGGACCACGCCCGCGGTCCAGGACCACAAGCGCGCCTACGAGGGCGACGAGGGGCCGAACACCGGCGGGATGGGGTCCTACTCGGATACGGGGTTCTCGCTGCCGTTCATGGACGACGGCGACTACGAGGACGCCGTCTCCATCATCGAGGCGGTCGTCGACGCCCTGCCGGAATACAAGGGCGTCCTCTACGGGCAGTTCATGCTCACCGCCGAGGGTCCGAGGGTCGTCGAGTTCAACGCCCGCTTCGGCGACCCCGAGGCGATGAACACGCTTCCCGTCCTCGAGACGCCGTTCCTCGAGGTCATCACCGCCGCGCGGGACGGCGAGCCGCTCCCGGAACTCGAGTTCACCGGGGAGGCCACCGTCTGCAAGTACGCGGTTCCGGCCGGCTATCCGACCGACCCCGACTCGGGCGCGCGGATCGACGTGGACGAGGAGAGCGTCGGGGACGCGTTGTTGTTCTACGCGAGCGTCGACGCCCGCGAGGACGGCATCTACACGACGACCTCGCGGGCCTTCGCCGTCGTCGGCCTCGGGGACTCCATCTCCGCCGCGGAGAGCGCCGCCGAGGACGCGCTCGCGGCCGCCGGCGACCGCGTTCGGATCCGCCACGACATCGGAACGCGCGACCTCGTCCAACGCCGGATCGACCACATGGAAACGCTTCGCGGGTGAGACGGTCCAGAGAGTCCGGCTGCCGGTGACGGCGGGTACGGTTGATCCGACCGGGGTCCGAGGCCAGGACGCGCAACAAGTTTCATTATAGTGGTGAGTGTCGAGTGAAACGGTATGGCAAACGATTCGAAATATCGCCAGCTCGTCGCGGACATGATGGGCGGCATCGGATGGCGCGATCTACGCGAGACGGATCAGCGTCGCGCGCCGGACCGCGACGTGGAGATCACGGACATCAAGACGGCGGTCGTGGAGGGGAACTTCCCGTGGGTGCTCGTGAAGGTCGAGACCGACGCCGACGTGTACGGGTTGGGTGAGGCGTTCCCCGGCCCGGCCGGCGAGCACGTGGAGTTCCTCAAGCCCGGTCTCGTCGGCCAGAACCCGCTCGACATCGATCGCCTCACCGAGCACATGACCCAGCTGCTTTCGGGCCTGGGCGGGTCGACCGGATACTCCCAGGCGGCGGTCTCGGGGATCGAGATCGCGCTTTGGGACATCGCGGGGAAGCTCACGGGACTGCCGGTCTACCAGCTGCTCGGCGGGAAGTACCGCGACGAGGTCCAGATCTACGCCGACTGCCACGCCGGCGAGAACCTGGCGGAGGCCACCTCACAGGACCCCCGCGACGTGTACTCGCCGGAGTCGTACGCCGAGGCGGCACGCGAGGTCATCGACGAGGGCTTCGGGGCGTTGAAGTTCGACCTCGACGTGAAGATCGAGGACGCAGACACCGCGACGCGGCGACTGTCGCGTCCGGCCATCCAGCACAAGGTCGACATCGTTCGCGCCGTCCGCGAGGAGATCGGCTACGAGCCGACGCTCGGGTTCGACCTCCACTGGAACTTCTCGGTGGAGACCGCGACCAAGATCGCACGGGAGGTCGAGGAGTACGATCTCGACTGGATCGAGGACCCGGTGCCGCCGGAGAGCGCCGAGACCCACCGCAAGGTGTCCGAAAGCACGTCGACGCCCATCCTCGCCGGGGAGAACCTCACCCGTGTCGAGGACTTCCTCCCGTTTTTTTCGGAGCAGGCCCTCGACGTCGCCGCGCCGGACATTCAAAAGTGCGGCGGGCTGCTCGAGTTCCGGAAGATCGCGACCGTGGCCGACGCCTTCGACGTGCCCATCGCGCCACACAACATCTCGAGTCCGATCGGCACGATGGCGAGCGTCCACGTCTGTGCCACCGTCCCCAACGCGTTCGCGCTGGAGTGGCACGCGCGTGAGGTGCCGTGGTGGGACGACATGCACACCGAGAACGCGGACCTCATCCAGGACGGCGCGATAGACGTGCCGGAGGAACCCGGACTCGGAGTCACGCTCGATCCCGACACGGTCGAAGCCCACCTCGCGCCCGGCGAGGAGCTGTTCGAGCTGTAGCGGCTGTTCGAGCTGTATCGTCCGCTCCCTACAGCCGAACGCCCTCGACGGCGACTTCTTCACGTTCGGCAGGTTACCACTCTCGTCCGGTTCCGGACTTCACCGATCGACTTCAAGCGCCCGTCGTCCCGAGACTCCCACCATCAAAACAACTATGTCCGAATGTAGGCAACGCGTCACCAGTGACAGAGATTGACATTCACACGGACGACGGTAAGATCGAGGCACTCCGTCGGATGTTGCTCGTGAGGGAGTTCGAAGACACCGTCCAGGACCGGTTCGCGGACGGCGAGATCCCCGGGTTCGTACACCTCTCGCAGGGCCAGGAGGCCGTCGCGGTGGGCGTCTGCGGGACGCTCACCGTCGACGACTACATCACCAGTACACACCGGGCCCACGGTCACAGCATCGCGAAGGGGCTCGACCCCGACCGTGCACTGGCCGAACTGTACGCGAAGGAGACGGGCTACTGCGACGGAAAGGGCGGCTCGATGCACGTGGCGTCCCTCGACGAGGGGATGCTCGGCGCACAACCCATCGTCGGGGCGAGCGCCCCGCTGGCCGTCGGCGCCGGCCTCACCGCCCAGTACGAGGACGCGGACTGGATCGCCGTCGCGTTCGTCGGCGACGGCGCCACCGCCGCCGGACAGGTCCACGAGGCGTTCAACCTGGCGGCCACCTGGGGCCTGCCGGTCGTGTTCGTCATCGAGAACAACCGCTACTCGGAGGGGATGCGGTTCGACGAACAGCACAACGTCGACGACCTCGTCGACATGGCCGCGAGCTACGGCGTCCCGGGCGAGGTCGTCGACGGACAGGACGTCGAGGCGGTCCACGACGAGATGGCCGAGGCCAAAGAGCGGGCCCTCGACGACGGACCCACCCTGATCGAGGCGAAGACATACCGTTACCGTGGGCACTTCGAGGGCGACCCGCAGCCCTATCGGACCGAGGAGGAGGTCGAGGAGTGGAAGGAAAACCGCGATCCCATCCGGAACTACACGGAGGAGCTCCTCGAGGAGGAAATCCTCTCCGAAGCCGACCACGAGGCGCTCCGCAGCGAGGTCGAGGCGGTCATGGAGGAGGCGGTGACGTTCGCCAGGGAGAGCGAGGAGGCCCCTCCGAGCGCGGCGTACGACGACGTCTTCGTCGAGGACGCGCCCGACGTCGAGGCCCACAGAAGTAGACTGGCGCGCGAGGAATCGAGCTGGGGGACGTACTGATGGTGCAGGCCGACGCGTGCGATGGCGACGCCGACAGGATGACCATCCGTGAGGCCATCCGCGAGGGGCTTCGCGAGGAGATGCAGCGCGACGAGTACGTGATGCTGTACGGACAGGACGAGCGCGACGGCGAGTCCTTCGAGGTCACGGCTGGACTCCACGACGAGTTCGGCGATCGACGCGTGAGGAACACGCCCATCAGCGAGGCTGCGCAGGTCGGGGCCGCCGTGGGTGCGGCGGCGACTGGCCTTCGACCGGTCGTCGAACTCAGCTTCTCGGACTTCATCGGCGTCTGCTTCGACCAGATCATGAACCAGGTCGGCAAGACCCGATACATGTTCGGCGGGGAAAGCGAGGTGCCGCTCGTCCTTCGCGCGACCGAGGGGGGAACCCTCGGTGCCGCCGCCCAGCACTCCGGGACCGTCCACACGCTCGTCTCACACCTGCCCGGGATCAAGGTCGTCGCTCCCGCGACGCCGGCGGCGTCGAAGGGACTCATCAAGGAGAGCGTCCGGTCGGACGACCCGGTGATGTTCTTCGAGAACAAGGCCATCTACGGCGAACGTGGCGAGGTCCGGACCGGCGACCGAACGGTCCCGCTCGGCGAGGCGAGCGTGGAGCGGGCGGGCGACGACGTCACGGTCGTTGCCACCCAGCGGCTGTTCGGCGAGGCGATGGCCGTCGCCGACGACCTCGCGGGCACCGCGGAGTTGGAGGTCATCGATCCGCGGTCGCTGTACCCGCTCGACGCCGAGACGATTCTCGACAGCGTGGCGAAAACCGGCCGTCTCGTCGTCGCCGACGAGAGCCCGATGTCGTACGGATTTCACGCCGAGGTGATGGCTCGGGTGATCGAGGACGGCTTCTTCTCGCTCGACGCGCCGCCACAGCGCGTCGGGGTCGCGGACACGCCCGTCCCGTTCGCACCGGACCTCGAAGCCGAGGTGCTGCCGAGCGCTCCCGACGTCGAACGGGCGGTCCATCGCGTCCTCTGAGTCACCACTCGAGTCGGACCACTCACACACGTCGGCCACACACGTCTCGTTCGGGGTCCGGTAGTCCCATCGTAACTATAGGCATTCGCCGCGTCGTCTCGTCCGATCAGACATGACAACGGAAGAAAAAGAACCGGGGATCCGGACGGGACGTGACGGGGCGAACGACGGACGGGACGACGGCATCGTCGGGGCGGTCGAAACGGCGATCCGATATCCCACGGAGAGCGACGACGTCGCGATGATCGTCGTCATCGGCGGCCTGCTCTCGTTATTCTCGTTTCTCGTCGTCCCGATCTTCCTCCTTTCAGGCTACCTCGTTCGAGTCCTTGACCGGACGGCCGACGGCGACGACGTTCCGCCGGCCTTCGAGGAGTGGGGGGAGCTGGCGATCACCGGCGTGAAGGCGGCCGTGATCGGGTTCGTCTACGCCCTCCTTCCCGCCATCGTTGGCGGCGGCGTCGTCCTCCTCGGGGGCGTCGGAATCGGTCTCGGAGGGGACGGACCGTTGGCCGGCATCGGCGTCCTTGGCGTGATCCTCGGCGGGCTCCTGTGGGGTGGCCTCGCGTTGCTCGTCTCCTACCTGCTTCCGGCGGCGCTGGCCAACTTCGCACGAACGGAGTCCATCGGGGCCGGGTTCGACTTCGGGACGCTGTCTACGATCTGGACGTCCCGACCGTACGCCCTCGCGTGGGTGACGATGATCCTGGTGTTTTTGATCGGCGGACTGGTCGTCGGGGTCCTCAACGTGGTTCCGATCCTCGGAACGATCGCCGGGGCGTTCGTCGGGTTCTACTTCGCGGTCGCCGCGTACTCGGTCATCGGCCGCGCCTGGGCGGACTTCCCGGTCGCCGCTCACGACGGTCGGTGAGGTGCGGTGAATCGGTGACCTTCGAGCGCCGACGTACGGCGACGTCGCGATCGCAGTTCCCGGGGGCACGGACCCACCCCATCCCTCAAGAGACATGCCTCGCCACAGGCGTGGCAGTGGTACCGCCGGTAGGCGAGATACCAGCGATTATCCACGGAAATCCCCTCCGTTTGCGGAGGTTATTGCACGACGTGACGGGGGCGCAACTCGTGACGAGTTGGGATCCAATTTTAGAGCCCTTCCGCAAACACGCGATTCTCCGTAAATCGGCGAGTAAGAGGTCTCTAAAAGGTATTTGAGTTTAGCCGCGAATCGTGTCGTGACAGGATGGGCGCTGCAGGATTTGAACCCGCGGCAGCTTGGTCCGAAGCCAAGTACTCTGTCCAGGCTGAGCTAAGCGCCCTCGATACCTGGGTAGTCCGGTCGGGTGTTTAAGTCCCGCGATCCGGATCGCGATCGGGAACCGCCATCCCTTTTAAGCCGTCGCGGTCTCGTGGTGACGTATGTCGATGGGCCGGACCGCACGGGGTGCACTCGAGTTGACGCGGCCCCTCAACGCGGTTTCCGCCGGCGTCCTCACGTTCACGGGCGCGTACGTCGCCGGCGGCGAGGTGCTTGCCGGGGACGCGCCCGCCGTCGCGGCCGCCGTGTGCGCGACCGTTCTCGCCACGGGCGCCGGGAACGCCGTGAACGACTACTTCGACCGGGAGATCGACCGAGTCAACAGACCGGATCGGCCGATCCCACGCGGCGCGATCTCGGCGAGGGGCGCGCTCGCGTTCGCCATCGTCCTGTTCGGTGGCGCGATCGGAGCCGCGCTCCTCCTGCCGCCCGCAGCCATCGGGATCGCCGTGTTCAACCTCGCGTTGCTGCTCGCGTACACGGAACTGTTCAAGGGGCTTCCGGGCGTGGGAAACGTCGTCGTCGGGTTTCTCACCGGCTCCACGTTCCTCTTCGGCGGCGCGGCCGTTGGGTCCCCGTTCGGGGCCGGCGTGCTCTTCGTGCTGGCGGCGGTCGCGACGATCACGAGGGAGATCATAAAGGACGTGGAGGACGTCGCCGGCGATCGCGAGGAGGGACTCAACACGCTCCCGATCGTGATCGGCGAGCGGAACGCGACGTGGATCGGGATCGCCATCCTCGCGACGGCGGTGGCGGCGAGCGCGCTCCCGTTTTTCCGCGGCGACTTCGGGACGGCGTACCTCCTCGTCATCGTCCCGGCCGATCTCGTGATGCTCGCCGCGGCCGTACGGTCGCTTCGGGACCCGGCGAGCGCACAGCGGCGGCTGAAGGCGGGGATGCTTCTCGCGGTGGTGGCGTTCATCGCCGGGCGGGCGGCGCCGTTCGGATGAGGACCGTCGACGTCCGTCCGATGGAGCCCGCCCCGCCGGCGCCCGGCGGATTCGTCTGACGGTGATCAAAAAGAATATTATCCGCACGACTCATCCTACTGACACCTGATGAACCCCGGCAGGACGGTGCGCCGATCGATCGCATGCCCGCGGCTCGAAGCGGGAGACGCGGGGCCCACAGATGTATGACCTCCGTCCACACCTCGACGCCGAGGTGGATCCGGGAACGAACCTCCTCGTGAGCGGTCCGGCGATGACCGGAAAACGAAGCCTCGTGCTCGACGTTCTCGCGGAGGGGACGCGGGGCGGCGACTCCTCCATCATCGTGACGACGAAGGACGGCGCGGATCGCGTCCTGAAGGATTACCGAAAGCGGATCGACTACGAGGACCGGCCGGTGGCGGTCGTCGACTGCGTCTCCCGCCAGCAGGGAGTCGACGACGTCCGCGACGACGACCGGATCAAGTACGCCTCCTCGCCGGTCGACATGACCGGGATCGGGATCAAGCTCTCGGAGTTCCTGGAGGCATTCTACACCGACCGCGGGATCGAGCGCAACCGGATCATGGTCCACTCGTTGTCGACGCTTCTCATGTACGCGGAGCTGCAGACGGTGTTCCGGTTTCTCCACGTCTTCACCGGCCGGGTGCAGAGCGTCGACGGGCTCGGGCTCTTTTGTATCGACTCGACGGCCCACGACGACCAGACGATGAACACGCTCAAACAGCTGTTCGACGGGATCATCACCACGAACGAGGACGCGGAACCGACCGTTCGGCTCGCGCGGTGAGGATCGCACACGTCGTCGCGACTCGTCGCCGTGAAGCGTACGGCCCGTCCGCCGCAAGTACCAGACACGGAGACACGACCGCATGAACACGACCGCATGAAGCCCTGCATGGTCGGGATGGCCACGCTTTTATCGACCAGCGTCGATCCACGTGGTATGTCTACCCACGACTCCGACCTCGACGGGGAGGTTCGAGAGGAGGGATCGCAACTGCTTCCCTTCGATCTGGTTCGACCCGACCGGTTGCGCTGGGAGTGGGGATCACGCGTGATCGACGACGAGGAGACCACCCTCCAGGGCGTCTGGAGACACGACGGAAGTTCGTGGGATCTCTCCGTCTTCCGGGTGACGGAGGGGACGGTCGTCGTTCGAGTCCGGACGCCTGCAGGACGCGAGCGGTTCTACGGAACCCTGCGATCGGAGGCTCGTTCGGCGCTCTCGAAGCTGGAGGCGGCGGCGTCCTGGCGGCGAACGGCGTAATTCGGGACCGGGATTGGGACCGAATCCGCAAGAAAGGGCTACAGGCGGTCGTCCTCGATGCTTCCTGGGTCCTGGGCGGTGTCGAACATGTTGTTCTCCGCGCTCTCCATCATCTCGTCGCGCGGCTCGTCGTCGACGATGCTGACGTTGTAGGCCTCGATTCCCGAGGAGATGAGCTCCTCGGCCGCTTGTTCCTCGCTCACGAACTCCTGTTCGGCCAGCTGTTGGAACTCGGAGTAGACGTCGTCGGAGAGGGACAACTCGAAGGTGGGCATGGTCGGATCTATCCCGTGCCTCCTTTTAAGCTCTTGGCTCGCCGCCGATATCGCGGGAACTCCCGCACTCAGAGATCCGACCAGGCGCCCCAAAACCGCTGGAGTGCGGTGAGGTGACCGACGACGGCGAACAGGGCGAGGAGCGCGCCGACGATCCCGACGTCGGCGACGATCGATCCGGAGTGGAGAGCGGCGAGGGCGCCCGTGATCCCGACGAGCGCGAGCCGGTCCGCTCGACCGAGCAGTCCACCGTACTCGCGGCCGAGCCCGACCGCCTGGATCTGCGTCCCGAGGTAGGAGGTCATCAACACGCCGGTGACGGCGGCGAGACCGAGCCCGTACCGTCCGATCCCGGCCGCGAGCCCCGCGAGGATCGCGATGTCGGCGTAGCGGTCGAGGACGTGGTCGAGCAGGTCGCCGCCGGAGGACTCGATGCCCTGCTCTCGCGCCAGCGCGCCGTCGACGAGATCGAGCCAGCCGTTCGCGAAGACGAGAAGCGCGCCGGCGAGGTACCCGGCCGTCGTCGCGAGCGAGAAGGCCAGACCGGCCGCGATCGCGGCGAAAAAGGCGATCACGCTCACCCAGTCGGGAGTCAGTCCGACCCGGTCCGCGGCGGTCACCCAGGGGCCGAGCAGTCGGTCCGCGAGGGGCCGCAGTCGGTCGAGCGTCATCGGTCTCCTCCCGACGTCATCGGTCTCCTCCCGACGTCATCGGCCTTTCCCCCCATCTACAGGTACCCGGTGAAGTCGACGGTCCCGACGCTCGGGTCGCGGTCCCCGTCGAGAACTCGTTCGATCTCGGCCGCGACGGCGTCGGGGTCGCGGTCGGTCGTGTCGATCTCGTAGACGTGCTCGCGGCCGAACCGCTCGACCGCCTCCGAGAGGATCACGTCGAGGGCCTCGCTTTCGGCGTTCTCGTGCGCCGTCGCCTCCGGCTCTCCGCGTTCGAGGAGTCGGTCCTCGAGGACTTCGGGCGCACACCGAAGCACGACGACGCGATCGGCCTCGAAGTGGTGCGCGAGGTGTGACTCCAGGATCCCGTCCCAGTCACCGAGCCGGTCGGAGATCGCCTCGAGGTCCGCGACGAGCGACCCGCGGTCCTCGTCGCGTTCGGTCCAGAGGTCCGCCTCGGACTCGATCAGCTCGTTGAGGTGGATGACGTTCATGTCCTCCCCGGACTCTCGAGATCCGTCCTCGTCCGCGAGTCGCTCCGTCGCCGACGTCTTTCCGGTTCCGGGTGTTCCGGTGACGGCCACGCGCATCAGGCGTCCACCTCGGGTTCGATCCGCTCGAGGACGCCGTTTATCCGCTCTGCGGCGGTCCGCGTCTCCTCGCGCGTCCCGGTCGTGATCCTGATGCAGTCCGGCAGTCCGAAGGAGGTGCAATCGCGGACGATGACGCCCTCCTCCTGGAGAGCTTCGGTCACCCGATCGGCGTCGCCAACCGCCGCGAGAACGAAGTTGCCGGCGGACTCGAAGGTCGGCGCGTCGAGGGTCTCCCGGAGGTACTCGCGTCCCCACCGGGCCGACTCGATCGATCGCTCGAGGTGATCGTCGTCGTCGAGCGCCGCCAGTGCGGCTCGACAGGCCAACTCGCTCGCCGCGAAGGGCGTGTTGACCCGGGCGTACGCGTCGGCCCAGGCTTCGGGGACGAGCGCGTATCCCACGCGCAGACCCGCGAGCCCGTAGGCCTTCGAGAACGTCCGGAGCACGGCGACGTCGTCGCGGTCGTCGAGCAGCGAGACAGCCGAGGTCAGCTCCGCGAACTCGCCGTAGGCCTCGTCGACGACGACGAGCGTCTCCTCGGCCGTCGCGTCGGCGAGCAGGCGAACCTCCTCGATCGACATCGTCGAGCCGGTGGGATTGTGCGGGGAGGTGACGTAGATGATCCGCTCGCCCTCGTAGACGTCGAGGACGGTCTCCGCGGTCTGTGTGAACGAATCGCTCCGGTCCAGGGAGTACGTCGAGACCTCTCCGTGGTGGTACTTCGCGGACATGCCGTAGTAGGCGAACCCGGGTTCGGGCACGAGCACCCGGTCGCCCGGCTCGAGCATCGCCCGCGAGAGGTAGTCGATCGAGCCGTCGGCGCCCGCGGACACCCAGACCTGCTCCTCGCTCACGTCCCACCGGTCGGCGAGACGGGCACGCAGGTCCGCGTGTGAGGATTTGGGATAGACACGTATCGCCTCCGCGTGCTCGCGGATGGCGGCGACGGCGTCGGGGCTCGCGCCGTGTGGGTTCTCGTTCGAGGAGAGCGTGATCAGCTCCTCGGGGTCCATCCCGAGCTCGCGGGCGACCTCCTCGTCGCCGCGGCCGGGCACGTACGGGGAGTGATCCGAGAGGTCCCGTGGTTGCATATGGTCCCGTGGGCGTGCGTCGCCCTTAAGGGTGCAGCTTTCGGGAGTTGGGTATTGCACGGTTCCGGACTCCGAGAGTACCTCGTTCCGGAGCCGGCGGTTGTGGCGTTCCGGAGCCGGACGTTGGCGTTCGCTCCACTTTCGCCTTACGCTCGTTCCGTCGGCGGCGGCATTTAATAGGTATCCGACCGACGGTGTAGGTGACCATGGAGCTCACCTGGCACGGCCACTCCACGTGGCACGTTTCCGTCGGCGGAACCGACCTGCTCATCGATCCGTTCTTCGACAACCCGAAGACGGACGTCTCACCCGAGGAGCTCGATCCGGACTACCTCCTTTTGACCCACGGCCACGCCGATCACATCGGCGACGCCGACCGCTACGAGGACGCGACCGTGGTCGCGACGCCGGAGCTGGCGTCGTATCTTCAGGACACCTTCGGTCACGATAAGGCCGTGGGGGGAATGGGAATGAACCTCGGCGGGACCGTGGAGTGCGGCGACGCGTGGGTGACGATGGTCCGGGCGGACCACTCGAACGGCATCGAGACGGACTACGGCGCGTCCGCCGGGATGCCCGCCGGGTTCGTGATCTCCGACTCGAAGCCGACCCAGGAGTCCGACGCCGACACCTCGACGTTCTACCACGCCGGGGACACGAGCCTGATGGTCGAGATGCGCGAGGTCATCGGCCCGTTCCTCGAGCCCGACGCCGCCGCGTTGCCGGCCGGCGACCACTTCACGATGGGGCCGGCACAGGCCGCGATCGCCGCCGACTGGGTCGGCGCGGACGTCGCCTTCCCGATGCACTACGACTCGTTCCCGCCGATCGAGATCGATACCGACGACTTCGTCCGCGAGGTCGAGGCGACCGCCGGTCCGAGCGAGGCCGTGATCCTCGAGGGCGACGAGACCTACGAACTGTGACGTCGCTCGCGGTCCGGCCGCTTTCGATCAAGCTGCTCGCGGTCGGGCCGGTCCCGGCCGGGCCGCCGTCGATCGAGGCCGATACGCTTTAGGACGTCTCCGACGGAGATGGGGACGTCATGTCCGACATCGAGACCACGACGGTGAGCGAGGAGGGCTACGCGTGTACGAGCCAGGTCGGCGACTTCGACCTGCAGGTTGATGCGACCGGCGAGACGGGTCCTGACCCGAACTCGACGCTCGTGGCCACCTACGCCTCCTGTTACATCCCGGCGTTCCGCGTCGGCGGCCAACAGCGCGGCGTCGACGACCTCGGGAAGGTACAGATCGACGCGTCGGCGGAGCTCGACGACGAGGACGACCTCGCGTCCATCGCCTTCGACCTCCACGTCGAGGCCGACCTCGACGACGACGAGCTCGCGGAGATCGTAGAGCGCGGCGAGGACATCTGTCACGTCCACTCGGCGCTTCGTGAGGGGCTTCGCGCCGACATCTCGGCCTACGGAGACGCGTTCTAGACGCCGACGCGACATCTACGTTGACGCTGTATCGACGAGCGGATTGGCGCCGGTGACCCCGCTCGAACTCGGATTTTTTCACCCGCGCGCCTTCACCCGGACCGAGGTCCACGATCCACTCGGAGGATCCGATCGATGTCAGCGAGCGAATCGAGCACGTAGTCCGGATCGTACGGGCTGTCCGCGACGTCGGCCTCGTCCGTGACGCCGGTCGTCACGAGCGCCGTCGTCATGCCCGCGCGTTCGCCGAGGGCGACGTCCGTATCGAGGCGGTCGCCGACCACGAGACAGTCCTCGGGGGCGACCCCGATCCGTCGCGTGACGAGGTCGATCGCGGGGTCGGACGGCTTGCCGCAGACGAGATCCGGCTCACGCTCCGCGACGCCGGCGATCGCGTTGATGACCGCACCCGATCCCGGGACGTCGCGTTCGCGCGCTGGGATGACGACGTCCGGGTCGGTCCCGAGGAAGGGGATCCCGTCCTCGAGGACCCAAAGCGCCCGCGAGAGGTCTTCGTAGTCGAACTTCCGGTCCAGGGAGGCGAGGAGGACCTCGGCGTCCTCGATCGACTCCGTCGTCGAGAGGCCGGCCGACGAGAGCAGCTTGAAGAGCCCCGACTCGCCGATCACGAACAGCTCGTCGTCCGCGTGGTGGCGTTTCAGGTACTCGACCGTGACCGTTCCGGCCGTTATCACGCGATCGGCGTCGACGGCGAACCCGGCCGACCCGAGCCGGTCGACGTAGGCCGCGGGCGGCTTCGTCGGGTTGTTGGAGACGAAAAGCGGCTCCAGTCCCGCCTCCGCCGCGATCCGGTATCCCTCGGACGCGCCGTCGATCGGCTCGTCGCCGCGAACGACGGTTCCGTCGACGTCGAGGACGATCCCCTCGTAGTCCATGTTCGAGGGAGGCGCGCCAGACAAGTAGGGGTTCCGGGACGAAACGACGCGGTGGTTCCGCACATCATAACGAATTCGAGATCGCGTTCACGGATCGGATAACGGAACCCTCAAGCGGCGGTAGGTCCCACACGAAAACATCGTGACGACTACCCAGGTAACGCTCGTCCAGATCGACAACTACGGGCCCTGGACGGTCACTCCGGATCCGCGCCGCGAGATGGACCTCCAGACGATGCAGTCGCGGCTGTTCGCCGACCTGGCACAGTTCGTCGGATCGCGTGACGGATACGTCTTCTTCACGCGGTTCGACAACATGGTGGCGGTGACGAACGGCCTCGATTCGGCGGCCCACGAGCGGCTGCAGGCCACGGTCCGGAACCGGTATCCGGTCACCGTCAGCCTCGGCGTCGACGTCGCGGAGCGACCGATCGACGCCCTCGAGACGGCCACCGGCAGGGTCCAGAACGCCGGGAGCGCACAGGACGGTGACCGCCGGGAGGTGCTCGCGGGGACCTATCGCGAGGAGAGCGACGACGACGACGTCGCCATCGCCCACTTCGACGTGAACAACGCGACGGGCAAGTACACGGACCGGCTCAACGAGTTCGACTCGTTCATCCGGATCGAGCAGGGCTACGCCGCGTTGATGCGCTACATGCGCGAGGAACACGGCGCGTTGTCCTTCTTCGTGGGGGGAGACAACGTCATCGCGGCCTGTCCGGACCTCGATCAGGCGGACTATCGCGCGGCGATCGACCACGTCAACGAGGCCGCTGACGTCGATCTGAAGGTCGGCGTCGGACACGGTCGCTCCGCCCACGAGGCCGGATTCGCGGCGAAACACGCCCTGGAGGACTGCCGGTACGAGGGGACGACCGTCGAGTTCGCCGGGGCGACCTCCGCGACCCCCGAGTGATCGTGGTGGCGACCGATCGGTCGAGCGATCGTCAACTCCGGAAATCCCAGGTGACCCTCGGCCGATCGGGACTCACCGATCGATGAGCGGGAGGGAAAGGCGGATCTCCGAGCGCTCGTCCGCGTTTTCGGGGAACGAGATGGTCCCGTTAGAGGCCTCCACGACCCACTTCACGAGCCAGAGGCCGATCCCCCCGCCGTGTTCGAGCGGGGTCTCCTGGCCGCCCAAGAGCGCCTTTCTGTCGTCCTCGGGGATCGGATCGCCGGGGTTTGCGACCGACACCGTCCCGGAGTTGGAGCCGGTCTCGTCGATCCGGATCGAGACCGCGGGAGGGTCGTGGTCCTGATGGGTAACGGCATTGGTGATGGTCTCCGCGAGGGCGGCATCGAGGTTCACGTGGGCGAGGACCCGGATCGGTCCGTCGCCCTCGAGTTCGATCCGTGCGTCCGGATGCAGTTCACGCACGTCGGCCATCGCGTCCTCCACCGCCGAGACGAGTTCAGTCGCGTGAACGGTGTCCTCCGAGAGGGTCTCCTGGATGTACCTGGCCTTCTCGGAGAGATCGACGACCCGTTCGGCGTACTCCAGACAGATCTCGATGGACTCGAGCGCCTCGGAACCCGGATCGAGGTCCGTCTGCAACAGCTCGAGGTGGCCGAGGATGACGTTCAGCTCGTTTCGGATGTTGTGTCTCAGCGTTCGATCGACGACGGCGAGCCGCTGTTCGCGCTCGGAGAGCTGGTTTCGGACCCGGGCCAGCTCCCGGGTCTGTTCGAGCTGTAGCCGAACGCCGTCGTGTGCCTTCGTCGCGGGCGAGTACGTCGACGGCGGGACGTAAAACGGGTTCTCACAGACGGTGTCACGGTAGATCACGTGTTCGTGGGTCCAGAGGGCTTTCGCGATCGACCGATCGTCGAACCGGTTCATGTCGTATTGACACATCGCGGTGACGGGACGGTCCGGACATCGGTCGTCGAAGGCGACCTCGAACTCGAGGATCTCGTCGAACTCCGCGTCGACGCCGAAGCTCCAGGAGTTCTCCCCGGCGACGGCGAGTCCCGCGTACTCGTCGTCGACGCTCTCCTCGGAGAGGTCCGCGAGCAGGTCCGCCATTCGGTTCGGGTCGAATCCGTCCTCGAGGTAGACCTCGGATGCGTGGTGTATCTCGAGCGTCCCGTCCTCGAGGTGGCGATCCACGCCGATTCCCGCCGTCTCGAGGAGTCGCTCGACCGCGGGGACGTCGTTCGTGTCGGCGAGGTAGAGACAGCGATCGCCCCGCCGGAGCGCGGTCTCGACGAACGCGGCCGCCGCTCGCCGCTGTTCGGCCGGGGCGTCATAAAACAGCGCGAGGTGTCGGCCGACGTCCTCGCGCTCGAGGGACGTACGCAGGGTCTCATACCGGAGAGCGTCGACCGCGACGTCGTCCGATCCCGATCCGACCTCCGGTTTGGACATGTCGCTCCGTCCGTGCCGCTCGCCATTAGGGCTTCTGCTGTGTGTCGCACCCGCTCCTCGACGGCGTCACACGCAGGGCGTCAATGAACGGAGGAGTCGATCCGTCGGCGGGGGATCAATCCGCCGCCGATCGAGTGAAATTTTGGGATTCGGTTTTAACCCTCGCTCCCGTGTAGCGATCAATGAGCGATCCGTCGACGTCGTCCCCGAGGCCCGACATTCCCCTCGCGGATTCGGAGGGGTTCTACCAGACGCTCGTCGAGAACGTCTCGGAGGGGCTGTTGACGATCGACGCGGACAGCCGGATCGTCTATGCGAACCCCGGTATCACCCGGATCCTCGGGTACGAGCCCGAGGAGCTCATCGGCAGCTCGAAGATGCGGATCATTCCCGAACGCCTTCGGGAGACGCACGCGAGGGCGCTCGCGGCGTACGTCGAGACCGGCCAACGCAACATAGACTGGGACGGGGTCGAACTGCCGGCGCTGCACGCCGACGGTCACGAGGTCCCCACGATGATCAGCCTGCGGGAACACGAGATCGGCGGCGAGCGGTACTTCACCGGGATCATCCGGGACGTCTCCGAGCGCCGCCGCCGGGAGAGCGAGCTTCGCAGACAAAAGGAGCAGCTCGACGAGTTCGCGGGCATCGTCTCCCACGACATCAAGAACCCCCTCGGCGTCGCGAAGGGATACACCGAACTGGCTCGCGAGGAACACGACACGCCGGAGCTGGAGCGCGTCGCGGAGTCGCTCGATCGGATCGAGGAGCTCGTCGACGACGTCCTCGCGCTCTCACGGCGGGGCGTGAGCGTCGGGGACGTGGAGCCGGTCGCGGTCGGATCCCTCGCGGAGGAGGTGTGGTCGGAGATCGACGCCGACGGCGCGACGCTGTCCGTGGCGGACGACTGCCGACCGATTCGGGCCGACGAGACGCGGTTCCGCGAGCTGCTCGGCAACCTCCTCCGGAACGCGGTGGAACACGCCGGTCCGAACGTGCGCGTTCGGATCGGCCCGATCGAAGGCTCGGACGGAGAACTGGAGGGGTTCTACGTCGCCGACGACGGTCCCGGGATCCCCGAGTCCGAACGCGAGGCGGTCCTCGAACACGGCTATACGACCCGCGAGCACGGGACGGGCTACGGCCTCGCCATCGTCGCCGACGTCGCGAAGGGACACGGGTGGACCTTCGAGATAACGGCCGACGAGGAGGGCGGCGCCCGTTTCGAGTTCACCGGGGTCGAGACGGTCCCACACGACGCCGTCACCTCGGGACGGCAGTGAGGACGCGACCCCGATAGGGCACCTCACAGCCCCCAGCCGACGGTGATTCCGACCGTGGCGACCACGGCGAGAAGCAGCTGGAGCGGGCCGCCCACCCGGAGGAAGTCGGAGAACTCGTAGCCCCCGGGGCCGTAGACCATCAGGTTCGTCTGGTAGCCGACCGGCGTCATGAACGACGTCGCGGAGGCGAACATCACGGCCAGCAGAAACGCGAACTCGTTGGCGCCGAGACGTGCGGCGGCGTCGACGCCGACCGGGATCATGAGCACCACCGTGGCGACCGGGGTGATGACGCTCGCGAGCGCCCCGGAGACGACGTAGAGCACGAACAACACGCCGACGAGGGGAAGGACGTCGGATGTGGCGACGACGAACGCCGAGACCACCGCGGCTCCGCCGGTCTCCTCCAGCGCGAGCCCGAGCGGGATCACCCCGGCGAGCAGGAAGACGACGTTCCAGGAGACCGCGTCGTAGGCGTCGACCGTCCGCAGACAGCCCGTGAGGACCATGGCCACCACGCCGGCCAGCGCGGCGATCACGACGGGGAGCGCGTCCAGGGCCGCGAGCGACACGACGCCGGCCAGGATTCCGACCGCGACGGGCGCCTTGGACGACACCGGCGCGACTTCGGCGGGCTCCGCGTCCGCCATCCGGTCGATGGCGTCGTCGTCCGCCACGAGCAGCTCGCCGGTATCGGTGAAGTACCGGATCGACGCCGGCGTCGTGCGGACCAACAGCAGATCGCCGGTCCGGAGCGTCTCGTCGGCGAGCCCCTCCCGGACGAGTTCGCCCCCGCGGCGGAGAGCGAGCACGGTCGTCCGGTGGTACTCCTCGAGTCCGGTCTCGGCGATCGATTCACCGAGGTAGCGTGAGCCCTCGGGAACGACCGCCCGCGCGAGGGTGCCGTCCGTCGCGGCGGCCTCGAAGGTCTCGTCCGTGACCGACTCGCGGACGCGCTGGCTCAGGTGGGCCGCCTCGCGAAACCGGTTTACCGCCTGCAGCGACCCGTGAACCACGAGCACGTCGTCCGCCTCGAGGCGGTGGTCGGATCCCGGTCCGGCGTAGGCCTCCTCGCCGCGGCGAACCTGAAGGACCCGGACGTCGGGGTGCTCCGCGTCGAGCGCGTCGACGGGGCGACCGACCGCGGGCGAGTCCGGACGGACCCGCATGAACGCGAGGTGGTCCTCGAGGTCGAACTCCGAGACCGCGTCAGCGTCCACCGGGATCCGGGCGGGGGTGAGCCACCACCCGACGGTCAGGAGATACGCGAGCCCGACGAGCAGGAGGACCGCCCCGAGTCCCGTGAACTCGAACATCCCGATCCCGTCGCGGCCGTCGATCAGGATCCGGGCGAAGTCGCTCGCGAGGATGTTCGTCGACGTTCCGATGAGGGTGAGCGTGCCGCCGAGGATCGCGGCGTACGACAGGGGCAAAAGCAGCTTGGAGGGGCTCAGCTTCGACTCCTCGGCGAGCGTCGTGACCATCGGGACGAAGACGGCGACGACCGGCGTGTTGTTCACGAAGCCCGCGATCGGCCCCGTGGTACAGACGGTGGCGACGAGCGCGCGGTACCGCTTTCCCGCCGTGAAGTCGGCGAGATGGACGCCGAGCCGTTCGACGATCCCCGTTCCCTGGATGCCCGCGCTCAGCATGTACATCGCGATGATCGTGACGGTCGCGGGGTTCGCGAACCCGGAGATCGCCTCGCGGGCGCCGACGCCGGTCCACGGCTCCAGAACGACGAGGCTGGCCATGACCGCGATCGCCGTGACGTCGTTCGGCACGACCTCCGTGAGGAAGGCCAGGAGGGTCCCGAGGATGAGGAGAAAGACCACCGCGATCCCCGGAACCTGCGAGAGGAACATACACCGTTGTGTGAGCTATCCGACTTTACTGTTCCCCTCGGCGTGGCTTCGACGATCGAAGCGTGAAAAACGAAACCGGGCCGCGGCTACCGATCCGAACGATCAGCCTGCGATCAGCCCGAGTAGTCGGGCGCCGTGCTGGTGGCGAGCGTCGCCGACGACTGGCCGGTTTCGGACTCCCAGTTCACCCGGATGGTCTCGCCTGTCCAATCGCTCGAAGGTGCGTCGACAGTCGTCGAGGATCCGGCGGAGACATCACTGGCCCAACTTGCACTCAGATCAGTCCCGTCCGCGGTAACGCTCAAGAGCGCCCCATCGATCGTGTCACCGCCGGCGTGCGTGATTGTAACGCTATCTTGAGAGGCACCGTCCTCGTACTCGAAGTTGAAGCTCGCCGTCGGCGAGGTGTCCTGGAGGTCGTCGCCGAGACCGAGCACGAAGGTGCCGATCACGGCCGCGAGAATGACGGTGATAGCCACCATCAGAATGACGCCGATGACCGGCGAGACCGCACGTTCGTCGCTGAAGAGTGTCTTGATGTTCATGATATGGTGATCCGAACCGGAGGCGGCGATGACTCCCGAACGCGACGTCGAATCGCGTTCAGCATCCCGACGCTGAAGGGTTGCGGTTACGCTCATATATTGGGCCGTTGACTACTTAATACTTTCTCGGTGACACGTATTCTCACGCACGGACGAGAAACGGATCTCGGGCATTTAAACCGCTATTATCTGGATTTTCAGTCGATAGTGTGGTGGACGTTATCGCATATTTTACGGATCGCTGAGATGTATTCGGGAACGGGAGAGGAAACGAAAAGAGACAAAAAAGGACGAGAGGAGGCGGAGGGTCTCGCTCGCCGGGACGGACCACGGTCGTTCAGCGGTCGTCGTCCGATCGGGAGCACTCCGCGTCCGTGAGATCGACGGCGGCGTCCGCGCCGAGGTCGGAACGAGTGCCGTGATCCGGATCGGAGTCGGGATCGGAAGCCGGATCGGGATCCGAGTCGCGATCGACGTTCCGTCCCTCCTCGCGCTGTTCGCTGAGCTTCTCCCAGATCTCGGTACAGCCGGCGCCCGTCGGGATCTCACGGAGGTGTTCGCCGTCCTCGCTCATTCGGCGTCCCCCTCCACGGTCGGTGGGGCGCGGCCGCCTCGGAGATCGCGGCGGTCGCGGCGGTCGAACAGCTCCGGTGCGACGTCCGCGGAGGCGTGTTCCGTGTCGGCTAGTCCGGTCATCACCCGTCCGTACGTACTCCATCGGATTAAACGGGTCCCCCCGAACAAGCACTACCGAGGCTCGCCGACACCGGGTGTCCTTGCAGGTATCTCGGTCGACCGTGTGAACCCGGATCGGGTCCCGTCCGTCGATCGTCGCGAATTGCGGCGTCACGGATCGTGTCGATGGTTACGGGCGCCGACGGGGTTTCCCCCGCGGGGCTCGTTCCGTCGATCATGACGGTCTCGCTGCGAACGCTCGACGACGGCGCGTGGGTGTCCTTGAACGACGAGCGTCGCGCCGGAACGAGCGAACTCTGGTACGTGCGGGGGATCTGCGGGTGTTCGATCGCCGACTTCGTCGTGGAGGGGATCACGGACGTCTCCGTCGACGGGCGAACGGTCGCCGCCGAGACGTACGGCCGGTGCATCCGATGTGGGCACGCGACGTCGACGAAGCCGATCCCGATCGGGCGGGTGCGAGAGGGGAGCTACGAGCCGCTCGCGACGAACGCGGTTCGACGGCCGGGCGGGCCGCTCGGCGGACGGAAACACTCTCCGGTATCGCGAACCACTGGGGAGAATTGACGCCGAGGGGCGCTTTAGGGGGACGGGACACGCAGGGACATCCAGAGATGCCCACGGACGTAGAGCGCTGGAAGTCCGAGACGTACGGCAACGAGATACGCGAGCACCTCTTCGAGTTCGCGGAGCGGGGCTGGGAGTCGATCCCGGAGGACGAACACGACGCCTGGTTCGAGCGGTTCAAGTGGTGGGGGCTCTACCACCAGCGGAACGGCCAGGAGTCCTACTTCATGATGCGGATCGGCACGCCGAACGGCGTGCTGGAGCCCGGACAGGTGCGCGTCGTGGCCGAGATCGCCGACGAGTACGCCCGCGGCCCCGGCGAGAACCCGGAGTTCGGCGCCGCCTACTGCGACTGGACGACCCGCCAGTCGATCCAGCTCCACTGGATCCGCCTGGAGGACGTCCCGGCGATCTTCGAGAAGCTCGAGGCGAACGGCCTCTCCACCCAGCAGGCGTGTGGTGACTCCTGGCGCAACATCGTGGGCTGTCCGGTCGCGGGCAAGGACCGCCACGAGTTCGTCGACGCGCTGCCGGTCGCGATGGACCTCCACGAGACCTTCAAGGGCAACGACGACCACTCGAACCTGCCGCGCAAGTGGAAGGTGAGCGTCACGGGCTGCCGTGAGGGCTGTGGGCAGGGCGACATCAACGACCTCGCGCTCGAGCCCGCAAGGAAGGACGGCCGCAAGGGCTTCAACGTGCGCGTCGGCGGCGGGCTCGCCCGCAACGAGCCCAGGCTCGCTCGCGACATCGACGTCTTCGTCGAGCCCGACGACGCCGAGGCGGTCGCCGGCGGGCTCTCGGCGCTGTTTCGCGAGTACGGCGACCGCGAGGACCGCTACTCCGCGCGCATCAAGTTCCTCGTCGACGAGTGGGGGCCCGAGAAGATCCGGCGGGTCCTCCAGGAGGAGTTCGTCGACTTCGAGCTCGAGACGGCGGGAGAGGACCTGCGCGAGGAGTACACCTACAACGCGGGCCGGTCCTCCGAGGGCCTCCCGACCGGCGGCCACAGCGACCACGTCGGCGTCCACGAACAGGCCGACGGGAACTACTACGTCGGCTTGAACGTCCTCGTCGGCCGGATGGGCGTCGACGACGTCCACGAACTCGCCGACGTCGCCGACGAGTACGGCTCCGGCGAGATCAGGATCACCCAGCGCCAGAACGTCCTCATCACCGACGTTCCGGAGTCGGCACTCGATGACCTGCTCGCCGAGCCGCTGTTGGAGGACTACTCGCCGGACCCGCACCCGTTCATGCGCGGCTCCATCGCCTGTACGGGCACGGAGTTCTGCTCGCTCTCCATCGTCGAGACGAAGAACCGGCAGGTCCGGTACGCCCGCTGGCTCAAGGAGAACGTCGATCTCCCGGCGGACGTCGAGGACTTCCACGTCCACCTGTCCGGCTGTACCGCCTCCTGTGCCCAGCCGCAGATCGCCGACGTCAGCCTCCGCGGGATGAAGACCCGCAAGGACGGCGAGCCGGTCGAGGCGCTCGATATCGGCCTGGGCGGCGGGCTCGGCGAGGACCCGCGCTTCGCGGAGTGGGTCGGCCAGCGCGTCCCCGCCGACGAGGTCCCCGGCGCCATCTCGAACCTGATCGAGCGGTACGACGAGCGCCGCGAGGACGGCGAGAGCTTCCGCGAGTTCATCGAGCGCCTCGACGGGGACGACGGAGACGGAGCACTCGAGGAGCTGATCGAGCCCGAGGAGACGAGCTACGAGGACCCCTACATGCACAACACGAAGATGACGTGGTACCCCTACGCCGCGGACGACGACATGGACGCGAGCCCCGCGCCGGCCAGCGCGGACGGAACGCCCATTGCGAGCGACGACTGAGTCCCGTCGATGCCCGACCGACTCATCCGGGTGAACGCCTACACGACCTTCGATCTGCTCGACGGGGTCGCGACCGGCCACGACTTCGAGGAGGAGGCCTACGCCGTCCTCAACGTGACCGCCCCGCGCGAGGACCCCGATCACCTCACGCTCGAGCTGGAACTCGACAACACGGAGTTGACCGAACTGCCCGCCCACGCCGACCGGGTGACCCTCTCCGCCGCGCAGGCGCGCGAGCTGGCCGCGGAGCTGGAGTCGTACGCCGACCGCGTCGAGGCGGCCCAGCGGGACGCCGACGAGGAGACGGGGGAGTAGGGTCGAAGGGCTCGAACACGAGCCGGATTTCCACCGTTCTTACCTGGTTCCGACGGCGATTGCGACGAACGCGACGAGCGTCGCGGCGAGCGTCAACAGGATGGCGGCGACGTAGCCGTTCGTGTAGGAGACGCTCGCGGTGCCGAGCGGCGGCATCGCCAGCGCGCCCACCCCGCCGGCCACGTTGAACACGCCGATGATGGCGGTGTCCATCTCGGGGTCGTAGACGCCCATCAAAAGCGGGATGTAGATCGTCGCACAGCCGCCGAGCCCCAGGCCGACGAGGATCACCCCGACCGCCATGACCGGCAGCGAGGGCGCGAGCAGCACCGCGATCCCCGCCGCCGAACAGCCGAGCGAGGCGAGGAAGGCGCGTCTGGCCCCGACCACGTCAGCGACGTAGCCGCCGCCGATCCGCGAGACGATGCTCACGCCGCCGATCGCGCCGAAGGCGGCCGAGGCCGTGGCGCCGGCCAGTCCGCGCGCGGCGAACAAGTCGATCGCATACGCCGCGAGCAGCTGGTACCACGCGAACGCGAGCCCGATCCCGACGAAGAGCAGCTGAAACCGCCGCGTCCGCGCCAGCCCGGCGACCCACTCCAGGAGCTCGCCCGCCGTCGCCGACGACTGGTCGGCCCATCGCGGCCGGCGACAGACGATCCCGGCGAACAGGAAGGTGACGGCCGTCACGGACATGATGGTCAAGAACCCGCGGCGGATGCCCACGGTGGCGATCGCGTACTCCCAGACCGGCGGCAACACGAAGAGTCCGAGCCCGTTTCCGACGAAGATGAGCCCTGTCGCGGCGCCGCGCCGCTCGTCGAACCACCGGGGGACGATGGAGGCGAGCAGAACGAACACGGTTCCCAACGCGATCCCGAGCACGGCGAAGACGACCAGCAGCCCCGCGTAGGACTCGACGAAAAACAGCGCGGGGGAGACGAGCGCAGTCGCGGCGGTGCAGGCGAGGAGCACCCCCCGGGCCGGGAGGTGTGCGGAGAAGACGCCGATCGTTCCCGACCCGAT
This sequence comes from Halopenitus salinus, assembly GCF_055397165.1. Classification (NCBI taxonomy): domain Archaea; kingdom Methanobacteriati; phylum Methanobacteriota; class Halobacteria; order Halobacteriales; family Haloferacaceae; genus Halopenitus; species Halopenitus salinus. The sequence continues at coordinate 376,252 of NZ_AP043853.1, forward strand.
GAAGAAGGTGAAGAGCATGACCGAAAAGACGGTGGAGAGCGCGACCGGCGAGATCGCGAACGTCTCGCTGAGCGGGTCGCGGAGAACCCCGTAGGAGAGCGGCGTCCCGAAGGTGAAGATCATCCCCACCGCGCCGAGGATCGCCACGAGCCAACTCCGGCGGCCGTCGGGTGATTCCGTCGACCGATCGCTTCGTGTGCTCACGTCGACGGGTACCCGACGGGTCGGCGAAAGGGTTGTGATCGGCGGACGTTCTGCCGGAACTCGGTCGCGGCGCCGATCCGCCGGAATCCGGTGCGGTCGTCACGAACCGGATGAATCGATCCGGAACAGTCCTCGCTCACTCCGCGAACGATCTCGCGTACAGAAGCGCGACCGGGACGGCGTAGACGACGTGGCCGATCCCGGAGACGATCGTGGCCGGGATCGCGAAATTGGGGAACGGCGGCGCGTTCGGGAAGCCGACGGCCCCGAGCCAAAGCGGCATCACGACCACCGCGAGAGCGACCGTCGTGAGGATTCCGTATGCGACCCCCAGTCCGATCGCGCCGCCGGTCGATCGAGCGGTCTGGCGGAGCGGTCCCGTCTGAACGAGCGCGACGTAGACGAGCCCCAACACGACGCCGTGGAACTGGTGGATCGCCCACCCGGCGAGCAGCGCCGGCCCCTCGATCCCGTACATGGCCGGGATCACGACCTCCAGAAGCGGCGGCGGCATCACGTACATCATCATGAGCCCGAACGGAACGCTGCCGATGAACCCGCCGACGGCTCCGGCGACCCACTGTTTCGAGGTAACCTCGACCGTGACGTCCGTCGATCGCGTTTCGGTTGCCATGGGTATTCACACCATGGACGCCGCGGCGGATAAGTGTAATCTGAGCGAAAGGTAACCGGGTTACCTCCAGCACACCTCCTCGGGCACCCCTCCTCCAGCACATCTCCTCGACGTCCCAACGATTAACCGTGCATTTCGCTCCCCTCGTCGTCCATCCGGGGGCCCCACGCCATGATCACGCCGCTTGCGAGCATCAACGCCGCGAGCGCGACCATTCCCGGATCCCAGCCCATGCCGCTCGCCATGCCCGATCCGGCCATGCCGGAACCTCCCATGCCGCCGGTCATTCCTGCTCCGCCCGTTCCCATCGTCCCCGACCCGCCGACCATCCCGGTTCCGACGAGGAGCTGGTTGAGGAGCATCACGAGGGCGTATCCGATCATGAGCCGACCGCTCCAGCCCGCGAGCCGGTCCGCATGCGCGGTGAGCAGAACCGCGCCGTGGACGATCACGATCGCCCCGAGGACCCCCATGAGCAGTCCGCTCGAGGTCATTCGCGATGCCGTCGACGCGCTCCAGATCGAGTACAGGCCCGAGGAGAACGCGATCGCGGCGGCGTAAAGCCGGGTGTTCGAGATCATACCTCACGATCGCACGCACCCCTAATGAGTGGTCGGGCTCCGAATGCTCGAAAGTCGGGGATCCGGGGAGTCGAACCGGAGGCGCTCCGCCGCTAGTGCTAACTGACGCGAGCGTGTGGTGGAACTCGATGCCCCTGGATGCCGACCGCGTCACCACGATCACGTTCGACTCCTACAGCACGCTCGTCGACGTCGACGCCGCGGAACGAGCGCTCGCGGAACGGGTCGACGACCCGGAGCCGATCTCGAAGCTCTGGCGGGCGCGATCGCTCGAGTACACGTTCGTCGCCAACCAGATCGACGCCTACCAGCCGTTCTACGAGATGAACCGCGACGCCCTCCAGTACGCGCTCGACGCTCACGGGGTGGACGTCTCGCCCGAGGAACGCGACGAGATCCTCGCCGTCTACCACGAACTCGACGTGTTCGAGGACGTTCGAGACGGGATCGAACGGCTTCGCGAGGGAGGGTACGACTGCTACGTCGTCTCGAACGGGAATCCCGAGATGTTGGCCTCCATGATCGAACACGCCGACATCGGGGACCTCATCGAGGACGCGATCAGCGCGGACGAGGTCCGGACGTTCAAGCCCGCCGCCGAGATATACCGCCACGCCGCGGGGCGGACGGGAACGCCGATCCGTGAGATCGCCCACGTCACCGCCGGCTGGTTCGACGTCATGGGGGCGAGACACGCCGGGATGCAAGGAATTCGTGTCGATCGAAAGGACACGCCGTGGGAGTCGTTCGGCGAGGAGCCGGACCTGACGATCGACTCGTTCCACGACCTGGCGGACGCGCTGGGCGTCTGAGAGATACTGACCGGACCGGTCAGATCCCTCGAACTGCTCCGATCGACGCGTTGAAAGGCTCGCCACGAGAATCCGGCCGTGATGACCCTCTCCGTGACGGACACCCTGCGGGACGAGCGCGTGGAGTTCACGGTCGACGGCGACGACGTGCTGTTGTACGTCTGCGGGCTCACGGTCTCCGACGACCCCCACCTGGGTCACGCCCGGATGTGGGTCCACGCCGACGTCCTCCACCGATGGCTCGACCACCTCGGATACGACGTCCGTCACGTCGAGAACGTCACCGACGTCAACGAGAAGATCGCCGCACGCGTCGGCGAACGCGAGGAGTGGACGGGCGAACCCGACGTCGCGGAGACGTTCACCGAGACGGTCTTCGAGAGCATGCGCGGGCTCAACCTGCTTCGCGCGGAGGTGTATCCCCGCGTCTCCGAGCACGTCCCGGAGATACTCGATCTGGTCGAGTCGCTCGTCGAGGCCGGCTACGCCTACGAGTCGAACGGCTCCGTCTACTTCGACGTCACGACCTTCGAGGAGTACGGACGGCTCTCGAACCAGGACGTCGAGGAACTCGAGGCGCAAGGCGAGCCCGACGAGCGCTCGGAAAAGCGGAACCCGGCGGACTTCGCGCTCTGGAAGGCCGGCGGGGTGAGCGAGACGGCCGTCCGCGAACACCGGAAACACGACCACGACGGCCCGCTGCCCGAGGGCGAGACCTGGGAGTCGCCGTGGGGCGAGGGGCGACCCGGCTGGCACGTCGAGTGTTCGGCGATGTCGATGACGCACCTCGGCGAGACGCTCGACGTCCACATGGGCGGACGCGACCTCGTCTTTCCCCACCACGAAAACGAGATCGCCCAGTCGGAGGCGGCCACGGGCGAGCCCTTCGTCCGCTACTGGATGCACGCCGGCCTCCTCTCGATGGAGGGCGAGAAGATGTCCTCGTCGATCGGGAACTTCTGGACGGTGCCCGACGCCCTCGAGGAACTGGGAGTCAACGTCCTCCGGACGTTCTATGCGGGCGCGTCCTACCGCTCCGAGCAGGCGCTCACCGAGGAGACGATCGCCGAGGCCGAAGAGCGGTGGGAGCGTCTCTTGCGAACTCACGAACGCGGCGTCGACGCGCTCGACTCCGTGGACGCACACACGAAGGCCACGGACGAGGACCTCCGATCGGCCGTGGACGTCGCCCGGGAGGACTTCGAGACCGCGATGAACGACGACCTCAACGTCCGGGAGGCGACCGCGGCGCTGCTCGAACTCACCGACGCCGTCAACCGACACCTCGATCGCGTCGAGAGCAGCGAGGGTGGCGAGGGCAGCGAAGGCGACGAGGACGGCGAGGGCGGCGAAACCGGGTACGACTACCGCGGCCTGCGTCGGGCGATCGAGACGCTCGAGGAGTTCGGCGAGGGCGTACTGGGACTTCGGTTCGACGCCGGAGAGGGCGTCGACGGGGACGTCGAACTCGCCGACGAACTCGTCGAGCTCGTCCTCGATCTCCGCGAATCAGCTCGCGAGGCGGGCGAGTACGAGCGCGCGGACGAGCTTCGCGACGCGCTGGCGGCGGTCGGCGTCGAGGTCGAGGACGGGCCCGAGGGGCCGACCTACCGCTTCGAGTGATCATCGTTGCGTCCGGGAGTGACGCCGGTAAGTACTTTCCCTCCGGCGTGCTATCACCCACCGAGACCGAATGACGATCCGAACGCGAGCGGGAACGTGGCGACGGCGGCTCCGGAAGGGACTCCACGACGCCTTCGCGGAGACGCACACGCCCCACCAGATCGCCGGGAGCTTCTCGTTCGGCGTCTTCGTCACGATGTTGCCGACGGTCGGTGTGGGGCTGCTCGTCTTCGTCGCCCTGGCGTGGCTGTCCGACGGGGTGAGCAAGCTCGCGTTCGTCGCCTCCGCCCTGCTCATCAATCCGGTCGTGAAGTCCGGCGTCTACGTCGCGAGCTTCGCGATCGGCGTGTTCCTGCTCGGGCCCGTCGAGGGCGCGACCGTCACGAGCGCGAGCCTGTCCGGGGCGTCGTTTTCGGCGGGACGCGACATCGCCGTTCGGATCCTGCTCGGAAACGTGATCCTCTCCGTGGCGACGATCGTTCCGAGCTACGTCGTCTGCTACCGACTCGTCGAGACCTACCGGGCCCGCGATCCGGCGGTGGAGATCGTCTCGGAGATCGAGTCGGTCGTGGCCCCCGAGGGCGAGTCGACGGCGAACTCCGGGGACGATCCGGCCCGTTCGTGAACGAACGGTTCGTGTGACGCCTGGACGTGGGTCTCACAGAGCGAGCGGTGTGGGTCACACGAAGCGATCGATGCGGATCAGACTCACACGAAGCGAACGAACGCTACGTCGTGAACAGCTCAGTGTCCTCTGGGATCGAAAAGAGCCCGAAACGGACCCCGGCGTCGAGCCAGCCGTACCCGTAGGAGAACGACGCGAGCGCGTTGACCGGATCCCCGTCCTCGCGGAAGTGCCTCCCGTCCTCGAGGTACGACTTGGCCATCTCGCGACACTCCGCGGCCGCCTCGCCGAGCGGCGTTCCCGCCGGCGCGGCCGCCTCCGCCTCCGCGAGCGCGTCCGCGAGCATCCGCTCGTAGCGATCGGTCTTCTCATCGAGGTCCGCGGGCATGCGCGTCGCTCCGCAGCGGAGTCACAAAGGACTGTCCGTCCGTTCGTTTCCGGCGATCGCAAGCGGCTCCGATCGCTCAGCGATTGCAAGCGACTCCGATCGCCCGGCGAATGCGTCGACGCCTCAACAGACCGGCTTCGGATCGACGCCGAGCGACTCCAGCGTCTCGACGTGTTCCTCGTAGGCGATCTCCACGACCGCGGCGGCGGCTTCCCTCGCGACCTCCAGGTCGGCCTCGTCCGCTCCGACGCGGTCGATCAGTTCGAGAGCGCGCTCGCGCTGTCCCTCGAGGTCCCCGCGGAGATCACGAAAGACCGCGGCCGTTTGCGGATCGGCGTCGCCCACGAAGTACCCGACGTACTGGGACTTCGACTCGTCGGCGACGAGGATCCGTCCGAGGAGCGCGCCAGCCCGCTCGAGGGTGTCATCGAGCGAGCGGAGGTGGGAGGGAATGGCGAGCAGGTCCTCGCCGAGATCGGGGTCGTAGTCGTCCAATTCCTCGCGGACGCGATCGAAGTGGTCGCGCTCCTCCGCGGCGATCGCGGCGAAGACCTCCGCCGCCGCGTCGTTCTCCTCGTCCCCGGCCCACGCTTCGAAGGTCTCGGCCGCGGCGAGCTCCGCGTCGGCCGCCGCCCGCAGGACGCGATCGGCGTTCAGTTCGCCCTCGGTGGCGGCATAGAGCGCCTTCGAGGAGCCGAGCCTGGACAGTTCGGTGGCGAGTTCGGACCGGACGCGCTCGTGTACGTCGTCTGCGCTCATGAAAAACGGAAGGCCGCGGACCGACTTAACGCTGTATCGTCCGCCCGCTCACTCGCCGTCGCCGGTCTCGATCGGCGCGTCGACGAGGTTGCCCCACTCGGTCCAGGAGCCGTCGTAGTTGATCGTGTCGTCATAGCCGAGCAGCTCGTGGAGCGCGAACCAGGCGACCGACGAGCGCTCGCCGATGCGGCAGTAGGCGATCGTCGTCTCGTCGCCGTCGATGTCCTCCTCCGCGTAGAGCTCCTCGAGCTCATCGCGGGTCTTGAACGTGCCGTCATCGTTCGTGACGGCCGCCCACGAGATGTTCTTCGCGCCGGGGACGTGGCCGCCGCGCTGGGCGGTCTCCTGGAGTCCCGGCGGCGCGAGGATCTCGCCGCGGTACTCCTCGGGCGAGCGCACGTCGACGAGCGGAACGCCGCGGTCGATCGCCTTCTCGACGTCGTCGCGGTAGGCGCGGATCGACTCGTAGGGGCCGCCCGCCTCGTAGTCGACCTCGGGGAAGGAGGGGACCTCGTCGGTCGTCGGATAGTCGTTCTCGACCCAGTACTCGCGGCCGCCGTCGAGGAGCTTCACGTCGTCGTGGCCCCAGTATTTGAACTGCCAGTAGGCGTAGGCCGCGAACCAGTTCGAGTTGTCGCCGTAGAGGACGACCGTCGAGTCGTCGCTGATGCCGTGTTCGGCGAGCAACGCCTCGAAGTCCTCCTTCTCGAGGATGTCACGCTGCGTCTGGTCCTGGAGCTGGCTCTCCCAGTTGAAGCCGATGGCTCCCGGCGCGTGCGCGTCGTCGTACGCTTCGGTGTCGACGTCGACCTCCACGAGCCGCAGGTCGTCGTCGTCGCTCTCGAACTCGTCGAGCCGCGCCTCCACCCAGTCGGCGGAGACGAGCACGTCGTTCGCGTAATCGGAATCTCCCATAGCAGTTCCCCCTACGTGTTCGACCTATAAGGTCCCCAACACCACGGACATACCCGCCTCTCGTTCGGATCGGGGGAGATTATTGCCGGTTCATGTCCGGAGCTGTCGGCCGCCCGTCGATCGTCGGGTCGTACCGCCCGGATGCCCGCCGTCGATCATCGACGGTCCGAGAGGATCGAGGCCGCGATCGCCGCGGGGGTTTCAAATGTTGCCGGTATCCGGAAGGCCCGGCCGAATCGGCGCGGGTCAGCGGAATAAACCGTCCGGAGGTAGAAGGGAGGACCGATGACCGAGATCACCGTCCCGATCGAGTGGCTCGCCGATCACCTCGATGACCCCGGCGTGCGCCCGGTCGACGTCCGCGACGCCTGGGAGTACGACGCGCTCGGACACGTCCCCGGTGCCGTGAACGTTCCCTTCGAGGACTTCCGCGATGCCGAGGGTGGCGACGTCGGCCACCTTCCGGGCGCCGAGGCGTTCGCGGAGCGTCTGGGCGCTGCCGGCCTCTCCCGGGACGACGTCCTCGTCGCCTACGACGACACGAACGGGGTCTTCGCGGCGCGGTTTCTCGTCACGGCGCTCGTCTACGGCGTCGAGAACGTCCACCTCCTCGACGGCGATCTGAGCGCCTGGAAGCGCGACTACCCGATCGAAAGCGATCCCGTCTCCCTCGAGGAGACGACGATCGAGGCGCGTCGCGTCGAGGGAGCGGACTCGCCGATCGTGGGATACGACGAGGTGATCGAGCTGCTCGAGGACCGTGAGCGCGACGTGATATTCGTCGACACCCGGGACGCCGACGAGTACGCGGCCGGGCACCTCCCGGGCGCGGTCCGATTCGACTGGACCGAGGCGGTCGATCCCGAGACGCGCGGGCTGCGCGCGAAGGACGACCTCCGCGAGCGATTCGAGGAACGCGGGATCACGCCGGACCGGCCGGTCGTGCTCTACTGTAACACCGCGCGCCGGCTCTCACACACGTACGTCGCGCTCCGGTGGCTCGGCTTCGAGGACGTCCACATCTACGAGGGTAGCCTCACCGAATGGCGCGAGCGCGAGGGCGAGCTCGTCGAGTCGTGAGCTCCGAGCCGTCGAGTCGTGAACCCGCCGAACGGTGAATCGTTCGAGTCGTAAAATCGTCGCGACGACTCCGACGGAAGGGTCCGTGGCCTCCATGGCGCAACCTACATAGGCCCCGATCGCCAACCCTCAGCCATGAGCGAGGACGTAGTCGAACACCGACGGCTGATCATCGCCGGGACCGGCATCGCCGGGCTCACGGCGGGGATCTACGCCGCCCGCGCGAACAACGAGCCGCTCATCCTGGAGGGCGACGAGCCGGGCGGGCAGTTGACGCTCACTACCGACGTCGAGAACTATCCCGGATTCTCCGAGGGGATCTCCGGGCCCGACCTGATCAACGAGATGAAAGCGCAGGCCACGAAGTTCGGCGCCGAGACGAAAAACGGCGTCGTCGAGTCGGTCGCGGACTCGGACCGCCCGTTCCGCGTCGAGTTGACGAACGGCGACGTCTACACCTGCGACGCCTTCATCGCCGCCTCCGGAGCGTCCGCACGGACGCTCGGCATTCCGGGAGAGGACGAGCTCATGGGCTACGGCCTCTCGACGTGTGCGACCTGTGACGGCGCGTTCTTCCGCGGCGAGGACATGCTCGTCGTCGGCGGCGGCGACGCGGCCATGGAGGAGGCGAACTTCCTCACCAAGTTCGCCGACACCGTCTACATCGCCCACCGCCGCGAGGAGTTCCGCGCCGAGGATGTCTGGATCGACCGCGTGATGGAGAAGGTGGAGGACGGCGAGATCGAGATCCTCCGGAACACGGAGGTCACGGAGCTGCACGGCACGCCCGAGGACGGCATCGACCACGTGACGCTCGTCGAACACCCCGAGGGCCACCCCAAGGAGAAGCTCGAGGATCCGGCGACCGCCGACGAGGTCGAGGAGTACGACTTCGAGGTCGGCGCCGTCTTCTTCGCCATCGGCCACACGCCGAACACCGATTACCTCGAGGGAACCGGCGTCGAGCTGAACGAGGAGGGATACCTCCGGACCGAGGACGGCGCCGGCGCGGGACAGACCCGGACCGGCGTCGAGGGGCTCTTCGGTGCCGGCGACGTCGTCGACTATCACTACCAGCAGGCCGTCACCGCCGCGGGCATGGGCAGCAAGGCGGCCATCGACGCCGACGAGTACCTCACGGAGCTCGAACGCGCCGGCGAACTCGCGGAGCCGGACGCGAGCCCGGCCGCGGCTGACGACTGATCGCGAGCCGCCGCTGAATCACTATTTCCGGTCGGATCGCTTCGCTATTCTCCCGACTCCGCCCCGAGAGCCGCCTCGACCGCCCGATCGCGCAGTCGCTCGCGCGTCCGGTGGCTCGATTCGGCATCGAACCGAACGTCGATCAGGGTGCTTCCGGAGCGTTCGCGCGCCTCCCGGTAGGTCGCGGCGAGCGCGCTTCGTGGGTCGTCCGCCATGCCGCTCCCGTCACCGTCAGCCACGCCGCTTCCGTCGCCGTCCCCACCCTCTACGCGGGCGTCGATCCGCTCGTAACGGAGGCCGTGAAGATCGGCGAGCGCTTCGAACTCGAGGCCGTGTGGCGTCTTGAACTGTTGGGTGAACTCCGGTTCGAACCTCTCGATCGGCAGCGCGTGGAAGATCCCGCCGCCGTCGTTGTTGATCGCGACGACCGTGGCCTCGAGGTCGAGCCGGTCGAGCGCGAGGAGGCCGTTTGAGTCGTGATACAACGCGAGGTCGCCGACCACGAGCGTGAGGTCGTCGGTCGTCGCGGAACCGGCACCCAGTCCCGCGGAGACGATACCGTCGATGCCGGAGACGCCCCGGTTACCGCAGACGGTGAGGCTCCGCGTGGTCGGGCGGGCGAACCGATCGAGATCGCGAACGGGCATCGAGTTGGAGACGAACATCGTCGCGGGATCCGGGACGGATTCGGCGATGGTCGCGACCGCACGACCCTCGAAGAACGCCTCCGACTCCTCGAGGACCCCGAAGGCACGTTCGTCGGCGTCCTCCCACTGGGCGCGCCACTCGCCCGACCCGCCGCCGGCGACCAGCCGTGAGAGGTCGCCGCACAGCCGATTCGGCTCGGCGACGACGAGGTCCGTGGCGGCGAACTCCGCCTCGCGCCACCGCCCCGCCGGATCGACGACGTACTCGTCGGCGGAGGTGGCAGCGAGGTACTTTCGAAGTCGCTTGGAGGTCGGCGAGGCACCGAGCCGGAGAACCACCTCGGGATCGCGCCACGCCGGCGCCGAGTCCCCGGCCGCGTCGGCCGAGAGGTAGGCGTCGTAGCCGCCGATCACGGGCGCGACGCGGGTGTGGCCGCCGAAACGGACTCCCGAGAGCGGGTCGGCGAGAACCGGGTGGCCGGTGGCGTGTGAGAGCGCGGTGACGGCCTCCGGATCGAGACCCGGGGGATCGGCCGGTCCGGCGACGATCAGTCCGCGGTCGACGGAGAGCGCCTCCGCGAGCGAGCGCAGGTCTCCATCGTCGACCCTCGTGGCGCCGCCCGTTCGGGAGACGTAGGGGCCCTCTCGGCCGGTCTCGGACGCCGGGTCGAGGTCGTCGGGCACGTCCCCGGGGACGGGAGTCGGCTCAAGGGGCTTCGCGAACGGGACGTTGAGGTGAACGGGGCCGGGGTCGACGCCCTCGGCGGCCTCGACCGCCCGCGCGACCGTGGTCCGCAGCGAGGCGAGCGTTCGGTCGTGGGCCGCCGGCTCCGGGAGGTCCTTGTAGTACCGGACCGCGTCGCCGTAGAGCTTCTCCTGGTCGGCGGTCTGGTTGGCTCCCGAATCCCGGAGTTCCGGCGGGCGGTCGGCGGTGAGCGCGAGCAGCGGCACGCGCCCCTCGTCGGCCTCCATCACGGCCGGGTGGTAGTTGGCGGCGGCGGTCCCGGAGGTGCAGACGAGCGGCGTGATCGCTCCCGTGCGGCGGGCCCGCCCGAGCGCGAAGTAGGCCGCCGAGCGCTCGTCGAGCTGTGAGAAGACGTGGACCTCCTCGTGGCGCGCGAACGCCATCGCGAGCGGCGTCGAACGGCTGCCCGGCGAGATCACGGCCGCCGAGACGCCGGCGCTCGCCAGCCCGTCGACGATCGCGTTCGCCCAGAGCACGTTCCGATTCGGCGCGGTCATGGACCCCCTTCCCGCGCGATGGATTATAAACTCCCGAAAGTTCCCGCGAACGTTCCCTCCGGCACCAAAACGATGGCGAACGCGCGGAGCGGAAGACGTCTCTCGAAGCGTTTTTGCAAGCCTTATGCCCGCCGGGACCCACCGATCGACCATGAGCGAGGACGACGCCGTCGAGATCGAGTTCGAGGACGAGGACGCGACCCCCTCGACGTCGGATGCGGACGACGCGGACGATGCGGTCGACGGGGACCCGACGGTCGGCGTCGACGGCCGGGATGCGGCCGCCCGGGGCGAAAGCGGAAGTCCCGACGCGTCCGGCGAGTTCGGTCTCGCCGAGCGCATCGCGGAGCTCGACGCCCGGGGTGTCGACGATCTCGCCGACGAGGCGGCCGACCTGGAGGCGCGCCTCGCGGAACGCGAAGCGCGTATCGAGACGCTGGAGGCGGAACTCGAGGATCGCGAGGACGAAATCGACGACCTCAGGGAGCGGTTGAAGCGCAAGCAGGCGGACTTCCAGAACTACAAACAGCGCGCGAAACGACAGCAGGAACAGATCAAAGAGCGGGCGGCCGAGGACCTGATCGAGCGGATCGTTCCTGTTCGCGACAACCTGGTTCGCGCGCTCGAACAGGAGGAGGGCGCGGACCTGCGCCCGGGCGTGGAGTCGACCCTCGAGGAGTTCGATCGAGTTCTCGAGGAGGAGAACGTCGAGGCGATCGAGCCGGACCCGGGATCGGACGTCGACCCCGTTCGCCATCAGGTGATGCTCCGGGTCGGAAGCGACGAGCCGGAGGGGACGATCGCCGAGGTCTACCAGCCCGGCTACGAGATCGGCGACTCCGTGATCCGCGAGGCGCAGGTCACCGTCAGCGACGGAAGCGGCGACGAGGAGTAGCTCAGTTCTCGGACGTCGAGGTCCCGACATCGGCATCGATCTCGACGCCGGCGTCGACGCTCTCGTAGGTCTCCGCGAGCCCGTCGAGGGCCTCGTGGTGGCCGCTCGTGTGCGGCGCCGTGAGCGGCGAGACCGAGACGCGCCCCTCGACGATCGCACGCCGGTCCGTTCCGGGCGGGTCCGGGAGGTCGCCGGTCTCCATGCGGTCCCAGATCCGGTCGTGGAGTCGGACGCCGTTTTCGGGCGTTCGGCTCGCGTCCATCTCGTAGAGCTGTGAGGGTTCGGTCACCTCGATCGGCGCCCGTTCGGCGGGATTCGGGCCGGTCTCGCCGTCGGCCATCGGCGCGTTCACGTTCAGGTAATCGACCTGTTCGAAGACGCCGGCGCCCACGGCGTGGTCGACCAGAAATCCGGTGGTCGCGCTCGCGTGTGCGAAGTCCCGGAGGTCGAGCGACCACTCGGACGGATCCTCGCCGGCCGGGACGTACATCGACGTCGCGATGGCGGGGACGTCGAAGAAGGCCGCCTCCACCGCCGCGGAGACGGTGCCGGAGCGGCCGAGGACGTACTCGCCCAGGTTCGCGCCCTCGTTGCACCCGGCGACGACGACGTCGGCGTCCGGGACGAGTTCGCTGAGCCCGACGACCGCGCAGTCGGCCGGCGTGCCCTCCACGGCGTAGCCGAGTTCGTGGTCGTGGACGACGACGTCCGTCGAGAGCGACCGCCCCACGGAGCTCTGGTCCGCGGCCGGGGCCACGGCCACCACGTCGTAGCCACGCTTCGACAGCGTGCGGTGAAGGGCGCGGAAGCCGACGGTATCGATCCCGTCGTCGTTCGTGAGAAGGATCCGATCGACGCTCATACCGCTTGCAGGGCCGGCGACTTCAAAAGCGCTCCGCCGTCACGACGAATGCCGCGGGAGGGCCGAAGGAGTGGGGTGTTTAGCTGTTGTCCGGCGCGGTGCTCGATCCGAGCGTGGCCGAGGAGCCGCCGCTGGAGGCCTGCCAGTTCACGGAGACGGTTTCCTCGTTCCAGTTGCTGCTCGCTGTGAATTCCTTTGAGGTGCCCGCTGAGAGGCTCCCCGACCAGTCACCGCTGTTAATGCTTGCATCCCCACCGCCGGTAGCAGTTACAGTCACGGTATTCGTATCCGCGTCGATCGTATCCCCTCCTGAGTGCGTGATCGTGACCCCATCCGCGGAATCGAACTCGAAGTCGAAGCTCGCCGTCGGCTGGGTGTCCTGAAGGCTGTCGCCGAGGCCGAGCACGAAGGTGCCGATCACGGCCGCGAGAATGACCGTGATCGCCACCATCAGGATGACTCCGATAACCGGTGAGACCGCGCGATCCTCCGTGAACAGTCGCTTGATGTCCGTGGGTTGCATGGTGATCAGACAGTCGTCGGATGGCCCCGATCGAGCAACTCGATCGGGATCCCCCTCCCGTGGACTGACGATCGAAACTATCGGACGGGGATACATAAGGAGAATGACTAAATTATGAGATCTGATGCTCGGCTCCCCGTCGTCTCGGAAGACGATCACAGGAGAGACGCGGACGGAACGGTGAGACGGTGGATCCGTGGGTGGATCGATGAGTTCGATGCGAACCGTCAAACGGGACCGATCCGGAATGTTCCGTTAGGGGGTCTACACGAACGAGTAGTCGGCGTCGCCGTCACCCGTCAGGATCTCTCCCGCCCGGTCGGCGATCGTGGCGACGTCGATCCCGAGAACGGTGGTGGCCAGGACCCCGGCGACGATCACGGTCAGTCCGACCATCAGGATGATGCCGATCGGGGCCGAGGCGGCTCGATCGGTCCCGGTGGCGTCGATCGGCACCTTCAAACTCCCGAGGACGCCCTCCGCGAGAACGAGCAAACGGGCGACGGTTCCGAGCATATCCGTGATACGCTCCAGCGGCACAAAACTGTTTGGTGAACCAACAGGTCCGAGCGTGGCGGTGTGCCGAATCACGGTGTATCGCGTTTCGACCGACACCGCTCACGTCCACGCTCCGCGTCCGCGTTGGACGGCCGTGTTGTACGCCCTCCGATACCTCTCAGCGGTGGTTGCGTCGGTGTTCGGTGATCCGACGAAGCGCCTCAAGCGGCTTATCGTTCCGGAGGAGCCGTTCCGTCTCCCGACGCACGTCGCGGTCGATCAGGCCCCGGTCGGCGAACTCGTCGACCAGCCGTTCGGCTTCCCGCTCGTAGTCACGATTCGGTTCCCCCCGAACCCGTACGTGCTCGGCCATGCTCGTGCCTCCCTATTCGAACCGATCCCACGGACGTACATAAGTTTGTGGTACGTGGTAACACGATCCTCCGGGCGGAGGCGAGTGGAATCGCCGGTGTATATTTATACCGCCTGTTCGTGGGAGGTCGTATGACGACGGACGTCGATCCGGTAGACGAGACGGTCCTCGAGGGGTTTCGCGATCTGTCCTCCGCGGTCGTCGCCGACACGAAACGCGAGGACGTCGCGGTACTGGAGGGCTCGATTCGGGCGATCCATCGCGACTGTTCCCTGGTGGGGACGGCGAAGACGACGCGTGTGGACCCCGAGGCGATCTGGCCGCCGGTCGAGTCGGTCGTGGACGCCGACCCGGGCGAGGTCCTAGTCGTCGACGCCGGCGGGGCGGTCCGCGAGGCGGTCTGGGGCGAGCTCCTCTCGACGTACGCGAAGGAAAGCGGCGTGGTCGGGATGATCACGGACGGGGCCGTCCGCGACATCGCCGACATCCGGGAACTTGAGTTCCCCGTGTTCGCGCCCGCCCGAACCCCCCGCGGCCCGAGCGGCGACGGCGAGGTGGAGGCGGACGTGCCCGTCGCCGTCGGCGGCACGCTCGTCTCACCCGGCGACGTCGTGATCGGCGACGAGACCGGCGTCACGGTGGTCGATCCCGAGAACGCGGACGCGGTTCTCGAGGAGGCGCAAGCGATCGAGGAGACGGAAGGGGCGGTTCGAGAACACGTCGAAAACGGCGTGTCGCTCGCGGACGCGATGAACCGCGCCGGGATGTGACCGACGGGGCGACCGTTTCAGAGTCCGGTTGTCGCGCCGCGGGCGCCCGTCTCAGCCGCTCCGGGCTCCGCGATCTGTCTGTAACAGCCGACCAGCACGCCGATCCCGAAGAGGGTCACGACGCTCGTAACGATCGCCGACGCCACGGCGCCGGCGAGGGGGAAGAACACCCCGATGAAGCCGAAGACGCCGCCGGCGATCCCGCCGACGACGGCGATGATGAGTCCCAGGGCGAACAGTCGAAGTCGATTCCCCCGCGCGAGACCCCAGCTTCGCTGCAGCGCCTCGATAACGCCGGCGTTCTCGAGAACGACGGCGAGCTGTGCGAAAACCAGGCTGACGGCCAGGAAGATCCCCGGCAGGATGAGGAACACCGTGCCGATCGAGATGGCCACGAACGTGATGATCGAGACGACGATCGTCACGACGGTCGTCCGGGCGAGCCGCCGCGTGTGATCCGCGGACGGTACGTCGTCGATGTCGGCGTACATCGCCCGCATGGCCACGATCGAAAGGACCGTTCCGAGGATCATCAACAGAACGACGAGTCCGGCGCTGACCGGCATCGGCAGGTCGATCGCCAGGGGATACACCTGGCCAGCCGCGCCGGACGGCATCGTGTTCGGAACCAGTCCCGCAAAGAGGGACTGGAAGCTGGCCTGGCTCGCTATCTGGAAGACGACGTACGCACCGATGAGCATCGCTCCACCGCGTGTCGTGAGGCGATCGGCCCCGTAACCGAGGGCGTCGCCGAGTGCTATCTTCGTGGAGGGCACATCGGGAAATCCCCACCGTTCCACATAAAACCCGGGCACGGCGGACCGAAATTGGCGTCCGGTTCAACGCCCCCAACGTGATCACCGCGGGAACGCGGGTGGCGTCACTCCCGGAACGTAGGTGGCGTCACTCCCGGAACGTAGGTGGCGTCACTTCCAGGACGCGGGAGTCCTACTCCGACGAATCGGGCCGATCACGGGGGGTTCCCGAGACTGTCGATCGCCCGGCCGACTCCGGAGGATCGCCGTCGGCTCCGTCCGTCGCTCCGTCGGCATCCTCCCGCGTTCCGCCTTCGCTCTCGGAACTGGCGGCGATCCGGTACGCGAGGTAGATGCCCAAAAGCGGGACGACCGCGAGAAGCAGCCCGGGCTGCAGCTCGTAGCCCGGCGGCATCCATCGGTTGAGGAGTCTGAATCCGACGACGATCGAGAGCACCGCCAACCCGGCTCCGACGAGTCCGCTGACCACGTCTCCGCGTTCGCCCATGCCGAGCGTGACGCCGAACCCGGCGGCGACGGCGGGGAGGATCAAAAGGAGCCCGTACACCGTCCGGGTTCGAACCGAGATCCACGCGAACAGGACGGCGCCCACGACGCCGAGGACCGCGCCGAGGATCGCTCCGGCGACGATGCCGCCGCCGATAAGGTCCTCCGGAAACGACGCGTCGGATCGCCCGTCCGCCGTGGACCCGCCTTGGACGTCCGTGAGGACCTCGTCGGGCTGTGGAACGCCCGCGGTGGACGTCCAGCCGAGGTAGACGCCCGCCGCGTTCGCGAGAATCGCCAGCGGGCTGAACGTCACGACGGAGACGAGGAGGCCGAACACGTACCAGACCGCACCCGCTACGTGGACGACGGGCGAGCGCTGCGGGAGGCCGAAGGCGTGCCCGAGATACACCGCGCCGATCGGGATGCCCCAGAGTCCGAGCGCGGGGAACCCCCACAGCTGGATGCCGACGAGAAGCGACGAGAGGACGAGGAGCCCGCCGAGCGCGTAGCTCAGGTAGCTCCAGTACGCGATCCGGTCGTTTCCGGCCTCACGGGGGTGGACGAACTCGGGGTCGACCTCGAGGACGTCCCGGACGTCGCTCGGACCTCGGATCTCCGCACCCTCGAGCTGGTCCCGGATCCCGGCGATCGACTGTTTGCCGTCGTCGGATCGGCTCCGTGAACGGCCGACCACGTTTCCGGCGTCGGTCGCGTTACCGGTGCCGGTCGCGTTACCGGCGTCGCTCGAGGCGGCCGAGGTGCCCGCGTCGCCCACGTCGCTCGAGCCGTCCGCATCGTTCGCATCGTTCGCAGTGAGCGTACCCCCCTCGTCCAACTCGTCGACGTACTCGTCCAGGAACACGAGTTCGGTCTCGCCGCTCGCCCTCAGCCCGCCGTTCAGGACCTTCAGGCCGGCGACGACGATCGCGATCGCGCCGAGGCTCACGGTGAGCAGGTACACTCCGCCCATCGTGAGCAGGCCCCAGCCGACGAGCCCGGCGACCCACGCCTCCGTGGCCTCGTACTTCCGGATGCCGTACCAGGCGCCCCCGAACCAGGCCGCGGTCAGGAGGTGGTTCGTCGTCCCGCCGGTGGCCTCCGTGAGGAAGGTCACGAATCCGACGACGATCCCGAAGGGCGTTCCCGAGGCCGCCTCGACGAGCGCCGAGGAGGCGACCGCCAGGGCGAAGAGCAGCCCGAAGATCGCCGCGACGTACTTGTTCGCCCGGTTGAACTCCCGAAGGCGGGCTCTCGACTCCGGGATCGACTCCCCGCTCCCGGCGGCCGTCGAATCGCCAGAGACCTCCGGGTCGTCGACGCCGGCCGGTTCGGAACCCGACCCGGAGTCGTCGGTGAACCGAAGCGTGATCCTCGAGAGGGCCCAGATCACGAACCCGACCACCGCCACGAGCGCGGGCACGAGAAGCTCCGCCAGTCCGATCGGAACGTTCAACGACTCGAAGCTCACCACGTAGAGCCCGACGACGATCGCCGCCGTGATCCCGAGGCTGATCAACGCCACGATGCCCCCCAGCGTTCCCAGCCATCTGAGTGACTTGTTCCCCCAACCCATACCTAAAAGATCTGTCTATTTTGTAAAAACGTTACGGCAAAACGCGTCGCAGGGGCGGCTCGAGGGCTGAAACGCTCGAATATCCCTCGGAACCATCCGGAGACGGCGGCGATCGCGAGGAAGACGGATATACTCCGACCGCGTATCTCGACGTCGGAGCGAGACCCACATGTCCAAAACGAACGGGGACGGAGCCGGTGACGGCCCGCCTCCCGACGAACGACGGCGCCGGCTCCTGATCTACGCGGGGCTCGGAGCGGTCGGTGCGAGCGGAGTCGCCGGCGCGTGGGCCGTCTCGCGTCCGGATGACGGAAGGGGGTCCGGATCGGGGCCCGTGGAGCCGTCCCCGACCCCTTCGCGATCACCCACTCCCGACGACGAGGACGGCGTGGACGACACTCAGCCGGTCCCCTCGATAGTCGTCCGACACGCCCCCGACCTGTACTTCGGCGCCCTCGAGAAGTGGTTCCCCGCCGATCCACGTTTGTACACGGTGGAGAGCGACGGAAGGACCGTCGTGGACGGGTTCACGGCCCTGGAGGGGTACTCGGAGGCGTTCGCGGAAACCGACACCCCGCCGGCGCCGACCGCGTTCTACCGGATCGTCGAGGCCGCGGACGGCGTCGACGCGATCCAGTACTGGTTCTACTCCGTCTTCGACCAGTTCACGGTCAACTTCCACTGGCACGACTGGGAGCTGCTGCAGGTCTTCGTCGATCGCGAAAGCGGGACGCCGCTTCTGGTCTCCGCGAGCGCGCACTCGCGCGCCAGCCCGAACAACGAGTTCCTCGAGCCCGACGTGAGCGACGGTCGTCGCGTGGGGATCCTCTCGGAGGTCGGGTCACACTCGAGCGCCAGCGAGGTCAACGACCGGGTCCCGAGCTTCGAGCGACTCCCCGACGACGAGTGGGGGTCCGACGTTACCAACGACGTCCTCGACGTTACGACCGGTGTGACGGCGCCGTTCGCCTACGGGCTCCCGCGCGATGAGGGGGCGCGTCTTCCCTTCGTGATGCCGGAACTCGACGGGCATCGCCTCGATCGACACCCCGGGCTATCGGTCGATCGGGGGGACTTCATCGACGAGCGGGTAACCGTGGACTCCTGGCGCGGGCTCCCGCGCCCGCCCGCGGACGTTCCGCTCCGGGAACCGGGACCGGTCCTCGCCCACGAGAGCAGTCGAACGGGGACGGAACTGACCTACGCGCTGGAACCCATCGAGGCCGTCCGCGACGCCGTCGACGACTTCGTCGGCCCCCAGTTGAGCTTCGAGTTCGCGATCCCGGGATTCCTCGAGGACCGATACGCGAGCCACATCACGTCCGTGGGAATTCCGTGGGAACAGGAGCGGTACGACGATCCCCTCGCGGACGTGACGGATCCGGGCCACAGACGACGGATCGACGGGGAGCGACCGCCGGGACTGACGAACCGCGTCGTGGGACACGTTCGCCACCTGCGGGCCGGATACGACGGTGATCTCGGACGCGTCGCGGACGGCGCCCGGGAGTCGCTCTCGGGATCGATCCCGGTCTCGATGTACGACGTGCCCGTCGAGGGCGCCGTCCGACTCGCCAGCGAGGATCCGGTCGCGACGGTCACCCGTCGAGGCGAGTTCGGATATCTCCACGTCGTTCCCGGCGAGCACGAACTGGTCGTGAACGCTCCGGGGATCGCACCGCTCGCCCTCGGGTTCGAACACGAGGGAGGTCTCCGCCGAGTCGGCGCGAACGGCGTGTTGACGGTCGTCGCGAACGAGGACGCCGGCTGGGTCCGCGGCGACGGCCGGGAAGCGACCGGGATCGAACGCGTCCGCGTGATCGAAGATCATGTCGGCGTCGTCTACGAGGGACGGCCGATCGAGGAGGACCGGTTCGCCGTGGCGGTCCACTCCGAGGGACGCTATACCGTGGAAGTGGTCGATTCCGAAGGGCGTCCCGGCGCCTACCGGGTCGGTCCGGAGGACTTCGAGGACGGAACGGACGCGGTCCGCGAGCCCGTCGAGACCGGCAAGGCACCCCTCGCCGAGACGCTCGTCGGGGAGGCCGAGCGGCTGGTCGACCTCGCGAGGGCGCTCGCCGCTCGCGAATCGGACGCGAACACGGATTCGGACTCGCAGGACGTGGACTCGGAGAACGAGGTCACGGAGCGCCTCTCCCGGGCGCTGGAGGAGGCCGACGCCGCGAGCGGGCTGGCCGAACGCGGGGACGCCTCCGCGACGGACGATCGGCTCTCCCGCGTCGTCTCTCTGTTCGAGGAGACGCTCGAAATCCTCGCGAGCGGCCGGTCCGGCTCTTACGACGATCCGGCAACGGAGACGCTCTCGAACCGGATCGGTCCGGCGATCGTCCGTGCCGAGACGGCGCTCGCGACCGAGCTCGGGTAGCCGTTCGAACCCGGCGACGACTCACGACTCGAACTCGACGCCGGTTATCTCGAAGCGCGCGCCGCCGGCCGCGCTTTCCGTCGCGCGGACCTCCCAGCCGTGTGCCTCCGCGATCCGCTCGACGATGCTTAGTCCGAACCCGGTTCCGGACCGGTTCGTCGAGTAGCCGGCCTCGAAGACGCGGTCGTGTTCGCCCTCCGGAATCCCGGTTCCGTCGTCCTCGAGGTAGAATCCGCTCTCCATCCGACCGACGGAGATCGTGAGGTCGGGACCGTCGTGTTCGGCGCCGGGTTCGATCGCGTCCCCGTGAGCGTTCGAGCCGGGGCTCGTCGAGCCATGCTCGACGGCGTTTCGAACCAGGTTCTCGAACAGCTGTTTGAGCCGGGTCCGGTCGGCACGGACCACCGTCTCCCCATTCACCTCGAGCGAGGCGTCGGCGGTCTCGACGGTCTCCCAACACTCCCTCGCGACCGTCCCGAGGTCGACCGGTTCGGTCTCGGTCACGGCGTCCCCCTCCCGAGCGAGGGTGAGCAGGTCGTCGATCAACGACTGCATCCGGTCGTGGGCCCGTTCGACCGCCTCCAGGTGGTCGTCAGCTCCCTTCCCGTCCCCATCGAGCGTCTCGCGGGCCAGCCGCAGTCGTCCCTCCGCGACGTTCAACGGGTTTCGGAGGTCGTGGGAGACGATGCTCGCGAACTGCTCGAGCCGCTCGTTCGCACGTTTGACCGCCTCGCGTTCCGTGACGTCGACGTACATCGCCAACGCCGTATCGGAGGCGTCGGGCGCGTCGGGGACCTCACGGAGCGGAACCGCTCGCAACAGCGTCTCGACGACCTCCCCGTCGGCGGACGAGAACTCGCGGGGCTCCATCGTGAACTCCCCCCGGAGCGCCCGCTCGTATCCGCCACCGTCGAGCAACGCCTCCCTGGAGTCCGGTGTGTAGAACTCGGCGAGGTCCCGTCCGACCACGTCCTCCGCGTCGTATCCCAGCGTCTCGAGGAACTGCTGGTTGCAGTCCTCGACGATCGGGCGTCCCTCCTCGCTTCGGGTCATCACCGCCATCACGGGCGCCTCCTCGAAGAGCGTCCGGTACTGCTGTTCGCGCTGTCTCGTCAACTCGGCGAGCTCCTCGGTCTTTCGTTCGAGCTCCCGCTCGTACTCCTTGCGCTCGTCGATGTCGAGGTGGATCCCAACCGCGCGGACCGGATCGCCGGCGTCGTCGCGCTCTACGACCCTGCCGATGTCGCGGATCCACTTCCAGTCGCCATCCGCGGTCCGCATCCGGTGTTCGGTGTCGTAGTAGGCCGTCTCCCCCTCGATGTGGGCCTCAAGGGCGGCCTCGACCCGCTCGAGGTCATCGGGGTGTACGCGCCGCTCCCACGCGTCGATGTGTGACCGGATCTCCGCCGGCGAGTAGCCGAGCATTCGCGCCCATCGATCGTTGAACTCCACCTCGTCGGTGCGCAGATCCCAGTCCCAGACGCCGAGATCCGCCCCTTCGACCGCGAGCTGGAGGCGGTCCTTGAGTTCGCGAAGCTCACGCATGCGATCCTTCTGTTCGGAGACGTCACGGGAGATGACGAGGAACCGATCCCCGTCGTCGACGGGGAGCCGGGTGGCGTGTACCCGAACCGGAAACGGCTCCCCGTCCGGACGGCGAAACTCCGTCTCGAGTTCGATCCGGTCTCCGACGTCCATTCCGCTCCAGATGGCGCGCAGTTCGTCGGGATCGGCTTCCCGGTCGATCTCCCAGACCTTCCGGCCGACGAGCTCGTCCTTCGGCTGATCGAACACCTCCCGAAAGCGACGGTTCACGTCGACGATGGTTCCGTCGGCGGTGTGAACGTCGATCATGTCGGGAGACCGCTCGAAGAGCGCCTCGAGACGGGCCGTCGTTCGCTCGAGGCGCGCTTCGCGTTCCCTGCGTTCGGTGACGTCGGTGATGAACCCCTCCAGGGCGATCAGGCCGTCGTCGCTCCCTTCGCCGGTGCCGTCGTCGTACACGCCGCGTCCCCGCTCCCAGACCCACTTCGTGGTCCCGTCCTCGGTCACGATCCGATAGGTGATCTCGAAGGTGCCGTCGGCGGAGAGCCCCTCCTGGACGGCCTCCCACGTCGATTCGCGGTCCGCCGGATGGATCACGTCCTCGCCCCACAGCACCTCGTTTCGTGCGATCCGGTCCGCGGAATGGCCGGTGAGCTCCGCGACTTCCCCGTCGACGATCTCCATCGGCCAGCCGGACTCGTTTCGGCACCGATAGACCATCCCGGGGAGGGTGTCGACGAGCGTCTCCAGTCGCCGCGTTCGCTCCGCCAACAGCTCGCGTGAGCGGGCGGACTCGACGGCGTTTTCGATCCGGTTCGCGAGCAGCTCGTACTGTTCGGTTCCGGTCTCCTTTTGGAGGTAATCGGTCACTCCGGCCGAGATCGCTTCGCTCGCGATCTCCTCGGACCCCTTGCCCGTATACAGGATGAACGGGAGCTGTGGATCGTCCTCGCGGATGGTCTCGAGGAGCTCGATCCCGTTTCGACCGGGCATGTCGTAATCGGAGACGACACAATCGACGCCGTCGAGTTCGTCGAGTTCGTCGAGTTCGTCGAGCGCTTCCTCGGCGCTCTCGACGGTCCGCACCGCGAACCGGTCGTCCGTCCGCCGCAGGAACGTGGCGACCAACTCGGCGAATTCGGGCTCGTCGTCGACGTGAAGCACGTCGATCGTGTCGATGGTGGCGGTCATGGAACGCTGCTCGTTGGTTCGAACACACGGCCGCGGGCCTTAAGAAGTACCCCGGCGGGACCTCGAATGGCGCGTCCCACGGAGCGAACGACCGTCGGGAACGTTCCGCGTGGACCTCACCCGTCCTCGAGCGGCGCCTCGATCCGTTCGACGTCGACGAGCACGGTATCGGACGTATCGGAGAGCGCCGTAACACGCCCCACGAGCCCGAGTCGCGAGACCGGCGTCGGTCCGACCACGATCGGGTCGCCCGCCTCGAGATCGCTTACAACCTGTCGAAAGTGAACGTACGCCTTGCACTCCGTCGGGTGATCCACGTTGATGAAGTCGATGTCGTCCACCGTGACGCTGATCCGGTCGTACTCCCGCGAGAGCACCATCGACTCGGCGTCGTCCAGCTTCTCGCGATCGAGAAGGTCGAAAGCCCGGTCGGTCGGCTCGTACCCGCCTTGTGGCCCCGTGACCCCGTCGACGAGTCGAAGCTGTTTCAGCGTGTGCATCTGGTTGCGGACCGACCCCGCGTTCCTGTCGATCCGTCGGCCGAGCGTGCGAGCCTTGACCGGCGATTCCTCCGGTCGGTATTCGTTCACGAGGGCGACGAGGATCCGTTCGTGAGTGTTGGAGAGCTCCGCGGTTTCCATTGGTTTCGTCTATGGAATCGGCGCGAACGCGGATAAGTGTTCACTCGATTGTGAACTGGTGGGAATCCCCCACGCCGCTCGATCGGGGTCCACGATCGAACGGAGCCGTCTCCGGATCGCCGACCAAATCCGACGGGACGACTTCGCGGACCGACTCCACAGGGCCGAACCCGCCGACCGACTCCGACGGATCGAACCGCCGCGTCACCCGGAGGTTCATTAGGCACGACGACCGACACCGGCGTATGCTCCCCGACTGGCTGCCGCTTCACCGGCTGGCCATTCCGGTCGCGTTCGCCGCCGCGCTCGCGGTCGTCGTGGCCATCGACCGCCCCCGCGGTTCGTGGGGGCGGCGGCTCCGGTCGCGGTTCCTCCTCGGCGTTCCGTGGGGAACGCTCGTCGCGGTCGCCGTCGTCGTCTGCGTCTACCTCTTCGTCCAGCGGGGGATCGACGACCCGACCGACCCGGTCGTCATCCCGTTTCGTGCGTGGTCGTTCTTCTACCCCGAGGGGATGTTGCTCTCCGGGCTCTCGCACGCGAGCCTCGGCCACGTCGTCGGCAACCTGCTCGCCACGCTCGTCGCTGGGAGTCTGGCCGAGTACGCCTACGGCCACTTTCCGCGGCGACGCGGAGGGATCTCCTTTCGGACGCCGCTCGAGAACCCGTTCGTTCGCGCGTTCCTCGTCGTTCCGGTCGCCATCGTCGCCGGCGCGATCCTCTCGAGCGTCTTCGCGATCGGACCGGTGATCGGCTTTTCGGGCGTCGTCTTCGCGCTGTGGGGGTTCTCGTTGGTCCACTATCCGCTCGGATCGATCGTCGCGTTGGCGGGCGTCTCGCTCCTCAACCTGGTGTACGAAGCGCTTCGAGATCCGGTGGTGCAGTCGGCCGCCAGCCCGTCCTACGGGGGGCCCTGGTGGGCGAACATCTCGATCCAGGGACACGCGATCGGGTTCCTCCTCGGCGTCCTCGTCGGTGCGGCGCTCCTGCGTCGCCGCCGCGGGCGGAGCGTGGATCCGGAAGTCGGACGTGACGGCTGGCCCTCACGCTCGGCGCTCGCCGTCTTCTCCGGCGTGTTGTTGTTCGCCTCCTCGCGGTCGCTGTGGGCGGTCTACTGGTACCTCGGGAACGAGCGGTACGTGCTCTATCGAGCGGTCGGGATCGGCCTTATCGTCCTCCTCGCGCTCCTCGTCGCTCTCGCGGTGGCGGGGCGGCGCGAGCCCATCGTCCCCTCGTGGTCGGTTCCGAACCCGGAGACGTTTCGGGACGCGGTTCGATCGTCGTCGCCGCAGTCGGCGGGACTCGTGCTCCTGCTTTTCGGCCTGGGCATGCTCGCCGGACCCGCCATCGCCCCGAACCTGCTGGCCGTGACGGACGAGGAGCTGCCCGGCGACCCGATCGAGGTAGAGGGCTACGAGGTGACCTACGCCGAGAACGTGTCGAACCAGATGGTGAACGTCGTGGACATCGAGGCGTTCGACCGCTCGACGCGGGTGAACACCTCGGGCGTGATCGTCAAGAACGCCGACCGCGGCATCTGGATCACCGCCGTCTCGCGCGGGAACCTCCAGTACTGGGGCTCGCGCTCCGTGGACGTGGGGGGAACGGGCTGGCGTGAGACGGTCGTCGCCACACGAACCGGGTGGAACGCGGTCGGTGGCGGGACCGCCTATCGCGTCGACTTGGAACACGACGGCGAGCGGAGAACGGCCTTCCGGTCGGAACCCGCCACGGCGGAGCCGACCATCGAGGGATGGTCCGTCTCGGTCGCGGCGGTCGACGAGGGGTTCGAGGTCGCCGTGCGCCGCGGAAACGGAACGAACCCGTCCCTGGACGTGGAGGACGACGCGTTCGGAGCGGGCCCGACGGCGGAGACGGCGCCGTTACCGGGACAAAACGAATCGGTCGAGCTGAACGGGCTGACGCTGGTGCGCGAGGATCGACGGATCTACGCGGAATCGAACGGGACCCGCGTTCGCGTACTCGAGCTTGAGCGTCACGAGGGCCGCGAGCGGCTCCGGAACCAGTAGGGCGACGAGCAGCCCCGAACGAGAGCTACGGCGATCCCGTCGAATCGGATCGGTCCGTGCCCGTCGACCACTCGATCCGGTAGACCTCGGTGTCGATCGTCTCGGTCTCGGACTCGTGGTGGTCGAACTGGGCGTCCACGTCGAACTCGGCCGCGAACGCGTGAGTGACCTCGCCGCCGTGGTCGGCGGCGAACGATCGGAGGAACGACTCGCTGCCGGCGTTGTGGACGGAGTAGGAGACGTCGGCGATCGAGCTCGCGGTCTCGAGAAATCCGCGATCGGCGTGGCGGTTCCCGTCCTGGGCGCCGAACGGCGGGTTCATCAGGACGGTCGTTCGCTCCGTGGGACAAAGCGGGGCACGGGTCGCGTCCGCGCGGATCCAGTGGACCGGCGCGTTCGTCCCGACGCGCCGCTCGTTCGCCCGTGCCGTCTCGATGGGTCCCGCGTCGAGTTCGACGCCGATCACCCGTGCCGGGCCGCGGAGGGCGGCCGCGAGCCCGAGCATACCGGTTCCGGCGCCCAGGTCGACGACGGTTCGACCCTCCACGTCGCCCTGGAGGTCGGCGAGGTGGACGACGTGGGCGGCCAGCTCGGGCGGCGTCGGGTACTGCTCGAGCGACGCGTCAGGTCGCTCGAAGCCCGCGACCACGCCGAGCTTCGTCGCCAGCGAGCGCTTCGAGGCCATCTCACTCGGCGAGCGTCGACTCGCCGGTCACACGGAACGTGACGCCCTCCCGCGAGGCCCGTTCCGAGAGCGCCGCGAGCGCGGGCTCGACGCGGTCCGGATCCTCGACCTCGTCGACCGTCACGTCGATCCGGCCGACGCCGAGGAAGGCCGCGGCCCGGACGAGCCCGCGCAGCCTGTCGGCCTCCGCCTGGGTGGCGAGCGAGCAGTCCTCCGCGAAACACGCGGTGACGTCGAGGCCCGCGGGCTGGTAGCCGCGCCGTGACAGTTCACCTTTCAGATCGCGGAGGTACTCGGGGGCGGTGCTCTCGAGCTCCGCGCCGTCGATGACGACGGGCTCGACGTCCGCGGGTCGACACTCCGCGATCGGCCCCTCGACGGCGGCGGAATCGGTGGTGCTCATGTTTCTACATATTCCCTGGTTATACATATATGTTTGTAAATGTCCAATAGTAATAACCGCCCGTCGATGAACGGTTACCTGACGTCGATGAGCGCCCCCGGCCCCCATCAGTTCCCGATCACTCTCACGATCTCAATATAGTAGATGTTAGAAATAGTTACTCACTTTTGGAATAGAGAGTTGTTCAAGAGCGGTGTCAATCGCTGTTGTAAGCTCGTTGAGTGAGTCAAAGAAACGATTGCTGAGCGCTGTTTGAAGCTGTCTCCAGCATTCCTCGACTGGGTTCAACTCCGGCGAATACGACGGAAGCGTCACAAACGCGAGGTCGTCACGGGCCGCGAGGTCCGTGACGGCCGACGCCTGAAAGTACGGTGCTCCATCGAGAACGACGATCAAGTCATCTTTGAATTCTTCACATAATGCTAAAATGAAATGTTTTGCGTGATCGGCAGTGATGTATTCTGTGAACCGAGAGAAGAAGCGATCACCATCTTCGGTGATCGCGCCGAGCAAGCACGTCCAATCCCGTTGGCCGGATAATTCGACAGACGGCCGCGTGCCGCGCGGAAACCACGCGGCACGCGGCTCAACTTGGACGGATTTCTTGGTTTGATCAATACAGACTACTGTGGCGTCCATTTCCCGCCGCTTTTTTTGATCTCGTTGTAGAACTCGTCTTGCTCGTCATCGTCGGATTCAACGGCTGAACGGCGTGGTTTTTGATAACTCAACCCAGCCTCTTTCAACAACCGCCGACAGCTCGGGACTGAGTACTCAACGCCGTAGGTTTCTTCAAGGTATTGTTGTGCGAGCGCCGGCGTCCACGCCGGCGCGTCAAGGCCGACCTCTTGGGGTGATTCGTGGACTGTTTGCTCAAACTCTTGTTGCTTTGTTTCTGAAAGTTTCCGCTTTCGTCCAGATCGATGAGCATCAGAAACAGCCTGTTCAAACGGCTCGTCAGTATCGAGCCGCTTGAGCCAGTTATAGATCGTTTTTCGTTCTGTATCGTACCACTCGGCAAGTTCGGTTTGCGTGACACCATTTTTGTACGCGATCGCGGCTAACAACCGTTGTGTCGGCTTGTTTCCGTCAACATTGTCAAGCGCCTCTTGGAGTTCTTCGACGGAGATCTCGTTGAGGTGATCCATTAGATACTATATTAATCTCTGAGTAAAAAATTCTATCGGCTACTATAGCTCGGCACGCTCGTCCCGGCACGCCACTCGTTCGGGATCAACCAGGGAACCAGTCATGTGACTGGAATCGATCACGGATGCACGTTTTCGATCCGTCACCAAGGTTTAAATGCACCACCGACCACAAACCTTATAATGGAACGTCCGAGCAGACAGCGACAGCAGGAACGGGACGTCGAACAGGAGGCCGAGGAAACGCTGTCCTGTCCGGAGTGCGGCTCCGCGGAGATCGTCGCCGACGCCGACCACGAGCTGGTGTGTGATGACTGCGGGTTGGTCATCGACGAACGCCAGATCGACCGCGGTCCCGAGTGGCGGGCGTTCAACCATTCGGAGCGACAGTCGAAATCCCGTGTCGGCGCCCCGATCACGGAGACGATGCACGACAAGGGGCTGACGACGACGATCGACTGGAAGGACAAGGACGCCTACGGCCGGTCGCTCTCCTCGGAGAAGCGCTCGCAGATGCACCGACTGCGCAAGTGGCAGGAGCGCATTCGCACGAAGGACGCGGGCGAGCGGAACCTGCAGTTCGCGCTCTCCGAGATCGACCGCATGGCCTCGGCGCTGGGGGTGCCCCGGTCGGTTCGTGAGGTGGCGTCGGTCATCTACCGGCGGGCGCTCGACGAGGACCTCATTCGCGGGCGGTCGATCGAGGGGGTCGCCACCTCCGCTTTGTATGCCGCCTGCAGACAGGAGGGGATCCCCCGGTCGCTCGACGAGGTCGCGGAGGTCTCACGCGTCCCGCAAAAGGAGATCGGCCGGACGTATCGGTACATCTCCCAGGAGCTCGGCCTCGAACTCAAGCCGGTCGATCCCAAGCAGTTCGTCCCCCGGTTCGCCTCCGCGCTCGACCTCAGCGAGGAGGTCCAGACGAAGGCGACGGAGATCATCGACGTCTCCGCCGAGGAGGGGCTGCTCTCCGGGAAGTCGCCGACCGGCTTCGCCGCGGCGGCGATCTACGCCGCCTCGCTTCTGTGCAACGAGAAGAAGACCCAACGCGAGGTCGCAAGCGTCGCCCAGGTGACGGAGGTCACCATCCGCAACCGGTATCAAGAGCAGATCGAGGCGATGGGGTTCCGCTGAAGGAATCCCTACCGTCACGCCGTGACGAACGGTACCGCTTGAACGTGTTCGCGATCACCTCGATCTGAGCGGAACTCCTGGGTGATCGTCACATTAGTCACCACAGTCCTCGCCGAAATATCCGACCGCATCACGACCCCGGCCCGGAACCCGCGAGGAAGACGACGACCTCCCGGTTCCACAACCCCAGCCGGACCGTCCGCGTCCGGTGGTTCGAAAGCCGCTCGGAGAGGGTACCCTCGTGGGCCGGATCGGCGATCACGACCGCCGGTTCGCCCTCGAGGTCCCCGGGGCGTGCGACCGCGGCCGTCTCCGCACCGGTTCGCTCGACGTACCAGGCCATCGGCAGCCGCTCGCCGAAGGCGGCGCGATCCGATTCAGCCTCGATCGGCGGCCGGTCCAGGGCCGACTCGTCGCTCGCGACGTACCGTTCGCCGACCCACACGACCCGGTCGTTCGGCGAGTCGACGCTCGCGAGGGCGGTCTCCATCTCCCCGACGAGCGGTTCGAGGTCGTCGGCCGGCTGGCCGTACTGGGCGAACCGGCCGTCCGGGGACGGCGAGGTTGCGACGTCGTCGAGGACCACCACGGCCCCGTGGATCGCGACCGCGGCGAGAAGCAGCGTCGCGACCGCGGCTCGGGCGGCGCGGCGATCTCCGTCGGCCTCCGATCGAGTGAACCCGCGTTCTCCTCGACCGTACCGATAGATCGCGGCCAGTCCGACGCCAGCCGGGATCGCCGCCGGAACGAGGACGTGAACGCTCGTCCAGGGCGCGGCGACGGTGGCGACGACCGGATAGCCGATCAGCCCGAGACCCGCCCACGCGGAGGCGAACAGGACGACTCGACGGTGTCGTCGCCTCGCGGGCTCGATGAGTCCGTATCGGTCGGCGAGGAGCCCACCAACTGCGACCGCGAGGAGCGGCCCCGCGGTGACGAGGGCGGTCGAGATCGCGTCCGTCACGAACGGGAGGAACTCCGTGCCCTCCCGCCCGAGCACGCGAACGCCGACGAAGACCGCCACGGGCTCTCGAAACGTCGTCCGGGCGAAGCCGATCGGATTCGCGAGCGCCCTCGCCACCCCGTCACCGCGCGGGGCGAACACCACGGCCCACGTGCCGAGGAGGACGAAGACCGCGCGTGCGAGCGGCGTCGCTCGCGCGTGGAGCCACCGTCCGGCCGCAGCCGATCGCTCCGCGAGTCCCGTGGACGTGTCGCCGCCGTCGATCCGATCGTGGTCGACGGCGACGAGCGCGCCGGCGAGCACGAGAACCAACGTCGCGACGGCGAACCCGGAGAACCCGAACGCGATCACCCACGCCGCGACGCCGGCGTAGAGGTGGCGATCGGGGCCGAGGGCGTCGAAGGCGTCCTCGCTGTCTGCTTCCCGACCGTCGGTCGAGACGGTCACCCATCGGAGCAGCCAGCCGACGGCGACGAGCGCGGCACCGGCGGCGAGGACGTCGCCGCGGAGGAATCGACCGTATCGAACGAGCGGAGGGGCGAACGCCAGCACGACCGCGACGGCGACCGTCTCGTCGTCCCGGAGGTGCTCTCTGAAGGCGAGCGCGGCCGCCGGAACCAGCCCGGAGGCGATCGCGACCGGCAGCCTGGCGACGAAATCGCTGGCGCCGAACACGGCGAGCGTTCGTCCGCCGAGGAGGTAGACGAGCGGCCCGCCCGCGATCGGGCGATACTCGTGGACGCCGGTCTCGACGTATCGAAGCGTCCAGTAGCCGACCCGGGCCTCGTCCCAGTGGAACGGTCTGTCACCGAGTCCGGCCACTCGAACGAGAACGGCGGCCGCGACCACGGCGAGGACGGCGAGCCGCGTTCGGTCCGGATCGCTCGACATACCGGTGGTCTCGGCCCCCCGCGGCAGGAACGTTTCGGTTCACTCCCCGCCGTGAGAACGGGTCGCCCCCGCCTAGTCCACCGGATCGTTCCGGTCTTCCGAGTCCGCCGGGTCCACCGGTTCCGACGGATCCTCCGCCTGGTCGTAGGTCACCGACTCGAAGACGTCGCGGTGGAGCGACGAACAGACGCGATCCGCGAGCGCCTCCAGGTTTCGCGTGTCCGCCCGGTTGTAGGAGACGAGCGTCTCGAGGGCCTCGTCGTCGCCGCGTTCGTACTCGTGCCACAGCCGGACGGCGTCGCGACCGGAGAGGTCCGGACGGTCGCGCGTGATCCCGATCTCGGATTCGATCGACTTGAGCCCGCCCGAGAGTCCGAGCCGGCGACACGGATACATGAGGTCGAGATGGGGCGTGTCGACGTCGATCCCGAGAGACGTCTCGAGGAAGGGGACGTCGAAGCGCGCGCCGTTGAACGACGCGAGGAGCGACGCCTCCGCGAACCGCTCGCGGACCGCCTCGGCGGTCAGGTCCTCGCCGCGAACCAGCGTGGTCGTCTCGTCGTCGTGATGGAAGCTCACCGTCGTCACGCGGTCGCGATGCTCGTCGAGGCCGGTCGTCTCGATGTCGAAAAAGCAGGTCTCCGACCGGAAGTCCTCGTAGAGCCGCCAGCGCTCGGAGCCGGGGAAGGCGTCGTCGAAGAACCGGGCGTTCCCCTCGACGAGGTGGGCCCGGGCGTGGTCGATGAACGTCTCGATCCGGTCGGCCGTCGTCGATCCGACGCCCCGGACGTCGATCGAGGGATCGAAGGCATCCCAGTCGGTGATCCCCCGCTCCCACAGCCGCCGTTCCGTCGCCTCCCCGACGCCGCGGACGGGGATGAAGCTGTTCTCGATGCGCACGTCTTCATCCGGGCGGTCCGTCCCCTTGAACCTCGCGACGTGACGCCGGGGTTCCGACCGCCGAGACGGCTCGTGTCGTGAATCGGGCCCCGTGAGGGGTCCCTTGGGCTACTCGAGCAGTCCCTCGGAGGCGTCCTTCCACTCGCCGAGTCCCGACGGGTCGAGGTGGACGTGGACGTCGCCGACCTCCGGGTCGTCGCGAAGCCGGGTGATGAGTTCCGTCTCGAGGTCGTGCGCCTCCCGGAGGGTCATCTCGCCGTCGACCTCCACGTGAACCTCGACCTCGATGTCGGTGCCGTCGTAGAACACCCGCAGGTCGTGGACGCCCTCGACGGCCGGGGTGGACCGCAGGACCCTTCGGATCCGTTCGGCGTCCTCCTCGGGCGGGGCCGCGCCGACCAGGTACCCCACGTTCTCGCGGGCGATGCGGATCCCCTCGTGGATGACGAGCAGACTCACGAGCCCGCCGGCGATCGCATCGAGCACGGGAACGCCGAGGAGCACGCCGAAGACGCCGACGACGGCCGCGATGGAGGTGTAGATGTCGTTGAGACTGTCGGCGACCAGCGCGTCGAGCGCGGTCGAGCCCAGATCGGCGTTCACCCGCATCGTGTAGCGATACAGCAGGTACATATCGGCGATCGAGAACGCGAGCGCGCCGAGCAGGAGGACGTCGAAGACGACGTCGGGGCCGACGAGCAGCGCGGTGGCCGACTCGTACAACAGGTTGCCGCCGAGCAACACGATGACGGAGCCGACGAACAGCGCGGTGAGGGGTTCGATCCGCTGGTGGCCGTGCGGGTGGGTCTCGTCCGGTGCGGTGTATGCCGAGCCCCCCCAGAGAAACACGACGAGGCTCGCAACGAGATCCGCAACCGAGTGGGCCGCGTCGGCGACGAGGGCCACGCTCCCGAACGTCAACCCGACCGCCCCCTCGACGACGATCTTCACGGCGTTGCCGAGGATGTTGACCCCGGCCGCGCGCTTGAAGCGACGGCCCTCGCTCGTCATACCTCCACTCGCGGGCCGGGAGTTCTTAAGCGATCGCGTCTCGGCGGGGCCGACCAGTCCGGCTCGGACTACGCCAGATCCCGGCGGCTCCCCTTCGGAACCCGAGATCGAAGCTCGCCGTGGAGGTAGAGCCCGACGCCGATCGGCTCCGCGTCCCCCGCGATCTCGTGGGTTGCGATGAGGTACCCCCAATCGCCGTCCCACCGCTCGACCGGCTGGTCCTCCCCGGCGAGGAACGACGTCGCCTCCTCGGGTTCGAGGTCGATCACGTTCCGGCTCGCGTGGCGGCCGAACCGGGAGGCGGTGCGGGTCGTCGGCTTCCAGTGTTCCTGGCGCGTCCGCAAAAGCGTCATGCCGAGCGCCTCGATCCGGGCCGGGTTCGTGGCCTCGCCCGCGTACACCCAGATCTTCCCGGCACCCTTCTCGTAGAAGTCGTAGGGCTCGAAGACGGCGGGGTCGACGCCGAAGCGCGTCTCCCACCACTCGAGCACCTCCTCGCGGGTGGGTCGTCCCGGAACGTCCCGGTCGTCGTCGGTCGCCGGAAGCCGGTCGAACCGTTGCCCGTCGTTGGTCGGGGGCGCGTCACTTGCGTCTCCGCCCGCGCCGTCGCCGCCGTCCTGGCTCATCCCGCGGTCACCCCCTCGTCGTCGGTGACGCGCAGCTTCGCACAGAAGAACCCGCCGGTGTCGTTGTGGTGCGGGTAGACCCGGTGGGCCAGCTCCATCGCGTCGTCGAAGCGCTCGCCGTCCCACTCGGTGACCCCGGGTTCGGTCCGGACCGGGAGGTCGAACTCGACGAGCTCGCAGGATTCGTTCTCGAGGACGTGTTGGAGGACCGCCTCGTTCTCCTCGGGAGCGAAGGTGCACGTCGAGTAGACCACGGTGCCGCCCGGCCGGGTCGCCTGGACGGCGCGCGTGGCGATCCCCTTTTGTACGCCAGCGACCGCCTCGACGTGTTCGAAGGTCCACTCCTCGAGGACGTCGGGGTTCTTTCTGCAGGTCCCCTCACACGAGCAGGGGACGTCGACGAGCGCGTGGTCGAACGCCTCGAACGGGAAGGGGGACAACGAGACGTTCCGGGCGTCCTGGTTGGTGACGGCGATGCTCGTCGCGCCGAGACGCTCCGCGTTGTGTCGAAGCGCCGAGAGCCGACCGAGGTTGTTGTCGTTGGCGACGATGGTCCCCCTGTCGTCGACGGCCGCCGCGATCTGGGTGGTCTTGCTCCCCGGCGCGGCACAGGCGTCGAGGACCCGATCGCCCGGCTCCGCCTCCAGCGCGAGCGCCGGCAGGACCGACACCTCCTCTTGACCGTGGATCCAACCGTGGACGTACGGCCAGTTTCGTCCCGGGCTCCCGTCGGGAAGCCGAAACAGCCCCTCGTGCCAGTCGACGGGATCGACGTCGATCCCCTCCTCGCGAAGCGCCCGTCGAACGCGATCCGGCGTCGCCTTGATCGTGTTGACGCGAACCACGGACGGGAGCGCCCGATCGCAGGCCGAGAGAAACGCCTCCTCGTCGTCGACGAGCGGTAGGTACCGCTCGAGCGGATTCATACCGCTCCTTCGGGGACGCCGGGTTTGTCCATTTCGACTCGGGTCGGCCGTCACCGTTGCGCGACACTGCGGCTGATCGTCGACGCGTCCAACGCCGCTCGTTCGCCGAGGCGGCCCGACGCGGGGTGACGCGGCCGCTTATAAGTAGTTCCGCTCGAAACGATCCGCCATGGCACGGATCAACGTTCTCGAAGACGACCTCGAGCTGGACGCCCCGTTCCTGATCGAGGGGTTGCCGGGTGTGGGCCTGGTGGGCAAGATCGCGTCGGACCACCTCGTCGAGACGTTCGAGATGGTCCACTACGCGAACGTCCACTGTGAGGGGATCCCCCCGGTGGTGACCTACATGGAGGGGAACTCCCAACTCACGACTCCCGTCCGCGTCTACGCCGACACGGACCGCGACCTGCTCGTGTTACAAAGCGACATCCCGATCGCTCCCCCTGCCGCCATCGAGTTCGCGGACTGCCTGTCCGGGTGGTTCGACGACCGCGGCGTCACGCCGGTGTACCTGTCCGGACGCCCGGCGGATAAGGGCGCCGAACCCCCGTCACTCTACGGGATCGCGGCCGGCGGGGGACGGGCCCACCTGGAACGGATCGGGCTCGATGCGCCCACGGAGATGGGACTCATCAGCGGACCGACGGGCGCACTCCTCTCGCACGCGGTCGAACACGACACGACGGCAGTCGGTCTCGTCGTGGAGTCGGACCCGCAGTTTCCGGATCCGGAAGGCGCCAGGGCCCTTCTCGCCAACGCGATCGGACCGCTCGCGGACGTCGACGTCCCGACCGACGACCTCGTCGATCGGGCCGACGAGATCCAGCGCGCGAAGGAGGAGCTCGCCCGCCGCATGCAGAACGTCGAGAACGAGAGCACCGAGGCGCGTCCGCTCCGGATGTACCAGTAGGATGACTCGATCCGCGGGCGTCCCCATTCGGGTGGACCGTCGCGGAGTCAGCCGGCCTCGAGCTCGTCGAGGATCGGCCGGTACTTGAGCTGGATCTCGTCCCACTCGGTCTCCGCGTCGGAGTCGGCGACGATCCCGACGCCGGCAAAGAGGGTGGCCCGATCGCCCTCGGCGACCGCGGAACGGATTCCGACGGCGAACGTTCCGTTTCCGGCGGCGTCGAACCAGCCGATCGGAGCCGCATACCACCCACGGTCGAACGGCTCCGTCTCCCGGATGGTCGACAGCGCCGCCGCCGGCGGGAGCCCGCCGACGGCCGGCGTGGGGTGGAGCGCCTCGACGAGAGAGAGGACGTGGGCGTTCCCCTCGAGTTCGGCCGTGATCGGCGTGTGGAGGTGCTGGACGGTCGCGAGGCGTTTCACCCGGCGGTCGCCGGCGGCGATCGACGCGGCCATCGGCGACAGCTGCTCGCGAATGGCCTCGACGACGAGGTCGTGTTCGTGGACGTTCTTCGCGTCGGCGGCCAGTTCGGCGGCGAGCCACTCGTCCTCCTCCGGCGTCTCGCCGCGCCCGGTGGTGCCCGCGAGCGCGTCGGTCTCGACGGTCCGTCCGCGAAGCGAGACGAGCCGCTCCGGAGTGGCTCCCAGAAACGCGGTTCCGTCGGAATCGGGGCTGCTGTCGACGTTGGTGTCGGAATCCGAGTCGGTCTCGATCAGAAACGGGTAACAGTTCGGGTGGGTCTCGCGGAGCCGCTCGAGCGTGGCGGCGAGGGGGATATCACGGCGGAGATCGGCCGAGAGGGCCTGTGCCAACACGACCTTGTCGAGTTCGCCCTCCCGGATGCGGTCCGTCGCGGACTCGACGCCGAGTCGCCACTCCTCCCGGCTCGTCGTCGGACGGAGCCCGGCGATTCCGGGACGGTCGGGCCGCCGATCGAGCTCACCCGACCGTCGGAGCCGGTCGAACGTCTCGACGGCCCGATCGAGGCGCTCCTCGACGTCCACAGCGGTCGCGTCCGGATCGAGAGCGTTGACGGTGAGCCACGTCCCGTTTTCGGCCTCCGTCACCTGCACCCGCGGGAGGACGAAACGGGCCTCCGGAAACGAACCCCAGGGGTCCCCGTCCGTCGCCGCCTCGTGGAACGCGAACCCGCCGAACAGCCGGGGACAGGCGGCCTCGGTCCCCGCGTGAACGTCGCCGGAGGAGAAGACGTCCGCCGCCGCCTCCCGGAGCGACGCGAACCGGTCGGGGCCGGAGGCGGTGAGCGTGGCCGCGCTGCCGCCGGCGACCACGGTCGCCTCGGTCGGGGCCCCCCAGACCGTTCGCGGGCGTGGAACGGCCTCGAAGGCCGCCCGGAACGCCGGCCGGTCGATCCGGCGGGTACGGCTCACGAGCCGCACGGCGTCGGCGGCGGGTGAGGGATCCATCGACACGTCCTCGGGGAGCGAGGGCCTTTACCCTAACTATACCGCTCCTCTCTCCAGGGGTTCGCCGTGCCCGAGTAGCCGCGTTTCTCCCAGTAACCCCGTTCCGGCTCCGTCAGAAACTCCACGCCGGTCACCCACTTCGCGCCCTTGTAGGCGTACT
This sequence comes from Halopenitus salinus, assembly GCF_055397165.1. Lineage (NCBI taxonomy): Archaea > Methanobacteriati > Methanobacteriota > Halobacteria > Halobacteriales > Haloferacaceae > Halopenitus > Halopenitus salinus. The sequence continues at coordinate 412,699 of NZ_AP043853.1, forward strand.
TGTGGGGGGTGACGACGCGGACCGGCCCGCCGTGGTCCGCGGGGAGGTCCTCGCCGTCGAGGCCGTAGGCGAAAAGCACCTCACCGCGCGAGCAGTCGGAACGCGGGAGGTCCGTCGTGTAGCCGTCGAGGGCGTGAAACAGCACGTGGACGGCGTCGTCGTCGACGCCGGCACGCTCCTCGATCTCGGGGAACGGAACGCCGGTGAACGCACAGTCGAACCGGCTCCAGCCGGTTACACAGTGGAAATCCTGCTGTTGGGTGGTCGCCGGCAGGTCCCGGAACTCCTCGAGGTCGTACTCCAGCCGGCGATCGACGGCGCCGAACACCTCGAAGCGCCACTCCTCCGGATCACACGACGGCGTCTCGCCCTTCGAGAGCACGGGGAACCGGTCGGTCCGCCGCTGTCCGGGCGGCAGACGATCGGAGCCGAACTCCCGATAGAGGTCCGTGACGTCTTCGACCATGACGGCCGTACGGGGTCGATTTACCTATGGTTACCGATGTCCCGATAGAACTTCCCGAAACGGAATCGTTCTTTGGATATCACGAATGAAACTTCCAACGATCGCCGATTCGTTTTTCCGGATACCGGGAGAACGACCGTAAGTTTATATATCCCCTGCCATAACGACCCGATAGAGAATGCCGAAAGTCGAAATAACGGTCCCGGAACACCTCGAGATGCAGATCGCCCAGATGGTCGAGCAGGGCGAGTTCCTCAACCGCGAGGAGGCGATAGAGGAACTCCTCTCGACCGGGATGAAGGCGTACAAGACGAGCGGACCGACCGACGAGGAGGAGGGCCCCGGGTTCGAGGACGAGGGGATGATGGGCCACGAGGACGAGTACGTCTTTTGATCACGGCGACGTCGACGCCGGCCCGTTTCGATCCGAGAGACGCGGATCGACGGTGACGTTCGAAACGTGGTATCGTCCCGTCTATGGCACGGATCGCCAAAAACGCTTAAACCGACATCGGTCCTACCACGATTATGCACAAAGACGAGCTTCTGGAGCTTCACGAGCAGATGGTCACGATCATGGAACACTTTCGCGAGCGCGAGGACGTCGACTCGGAGCTGTTCGACCCCTACGAGCAGCTCGACATCGATCCCTCACACGTCCACAAATCGAAGAGCGAGCACAAACACGCCGTCTTCGTGCTCGGCAACGCGCTCGCCGCGGCGATGAGCGAGGACGAGTTCTCGGCGGCCGGCCGCGTCGGCAAGCGAATGGAGGAGCTCGCCGACGACGCCGAAGGGAAGATGTGATCCCGAGGGGAAGCTGTGATCCCCTCGTGACGCAAGCGTCCGTTTGAGCCTCCGAAACGCAGTTTCCCGTCGGGGCCCTCCGTAGGTACATGAACCGGAGACGGGCCCTGGTCGCGATCGGTAGCTCGTTAGCCGCGGCACCGGTCGCCGCGGCTGGTTGTCTCGCGCCCAGTGCGGGATCCCCACCGGAGAACGGCGACGGGAACGGGAACGGGAACGGCGACGGAGATGGGAACGATGGCGGGAACAGGAACGAGGAGATCTTCGATGACATCGAGTGTCCGTCCTTCGCCGAGAACGCCGACCGGACGGTCTGTTGGCACACGAGCGATCGGGACGCCGAGCCGATCCGGCTCGTGCCCTCGCCGGCGGTCCTCGATCTCGATTCCGGCGACGGACCGGCGTCGATAGAGTTCGTGTTGTCCAACCGCTCCGAGACGCCGGTCGGGTTGAACCCCTACGCGTGGGCGATCAAGAGACGGACCGAGGAGGGGTACGAGCACGTGGCGCCGGACGCGCACGTGGAACCGTGGACGACGATCGAGCCCGGCTCGAGCTACGCGTGGGAGCTGTGGCCCGGGAACCGGACGCCCTCAGAGGATGGAGACCAGACGCCCGCCGGAAGTGAAGACCGGACGCCGCCGGAGGACGGGGGCGGCGAGGATCGACCGATGCCGATCGCCCACGCGCTCGACCCCGGAACGTACGTCTTCGGGATCGTCGGCACCGTCGGATCGGAATCCGAAGACTCGACCCGGGTCGAGTACGTGGCTCCGTTCCGGATCGAGTGACGGTCGGCCACCCGGGGACGCATCGCCCGACGGTGCCGCCACCGGGCAAGCCTCAAGACCGGCCGCGTGGAACGGACCCGCATGAACGATCTCGCGGACGTCGATCTCACGGTTCGGGCGGCCGCAAAGCGCGACGCCGGCCGGGGGATCGCCCGGCTCCCCGAGGACGCGAGGCGCGAACTCGGGATCTTGAGCGGCGATACGGTCCGCATCGAGGGAGCGGGATCGACCGTGGCGAAGGTGTGGCCGGGCGGTCCCGACGCCAAGCCGGGATCCGTCCGGATCGACGCCGACACTCGGGCGAACGCCGGCGTCAAGGTCGGCGACACGGTCACCGTCGCACCGGTGGACGTCGAGGACGCCCGGTCCGTGACCCTTCAGGTACCCGCAAAGCGTGGGGAGCTCGACGTCGATGACGCCTCCCTCGAGCGGACGTTGGCTCGCGCGCTCCGTGATCGCCCGCTCACGGCCGGGGAGGCGGTCCACGTCGAGCGCCTCGGCGGACTCCGGTTCGAGGTGGAGGCCACGGACCCCGAGGGAACGGTTCGAGTGGGGGAGAGGACGGACCTCTCGGTACGGTACCGAAACACGGGGACGACACACACAGGGACGACACACACAGGGACGACAAACGTAGGGGCGGCCCACGGCACGGACGGGAGTGCGGGCGACGGGACGGTCGACGAGACGAGCGACGAAACGGGCGGCGGCTCCCCGAACCGATCGGAATCGTCGGGCGACGGGAGCACGACCGTCCGGACCGACGATCGCCCGGCCGGAAGCGAGAGCGGTCGCGGCGCGACCTACGAGGACATCGGCGGCCTCGACGAGGAGCTGGACCTCGTTCGTGAGCTGGTCGAGTTGCCCCTCTCCGAGCCGGAGACATTCGGACGCCTGGGAGTCGACCCGCCGAAGGGCGTCCTGCTTTTCGGCCCCCCGGGGACCGGCAAGACGCTCATCGCCCGGGCGGTGGCCAACGAGGTCGACGCGGAGTTCATCACGATCGACGGGCCGGAGATCACCTCGAAGTACAAAGGCGAGAGCGAAAAGCGGCTCCGGGAGGTCTTCGAGCACGCCAGCGAGTCGGCGCCGGCCATCGTCTTCTTCGACGAGATCGACTCGATCGCGGGAAAACGCGATGACGGCGGCGACCTCGAGAACCGCGTCGTCGGCCAGCTCCTCTCGCTCATGGACGGCCTCGACGCCCGCGGCGAGGTGATCGTCATCGGCGCGACGAACCGCGTGGACGTCCTCGATCCGGCCTTGCGTCGCGGCGGGCGCTTCGATCGGGAGATCGAGATCGGCGTCCCGGGCGAGGCGGGGCGCCGACAGATCCTCGAGGTCCACACGCGGAACATGCCGCTCGCCGACGACGTCGACCTCGATCGCATCGCCGGTCGCACCCACGGGTTCGTCGGCGCGGACCTCGAGAGTCTGGCACAGGAGGCGGCGATGACATCGCTGCGTCGCGCTCGCGAGACGGACGAGTACCTCGAGGGCATCGAGGTGACCCGGTCGGACTTCGACCGGGCGCTCGCCGGGGTCGAGCCGAGCGCGATGCGCGAGTACGTCGCGGAGACCCCCGAGACGACCTTCGCGGACGTCGGCGGGCTCGAGGAGGCCAAACGGCGGCTCGAGCGCGCCGTCACCTGGCCGCTTTCCCACGCGCCGCTCTTCGAGGCGGCGAACACCGACCCGCCGACGGGGCTCCTGCTTTTCGGTCCGCCGGGGACCGGCAAGACGCTCCTCGCGCGAGCGATCGCGGGGGAAAGCGGCGTCAACTTCATCCAGGTCGCCGGCCCGGAGCTTCTGGACCGCTACGTCGGCGAGTCCGAAAAGGCCGTCCGCGAGGTCTTTGAGCGCGCGAGGCAGGCCGCGCCAGCGATCGTCTTCCTCGACGAGATCGACGCCGTGGCGACCGCTCGGGACGGCGGATCCGGCGGGGGCGGCTCCGCGGTGGGCGAGCGGGTCGTCTCACAGCTCCTCACCGAGCTCGATCGCGCCGCCGGGAACCCGAACCTCGCCGTGATCGCGGCGACGAACCGCAAGGACGCCCTCGATCCGGCGCTGCTTCGCCCCGGCCGGATCGAGACCCACCTCGAGGTTCCCCTCCCGGATCGGGACGCCCGCGAGACCATCCTGCGAGTTCACGCGCGGGGCCAACCCCGGAGCGAGGACGTCGATCTCGACGCCATCGCGGAGGCGACGGAGGGGTTCTCCGGGGCCGAACTCGCCGCGGTCTGCCGCGAGGCCGCGCTCGCAGCGATCGAGGACGTCGCCCGGGAACACGGCGACGAGGCCGCCGAGCACCCGGAGGCGCTCGAGGTGACCGCCGCCCACTACGAGGCGGCCGTGAAGTCCGTCTCCGGGTCGCGCTCGTAGCGGTCCCCCTCCTCGAGGTCCGTTCTCGATCTGTGCCCATATCGACGACGAAGGAGCGCTTTTGCCCCTCGAGCGTCGATCGGCGTCCGTGAGCGAGGATCCGTCGCTTCGGGAGGTCGCCGCGGAGATCCGGACCGCAGTCGGCCAAGCCGTTCGGTCGATCTCCGCGATCGAGTTCGCCATCGTCTATCTCGCCGTTCCCGGGATTTTGACGGGGCTATATCTCCTTCCCGGAACCGACGCGTGGTCGCTGTCGCTCGGGGCCGAGAGCCTCCTGTCGAACCGCTGGACGCTTTGGACCGCGTTCGCGTCGAGTTACGTCCACACGCATCCGGGACACCTGCTCAACAACGTCGCCGCCTACCTCATGGTGATGGGCGTCGCCTACCCGCTTTCGATGCTTGCCGGCTGGCGGCGTCGACTCCCGTCGATCGCCGTGTGCTGTCTGTTCGTCGTTCCGTTCGCCTCGGCGTGGACCTCGCTCGTGACCCTCGGTGCGATCACGGACGTCCCGTCATCGGGATTTTCGGACGTGAACGCGGGATTCCTCGGCTACCTCCTCGTCGTCTGGTTCGCCGCCGCCGAACGCCTCACCGCGGGAGCCGTCGATCGGCGGCTCGCGTTCGTCGCGGCGCCGGCCTCCGTCGGCGCCGTCCTCGCCGCGCCCGAGACCGTCGCGTACTTCCCGCCGCTTCGCGGCGTCGCCGCGGCGTGTCTCGCGTTCGCGGCCGTCATCGCGGTGGTGCTGGTTCGTGCGGGCGCGGTTCCACGGCGGGTCGCTCTCGATCCGGTCCCGGAGTTCGTCCTCGTCGTCGGAGCGAGCGTCCTCCTCGCCGGACTGCTCGGATCGATGGTCATCGTTCCGATGGGATCGAACGCGTGGGCACACCTCGCGGGATACGTGGTCGGGCTCGCCGTCTCGCTGGCGTTGGTCGGACTGTCCGGGTCGTGCTCCGACCCGGTCTCGCCCTAGTCCCAAAACGACTGCGTGCGAGCGTATCGCCGCTCCTGTTCGAGCAGGTCGCGGTAGAAGTTGTCCTCGTCCTCGCGGAGCTTCGAGATGATCCGGGCGGCGTTGTCGGGGCCGACCCCCCGCGCGGCCATCGCGATCACGGCCCGCTTACCGTGGGCCTGCACGAGGCTCGCGGACCGGTAGGCCCGCTCCGTGAGTCGCTCCTGTTCGTCGTCCTTCCCGTCCGCTCGAACCGCCTTCACCGCCTCGTCGTTCCAGGGATTCAACGCCGCGATCCGCGTCGATCCGCACTCCGGACAGGTCGGCTGCTCGCCGACGCGTCGGACCATGGTCCGGCGGGTCCAGTCGTGACAGTGCAGACAACACAGGAGGACGCAGTCATCCGCTATCCGCTCGCGGATGGTCTCGATGACGCTCGCGTCCGCGTTCTCGGGCACGAGGAACTCCCGGCCCGAGGAGTCGCCCGCGGTCCCGATCGGAGTCCGATCGCGGGCGGCGACGAGGGCAACGGTCCCGTCCTGAATCCGCTCGAGGAGGGCGGCCGTCTCCGGGACCGCCAGATCCGTGTGGAACACCTCACGGAGCGCCTCCTCGTGGACGGGCGTTCCCTCCAGGGCCGCCATGAGCCTGTCGCCGCCGAACCGTCCCTTCCCCTCGCGATAGCGCTTGAGGGTCCCGAACTTCGCGGCCACGTGCGCGAGGGTGAACGCCAGGGTGTCGGCCTTCTTCAACGCCAGCTCGAGGTACGCCTCGAGGTGGTCCGGGTCGGTCGACTCGAGGATCTCGATGACCGTTCCCGGATCGACCGACCGGGGGACCTCCAGTTCGATCCGGTAGGGATCGACATCCATGCCGACCGACGATCCCGTTCGCTGGCCGACGAGCGCGGCGAGCAGCCTGGCGAGCGTCTCGTTCACCCGGTGACCGAACGCGGCGTTGACGACGATGGACCGGCCCGCACCCTCCACGACGATCCGCTCGTCGGTCGGGACGGGATGGGCCGTCTCGGCGTGATCGACGATCGGCTCGATGGCGGCTTCGATCGTCGACGGGTCGGCCGGATATCGTTCCGCGAGTCCGCGGGCGGTCGCCGAGAGCGGAGCGTCCTCCGCGATCCGCGCCGCGACCTCGCCGCGCAGGCGACCGACCTCGTTAGCGACCGGCCGCGGAACCGGAATCTCCGATCCGACCCAGGCCGGGACCTCGCCGCCCGGGTCCTCGACCGGCGAGACGTTCACGCGCTCGTCCTCCTCGTCGACGTCGACGATCCGCCACATCTCGCCGCGTTGGACGAACGTCTCGCCGGGACCCGAGAAATCGAGCACGAAGCGCTCGTCGAGCGTCCCGATCCGCGTCCGCGAGGAGAGGTCGTGGACCTCGAAGGTCGCCTCGTCGGGGATCATCGAGAGGTTCGCGTAGAAGTACTGCCAGGTGCCGCCCGACCGCTCGATCGAGTCGGCCTCCTCGTCGAGCCAGACCACGCGGTTGCCGTCCAGCTCGCGGACGACCTCGCGGAACGTGTCCTCGTCCAGCTCCCGGAACGGGTGGGCACGCGTGAGGATCCGGTAGGCCCTGCGCGCGTGCAGCTCCCCGAAGTCCATGGTCAACCCGACGATCTGGTTGGCCGCCGTATCGAGGCTCCCGTGGTGGACGTTCGCGGGCTCGACCAGCCCCGCCTCCCCGCGTCGAGCGATCGCCATCGCCTCCAGGGTGTCGTCGAGATCGCTCGCGATCACGGTGGCACGCGAGACCAGATCGCTCCGGTGGCCGGCGCGTCCGACGCGCTGGAGCAGCCGGGCGACCTCGCGGGGGCTTCCGTACTGGACGACGTGGTCGACGCGCCCGACGTCGATCCCGAGCTCCATCGAGGAGGTGCAGATCAGCGCGTCGATCTCGCCCGCCTTGAACCGGTCCTCGACGTCCACCCGGACGTCGCTGGAGAGCGAGCCGTGGTGGACCTCGACGTCGACGCTCGGGATCGCGTCGCCGGATTCGCTCTCCTCGCCCTCCGTCCCGGTCTTCTCGCCCTCCGTTCCGGTCCCCTCGCCTTCCGCCCCGGTCTCCTCCCCACCGTCGGACGAGAGCGCCTTGAACCGCGATCCGAGCGCCTCCGCGGTCTGTCGGGTGTTGACGAACACGAGCGTCGATCGGTTCTCGGCGGCGATCTCGCGGATCGCCCGCACGTGGCTCGCGATCTCCTCCGTGGTCGCGAGCCGCCCCGCGAGCCGGGCGTCCACCTCGGTTATCTCGGGACGGTGAACGGTGACGTCGATGCGCGTCCCGACATCGACCTCGACCACGTCGAACGATCGGTCGTTCGGCACCGAGGGATCCGGTTCTCCGTGTCCGACGAGGAAGCGGCCGACCTCCCCGGGCGACCCGACCGTCGCGGACAGCCCGACCCGCTGGGAGGGACCGGCGAGCTCCCGAAGCCGCTCGAGGCCGACCGTGAGCTGTGCGCCGCGCTTCGCGGAGGCGATCTCGTGGACCTCGTCGACGACCACGTGCGCGACCGAAGCGAGGGCCGTTCGCATCTTCGATCCCGTCAGGATGGCCTGGAGGCTCTCGGGGGTGGTGATGAGGACGTCCGGCGGGTCGTCGGCCTGTTTCGATCGCTCGTACCGGGTCGTATCCCCGTGTCGGACGGCGATCTCGAGGTCGAGCCTGTCGCCCCACCACTCCAGGCGGTCCATCATGTCGCGGTTGAGCGCCCGAAGCGGGGTGATGTAGAGCGCCGAGATCCCGGACCGAGGAGGGTCGTCCGGGTCGTCGCGTGCGCGAACGAGGTGGTCGAAGACGGGGAGCATCGCCGTCTCGGTCTTTCCCGTCCCCGTCGGCGCGAGCACCAGCGCGTTTCGTCCCTCGGCGAGCGGGGGAATCGCCTTGCGCTGTGGCTCCGTCGGGCGCGTGAATCCCCGCTCCGAGAGGGCCTCCCGAACCGTCGATCCGAGGTGCGTGAACGCGTCCATCCCGGCGTCGGTCTCGCCGGCACGTTCGGCGTCCGTCCCGCCGGCATGCTCGGCGTCTACCTTGCCGACATGCTCGGCGTCCGCCTCCGTGGTACGCTCGCCACGCTCGGGATCCTCCTCTGCGTTCGCGGAGCTACCCTCCGGCATCGATATCGATCGCGTTTGGGGATCGACGCGATTAAACGCGTCGCACCGGGGGGTCACACGGCTCGATACGGCCCCAGCCGCGTCCCGTCGAGGAGGTACGCCTCGCCGTCCCCGATGGCCGCCGGGAGGAACGGCGAGAGGAACGACTCCTCCTCGACGTTGATCCACGTCCCCCCCGAGCGATCGTTGAACGCCGGAAAGACGACGAGGTCCGGGTCGGCCCACCGCGCGTCAATCGCCTCGCCCAGCTCCGCGCGAAACGGCTCCGCGCGCAGGGATCCCCGGAGCCAGGCGCGTTCGCTTCGCCCGCCTCCGACCGAATCGACCAGCCGGATCCGGGGGTGTTCGTGTCCCACACAGACCACCTCGGCCGAGAGCACCGACGGGTCGGGCCAGGTGTGCCCGTGAACGATCCCGACCGGACCGATCCGCCCTCCGGCGGGCGGGAGGACCTCCAATCGGTCCCCGAACGCCTCCGCGACGCCGCCGTCGTGGTTGCCGGCCGCGAGCGTCACCGTCACGCGGTCGGCAACGGCGTCGAGAAGCGCGTCGATCTCCGTCCGTTCCGTTCCCTCGGGTGCCGAGATGCGATGGGCGAGATCGCCGAGGACGACGAGCCGGTCCGCGTCCGTGCGATCGAGCAGGTCGAGCAGGCGCTCTCGGCGTCTCGCGGCCGCGCTCTCCAGTTCGACGCCGCGTTCGTACCGGAGTCCGGCCTCGATGCCGGCGTGGTAATCGGCGATAGCCAGCGCGCGCTCGTCGGGGAGATCGAGGACCGCGGCCGGCGCGTTCGAGACGGGATCGACGAGGGACATTCGGCCGCTCAGATCGCCTTCAGCCGGTCCTCGGTCGGCTCGTAGCACTTGCCGCTCATGAGCGCGTCGTCGATCGCCTCCTCGACGGCGTCCGGGTCACCTCCGACCCGGTCGACGACCGCCGCGATCACGGCGTCGCGGTCCGCGCCGTCGCCCTCGTCGAGGTCGTCCATCGCGTCGATCGCCGCCTCGGTGAGGTTGACGTCCTCTCCGCCTTCCGTCTCGGCTTCACCCTCGCTCCCCGCTTCGCTCTCCGACTCGGTGTCGCCCCCGGGCTCGTCATCCGCTTGCGCCCGCGTATCCGTCTCCGGCGTTTCGGACGCGGCGGATTCGTCCCCCTCGGACGGACTCGCGTCGACGTCGATGTCGTCGGTCGGTCCCGTCCCGTCGGCGCCGGGATTCCGGACGTCCTCGTCGGCGAGTTCGTCCGCGTCCGGCACGTCGATGTCCGCCTCGCCGGGGTCGTCGACCTCGGTCCCCGTCGAGAAGTCCGTTCCGTACTCCTCGAGGACCTCGGAGCGCTCCTCCTCGTCCATCTCGTACATCTCGTCGGTGTTCGACGATCCGCCGGCGGGAGACGGGTCCATTGAGTCGGCGGATTCGTTCGATGGATCCGTCGAACTCGAACCGGTCGTTGAGTCCGAATCGGTCGTCGAACCCGAATCACCCGTCTCGGAGGGGTCGGCGAAGTCGCCGAGTCCGCCGGTTTGCCCGTCGGCGCTCGCGTCCCCTCCGGCGGCTCCGTCGCCGACATCCTCGGAAGAGTCGTCGTCCACATCCCCGAGTTCGTCCCGTGGCTCCGGTTCCTCGATCGACGTGCTCGAGCCGGATGGCGCCTCCACGCCGGAATCGGACGCCGAGTCGTGTTCGGGTTCGTCGGCCGCGCCCGGTTCGTCCACGTCGCCCGATCCGACCGCGTCCGCGTCGACGTCCGTATCCGTTTGCGCGTCTGTGTCCCCGTCCGTGTCCGCGCTCCGGATCGTGGCGTCCCCTCCCGACGATTCGACGGAGCCGTCCCCAGTCGAAGCGGGCTTCTCGCCGTCTGTCGGCGAGTCGTCGGTCGGCGAATCGTCGATCGCCGAGTCGCCAACCGAACTCGGCTTCGCGATCGTCACGTCCGTCTCCGGGAGCGGGCCGATCTCGGCGGGGGCGTCCTCGCCGGGCTCGATCTCCGGCGCTCGGACGTCGTCACGTTCGCCGGCGACGAGCTCGAGCGCATCGACGGCCATCCGGCGGGTCGCCTCGAGGTACGCCGCGGACGTCCCGTAGTGGTCGATCGCGCGAGGGATGCCCTCCGCGAGCGCCTCGGCCGCGCCGCCCGCCTCGAGCGCGGAGCGAAGCTCCTCGCCCCGGAGATCCGACTGCAGGGCCGCGGCGAAGACCGCGAGCCGCGAGAGGGTCGTCTCCGCGGCCCGAACGACCCACCGATCGCGGGTGTCCGAATCGACCGCGTTGAGGCTCTCCGGACGGACCGAGGTGAACACGCGATCGGAGTCCTCCGGCTCGAAGGTCCGCGCCTTGCCGGTCAACGCGACGAACGCCGGCGGCTCCGCGCGCTCGAGGAACGCCTGCTCGTCCGGCTGGTACTGGCCGGCGTAGGTGACGAACGCGCCGGTCGGGTCGACCACCCGACCGCGACGCGTCTCCTCGTTGACGCGTTCGACCTCGGTCAACACGCCGACCGCGAACAGCCGATTGACACGCGCGCCGAGCGGCGTGAGGACGTAGTTCGGCGCCCGTTCCTCGTCGCTCTGTGAGTACGAAACCGTCGCGTCGTCGAACTCGGCGGCGAAGACGCGGAAGGCGACCTCGCGAGTTCCCGCGGTCCCCGGGGACTCGCTCATCGCTCACCACCCCGACTTGCGGCGTCGGCCCCGCCGTCCGTCGCGGCTGCGGGCTCGCGAAGATCGGAGAGCACGTCGCTCGCGACCGCGGCCGGATCCTCCGTCGCGGGCTCGAACGCCGAGGCGTCGAGGTTCGCGCCGTAGTCGTCGACCGACAGACTGCCGCGCACGCGGAAGGAACGACCGACGAGTTCCTCGGCGATCGCCTCCGCGACGACCTCCCGGTCCATCGCGTCGCGGGCCGCCTCGCGGGCTGCCTCGATGCCGCCGCCGTAGATCTCGGCGGTGAGCTCCCGGTCCAGGATCGCGGTCACCGTCGCGGTGCCGTCGTCGAGGATGGCCTTCGTCCGGAGGTCGTCCTCGCCGTCGACCTCGCCGTGACTGCGACACTGGCCGCTCTGGAGCACGCGACCGCACTCCGGACATCGCTCGATGAATCCCGATCCGTCCCTGACGTCGAGAACGGTCCCCACCAGCTCGACGTCGAACATGCCGCCGGCATCGACTGCCTCGGCGATCGACAGCCGCGGCGCGTCGTCGTTCACCGCGACCGGGTCCGAAAGCGGCTGGACGGCGGAGAACTCGGTGAGGTTGATCGACGGGACGCCCCGGAACTCGCGGACGTACACGTCCTCGATCCGGAGGTCGGCACCCTCCTCGATTTCGGACCGCGGCTGCCAGTCCGTAAAGGGGAGCCGCGCGGTCGAATCGCCCACGACGCCCTCGAGGATCGGCGTCTCGCCGTCGCGGCCGGAGATCGTCTTCGAGTCGACCTCGAGTACGCGGACCTCGATGTTTCGACCCCGATCGCCCGGTTCGAGGTCGATCAGCGAGCGGTCGCCGCCGATCGGCTCGTCCGTCTCGACCGGCTCGTCGGCCATGGCGACGGTCGTCGAGTCGCCGAGGTTCAGCTCGGGCGCGTCCTCCCACTCGCGGACGCCGGCGTTGCCGATCGTCACCGAGTCGCCCGGCTCGAAGCCGAAGTCGCGCCAGGCGGTATAGGAGATGGTCCCGGTCGGATCGGCGAGTTCACCCTCGCGGATCGTGATGTCGTCGCCCTGATACCGGATCGTTCGTGTCCCGACCGAAAGCACCCGTGCGGTGACCGTGACGTTGCCGTGGTCGGTCGTTATCTCGTCCAGATCGACGGACTCCGGCGTCGGCGAGGACCCGCCACCGCCGCCGTCGTGTTTGCGTCGGACGCTCTGTTTGGCCTCGTCGATCGGCACGCTGTACTCGAGTAGGTTCTCGAGATCCGCTTTGACCTCCGTTTTGTCGACGCCGAGAGCGGAGGCGAGCTCCTCGGCATGCTTGTCTACGTCCATCGGGGCGGGATTCGGCGCCACCGCACAAAAGGGTTGCTCGCAGCACACCGGAGATTTCGTACAGCACACGGAGAAGATCGAGGGGCTGCCACCGGAGACGACCGTAACGCCCATGATTCCGCGGGCTGACGCCGGCGTATGCACGTCGTCGTCAACGCCGCCCAGAGCGTCGACGGGAAGCTCGCGACGCGTCGACGCGAGCAGCTCCGTATCTCCGGTCCCGAGGACTTCGACCGCGTCGACAGGGTTCGGGCGGCGGCGGACGCCGTTCTCGTCGGCGTCGGAACGGTGCTCGCCGACGATCCACACCTCACGCTCGAGGAGGAGGACCGTCGCGTCCAGCGGCTGCGAAACGGACGTCCCGGAAATCCCGCCCGCGTCGTGGTCGACTCCGCGGGCCGAACCCCGACCGACGCCCGGATCCTCGACGACGAGGCGACGACCTATCTGCTGGTCGGCGGAGCCACCCCCGACGATCGACGCAAGCGGTTGGAGTCGTCCGGCGCCGAGGTGATCGTCGCGGGGACCGACCCCCGATCGGACGAGGACGCCCACGCGAAGTCGTCGACGGAGGACGCTCGGGAGACCGGACGCTCCGGATCGGAGCGAGTCGATCTGGTCGCCGGCCTCGACGCCCTCGGGGAGCGGGGCGTCGACCGGCTGATGGTCGAGGGCGGCGGCGAGGTGATCTTTTCGCTGTTCGAGGCCGGCCTCGTCGACGAGCTGTCGGTCTACGTCGGATCGCTCGTGATCGGCGGACGGGAGGCGCCGACGCTGGCGGACGGCGAGGGGTTCATCGACGACTTCCCGACGCTCGATCTGGTCGAGACGGAACGGATCGACGACGGGGTCGTCCTCTCCTACGAGGTGGGTTGATCGTCCCCTTTGGACGTCCCACGATCGCCCCGCTCGAACCGATCGAGAGCGAACTCGAGCATGTCGGTGCTCACGGGCTGGAACTCCTCGCGTTCGTGTTCCGGCAGGTACTCCCTGACGCCGTCCCAGGTGTCGCGAGCGTACCGCGCATCGAGCAGCACTCGGACGCCGCGCTCGTCCGAACCACGGATGACTCGACCGATCGCCTGTCTGGCCTTTCGAACGGCCGGAACGGTGAGTGCGGTCTCGAACCCGTCGCCGAACCGCTCGTCGTAGGCCGCGACGACCGCTCGCGTCCGCGGCCGGGCGGTGTTGATGATCGGAACGCCACAGACCACCGCCGCGTGGAGCCGGTCGCCGCGGTAGTCGACGCCCTCAGTGAGCGTGCCGCGCAGGCTCGTGACGAGTACCTTCCCGTCGCCGGCGAAGAAGTCGTCCTTGAGCGACTCGGTGACGCGATCGCCGGACGACTCGTCGAGCAGGACCGGCTTATCCAGGCGTTCCGATAGCTCGCCGGCCATCCACCGCGCCTCGGCGTAGTTCGGCATGCCGACGAGGACGTTCCCCGGTCGAGCGGCGACCTCGATCGACGCATCGAGGTGGGCGAGCCGGGTCTCCGTCTCCTCGCCGGGCTGGCCGCGGTTGTCGTGGGTGAACTTCGGCGCGTCGACCGCGAGGCTCTCGCGGTTCTCCGGCGGGAAGGTCAGTCCGTGCGTGCGCTCGAGGACGGGACGGCCGGACTCGGCGAGGTGTTCGAGTCCGGTCACCTCCCGAAAGACGTCCATCGGCTCGAGGGTCGCACTCATCAACACGCCGCCGCCGAACTCGTCGAGCCGATCGCCGATCGCTCGACTCGGCAGGCAGTTGAACAGCGCGTACCGCGCGTTGTACGCGCGCCGCCAGCTGTCTGGAGGCTCGGTCTCGTCCCAGGTCCGCTCGAGATCTATCGCCCGAAAGAACGTCTCGTGGTCCTCCCGGTACCACGCGGAGACGGTGCGTCCGACCCCCGGCGCGGCCCGCTGTTGGTCCTCGCCCTCCAGCTCCTGGAGGATGCGCTCCGCGACCGCCCCGACCGCCGGAGCGCGGGACCACACGCGGTCGCCGTATCCCTCCTCGCTCGCCCATTCGGAGATCTCGTCGACGCCCGGCGACTCGGGATCGCGAAGCGGGATCTCCGCGTCCTCGAGCCGGTTCGGATCCGCTCTCCAGTCCGGACGCTCCCGGTCGAGGTGGGCCGTCACGCGGCGGTCGAGCTCCCCGCGCAGATCCTCGTAGAACTCCCGAACTCGCTCGACCTCCTCGATCGAGACGTCGCTGTCGGCGAGTTCCGCGCGAACGACCTCGGCGTCGTCGTTGTGCCTCCCCTCCTCGTCGAACCGGACGGGCTGGACGACGCGGGTGAGCTCGTTGGTCGCGTCCCGGAGGCTTCGATCGGCGACGGCGTCGCTCACCAGATCCCGAACCCGCGGCTCGAGCATGTGCGCCTCGTCACAGACGACGAACGTCGACTCCTCGAGCAGGGCGCCGGTGAACGTCCCCGTCGTCGTGGGATCGAAGGCGTGGTAGTAGTTGCCGATGACGACCTCGACCGCGGGAACGAGCGCGCCCATGACGGAGTGGGGACACGACCCCGCGCCGGCGGCGAGTCGGACCAGTTCCCCGGGGTCGACGTGACCGCGCGACGTCAGATCGAAGGGCACCGCCTCGACCGGGTCGCCGTCCTCCGGGAGGTCCTCGAGGAACCCGGCGTAGAACGGGCAGAATTCGGTCCCCTCGTGTTCCTCCGTGTCGGGTCGATACGGGGTCGCCTCGCCGTCCACCTCGAGGAAATCCGTTCCGGCACCGCCGGAGCTCGCGCCGGAATCGGCCAGCCCCACCTGCTGGCTTCGGGCCTCCGAGGCCAACGCGCCGGCCGTGGTCGTTCCGCCGTCGCCGACGAGGTTCCGCGTTCGTTCACGTAGCCCCTCACACCGGTCGTAGACGTTCTCGCGGTCGATCCCGCCGCGGTTTTCGCGGGCGTACGGACAGACGTCGGCCTTCCCGACGAGCGTCAGTCCCGAGACCGGTCGGTAGTCGTCGGGCAGGTTCGCGTTGATCGTCTCGAGGTCGTCCTCGAACTGTCGCAACTGTTGTTTGACGCTCGTGAGGACGAACACGCGCTCGAACGGGGAGTCCGGATCCCGAACCCGGTCGATCCCCGCCGTCAACGCGAGCATCGTCTTGCCCGTGCCGCAGGCGCCCTCCAACGCGAGAAACCCGCCGTCCCGTGCCGCCTCGATCGCGGCGTCGATCCCCTCCGCCTGTTCGGGGTAGGGCGTCTCGTGGCCGAAGACGTCCGACCAGGGTGCGTCGGTGCTCACTGGGAGAGGCTTGTTCGGTTTCCGGTTTAAACCCTCGCGGAACGGGACGGCGATCGATGGCACGGCGGTCGGACCGAACCGACGGCGGCCGGCAATCCAGGAAGTGGCCCTCAAAGCAGGCTACGACCGTGGACGATCACGGCGAGGTTGTTCGCGAACACGAACAGGCCGATCGCGAGCAGGATCCCGAGAAAGGCCTCGATCGCGCGCTTCAATCCACGCCGATACGGTTCCGGGGTCTCCCGGACGAGTTCGGCGAGACCGTAGAACAACACGGCGAGCAGCACGACGGCGAGCAGGTGAACCCCGACGAGAACGACGAGCGAACGCGAGAGCAGCCACGCCATGACCGGGTTCGACTCGTGTTCGATCCCCACCACGGCGACGGCGTAGATCGTGGTGAGCAGATCGAGGGTGATCAAAACGAACAGGGTCGCGCCCGTCCATCCCCAGAACTCGCGGATCCACGGCGATATCGGACGCGATGGTCCCATGATCCCTCTTCGCGAGGGCACCGGGGAAAAGATTGTGTGCGGAGCGGAGCAGCGGGGAACGGAGTGGTTGCGGACCGGAGGGTGGACACCCCACGTTTAATTCGGATGCCGCCGAAGCGAACCCTGAATGATCACCGCACAGCGAATGGCCTCGGTCGACGCCAACGCCGCCGCCCTCGGCGTCCCCCGCGCGAAGCTGATGGAGTCGGCGGGCAACGCCATCGCTCGCGAGATCCGTTCGATCGCCGATCCGGGATCGACCGTGACGCTCGTGTGCGGACGCGGAAACAACGGCGGCGACGCCCTCGTCGCCGCTCGCTTCCTGTCCGACTTCGAGGTTCGCGTGCGCCTGCTCGGCCGTCGCGAATCGGTCTCGACCGGGATCGCCCGCGAGAACTGGGATGCGCTTTCGGCCGCCGAGATCGACGCACGGGCGGTCGCCGCGCCGGCCGCCGAGCCCGCGTCGCTCGATCTCGAGGGATCGGACGTGATCGTCGACGCGATGCTCGGAACGGGCGTCACCGGCGCCGTGCGCGAGCCCGAGCGTACCGTGATCCGACGGATCAACGAGGTCGGCGGCGGTCGCGGATCGGATGCTGACGCGAGTACGAGCGGGTCCCACGCCGACGCGCGCGCGCCGACCGTCGTCGCCGTGGACGTCCCCTCCGGCGTCGACGCCGATACCGGCGAGGTCGAACCCGGTCCGGACGGCGAGCGTCTCGCGGTGGAGGCGGATCGCGTCGTCACGTTCCACGACGGCAAGCCCGGACTGGCAACTCTCGGCGTCCCCGTGACGGTCGCGGACATCGGGATCCCGGAGGCGGCGGAGCTGTTCACCGGGCCGGGCGACCTGCTCGCGCTCGGACGCGAGCCGGAGAGCCATAAGGGCGACCACGGCGAGGTGCTCGTGGTCGGCGGCGGTCCCTACACCGGCGCGCCGACGCTCGCCGCGCGATCCGCCCTACGTGCCGGCGCCGACCTCGTTCGGGTCGCCTGCCCCGAGTCGGTCGCCCGAGAGGTGCAGGGCTTCTCGGAGAACCTGATCGTTCACGGCTTCGCGGGCGAGACGCTGGCTCCGTCCCACCTCGATGGCATCTCCGAACTCGCCGAGGGCAGGGACGTCGTCGTCTTCGGACCGGGACTCGGCGACGCCGACGCGACCCTCGAGTTCGTCGAGCGCTTCCTCGGAGCCTACGACGGACGCGCCGTGGTCGACGCCGACGCGCTACAGGTCGTTCCCGAGGTCGAGACGGACGCGACGCTGGTGTGTACCCCACACCAGGGCGAACTCCGGAGGATGGGCGGGCCGAGCGCAGAGGACTGGCGCGAGCGTGCGGACCTCGTCCGGTCGTTCGCCGCCGACCTCGGACACGCCGTCCTCGTGAAGGGGGCCTACGACGTCATCACCGACGGCGAGGCCCTTCGCGTCAACCGAACCGGGAATCCCGGCATGACCGTCGGCGGGACCGGCGACGTGCTCGCCGGCGCGGTCGGCGCGCTCGCGTGTACCCAGTCGCCGCTTCAGGCCGCGGCGATCGGCGCCTACGCGAACGGTCGAGCGGGGGACTTGGTCGTCGACGAGCGGGGGTACGGACTGGTGGCGACGGACTTAATCGACCGGCTCCCGGAGGCCCTTCGTACCGATGAGTGAGGGCCCGGCGGACTCCGAGGCGACCGACGAGTTGACACACACGACAGATGACGGCGACGTCCAGATGGTCGACGTCGGGGACAAGCCGGACACGAAGCGGCGCGCGGTCGCTCGCGGCGAGATACGTCTCACCCCCTCGACGATCGAGGCGATCGAGGCCGACGCGATCGGGAAGGGCGACGTGCTCGCGACCGCCCGGATCGGAGCGGTCCAGGCGGTCAAACACACCTGGGAGACGATCCCGATGTGTCACCAGATACCGATCACGAACGTCGAGACGGACTTCGAGGTCGCGGGCGATCGGGTCACGCTCACCGTCGCCGTCGAGACGACCGGCAAGACGGGCTGTGAGATGGAGGCGCTGGAGGGCGTCACAACCGGCCTCAACGTCGTCTGGGACATGGTGAAGGCCGCGGAGAAGGACGACGACGGACAGTACCCCGACACGCGGATCGCCGGCGTCGAGGTCCGCGACAAGGAGAAAACGGCTGTTCAGTGACAGGCCAGCCGATCAGTCGTCGGCGGGTTCGGCGTCTTCCGCGTTCTCCTCGTTCGACCCGGGTCCGACGGCGACCTCGATCTCCGCGGCGGCCGCCTTGTACTCGGGGATCTTCGCCCGCTCGTCGAGCACGTCGTTCGTGAGGACGTTTCCGGAGGCGGCCGCGAAGTGCGGCGTCGTCCAGATGACGCCCTCCTTGATGTCCTCCGTCACCTGCGCTTTCACCTCGATCTCGCCGCGTCGGGAGGTGATCCGCACGTAGTCGCCGTCCTCGATCCCGTACCGCTCGGCGTCGTTCGGGTGGACGTCGACGAAGTTCTCCGGGTGTCGGTCGTTGAGCCGCGGGGAGCGCCGGCTCATCGTCCCCGTGTTGTAGTGCTCCTCCAGCCGCGCGGTCGTGAGGATCAGTGGGTACTCCTCGTCGGGCGTCTCCTTGGGCGGCTGGTGGCGGACGCCCTCGATCCGTCCGAGGCTGCTCTCGGTGTCGAAGGTGTCCGCGTACAGATAGGGGTCGCCCTCGTCGCCCTCCTCGTAGCAGGGCCAGTGGAGGCCCACCTCGCCGAGGCCGTCGTAGGTCATCCCGTGGTAGATCGGACAGACCTCCCGAAGCTCCTCGAAGACCGCCTCGGGGTCCTCGAAGTCGAATCCGGCGTCCTCGCCGAACAGGCGCGTGGCGACCTCCGAGACGATCTCCAGGTCGTGTCTCGTGTTCTCGTGGATCTTTCCGACCCCGCGCATCCGCTGGACGCGCCGGTCGGTGTTGGTGACGGTGCCGCCGCGTTCGGCCCAGGTCGTCGCCGGCAGGATCACGTCGGCGTACTCCGCGGTCTCGGTCATGAAGATGTCCTGGACGACCATGAAATCGAGTCGCTCGAGGCGTTCCGCGACGCGGTTGGCGTCCGGCTCGGACATCACGGGGTTTTCGCCCATGACGTATAGCCCGTGGACGGACTTTCCCGCCTCGTGGGAGATCTCGACGTTGGTGAGTCCCGGTTCGTCGGGGACCTCGAAGCCCCAGACGTCCTCGACGCTCTCGCGGGCCTCGTCGTCGTCGACGAGCTGGTAGCCGGGCAGGACGTTCGGCATCGCGCCGACGTCGGAGGTCCCCTGGACGTTGTTCTGGCCGCGAAGCGGGTTGACGCCGGTGCCCGGCCTGCCGAGGTTGCCGGTGACGAGCGCGAGGTTGATCTCGTTTTGGACGTTGTCGACGCCGCAGGTGTGCTGGCTCATCCCCATTCCGGTGAAGATGGCGGCGTTGTCCGCCCTCGCGTACTTCTCGGCCGCAAGCTCGATGTCCTCGAGGGGGACGCCGCACTCTTCGGCGGCGGCCTCCTTATCGAAGTCGGCGAGCGTCTCCGTCAGGTGGTCGAACCCCTCCGTGCGCTCCTCGATGAACGCCTCGTCGATCCAGCCTGCCTCGGGCTCCTCCTCGTGGCGCTCGAGGACGGTCTTGAGGACCACGTTGAGGAGCGGGATGTCCGTCCCTGGCTCCAGCTGGAGGTGCATGTGCCGGTCGGTCTCGTCGATCTCGAACGACCGGGTCGTCTTGTTCGCGTGTGGATCGACCTGGATGACGGTGGCGCCCTCAAGGACCGCCTGGCGGAAGTACTGGCTGTTGGCGATCGGGTGCTGCTCGCCGGGGTTGGCCCCCTGGATCCAGAAGACGTCGGTCTCCTCGGCCAGGTCGGCCATGCTGTTCGTCATCGCGCCCGTGCCGAGGCTCGTCCGCAGCGCGTAGACCGTCGAGGCGTGACACATCCGGGTGCAGTTGTCGACGTTGTTGGTGCCGTACCGCCGCGCGAGCTTCTGGAGGAGGTAGTTCTCCTCGTTCATCGTCTTCGAGGAGCCGTAAAACCCCATGGCGTCGGGGCCGTGTTCCTCGCGGATCCGCGAGAGCTCCTCGACGACACGTCCGAGCGCCTCCTCCCAGCTTGCCTCGCGGAACTCGCCGTCCTCCTTTATCAGCGGGTCGGTCAGCCGGTCCTCGTGGTTGACGACCTGCGTCGCCGCGCCGCCCTTGATGCAGATCCGTCCCTCGTTGACGGGGGCGTCACCCCACGGTCGGAACTGCACGTCGTCGCCGCCCGCCTCGCGGTCGATCGCGATCCCGCATCCGACGCCGCAGTACGGACAGATGGTCTTCGTCGGCTCCGCGTCCTCACTGGACATCCGAGGACCCCTCCGGGAACGAGTGCATATGCCCGAATCATCTCGCTCTCCGCGTATGAGTGTGTTGGTGATTGACGAAGACGTTGGTAGGTGGCGTGGGGGAGTCGAGCGGACCGGAACCGTTCTGCGTCCGGAGTTCGATCCTCCGACAGGGATGGTTCTCACGCCCGCGGACGTCGACGAACTGGCCGAGGAATATCGCGAGCGGGAGCCGTTCTATCCCGTCGAACGCGAACAGCAGGAGACCCTGCCGAGGGTCCTCCGGCGCGGTGAGTTCGGGAGACGGGACGCGGAGTGGGTCGTCCGGTGGTACTTCCGGCGGCACCTCGGGGAACAGTCGCACGCCGAGCGGCGGGTGATCGAGGAGCGGTTCGCCGACAACCCCTTCGGGGACGTCCTCGAGGCGATCACTGCGGCGGCAGAGGACGCGGTCACGAGCGACACCGGGGACGCGGACACGACCGCCCCCGGGGACGCGGATGATCGCGACCTCGAGGCGGCGATCGATCGGCTCACGGCCCTCGACGGCGTGGACGTCCCGGTCGCCACCGCGTTCCTCGCGTTCATGGATCCAGACGGATGCGTCGTCTGCGGCGCCCGCGAGTGGGAGGCGCTTCGGCAGGCCGGCTACCTCGATCGTTCCTATCCCGATCCTCCGACGGTCGAGGAATATCGCGAGTACCTGTCCGCATGTCTGTCGATCGCCGAGGGGACCGACCGCGATCCCTGGACGGTCCGGCGCGCGCTCTGGCGGCTCACGGCGGACGACCGCGACGCGCACGAAACGCGATGAAGGGAAGGACAAAACGGGAGAAGCAGGACCGCGATGGACGGGAGAGACAAAACCACGATGAACGGGACGTCGAGCGTGTGGACCCGCATGTATTATGCCGCCCCCGGTGATACGTGAGCGCATGCCAACGGACGCGACGGCGGTCGTCGACGGACGCTTCGAGATCGGAGAGGGACCGCTCTGGCACGTCGCCGACGAGCGCCTCTACTGGACGGACATTCCGGCGGGACACCTCCACCGGTACGATCCGGAAACCGGCGACGTAGAGCGGTTCTACGAGGGCGAGTCCGTCGGCGGGTTCACGATCCAGTCGGACGGGTCGCTGGCGTTGTTTCTGACCGAGGGCCACGTCGCGGTCCTTCGCAACGGTGATATGGAGACCGTGATCGACGGCATCGCCGGCGAGGAGGGGATGCGTTTCAACGACGTCATCGCGGACCCGCAGGGACGCGTCTTCGCAGGGACGATGGACATGGACGACTTCTCGGTCGGACGCCTCTACCGGATCGACCCCGACGGGACGATCACGGAGGTCGTCGAGTCGCTCGAGCTGCCGAACGGCATGGGGTTCACTCCGGATCGAAGCGGGCTGTACCTGACCGAATCGAACGCGAACGTTATCCACCGCTACGACTACGACGAGGAGACGGGCGAGATCTCCGACCCCGAGACGTTCGCCGAGCTTCCGGACGGGGAGGGCATGTACGACGGGCTCACGGTCGATTCGGAGGGACGCGTCTGGTCGGCGCTTTGGGAGGGAAACGCCGTCGTGCGACACGACGAGGACGGCGGGATCGCAGAGCGGTTCGAGATCCCGGCCGAGTTCGTGACAGCGCCCACCTTCGGCGGCGAGTCGCTCGCGGACATGTACGTGACGAGCGCCGCGATCGACGCCGATCCGGAGGACGAACACGCCGGCGCGCTGTTCCGCCTCGATCCCGGCGTCGATGGCACGCCGGAGTTCACCTCGGAGATCGAGCCGTGACGTCGATCGAGGTCGTGGAGACCGGCCGCCAACGGAGGTGACCGATCCATCCCCGAGATCGTCGGCGTCGACGTCAGCGGTCGCCACGAGGAGGACGGCGAGTACCAGATGGTCGCGGCGGCGGTCCACGCCCGGATCGATTCGACGCGGATCGTCTCGATCGAGGGGATGGGGCTCGCGAGCGTTCGCGAGGGGCCGACCCTCGATGCGGTCCTCGATCTCGTCGCGCGTGCGGTCGGGTCCCTCCCGGAGGTTCCGTCCGGACCGGTCGTCTCCGAGCGCGGCGAGTTCTACGAGGAGCCGGAGGGAACCGTCGGGCTACACTTCCAGGAGGAGTTTAAATACGTCGAGACCATAGGCGAACGCGAAACAGTGCAGGCAGCACACCACGCCGCGTACGCCGCTCGCGAGCTCCTTCGACGATGAGCGGCGAGCACGCGGACCGTCCGAACGGACGGGAGACGAACGCGAACCGACGCGCCGTCCTCGCGAAGCGCGTCGACGCCGGAACGGCCGACCTGGAGGAGATCGAACAGCTGGCCGCGGCGGCAGGCTACGAGATCGCCGGGCGGATCACACAGACCCGCGAGGAGGACGCGGCCTATCTCCTCGGCGAGGGGAAAGTCGAGGAGCTCGCCGAGCTCGTCTCGCGGACCGACGCGACCCACGTCGTCGTCGACAACGACATGGGTCCCTACCAGACGTTCAACGTGGGGAA
Organism: Halopenitus salinus; assembly: GCF_055397165.1. Taxonomy (NCBI): domain Archaea; kingdom Methanobacteriati; phylum Methanobacteriota; class Halobacteria; order Halobacteriales; family Haloferacaceae; genus Halopenitus; species Halopenitus salinus. The sequence continues at coordinate 435,763 of NZ_AP043853.1, forward strand.
GAAGCTCCCGGAGGGCGTCGAGGTCGTCGATCGGTTCACCCTCATCCTGGAGATCTTCGCCGAGCGGGCCCGGACACGGAAGGCGCAGCTACAGGTCGAACTGGCCGAACTCCGCTACGAGCTGCCGCGAGCGGAGGCGAAGGCGAGCCTCGCGAAACGCGACGAGCGCCCCGGGTTCATGGGTCTCGGCGAGTACGACGAGAGCGTCGAGCGCGACATCAAACGGCGGATCTCCGACATCCGCGAGGAGCTGTCGTCGATCGCGAAGACGGAGCGGGCCCGCCGCGAGGAACGTCGGGCCTCGGGGTTCGATCTCGTCGCGCTCGCGGGCTATACGAACGCCGGCAAGTCGACCCTGATGCGGCGGCTCGCCGCGGAACTCGACGTCGAGGAGAACGCGGACCGCCACCCGGACCTCGGGACGACGGCGGAGTCCGAGGACATGCTGTTTACGACGCTCGGAACCACCACCCGGCGGGCCGAACTCGACAGGCGGGACGTCCTCTTGACCGACACCGTCGGGTTCATCTCCGATCTCCCCCACTGGCTCGTCGAGTCCTTCGAGTCGACGCTCGATTCGGTCTATCGGGCCGACCTCGTGTTGCTCGTCGTCGACGCCAGCGAGCCGGTCCGGGAGATGCGCGAGAAGCTCGTGACCTGCCACGACACGCTCCACGAGCGCAACCGGGCGCCGATCTGCACCGTGTTCAACAAGGTCGACCGCCTGGATGAGGGCGAACTCGCCGAGAAGCGCTCGGCGCTGTCGACGCTGGCTCCGAACCCGATCGCCGTCTCCGCGACGGAGGGAACCGGGATCGACGCCCTCCGCGAGCGCGTCGAGGCGGAACTTCCGGACTGGGAGCGCGAGCGGCTCGTGTTGCCCATGACCGATGAGACCATGAGCGTGGTCTCGTGGATCCACGATCACGGCCACGTCGAGACGGAGTCGTACGCGGGCGATCAGGTCACCGTCGAGTTCGAGGCGAAGCCCGCCATCGTCTCGAAGGCGCGCTCGAAGGCGGGCGAGTTGACGCCCGTCGACGCGTGATCTGACGCCCGTCCGCGCGTGATCGACCCAACGGGGTCACAACTCCTCCGGAGACCGGGTCTCCGCGGGCGGTGAATCCCCGGAGGGCTCCTCCGTAGGTGAGGCCTCCTCCAACGCCTCCTCGACCGCCGACAGGAACGTCTCCGGCTCCTCGGGATACACCGAAAGCGGCTTCGCCCGCCCGTGAACGTGGATCCGGACGCGATCGCGTCGCCGCCAGGTGACGAGGAGGACCGCGGCCCCCGCGAGGACGAACGCGAACGCGCCGAGGAGGTGCCGGGAGACGGAGAGGAGACCGAACGCGACGATCCCGACGCCCATGACCAGCTGAAACCACGCGATCGATCGATGGGTGACCTCCGAGACCGTCGACGGATCGACGAGGATCGGATCGGTTCCCGCCGGGTCGACGACGATCCGACCGTCGCTCACCCGGAGGCTGCCACCGAGACGGCCGGCGTCGCGATGTTCGACGGAATCGGGCGAACCCGCGTCCGGCGAATCTGTATCCGATAAATCCTCGTCCGGCGAGTCCTCCTCCCACGAATCCCCTTCCGACGAATTCGCGTCGACGTCTCGTCCCGTCACCCTCACTCGGAGTACCGCTCGAGGGCGGTCTGGAACTCGTGTTCCTCCTCGGAGATCGCCTCCCACTGGTCGAGCCCGCGCTCCTCGCGGGTGCCCGGGATCGTGTTGTCGAGGATCAACGCGATGATGCCGCCGACGGCCATTCCGGTCGAGCCGATCACGAAGACGGTGTCGGCGACGATCTGGTTCCCGAGAACGGGGCCGATGACCGCGACACCGGCCATTCCCTCGCGGAAGCCCTGGATGCCGCCCGCCGCGTCGACCGCGCCGAAGTACGCCGGGATCGCGAGCCCGGCGAAGAGCGCGAGGCCGATCGTGAACACGTTGCGCTGGGAGTCGAGGTCGACGTACTTCAGGTTCGAGAGCCCGACCGCCGCGATCTGGCCGAACATCGCGATGAACAGGCCGCCGATGATGGGCTGTGGAATCGTCGCGATGAGCTGGCTGAACGGACCGAAGAAGCCGACGATCAACATCACGACCGCGCCCACCTGGACGACGTACCGGGAGGCGACGCCGGTGATGCCGATCGCGCCGATGTTCTCCGAGTAGGAGGTCGAGCCGTTGCCGGTGCCCATGATCCCGGCGAAGACGTTGCCGATCCCCTCCATGCCGATGCCGTGGTCGATGCGCTTTTTCGAGGGGGCCCCGACGCCGGCGAGGCGGGCGACGGCGAAGTAGTCGCCGTAGCTCTCGATCATCGAGGCGACGACGCCGGCGAACATGCCGACGATGAACGCGCCGGTGAACGAGGGGGTTCCCCACTGCAGCGGGGTGATCGACAACACCAGCGGCGCGTCCGCCGCGGTGGTCGGATCGACGAAGCCGACCTGCTCTGGCCCGTAGATCCCCGCGAGGGACAACACGAGGGCGAGGAGGTACGCCGCGATCACGCCGAGCAGGACCGGAAACAGCCGCGCGTAGCGGGTGTAGGACTCGAGGTACTGCGAGAAGACGACGATGGAGACGAGGGTGAACCCGAGCAACCACCAGTTCTGCTCGGTGGTGACGATCTGCGGGACGTTGAAGAGCGAGAGGCCGATCAACACGATCACCGGCGCGACGACGACCGGCGAGAGGTACCGCTTGATCCGGCCCATGAGCCCGGAGTAGCCGACGAGCACCTGGACCGCGGCGGCGGCGATGATCGCCCCCTGTAGCTCGCGCATCGCGAGTTCGAAGGGGCCGCCGACCGCCGCGACGATCGTGACCGCGGGCGCCAAAAGCGCGAAGGAGGCGCCCTGTACGAGCGGGTATCGGTTCCCGACCGTCGTCTGGAGCAGGGTCGCAACGCCGGAGACGACGAAGAACGTCCCGATGAGCGTCGTCGCCTGGGCGTCGCTCGCGCCCATCGCGTTGACGAGCACGAGCGGCACGGCGATGTTCGCGCCGACCATCGTCAGGTAGTGTTGGATCCCGAGGAAGAACGATTCCCCGGCCGGCGGGCGGTCCTCGATCCCGTACTCGACGAACGAGGCGGCCTCGCGCTCGCCGGCCCGGCCGCCCTCCGGCGTGGCGCTCGTCCCCCCGTCAGTCGTCGTGTCCGTGGTGTCTGCGCTCATTGGTGATCCCGCCCGCGGCCTGCGGGCGATTGACGGTGTGTGTCGCCAGAACACACATAAAGACGACGACTCGCGATCACCGCGTCCGCCGGCGATCCCCGACTCGGGGGCGTCGTGGAACGATCTCGACGCCACCCGGTCGCTTTTGCTCCTGGCGAGTCAACCGTCGGGCATGGTCGCCATGGAATCCGACTCCGAGCTGGCCCGCGGCGAGACGGTTCCCGACTTCGAACTCCCCGGCGTCGACGGGGGGACGTACTCGCTCGACTCCTTCGACGCGGAGGCGATCCTGCTCGTGTTCACCTGTAACCACTGTCCGTACGCGCAGGCGAAGTTCGACCTCCTCAACGAGCTCGCGGCCGACTACGACGAGGTCGCCGTCGTCGGAGTCAACCCCAACGACGCGGAGGAGTATCCGGACGACTCCTTCGATCGAATGCGCGAGCTCGTCGAGGACGGCACCATCGCCTACGACGCCTACCTGCGCGACGAGTCCGCCGCGGTCGCGGACGCCTACGGCGCGGTCTGTACGCCCGACCCGTTCCTGCTCTCCCACGAGGGCGACGCCTGGACGCTCGCGTACCACGGCCGCCTCGACGACGCGTTGAACCCCGACGCGGAACCGACGACGATCCACGTCCGCGACGCCATCGAGTCGGTGCTCGCGGGGGAGGACGTCGAGATTCCGGATCGGCCCTCCAGAGGCTGTTCGATCAAGTGGCCGGGCGATTCATAGGGCGGAGGCGGTGATCGGGCGGCAGGCCGACCGGCCGTCCCGATTCCGACGTCATCGCGTCTCGGCGTCGGTCGCGTCGCCCGAATCGGCGTCGTGTCGCGAGAGCAACTCCCGCGCGTTCTCCACCGCGGCCGACTTCTTGGCCGGGTAGGCCTCCACCTTCGCGCGTAGCGTGATGCCGGGGCCGAGCCGGACGTCACCGCGGAAGGCCGCCTGCTTGTCGAGCCGGCAGAAGAACGAACAGTTGTCGTCCACCCGATCGTCGAGCTCCTCGATCACGCGATCGAGATCGTCGAGCTCGCCGAACCGATCGAGGACGTGTCGCATGTCGTCGGCGTTCTCGACGCGCGCCGAGAGGACGACGATCCGGTCGCCGTGGTGGCCGACGCTCTCCGCGCGATCGATCGACGCGTCCTCCGGCAGAAACGTCTCGAGCGCCTGCCTGACGCGTTTCTCGTCCTCGGTGGCGTAGCTGAACGTGCGGAGGTCGACGTAGTGCAGCGGGACCCTGGCCATGCGGTTCGGTTTCCTCTCTGGGATCGGGGTTCGGTCGGCGTGCGGTTCGGCTCGTCGCGAGTTGATCGATTCGCCGGTCTCGTGCGGGCGGTCGCTCCGGATCGACCCGGCGGTTACTCGGCGTCGGCGTCCGCAGCGTCGACGTCGTCCTCGTCGGCCTCCTCCAACGCGTCCGCGGCGATGCCGGTCTCCTGGCCGTCCTCGAAGCTGATCGTGTAGGTGGCCTCGCCGAACATCGTCTCCATCTTCTGGGTCACCGTGCCGACCTCGCCGTCGTGTTCGCTGTGTTCGTCGCGGAACACGACGCGGTCGTCTTTCTCGAAGCTCATGTCCGTCGGTATCAACGGCGCAGGTAAAAGGACGCGGATCCGGACCGGTGGCTTGGGCGTCAGTTACACGATCGGGCGGCAGTCACCTCGGCCTACTCCGCGACGCCGGAGACGCGGTGGAACGGCTTTTTCGCGATCGTCTCGCGAAGCTCGGCGAGCGAGTCGCGGCCCGTCTCGCTGGCGGCCGACATCACGGCGAAGACCTCCTGTCTGGACACCTTCACGCCCGTCTCGGTGAGCGCGTCCTCGGGCTGCGATCGGAGCTCCCGCAGCGTCCCGACCGCGAGGAGGTACGGCACGCTCCAGGCGGCCATCGTGTTTCCGTGTTCGAGCGGCATCGTCTCGAGGTACGCCTGGGCATCGTCGAGGAACGAGTGTGCGTGTTCGGCGGTCCGGTCGACCACGCGAGCGGAGGACTCGCGGTTCTCCGGGTCGACGATCGCGTCCTGGTCGACGCCCTCGTCGTCGAGCCACTCCGCGGGGATGTAGACGTTGTTCTCCGCCTCGTAGTCGTCGTAGACGTCCTTCGAGACGTTCACGAGCTGGAGGAGCAACCCGAACTCCTCGGCGGTATCGTAGAGGCGACGGACCCGCTCGTCGTCGACGTCGGCGCGGGTCAACAGGTTCGTGATCAGGTTGCCGACCGTCCCGGCCGCGTAGTAACAGTACTGTTCGAGCTCCGCGCGGTCGTCGATCCGGAGGCCGCCGGCGTCGGCGTGCCGCTCGACGAACATCGCCATCCCGTCCACCATCTCGCGGACGGGCGGGACGATGGCCCGGCGAACGTCCTCGGGGAGGGACAGGAAGGTCGCGATGACCGTCGGCGAGCGGGCGACGACCTCCCAGTCCGCGTTCCGCTCCGACTCCTCCGGGATCCACTCGTCGACGGCGGCCCGGAACTCCTCGACCTCGGTTGAGTCCTCCGGGTCGAGGACCGCATCGTAGGTCGAAAGCAGCTCGGTCTGGGCCGCAGGCGGCACGTGTCCGGCGTCCTCGACCGTATCGGCGACCCGACAGAGCAGGTAGCCGAGACAGATGTGGCTCGACATCGGCTCGTCGAGCACGTCGACGGTCAACGCGAAGGTGCGGGAGACGCCCTGGACCGCCTCGTAGCACCACTCGAGGTCGGCCTCGCCGGTAGATGGATCACGTCCGCTCATTCAACTGTCCTCCTCTATGAAACGGAGGATAAAAAGTCTCGTGGGGTTGCTCGCCCGACTTCGCGGCTCCCAGACGCGGGACTATTCAACGAACTGTCAAGAAGGCGAACGCGCGGAAGCGCAAAACCACTAAGTCCCGGCTCGTCGATGGGTGGACATGGATCTGTCCCTTTCCGCGGAACAGCAGCGGATGCGGGAGGCCGTCTCGGAGTTCGTCGACGACGAGATCGTCCCGCGAGCGGCCGACATCGACGAGACGGACGAGTTCCCCGCCGACCTCGTCGATCGCATGGGCGAACTCGGGTTCCTCGGCATGCCGTTTCCCGAGGAGTACGACGGCGCCGGACTGGATTACCACGCCTACGCGCTGGCGCTCTGTGAGATCGCCCGTGGATCGGGCGGGCTCGCGACGGTGGTGGCCGCCCACACGAGTCTCGCCGGCAACGTGGTCTTCGAGTTCGCGGACGAGTCCGTCCGCGAGGAGTACCTCCCGCCGTTGAATCGCGGGGAGGACCTCGGCGCGTTCGCGCTCTCGGAGCCCGAGGCCGGCTCCGACGTTCCCGCGATGTCGACCACCGCGGAGCGCGACGGTGACGGCTACGTCATCGACGGGGGGAAGGTGTGGATCTCGAACGGCTCGGTGGCCGACTCGATCGTCGTCTTCGCGAAGACGGATCCCGACGCGGACCGGGAGGGCATCTCCACGTTCCTCGTGCGGCCGGATACGGACGAGGGGTTCCACGTCGAGGGAACTGAATCGAAGCTCGGCGACAAGGGCTGTCCGACGGCCGAGCTGCGCTTCGAGGACATGTACGTCCCCGAGGACCGACTGATCGGCGCGGAGGGGGAGGGATTCCGGCACGCCCTCAAAACGCTCAACGCGGGCCGGATCACGATCGCGGCCCGGTCAGTCGGGATCGCCCGCGCGGCGCTGGAGGACGCCCTCGAGTACTCGCAGGATCGCGAGCAGTTCGACCGACCGATCTCGGACTTCCAGGCCATCCAACACGAGCTCGCGGAGATGGACACGAAGGTGCAGGCGGCGAGGCTTCTCATGCACGAGGCCGCCGACCGCAAGGAGCGCGGCGAGTCGTACGTCAAGGCGGCCGCCCAGGCGAAGCTGTACGCCTCCGAGATCTCCCGGGAGGTCGCGAACGCGGGGATCCAGATCCACGGCGGCTACGGCTACACGACCGAGTTCCCGATGGAGCGATACTACCGCGACGCCAAGCTCAACGAGATCTACGAGGGGACCTCCGAGGTCCTGAAGAACACGATCGCCGGACGACTGCTCTCGGAGTGATCGCGACACCTGACGTGGATCGTTCGCGGCAGCTGAGGCGCCACCTGGCCGGGGTGACGCGTCCCCTCCGTCCGGTGACTTCTTGATGGATCCGGGGCAAGATCGATCCATGCTCCACAATCGCGGTCCGCTGTTGACGGTCGACGTCGGGGATCAGTCGACTGAGGAGACGGACATCGACGGGATCCACGAGCGCTACATCGGGGGGCGCGGCGTCTGCACCCGGCTCGCCCACGAGCGGATCCCCTTCGACGTCGACCCCTTCGGCCCGGAAAACCGGATCGTGTTCGCCACCGGCCCGATGCAGGCGTCGACGATGAGCTTCACCGGCCGGATGAACTGCACCGGCGTCTCGCCGCTCACCGACGGCCTGCTCTCGAGCAACGCCGGCGGGTTCATGTCGCGGAACTTCGCGGCGACGGGCTACGGAGCCGTCGAGATCGCCGGCGAGAGCGACGAGCTGCTCGCGATCCACGTCCGCGACGACGGCGTCGAGTTCGAGGCGATCCCCGATCTGGCCGGCGCGACCGTGAGCGAGACGGCGGATCACCTCGAGGAGGAGCGCGGGATCTCGCCCGATCAGACCGCGATCATCGGCCCGGCCGGGGAAAATCGGGTCCGGTTCGCGTCGATCATGACCACGAAGGAGCGCGCGTTCGGCCGCGGCGGGCTCGGCGCGGTCCTCGGCGCGAAGAACGTCAAGGCGATCACCTTCGACGGCGACTCGGCCCCGGAGATCGAGATCCCCGCGGCCCAGTCGGAGATCCACCGCGAGGCCGCCACCGACGACAACATCATGAAACGGCAGGGAACCGTCGCCGTGATGGACCTCGCGAACGCGATGGAGGGGCTTCCCTCCTACTACTTCTCCGAGCGGGAGTTCGCGGGCGTCGAGGGGATAAACGGCGACGCCGTCGAGAAGAAGAAGTACAAGAAGGGGACCTGCTCGGCCTGCGCGTTCGCCTGCAAGCTGCCGACCCGCGACGAGGAGCGCGGCGTCGAGACCGAGGGCCCCGAGTTCGAGGTCGCGATGGCGTTCGGGTCGAACTCCGGTGTCGACGACATCGTCGACGTGATGGAGTCGAACCGGCTGTGTGACGAGTACGGCCTGGACGCCATCTCCGCGGGCAACACGGTGGCTGCCTACCTCGCGAGCGAGGACGCCTTCGGCGACGTCGAGTTGATCCACGAGACCGTCGAGAGGATCGCTCGTCGGGAGGGGATCGGCGATCTGCTCGCGGAGGGGATCGACCGGTGTCACGACGAGCTCGGCGTCGAGAACTGGTCGGTCAAGGGAATGGACTTCGCCGCCCACGAGGGCCGCGTCCTGCACGGACAGGGGCTCTCGTATGCGGTCTCGAACCGCGGCGCGGACCACATGTACGCGACCTTCTACTCCGTGGAGTACCCGCTCGTCCCCGAGGAGGACGCCCTCGATCCCGAGGGGACCCTCGGGAAGGCCGGCCGGCTCGTCGAACGCGAGAACCTGATGGCGCTCAACGACGCCGGCGTCGTCTGCAAGTTCTCTCGCGACTACATGAACCCCGAGCGGTACGAGGCGCTCTTCGGCGAGGACTTCGATGATCTCCTCGCGGTCGGCGCCCGAATCGTGACCCTCGAGCGTCACTTCAACAACCGGCGCGGCGTCGACGGCGAGGACGACACGCTCCCCTACGACATCCCCGATCTCGAGGCGGCGATCGACGAGTACTACGACGCCCGCGGCTGGGAGGACGGCGTCGTCCCCGAGGACGGCCTGCCGGCCGACTACGGCGCCGAGGCGTAAGTAGGTCCCAGCGACTGCGGAACCGAGGCGCGATCGAAAATCGAGGGCGTGGCGGTCGACCTCCGGTCCGCGAATTCGTCGGCGTCCCGCCATCCAACAACACTTATCCCGATCCTCCGGCTTCCCGAACGTATGAGCGAGACCGATGCGCAGGCCGACGTGACGGTCGTCCTTCCGGACGGATCGCGGTTGACCGTGCCGGACGGGTCGACACTCGAGGACGTCGCCTACGAGATCGGCCCCGGGCTCGGTCGCGACACCGTGGCGGGGAAGATCGACGGCGAACTCGCGAGCAAACACGACCCGGTCCACGACGGCGCGGAGATCGAGATCGTGACCGAGGACTCGGACGAGTACCTCACGGTCCTGCGCCACTCGGCGGCCCACGTCTTCGCGCAGGCGCTCCAGCGGCTGTATCCGGACGCGAAGCTCACGATCGGCCCGCCGACCGACGACGGGTTCTACTACGACGTCACCGGCGTCGACCTCGACGAGGACGACCTCGAGGCGATCGAAGCGGAGATGGAGGCGATACTCGAGGCCGACTACGACATCGATCGCGTCGAACGCGACCGCGAGGAGGCCTTCGAGATCTACGCCGACAACCCGTTCAAACGCGAGATCCTCGAGACCGAGGCCGCCGGCGAGGAGACGGTCAGCTTCTACGTCCAGGACGACTGGCAGGACCTGTGTCAGGGGCCACACGTCGACTCGACCGGCGAGATCGGCGCCGTCACCCTCCTCAACATCTCCTCGGCCTACTGGCGCGGCGACGAGGACAACGAGAGCCTCACGCGCGTCTACGGGACCGCCTTCGAGTCGGAGTCGGACCTCGAGGAGTTCATCGAGATGCGCGCCGAGGCCGAGGAGCGCGACCACCGGAAGATCGGCCGGGAGATGGATCTCTTTTCCATCCCCGACCACTCGCCCGGGTGTGCCCACTACCATCCCAACGGGATGCGGATCCGCCGCGAGCTCGAGGAGTACATCCGCGAGAAGAACGACGAGCTGGGCTACGAGGAGGTCTGGACGCCCGAGTTGAACAAGGCCGAACTGTGGAAGCCGACCGGCCACTACGACGCGTTCAAGGAGGAGGGCGAGATGTTCGCGTGGGAGCAGGACGACACGGAGTACGGCCTCAAGCCGATGAACTGCGCGAACCACGCGCACGTCTTCGACGACTCCCAGCACTCCTACCGCGACCTCCCGCTTCGCTACTCCGAGTTCGGAACCGTCTACCGCAACGAGCAGTCGGGCGAGCTCTCGGGGCTGCTCCGGGTCCGGGGGCTCACCCAGGACGACGGCCACGCGTTCGTCCGACCCGACCAGATCGAAGACGAGATCCGCCGGACGATCGGCGTGATCGAGGACGTCTACGCGCAGTTCGATCTGGAGATCATCTACAAGCTGGAGACGCAGGGCGAGAACTCGGTCGGGAGCGACGAGATCTGGGAGAACGCCACGGACGCGCTCCGGAACGCCCTGGAGTCGAAGGGGCTCGAGTACGACGTCGAGGCGGGCGAGGCCGCCTTCTACGGCCCCAAGATCGGCCTCGACGCCCGCGATGCGATCGGCCGCGAGTGGACGATCGGCACCGTCCAGGTCGACTTCAACATTCCGCAACGCCTCGATCTCACCTACGCCGGCGAGGACAACGAGGAACACCACCCCGTGATGATCCACCGGGCGCTGCTCGGCAGCATCGAGCGGTTCATGGGCGTGACGATCGAGCACTTCAAGGGCAACTTCCCGCTTTGGCTGGCGCCCGAGCAGGTCCGCGTGCTCCCCGTCTCGGACGACGCGCTCGGGTACGCCCACCGCGTGAAGAACGCGATCGACGACGCCGACTTCCGGGTCTCCGTCGAGGACCGCGACTGGACGGTCGGTCGCAAGATCCGCCAGGCGCACGACGACCGGCTCCCGTACATGATCGTCGTCGGCGGCGACGAGGCGGAGGCCGGAACCATCTCGGTGCGCGACCGCTTCGAGAACGAGCGCGGCGACGTCGACCTCGACGACTTCATCGAGCACCTCCGGAGCGAGCGCGAGGAGAAGCGCACCGAGCCGGACTTCATCGAGGCGTGAACGACGAGGGACCGCGGCTCCGGCGGTGAAAACGGGACCCCCGTTCGGGGACCGTCGACGAGGAACCCGCATACTTAACCACCCACACGGACCACGATTCGACGATGACGGGGTCCCCGGACGTGTGCGTGCTTCTCCCGACGATGGACGAGGCCGCCACCATCGCCGACGTCGTCCGCGAGTACCGCGAGTGTGGCTTCGAGAACGTGCTCGTGATCGACGGCGGCTCCACCGACGGGACCCCGGACCTCGCTGCGGACGCCGGCGCGCGCGTGGTCGAACAGTCGGGCGAGGGAAAGGGACAGGCCGTCCGGGAGGCGGTCCGCGATCACGTCGACGCGGAGTTCGTCCTGCTCGCGGACGCGGATGCGACGTACGACGCCGAAGACGCGGAGACGATGCTCGAGCCGCTCCGCTCCGGGCGGGCCGAACACGTCATCGGCGATCGGTTCGCCGACATGAAGCCGGGCGCGATGACCCGGCTCAACCGGATCGGAAACCGGATCATCAACCGGGCGTTCGCCCGGATCCACGGGACCGACTACCGGGACATCCTCTCGGGCTACCGCGCGTTCACCCGCGAGTCCTTCGAGCGCCTCCACCTCACCGCGGAGGGGTTCGGGATCGAGACCGAGATGGCCGTCGAGTGCGTCAAACACGACGTCTCGGTCGCCGTCGTCGACATCACCTACCGGCCGCGTCCCGAGGGGTCGGACACGAACCTGCGTCCGGTCCGCGACGGCGGGATCATCTTCCTGGAGCTCTACCGGAAGGCGAAGACGAACAACCCGCTTTTCTACTTCGGCAGCGTCGGTCTGGCGGCGACGCTCTCGGGAGCGCTCGTGGCGGCCTACGTCCTCTACGAGTGGATCACTCGGAGCGTGGGCCACGAGATCCTCGCCGTGGTCTCGGCGGCCGGCATCCTACTCGGGATTCAGCTTCTGATGTTCGGCGTGCTCGCGGACATGATCCTCACGCTTCACCGCGAGGAGATCGAGGGACGTGACCGTCGATCGGAGTGAGCGAGCAGACCGCGTCCACCACGTCTCAGAGTTAGAAGGGCAAGGCGTCGCGGAGCCGCTCGAGGATCGACCCGCCGCCCCGGCGGCGACGCTCCTCGAAGATCGGGTGTAACGCGTTCATCAGTTCGCTCTTCGTCTCGAACCGTTCGGGACCCGCACGCTCGAGCGCGTCACCAAGATCGAGGGTATGTCCGGACGCGTCGTAGGGGATCTCACGAGCCGGGATGCCCCGGAGGACCTCCTCGCTCGTCGCCGGGAACGAGAGGTCCGACTCCTCGAGGCGGGCGTCGAGCGCCGCGATCCCGAACTCGATCGCCTCCGGCGTCTCGTCGTCGTTTCCTGGGGGCCGGACAGCCATTGTGTCCCCGTTCGATCCGTTGCCTCAAAAATCCAGGCGACTCGTCCCGGAGCGACCGTCCGGACGAGCCGTCCCCACGGGTCTCACTCCGGGATCGACTCCTCGGGCGGGACCGCATCGACGATCGTCAACGGGAGCTTTCGACCGGCCCGATCGAACGCCGCGACGCAGTCCGCCTCCCACGGCGGCACCGCCACGATCACGACCGCCGACAGATCGTCGGTCTCGTCGATCCGGAGCCCGCCGGCCGGGTGCGACAGGAAGCGGGCACGGCCGCGTTCGGAGGGCGTCGAGAGATCCATCCCGAAGACCGAGTTCACGGAGCTCCCGACGTCCGGCAGCGTGAAGTGCGTCAAGACCGGGGTTCCCGGGTCGACATCGTCCGTCTCCCCGATCAGCTCCTCCGCGGGCGTCGCGGAGAGGAGAACGTTCGTCGACGTCGGCTCCGCCTCCGCCGCGTGTTCGAGGAGGACGGCCAACAGATCACGGGTGAGGTGGACCACGGATCGAGTGACGGCCCGGACGTGCATAAGTGGTAGCGACGAAACGGGAACCGCCGCCGATCACGCGAGGCCCATCGCGACGACCGACACGAAGGTCAACACGAGGAGGATGACGGCGTGTTTGACGCCATCCCGGAGGTCGCCCTCGCCGAGCTGTCCGGCGACGGCTCCCGAGCAGATCCCCTGGATGATGGCGGCGTGATAGAAGATCAGCTCGTAGCCCGCGATGTCGACGTCCCCGAATCCCTCCGCGATGTTGCCGACGCCGCCGACTCCGCCGGGGGTTCCGCCGCTTATGCCCTCGCCCACCCCGGATCCCGCGGCCTGTTCGATCGCGGGAATGAACGCGAGCGTGAGCGAGGCGATGATCCCGAGGAAGACGAGAAACGAGATGTAGATCACGATCAGGTAGGTCAACATCACCTGCCGGCGCTCCCGTCTGAGCCGCCGGGCGGCTCGGGTCTCGTCGGCCGCGATCGAAAGCACCGGCGCCACGTCGCCGCTCGCGCTCATCGCGTTGACGATCAGCGCGACGGATCGGGAGACGAGCGGGGATCGAACGCGTCGCTCGAGCCGGTAGAGCGCCGATTCGACGTCCGAACCCCACTGGACGTCACGCCAGGTCCGCTCGAGTTCCGGCGTCAGCTCGTCCAGGTCGGAGTCGGCCACGCGTTCGAGGCTCTCGACGACGGTCATCCCGGCGTCGTTGACCGACGCGAGGCGATCAAGGAAGTCGGGGACGGCCGACTCCATGCGACGCGTCCGCCGCTTTTGTACCTCATAGAGCGCCGCGTAGACGAGCCCGACGAGGATCGTCGACTGAACGACCGCGTCGTCGACGGCCCGGACGACGCCGATCGGGGACGTGGCGGAAAGCGGCGTCGTGGACGTCCAGATCCACACGCCCGCGACCGGGAGCGTCAACGCGAGCGAGAGGATCGGCCGCCGCAGGAGTAGCTCCCCCGGCCGCCGTGCCCATCCCAACGTCCGTCGGAGGCGGTCGTACTGTTCGAGCCGTTCGCGCTGGTGGTCGTGCGCTCGTCGTTCGCCGCCGGTCCGTGAGTCCTCGACTCCTCCGTCGGTCGCGCCCACGTTCGAGCCGGAACCGCCACGGATCGCCCCGAGAGCGGTAAATCGCCCCGGGACGATCGCGTCCGTCGCGTCCGAGAGGGACGTTCGGTCGGTCCCGATCGTGCGTGTGACGCTGTCGACGTAGACGACGAAGCCGGCGGTGGCAAGGGGGAGGCCGGCGTAGACGATCACACGCAGGATCGGGATCGTGTCCTGGAGGACGAGGCCGACGACGACGAGGATGGTGATGAAAAAGAGCGGTCCGGCGACGAGGACCGTCACGTACGCCTCCGCGAACGTCGAGAGCAGCTCGAGGTACTGCTCCTGTCTCGACTCCGACTCCTCCTGGTACCGCTCGTACTGGTCGTGGAGGTACTCCGGTAGCGACCGCCCGGAGCCGAGCACCGACGCGAGGTTCTCCGCGAACTCCTCGAGGTTCTCGCTCGGCGTATGGCGTGCGGTCCGCCGCAGCGCGGTCAACACGTCCGTCCCGAAGGTGTTCATGTCACGGACCGCGACGGCGAGTTCGGTCGCGGCCTCGCCGTAGACGTCCTCGTTCTCCGCGAGCGTCCGCATCACGGTCGGGAAGGCCATCCCGGACCGCGAAAGGGCGTAGACGAACGCGACCGTCCGCGGCAGCGTGGCGTCGATCGCCGCCGCGCGGGAGCTCGCGCGTTCCGACAGGAGGCCCCATCGAAGGACGTAGACGCCGATCGCCAGCCCGGAGCCGATCGTCGCCGACGAGAGGAGGAGGAGACCGAACAGCTCGAGCGGTTCGATGGCCGACAACCGGGCGAGTTCGCCCAAAAAGGAGAGCGGCTCCGGTAGCGTCCCCCGGATCGTTTCGGCGTTGACGTCCATGAACACGAGCGTTCCGGCCGCGAGATAGATCCCGAGAACGCTCCCGGAGACGCCGAGAACCGCGGCGTAAAACAGCGTTCGGGCGGCGTACACCCGATGTGTCCCGCCCGCGTGGGCCGCACGCATGCGGTCGCGCTGCCGGTTCGAGCGTGGAGAGTCGACGACGTAGTCGCCGAAGGCCGAAAGCGCGATCCGCGAGACGAACAGGTTCACCCGCCGGTGGACGAACGAGAGCGCGAGCACGCCGAGGACGGCCACGGTCACGAGGAGGGGGACGGTCCAGATCACGGCGGCGTTCTCATGCGTCCGCACCCTCGAGTTCCGTTTCGAGGCGGTTCATCACCCGATCGGGGTTCGCGTAGTACTCGTTTACGAGCGCCGTGAAACGCTTGTATCCGGTTATCTCCAGATCCACCAGGATCTCCAGGAACCGCTCCCGGCGGCGGATCTCCGAGAGGAGGGACCCGCGGTTCCAGCCCCGTTCCTCCTGGATCTCCGAGAGGAGCTCGGAGTCGTTGGCGACGAACGCGTCGCTTCCCGGCCGCCACTCGAAGGCGGACGAGTAGTCCAGCTCGCCGGTCCGCTGGTCGATGCCGCCGATCTCGCCTATCACCTTCGCCCGCCGAACGCGCTCGTCGTCCGACCGGACGAGCGTCTGAACCGACAACATGTCGAGCGACTGGACCATCGCCCGCGGGACGTTGATCGGGTCGTTCTCGAGGCGGTTGATGACCGTCTCGATCGAGTCCGCGTGCATCGTCGAGAACGTGGTGTGGCCCGTGTTCATCGCCTGAAACAGCGTCACCGCCTCCTCGCCGCGGACCTCGCCGACGAGGATGTACTCCGGGCGGTGACGCAGCGCCGACCGGAGCAGGTCGTACATGTCGATGTCGGTCCCCTCGTGGAGCCGCTCGCGGGTCACGGAGGAGAGCCAGTTGTCGTGGTACAAGGAGAGCTCGCGGGTGTCCTCGATCGTGAGCACCTTCGCTCGCGGCGGGATGAACATCGAGACCGCGTTCATCGAGGTGGTCTTTCCGGACGCGGTCCCGCCCGCGAAGATGAGCGACTTGTTGTGTTCGATACACAGCCAGAAGTAGGCCATCTGCTCGATCGAGAAGGTCCCGTAGTCGATCAGGTCGATCGGCGTGAACGGCTCCTCGGCGTACTGGCGGATGGTGAACGCGGACCCGCGCGGGGTGACCTCCTCGCCGAGCGCGAGCTCGGCCCGCGAGCCGTCCGGCAGCGTCGTCTCAACGATCGGCTCGCCGACCGAGATGTGTTTGCCGGACTGCTGGGCGAGGCGGATCACGTAGTTGTCGAGCTCCTTGCGACCGTACGTGACGTTCGTCTCGAGGTCGGTGTAGTCGTCGTGATAGACGAATATCGGCAGGTCGTAGCCGTCACAGGAGACGTCCTCGATGTGGGCGTCGTTCAGGAGGGGGTCGACCTTTCCGAACGCCCGGAAGTCGCGGTAGAGGTAATAAAACAGGGCGTGAAACGTGGCCATGTCGACGTTGGTGCCGTACTGTTCGAGCAGCGACTCGAGCTCCTCGCGGAGCGTCTCCTCCTCGGCGGCGTCGGTTCCCGAGCGGTACAACAGCGGATCGCGGATGTCCTCGACGATGCGCTCGAGCAGCGAGGCCGCGAACTCGTCGAGGTCGGGCTCGACGGCGTGATACCGGTACTCGCTCTCCTCGTCGTCGTGGGTGATGACGACGTAGGCGAACGGCGCGTTCACCCAGTAGCGGTCCACTTCGGTTTCGTCCGCCGGCGGTGAGAACGACCCGAGGGGGCCGTCCTCGCCCGGTCGAAACGGACGCACCGCGACGTCGACGCCGCGAAGCAGCTCCCAGGTGTACCTCGCGCGGCGGCGAAGCGTCTCGATGCGCCCCTCGATCCCGCCGGCGAGCGTTTCCCCCGACATCCTTCGTGCGTGTGGCGTACTCCATCCGGGACCATAAAGGCGTCCCGTCGATCGGGCGCGGGCGGGAAGGCGCCGATAGCACGCCGAGAACCCGCAGCCAGACGGCCGAGAATCCACCACCGGACCGCCGGAGATCCGTCGGACGGATCACTCCTCGCGTCGTTCGGCCAGCAGCAACGTGCCTCCGAGGCCGATGACGAGGACCGTCCCAACTGGGATCGGGATCCCCGGCACGCCGAGGGCGACGAGGAGGTAGTTCGTCACGCCGAGGACGATACCGGCGGCGAGCAACGCGGCGCCGATGACCTTCGCGGGGTCGACCGGGCCGGCCTCGAGACGCTCCTCCTCGAGGTAATAGAGGATCGAGACGAACACGGCGAGCGCTATCAGCGCGGAGCCGATCGCCCACGCAATGTAGGCGTCGTAGACGACCTCTCCCGCCTGCGTGCGGATGGCTCGACCGATGGGACGCAGGAAGAACGACCGCTCCTCGATCGTCCAGCCGATCAGGTACTGCACCTCGAGGAACGGATACCGGAGGAACAGCGCGTTCCCGTACCCCGGGATCGAGGCGTACGTCACGTTCCAGGGGACCAACGCGGCCAGCCACGCGGAGACGACCGCGAGCTCCCCGACGTATTCCGAGCGGACCCAGACCATGTCCCTACCGAACGCGGAGGGGAGGTTAAAACGACCGGTGGGTGCGCGTCGAACCGGTCGGGCGTCGAACCCGTCGGGCGTTACGTTCATACCCACAGACCGCCAACCGTCGAACGGGAAATGCGGCGGGACCACTTCGAACTGACGGTCGAGGGCGTCGAGCGCGACGGCGGCGACGGCGATCCGCGAAAGCCGTTCGTGCGGATCGACTTTCACGGCCCCGAGGGACTGTTGACGGACCGGCTCACCGGTCCCGACGGCGATCTGCTCGCGGCCGAGGAGACGGACGTCGCCTTTCGGCTTCGCGAGCCGATCGAGGATGAGTCCGCGACGGGCGTCGTCGCCGTGACGAACCGCGTCACCGGCGAGTTCGTCCTCGAGTTGAACGAGGCGGCCGAGGACGTCCTCGGGTTCATTCGGGCCGCCCGCGAGTACGGGCGGGCCACTGACGACGACGAGGAGGGACGCTACCGCGTCGAGATCGCGATCGACGGCGAGGTGCTCGTCACGTACGACAAGCGCACGTTCCTCGTCTACGACCCCGACGGCAACCTGCTCCGCGGCGAGAGCCTCATCCCCTCCGGCGTCGAGCTTTGACCGTCACTCCCCGTCGAGTCGGGACCGCCGTCCGTTCGCTCCAGCCCGCCGACCCCGGACCCTTTTAACCCATCCGGCGGGTAGTGTCGGCAACGAATGGGACTCACGAAACGGATCATCCCCTGCATCGACGTCGACCTCGACGAGGACGGGAACGCGGCCGTCTACACCGGGGTCAACTTCGAGAACCTGGAGTACACGGGCGACCCCGTCGAGCTGGCGCGCAAGTACAACGAGTCGGGCGCCGACGAGTTCGTCTTCCTCGACATCACGGCCTCGGCGGACGGCAGGGAGACCATGCTCGACGTCGTCCGCGGCGTCGCCGACGAGTGTTTCATCCCGCTCACGGTCGGCGGCGGCATCCGGACGACGGAGGACATCAAGGAGACCCTGCGCGCCGGCGCCGACAAGGTCTCCATCACGACCGGCGCCCTCGAGCGGCCGGAACTCATCGACGAGGGGGCGGCCGCCTTCGGCTCGCAGTGCATCGTCATCTCCATCGACGCCCGCCGCCGCCACGACGACGGGGGCGAACACTACGTCGAGGTCGACGGCGAGTCGGTCTGGTTCGAGTGTACGAAGAAGGGCGGCAGAGAGGGGACCGGCATCGACGCGATCGAGTGGGCGAGGGAGGCCGAATCGCGCGGCGCCGGCGAGCTGTTCATCAACTCGATCGACAGGGACGGGACGAAGGACGGCTACGACGTCCCGCTCATGCGCGCCGTCACCGAGAGCGTCTCGACGCCCGTGATCGCCTCCTCCGGGTGTGGGGGCCCGGAAGACGCCTACGAGGTGTTCACGGAGGCCGACGCGGACGCGGCGCTGGCGGCGTCGATATTCCACTTCGGCGAGTACACGATCGAGGAGGTCAAACAGTATCTCGACGAGCGGGGCGTCCCGGTTCGACTGTAGATGGGGACCACGATCTCGCGAGAAGCGGTCCGCGAGTCGAGCCGAATCGAATCCGCCGCGAGCGTCGGGCAGCACTCGGATCCGGACGGTCGGACGGGCCGTAGCTATGAGGGGATCGCGGCCTCAGGCGCTCCGCGGCTTCAGGTGGGGCGCCGGCTTCAGGCGGCCCGCACCGCGTCCGCGAGCGCGGTCGTCTGGTCCGTGATCGACCCGGCGGCGTCCGCGACGGCGTCGAGCGGGTCGGCGCCATCGGTCTTGACCGTGAGAACCGGATCCGTCTGGCCGCCCGACTGCTCGGGGTTGACGTCGTAGGTCGCCGCGGTGACCTCCTCGGTCTCCAACAGCGCGCCCTTCAGGACGTTCATGAACGTGTGGTCCTCGCCGGCGATCTCGATGCGGAGTTCCTGCTCGCTCTTGTCGATGACCCGCAGTTCCATGGCCTGGGGTAGGCCGGAGCGGCGTTTCAACGTTTCGTCTCCGGGTCGGCGATCGACGGCGGCGGTCGCGCCGGCGTAGCTATCGAGCCGAAAAAAAAACGAGAATCGGGTCGCGGTGCGGTCGTCGCCTACTCGTCGACGGCGACGTCCTCGGAGTCCACGTCGACCGCGGCCTCCTCCTCGGCGGCGACCTCCTCGGGACGCGCCTCGAGGGTGAGTTTCTGGACCTCGACGCGGCGAAGCGGATAGATCGTCTTCGCGTCGCCGTAGATCGCAGAGGAGAGCCGTCCCTCGACCACGGAGTCGACGAGGTCCTCGAAGGTCCGCTCGGCGGCGGCCTCGTGGACCTGGTCGATCATCACGCGGCGGATGGCCTGCTCCTGGGAGCGGTCGGCCTTCTTCGTCGTGAAGGAGACGGGCTGGAGGCGGACGCGGTAGTCGTCCGTCGTCAACACGGTGATGGACGCCTCGACCTTCGAGGAGCCGCGACGGACGAGCGAGCGCAGGTAATCGCGCGTCAGCTCGTACTTCACGAACTCGGTGTAGGCCGTGTCGCTGCCGACGTCCGTGATCTTGAACGTCAGCTTCGTGTTGTTCGCGCCGCTGTCCTGGTTCAGTTCGCCGAGCGTGGTCGTGATCGTCCGGCCGACGACCTGCTCGGGCTCCTCGGCGAGGGTCTCGCCGATCTCGGCCCTGTCGAACTGCTCGGGCGCGAGCACCGAGTACCATCGCTTCCCCTGTTTCTGTCTGGATACGGATCGTTCGCTCATGTGTCGTGTGTTGGTGTGGTGTCGTGTTCGTCTGCGTGTCTGTTCGCCACCGCGTCCGCGCCTCCCCCGTCCGCGTTCCGGCCGCCGTCCGTCCCGTCGGATGCGCTCGCGTGGGAACGACCGCGTTCCGCGACGCGATCGGCGACGTGCAGGTTCCGGAGGTAGTCGTCCACCGTCGACTGCAGGCCGCCGGTCGTCTCGCGGTCCACCCGGCGGACGACCGTGGCGTCGCCGTCGACGGTTCCGTCCATCGACTCGGTGTCGTCCGGGGCGACCGCGGCGTCGACGACCGTGGGGTCGTCGTGGCGGGTTCTGACCGTCGCCGTCCGTCGCGGCTCGTCCGACGTGTCGTGTGAATCGGTCGGCTCGCTCATCCGCGGAGCGCCTCCCTGGTCGCCTCGAGCAATTCCGCGGGCGCCACGTCGGTGGCGTCCGTCGCTCGAACGCCGCCGCGCGCCGGGCCGCCCCAACCCGCGGCGTCGAACTCGTCGGCCACGGAGCGGAGCGTGTTCCCGACGCCGTCGGATCGCGTCGCCGCGACGGCGATCCGGCCGCCGTCGACGTCCGCCGCGATCGCGATCGGTTCCGGCGAGCGGAAATCGCGAACCACCTCGGCGGCGGTCGCGAGGACGCCGTCCGGGGCCTCGAGGCGGACCTCGTAGACCCCGTCGTAGCGGTTCGCCGTCCCGCCGTCGAGCGCGCGGTGGACCGCCATGCCGTGTGACCGCCACGTCTCGAGCGCGGCCGAGCGAAGCCCCTCGTCGGGGTCGCTCTCGGAGATGGCGAGCGCGATTCCCGTTCCGGGGGCCTCCCGAGCGAGCGCTCGAAGCACGTCGGCGTAGCCGCCGACGGTCGCGAACGGAGCGGAGCCGGCGATCGCGTAGGGACGAAGCACGCGATCGAGTGCGGTCGCCGAACGGTCGCTCGCGCTCGGCGCGCCGCAGACGTCGACCGCGAGCAACGAGGCGAGCCGCCTGTGATCGTCGACTGGCATCGATCCCGACGCCGTCGTCTCGTCGATCCCGGCCTCCGAGATGACCTCTCGCGCGGCCTCCGGATCGCCGGAGGTGGGCGCCAAGATCAGGGTCGAGGCGGCCAGTCCCGTCGCCATCCCCTCGACGGACTCGAGGGACGGCAGCGCGACTCCCGGTCGTCGCTCGACCAGGTCACGCCGTTCGCCGGCCTCGAGGACGTCCCCGACCTCGTCGGAGTCGGAGGGGCCGTCCGAGGCGACGACGCCGGCGAGCGCGAGGACGGGGTCCGGATCGAGTCCCAGTTTCCGTGCGACCGCGAACGCGCTCGCGCTCGCTGCGGAGTCGGTCCCGGAAATGGCGCGGATCCCGGAGTCGGATCCCACGTCGACGTCCGCCGTTCGTGCGCCGGAGCCGATCGCGATCGAGACGTCCGCCGACTCGGCCTCGGATCCCTCGGTCGCGACCGAACGGAGCGCGCGGATCGGGTCCGCGTTCACGCGGACCTGGTAGGGAACGTCGATAGCGCGTGCGACCCGGGCGAGCAGCGCCGCCGCTGCCAGCGCGTCGCCGTCGTCGCTGGCGACGAGCCGAACGAACGGCGCGTCACCGACGGCGTCGGCGAGCGTCCCAGTCGTGGTTTCGGCGGCGGTGGTTCCGGGCATTGTCGTGGTCACGGGGAGTCGCGCTCGGGACGCGTCTTTAGTCCTCGACGATCTCGGCCGCGGTCTCGTAGGTGTAGTTGAACTCCTCGTCGAGCTTGTCGCCGCGGTAGTAGTCGGCGAGACGGCGGATCTTCGATTCGGTGTTCTGGAGCGCCCGCTTGTTCTGGTGGTCCTGCGGGTTCTCGTCCATGTGCTCGCGGAGGCGGACCGCGCGCTCGAGGAGGTTGTAGAAGTCCTCCGGCACCTCGCCGGCGGCGTCGTTCTCCTCGAGGATCTCCGTGATCTTCTTTCCGGTCGCGAGCTTGACGTCCGGGATCGAGGTCCCTTTCACGCCCTCGTCGCGCAGTTTCATGCCGATCTGGCTCGGGTCGTATCCCTGGTCGGCCAGCTCGACGACGCGGGATTCGATCGCGTCGGCGTCGACGTCGCTCCACTCCGGCGGGTCGTCTGCCACGGGCTTGTCCGAACCGGACGAGCCGCGGCGTCGTGTGTGTATTCGTGCCATCGTTTGTCCTTGGAACGGCACAACCGCAAAAGCGTGACCGCGACTCCCGGCGGCGGACCGGCGATCGGTGCTCGCGACGACCGCGAGCGTCGAACCGGTGATCGCGCCGTGGGAGCCGGCGGTGCACTGCCGCAATCCCGAGCCGTGGGTCGCGTGGCGACCTCGGCGAGTCGGAGTTACGGCTGTGCTGTTCCCACCGTATCCTCCTCGTGGGCACTCTTAAGCGTGTCCAATCGTCGGCATCGAACCGTCGACGTCGAACCGCTCCCTTCGGACCGCCGCCTCCGAACCCTCGACGTGGATCGCCGCCAGCCTTTTCCGCGAGCCGCCGCCGATTTCACGTATGCAACCCGCACCCGGAGCGGACGACGAGCGGTCCGAGGCCGCCGAGGCGAATCGGGACGACTCGAAGACGTGTTCGGAGTGTGGTGCGACCCTGGAGTGGACGCTCGACGTCGACGGCGTCCAGCATCTCGAGTGTCCGAACTGCGAGTGATCGGGGGGGATCGAAGACGAGGAGCGCCGCGACGGCGTGATTCGCGAAGGTAACCCATTTACCCCCTCCGCGAGAACGCCGGCGCATGAGACCCGAGGGGACCGGTCCGTGCACGTAGTCATCATCGGCGCGGGCCAGGTCGGCGAGAGCATCGCGGCCGATCTGCAACACGACCACGACGTCGTCGTCGTCGAGAGCCGCGACGAGCGTGCCGACGAGTTGACCTACTCGCTCGACGTGTTGACGATCACCGGCGACGGGACTGAGGTGGAGACGCTGGAGGAGGCGGACGTCGGGGAGGCCGACATGGTTCTTGCGACCACGGACGACGACGAGACGAACATCGTCGCCTGCTCGACGGCGAAGGCGCTCTGTGAGAAGGCGTTCACGATCGCGCGTATCAAACACACGAAGTACCTCCGCACCTGGAAGCACGACGAGGGGGCGTTCGGCATCGACCTCATGGTGTGTACGAACCTCCTCACCGCCGAGTCGATCGTCCGCGTGGTCGGCCTGCCGGCGGCGCGGGACGCCGACGTCTTCGCCGGCGGGCGCGTCCAGATGGCGGAGTTCCAGATCGACGAGGAGTCGCCGATCGTCGACCAGACCGTCGAGGAGGCCGACCGGTTCGACTCGCTCACCTTCGCCGCCATCCTTCGGAACGGCGACGTGGAGGTGCCGCGCGGCGACGCGTGCATCCTCGCGGGCGACCGGGTCGTCGTCATCGGCTCGCCGCGCAGCGTCCAGACGTTCGCGCGTGAGATCGCCCCGAAGGAATCGCCAGAGAAGTCGGCGGAGGTGGTCGTCATCGGCGGATCGGAGATCGGCTATCACGTCTGTCGGCTCCTGGAGGAGCGCGGGCTGTCCCCCAGGCTGGTCGAGCAGGATCACGACCGCGCGCGGACGCTCGCCGAGGAGCTGCCGGGGACCGTGGTGATGGAGTCCGACGCGACCGACATGGGCTTTCTCGAGCGCGAGCACGTCGGCGACGCCGACATCCTCGTCTCCACGCTCGACTCCGACGAGAAGAACCTCCTCGAGTGTCTGCTCGCGAGTCGCCTCGGCGTCGAACGAACCGTCGCCGTCGTCGATCGGGGCTCCTACGTCGACCTCTTCGAGACCGTCGGGGTCGACGTCGGCATCTCCCCGCGGGAGGTCGTCGCGGAGGAGATCACCCGGTTCACCCAGTCGGGATCCGCCGAGAACATCGCGTTCATCGAGTCGGACAAGGCCGAGGTGATCGAGGTGGAGATCGACGACTCGAGCGCGCTCGCCGGCAAGGCGATCCGCGACGCGGTCGCGGACCTCCCCGATGGCGTCGTCATCGGCGCCATCACACGGGATCGCGAGTTCGTCGTTCCCCGGGGCGACACCGAGATCCACCCCGGCGACCACGTCGTCGCGTTCATCGAGACGTCGGTGCTCGAGGAGGCGACGGAGAAGCTGTAGATGCCCGACCCTCTCGGCCGGATCGCCCGCTTTCGACGCCGCCCGGTCAGGGTCAACTGGCGCGCCAGCCTCGGCGTGGTCGGGAGCATCCTCCTGTGGCTCGCGGCGCCCCTCGCGTTCCCGCTTTTGCTCGCGGCGTATTACGGCGAGCCGCTGCGTCCGTTTCTCGCGGCGATCGCCGTCACCCTCGTCGTCGGACGGGGCCTCCAGGGACTCTCCGGGGACGCGGACATCGGCGGCCGGGAGGCGTTCCTCATGGTCGCGCTCGCGTGGCTCGCGGTCGGGCTGATCGGTGCGATCCCCTTTCTCGTCGCCGGGAACGGCGTCATCGCCCACCCGATCGACGCGCTCTTCGAGTCGATGTCGGGCATCACGACCACCGGCGCGACGGTGCTCGTCGACTTCTCGGTCCACGACCGATCGATCCTGATGTGGCGGCAACTCATCCAGTGGCTCGGCGGGCTGGGGATCCTCGTGCTCGCCATCTCCGTGCTCTCCCAGCTCTCCATCGGTGGCACCCAGCTGATGGAGACGGAGACGCAGACCCAGGACGTCCAGAAGCTCTCCCCGCACATCGAGGAGACGGCGCGAATGTTGTGGTCGCTTTACGCCGGGATCACCCTCGCGTGTGCGGGCACGCTCTACGCGCTTTCCCACCTCGGCGTCGCGCCGAACATGACGCCGTACAACGCGCTCGCCCACGCGCTCACCGCCGTGGCGACCGCGGGGTTCTCGCCGGACCCCGGAAGCGTCGGAGCGTTCTCGCGGGCCGCCCAGTGGACGATCATTCCGTTCATGTTCATCGGGGCGACGAACTTCATCCTCATCTACCACTTCGTTCGCGGCGACTGGCTGCGTCCGGTTCGAAACGAGGAGTTCCGCTATTACGTCGGCGTCGTGATCGGGACGACGGTCCTTTTGGCGCTGCTCCTGCTCGTCGATCCCGAGACGTCGCTGCCGATCGAGGCGAAGATCCGCCACGCGAGCTTCCAGGTCGTCTCCATCCTCACCACCACGGGGTTCGCGACGATCGATTTCAACGGCTGGTCGGCGGCCTCCAAACACGTCCTGTTCCTGTTGATGTTCCTCGGCGGGATGGCCGGATCGACGACCTGTTCGATCAAGCTCCTGCGATGGATCATCGTCCTCAAGGGGTTTCGCCGGGACCTCTTTACGGCCGCCCACCCCTCGGCCATCCGTCCGATCCGACTCGGCGACCGGGTCGTCGAGGAGGAGACCGTCCGGGACGTCTACGCCTACACGCTCGTGTCGATCGTGATCTTCTTCGGGCTCACGGCGTTCATCGCCGTGGATGGCGCCAGAACGGGACTCGAGTTGACGGAGTTCGAGGCGATGAGCGCGGCCGCCGCGACCTTCTTCAACATCGGTCCGGCGTTCGGGATCGCCGGACCGTTCGGCAGCTATCACCCCTTCTCGGACCTCACGAAGCTCGCGATGATCGCGTTGATGTGGGTCGGTCGGATCGAGATCATTCCCGTCTTCGTGCTGTTGACCCCCGGCTACTGGCGCTCTTGAGACGCCGTCGCCAGCCGCTCCCGGCTAGACGGCGTCGATCGCGACCCGATGGATTCTTGCCCGTTCCTTCGGTCGGATGGGGTATGAGCGGGGAGTCGAACGCCGATCGCGGTCGCCGGAACGACCATCGTTGGCGGAGGGACGTATGTCCGCGTCGCTGAAGGTCGAGTGGCGGACGAGCGTGGCGGTCACGGGGACCGTCGTCAAGTACACGGCGGTGGCGATGGCGATCCCGCTCGTCGTCGCGCTCGTCTACGGCGAGGACCTCCTCGTCTTCGGCGCGTCGATCTTCTGTACCCTCGCCGCCGGCGCCCTGCTCGAACGGCTCGATCCGGACCCGGATCTGGGCCCGAGGGAGGCGCTGTTGCTCGTCGCGCTCGCGTGGCTCGCGGTCGCGGTCGTCGGCACGATCCCCTACCTGCTCGCCGGCTACGGAACGGAATCGACGCTCGCACATCCCGTCAACGCGCTCTTCGAGTCGACCTCCGGGTTCACGACGACGGGCGCGACGGTGATGGGCGAGATCTCGACCGACCGCCACTCGCACGCGCTGTTGATGTGGCGCCAGCTCACCCAGTGGCTCGGCGGCATGGGGATCATCGTCCTCATGGTCGCGATCCTTCCGGAGCTCGCGGTCAACGGGGCCGACCTGATCCAGGCCGAGGCGCCGGGACCGCAGCTCCAGAAGCTCACCCCGCACATCCAGGAGACGGCGCGGGTCCTCTGGAAGGTCTACTTCGCGTTCACCGTCGGGCTCGCGGTCGTGTTGTACGGGCTCCACCTCCTCGGGTTCGCGCCGGAGATGGACCTCTTCAACGCCGTCGCCCACGCCTTCTCGACGATGCCGACCGGCGGGTTCTCCCCGCAGTCCGAGAGCATCGCGGCCTTCTCGGCCGCGGTCCAGTGGGCGATCATCCCGTTCATGGTCGTCGCGGGGGTCAACTTCGCGCTGTTCTGGCACGTGCTCGCGGGCGACACGCGCGATCTGATGCGCGACACGGAGCTTCGGACCTACGCCGGCGCGGTCGCGACGTTCGTCGCGGTCGTCTTCGGCCTGCTGTACGCGGGCGTCGCGCCGCCGCTCGAGATCGGCGGCACCACCGAGGGGACGGCGGAGCCCGCACTTCGACACGCCGCCTTCCAGATCGGCTCGCTTTTGAACTCCACCGGGTTCGCGACGAGCGACTTCGCCCAGTGGGGTACCTACGGACAGCTGACGTTGCTTTTCGCCATGTTCGTCGGCGGGTCCGCCGGGTCGACGGGCGGCGGGATCAAGATCGTCCGATGGCTCATCGTCTTCAAGGTGCTTCGCCGCGAGCTCTTGGAGACCGCGCACCCGGACGTCGTCCAGCCGATCCGCCTCGGCGGCCACGTCGTCGACGAGGACGCGATCCGCGGCGTGATCGGCTTCACCCTGCTTTATATCGTCCTGTTCGCGCTCGGCGTCCTCGTGATCGCGCTGGACGCCGCCCGCGTGGGGCTCGAGTTGACCGCCCTCGAGGCGATCGGCGCGAGCCTCGCCGCCATCGGGAACATCGGTCCGGCGTTCGGCCGGCTCGGTCCGTTCGGGTCCTATCTGGCGCTCCCGGCGACGACCAAGCTGTGGATGGTCTTTTTGATGTGGGTGGGCCGCCTGGAGATCCTGCCCGCCCTCGTCGTCTTCACCGGCGGGTTCTGGCGACGGTGACGATCCCACACCGTCACCCTCAAGCGAACCCCGGGCCACCCCGGACGTATGGACTACCACGAGGCATCGAACTTCCTGTTCGGCCTCCGCCGTTTCTCCGTCGATCCCGGGACGGCGTCGGTTCGAGCGCTCCTGGATCACCTCGGGAACCCCGAGGACGACCTGGCGTTCGTCCAGATAGCCGGGTCGAACGGGAAGGGAAGCACGGCGCGGATCGCGGAGTCGATCCTCCGACGAAGCGGCCTCTCCGTGGGGCTGTACACCTCGCCGCACCTCGAGGACCTCACGGAGCGCGTGCGCGTCGACGGCCGCACGATGAGCGAGGCGGCCGTCGCCGCGTTCATCTCCGAGACGCGCGAGTGGCTCGTCGATCGTGCCGCCGACGGCGACCCGCTCACCTTCTTCGAGGTGGTCACGGCGATGGCGATCTGGGACTTCGCACGCCGGGACGTCGACGTCGCCGTCCTCGAGGTCGGCCTCGGCGGCGAACACGACGCGACGAGCGCGGTCGACCCGATAACGACGGCGGTGACGAACGTCTCGCTCGAACACACCGACGTCCTCGGCGACACGATCGAGGAGATCGCCCGCACGAAGGCGCGGATCGCCGCCGAGGGGGTTCCGCTCGTCACCGCCTGCGACGGCGAGGCGCTCGCCGTCGTCCGGGAGGTGGTCGCCGACGCCGGCGGAACGGTGACGACCGTGGCCGATGCGGGACGCAACTCGACGGCGGGTGAGTCGGTGAGCGACGGCTCGATCCCCGACGAACGTGCCGACGTTACGGCCGTCTACCACGGCAGGTTCGAAACCCGTACGGGAGCGAAAAGCCCGACGGACGCCCGGATCGAGATCCGCTGCGACGAGTGGGACTACGACGCCCGAATCCCGCTCGTCGGGAGGGCGCAGGCGACGAACGCGGCTATCGCCGCCGCGCTCGCCCACGAGACGGTCGATCGGATCGAACCGGGACATGGGGAGGCACTCGATGCGGAGCAATCGGGCGATCACGAAGTCACACTCACCGACGAGCACGTTCTGGAGGGGCTCGCGCGCGCCGACTGGCCCGGTCGGTTCGAGGTCGTGGGGACGGACCCCCTGGTCGTCCTCGACGGGGCGCACAACCCGGACGCATGTGGGCGACTGGCCGGGACGCTCGCGGAGTACGACTACGAGGACCTCCACATCGTTCTCGCGGCGATGCACGAGAAGGACCACCGGGGGATCGCGAACGCGTTGCCGGAGGCGACCTCGGTTCACACCTGCGCGCCGGACGTGCCGCGGGCGGAGGACCCGGAGGTGCTCGCAGCGGCGTTCTCGGACGTCGGTGCGGGGTCGGTCGAGGCCGTCGAGTCGGTCGAGGCCGCGCTCGCGGCCGCACGGCACCGCGCCGATACTGACGACTGCGTGCTCCTCACCGGATCGCTTTTCGCCGTGGCGGAGGCCAGATCCGGCTACACCGGACACGCCGTACCCAAACGCGTCGCGTCCCTTTCGGACGCCGAGGCGGTCCTCGAGGACGCGAACGTGCCGACGACGGAACGGGACCGACGCCGCGGCGAGATTCCACACCGCGTCGTGACGCTTCGGCTCGCCAGCTCCCGCGTGGAGACCGTTCGTCGTGAGGTGATCGCCGCCGGCGGGTCGTGTGCGGTCTCCGGCGGCGCGGACGGCGAGCTCATCGACGTGGTCCTCTCGGGCACCCTCGCGCAGCTTCGGGAGACGATCGAGTCGCTCGCGGCCACCGGACCGGAGTTCTCGGGGATCGCGAACTCGATCCGCGCCCGGATCGAACCGGAGACCGATTCGAAAGCCGGGGGGGACGGCCGCGACCGTCCCTGGGAGGAGGGGCCGGTCGTGATGGGCATCCTCAACGTCACGCCCGACTCGTTTCACGACGGGGGCGAGCACGACTCGCCGGAGGCGGCCGTCGAGGCCGCCCGCCGGATGATCGAGGACGGCGCGAGCGTCATCGACATCGGCGGCGAATCGACGCGGCCGGGCGCGGATCCGGTTTCGGTCGAGGTGGAGGTCGACCGCGTCGTCCCGGTCGTCGAGGCGCTGCAGTCGCTTCCGTCGGTCGCGGCGGGGGAGGTGGCACTCTCCGTCGACACGCGAAAACCCGACGTCGCGGCGGCGGCCCTGGAGGCGGGAGCGGACCTGATAAACGACGTGACCGGCCTCGAGGACCCGGAGATGCGGGAGGTGGTCGCGGCGGCCGGCTGTCCGGTCGTGATCATGCACAGCGTGGAGACGCCGGTCGATCCGGGGACCGACGTCGAGTACGACGACGTCGTCGAGGACGTGATAGACGACCTCGGGGAACGAATCCTGCGCGCGCAGGCCGCGGGGATCGACCGCGAGGACGTCATCGTCGATCCGGGCCTCGGGTTCGGCAAGTCCGCGGCGGAGAACTTCGAGCTGCTCGGACGGACGGACGAGTTCGCGGCGCTCGGCTGTCCGATCCTGGTCGGCCACTCCCACAAGTCGATGTACGGCGCGGCCGGCTACGAACCCGACGATCGCGAACACGCGACCGTCGCCGGGACGGCGGTCGCGGTCGAACGCGGCGCCGACGTCGTGCGCGTCCACGACGTGGCCGAGAACCGCGCCGCGGTCGACGTCGTCGAGGCCGCACGCGATCCGGACGAACTCGAGGGGTGAGGCCTCTCCGGGAACGATCTATCCATCCATCGCCTCCGACGCGGCGACAAGCGCAACCCCCAAATCCCCCGCCGGCGAATCCGCGGGCATGTACGAGGCGGTCCACGCGTATCCCGACGGCGACTCGACCGTCGCCCGGTTCGCCGAAACGGCGGCGCGTATGGGATACGACGGGATCGTCGTTCGCACGCGGGCGGCGACGAGCGATCCGGGATCGAACGTCTCGAGCGACCTCGAGGCGCTCCGCGAGGAGTACGGGATCGACGTGGTGGCCGGCGTCGAGGTGCAGTCGGACGATCGATCGAGCGCAAGCGGCTCCGTCGGCAACTTCAGACCGGAGTTCCCCGTGCTCTCCGTGCGGGGCGGATCGGACGGGCTCAACCGGTTCGCGGTCGAGTCGGACCGCGTCGACGTGCTCTCGCGACCCACCGACCGCGGCGGCGGGTTCAACCACGTCCTCGCGAAGGCGGCACGCGAACACGACGTTCACGTCGAGTTCGATCTGGGCCCCGTTCTCCGCGAGAGCGGCGGAAAACGCGTGAAGGTGCTCTCGCGGCTGCGCAAGCTCCGTGAGATCCTCGACCACTACGACTCTCCCTACGTCGTCAGCGCGAACGCGCGATCGCATCTGGAGCTCCGGGCGCCCCGCGAGCTGTGTGCCGTCGGCGAGGCGATCGGGTTCTCGCACGAGGCGATCCGGAAGGGGCTCGACGCGTGGGAGACGATCACGGATCGGAACCGCCACCGGCTCTCGGACGCGTTCGTCGAGCCGGGCGTTCGGCTGGGGCGATACGAGGGACCGGTATCCGATCGAGAGGAGTATGGGGATCGAGAGGCGGGAGGCGATTCGGAGTGAAACACCTCCCGAAACACCTGCGACCGCGATGGCGATACGTCGCGGTCGGCATCGAGGCGTGGCCGGACGCGACGGTCCGACGGCGGGAGTTCCAGCGGGCTCTCTGGTACGCCGCCGGAAACCTGCTCGGAGACCCCGGAAGCGCCGACGCGGTCCTGTCGGTTTTGTCCTTCTCCTTCGAGAACGGCACGGGCGAGGCGGTCGTTCGAGTCCGACACGGCCACCTCGAGGAGGCACGGGCGGCGATCGCCTGCGTCTCCGAGGTCGACGGCGATCCGGTCGGCGTCCACGTCCGGGGCGTCTCGGGAACGGTTCGGGCCTGTGAGGAAAGATATATGGGTCGGGCGAGCCGAATCACGCCACAGAGAGACGTCGCGTTCGAGGGTGGCGATCGACCGGCCGTCGTCCGGGAGGACGCGGTCGACGTGTCGGTCGACGGCGGCCACGTCGGCGCGACGCGACTCGACCTCGAGTGATACTACATGCAGGGACAAGCCCAACAGCAGGCGTACGACCGCGGCATCACGATCTTCTCCCCCGACGGTCGGCTCTATCAGGTGGAGTACGCGCGCGAGGCCGTCAAACGCGGCACCGCGAGCATCGGGATCCGCGCCGAGGACGGCGTCGTCCTCGTCGCCGACAAGCGCGCACGCTCGCCGCTCATGGAGCCCGCGAGCGTCGAGAAGATCCACAAGGCCGACGACCACGTCGGAGTCGCCTCCGCCGGCCACGTCGCCGACGCGCGACAGCTCATCGACTTCGCGCGCCGGCAGGCGCAGGTGAACCGGCTGCGCTACGGCGAGGCGATCGGCATCGAGACGCTGACAAAGGAGATCACGGACCACATCCAACAGTACACCCAGATCGGCGGCGCGCGTCCGTTCGGCGTCGCGCTCATCGTCGGCGGCATCGAGAACGGCGAGCCGCGCCTCTTCGAGACCGACCCCTCCGGAACGCCCTACGAGTGGCAGGCGCTCTCCATCGGCGCGAACCGCTCCGACGTCCGCGAGTTCCTCGAGGAGAACTACTCGGAGGACATCGGGATCGAGGCGGCGATCGGCCTCGCCCTCGAGGCGCTCGCCGAGGTGAACGACGACGACGGGCTCACCCCCGACGGCGTCGGCGTCGCGACCATCGAGGTCGACGACGAGGACTTCCACGAGCGCTCGGCCGAGGAAAAGGAGTCGATCCTGGCCGATCACGACCTGCTCGCGAGCAAGGAGGACGACGCTGCGGAGGACGCCACGGGCGACGCTGACGAGAGCGGAACGGACGAAGGCGGCGCCGACGAGTAGCGATCCGGGACGGCTTCGATCGAACGCTTCGGACGTCCCCGTCGAACGCTTCGGACGTCCCCGTCGAACGCTTCGGACGTCCCGTTGGCCGCACCGAACCGCCGTCCGACTTCCCGCCTTTTCGCTCGTCGACGATCGAACCCGGGAGATATATGTACGAACTCCGCCAGCCACCGGCATGAACGGTTCACCGGAACGAACGGCGGACGAGGACGTGGAGGGAGATCGAACGGCGGACGATCGAACGGCGGACGACGTCGTCGACGTCCTGATCGTCGGCGGGGGGGTTGCGGGACTCTCGGCGGCCACTTTCACCGCACGCGCCGGGTTGGAGACGGTGGTCGCGACGGCCGGCGAGTCGATCCTGAAGCGGAACGCACACGTCGAGAACGTCCCCGGGTTCCCCGCCGGAATCAACCCTCGTCTTCTCTTAGATCTGCAGCGCTCGCAGGCGACACGAAACGGCGCCGACCTGCGACGCGTCCGCGTGACCGCGATCGAATCGACCGACCGCGCGAACGCCGGATTCCTCGCGACCGTGGAGCCGGCGGGGTCGTCGACGGGCTCGGAGGAGAACTCGGATCCCTCGACCATCGTCGCCGACCGCGTCGTCGCCGCCTCGTGGTCGGACGCGTCGTACCTCGAGCCGGCGGGCGCGGACCTCCGGGACGCGGGCTCGAAGACGTACGTCGAGGACGACGGACACGGCCGCACTTCCGTCGAGGGGATCTACGCCGCGGGGCGGCTCGCCGAGCGGTACCACCAGGCGGTCGTGGCGGCCGGCGACGGGGCCCGAACGGCGATCACGCTGATCCACGACGCCGAGGTCCCCTTCTACCACGACTGGGTGGCGCCGGAGGGATACTTCACCGACCGCGGTCGCGAGGTTCCGCCGGGATGTGAGGAGATCACGGAGGAGGAACGGCTGGCCCGCGAGCGCGAGTCGATGGCGGAGATGCGCGAGCACTTCGCCGAGCCGCACGGCGAGCGCCAGCGAACCCACCCGAGCCTCGTCGACGATGAGCTCGGGCGCGTCCCGGAGGAGTGAGGCGCCGGCCAGGCTCTCTCGCCAGGTCACCGATCCGTGTCTCGCTCGCGTCTCACGCTTGGTCGCGGCCGAGCAGGACGTACAACACGATCCCGAGAAGCGGCGCGAGGAAGATCACGATCGCCCACAGGAACGCCGGGTGGCTGCTGTTCGTCTTCGCGTCCATGTACGTCCAGACGACGAGCGCGAGCTGGACGAGGAGGGCGAGCAGTCCGAACAGAAGGGCGATCGCGGCGCCGCCCTGCTGAAGCAGGATGTCCGTCGCGGGGAACATATCACGCGGATTCACCCCTCGAGGCAAGGGTCTTTCGGTGGCCGAATCCGGACGCGGCGTCCCGGGACTCCTCTCCCGGCACTCACCCTCCGGAGCGTCGACGGTCGTCGTTTCGGGAGGGTATTTAACCCACACCGCCGAATCGGGCACACGATGCTTTCGGGGGTCAACGTCGCGCTCGGCGTCACGGGCAGCATCGCGGCCGTGAAGACCGTCGAACTGGCCCACGAGCTCCGACGCCACGGGGCGAGCGTCCGTGCGGTGATGACGCCCGCGGCGACGCGGATCATCCATCCGTGGGCGCTGTCGTTCGCGACCGACCACGAGGTCGTCGAGGAGATCACCGGCGACGTCGAGCACGTCGCGCTCTGCGGGCGTGACGGCTGGGCGGACGTGTTCCTCGTCGCGCCCGCGACGGCCAACACCGCGGGCAAGATGGCCGCCGCGATCGACGACACGCCGGTCACGACCTGTGCCACCACGGCCCTCGGCGCCGACGTCCCGGTCGTCCTCGCGCCCGCCATGCACGAGCCGATGTACGACCATCCCGGCGTGCTCGAGGCGCTTGCGACCCTCGAGTCGTGGGGCGTCGACCTCGTCGACCCGCGGATCGAGGAGGGGAAGGCGAAGATCGCGAGCGAGGAGGCGATCGCCACGGCGCTCGCGCGCGCGACCACGCCACGGACGCTCGCGGGCAGACACGTCGTCGTCACCGCCGGCGCCACCACGGAGTACATCGACCCGATCCGGATCCTCACGAACCGGGCGTCGGGTCGGACGGGACGGGCGGTCGCGCGCGCCTGCTACGTCCGCGGCGCGAGCGTCACGCTCGTCCACGACGGCCCCGACGTCGAGTACGCCGACGTGAAACGCGTCGAGACCGCGGACGAGATGCTCGCGGCGGTCTCGGAGGCCTGCGTCACCGCGGACGCGCTGGTCTCGGCGGCGGCCATCTCCGATTTCACCGCGGACGCGGTCGAGGAGAAGATCCGTTCCGGCTCCCCGCTGTCGGTCGAACTCGAGCCCACGCCGAAGCTCATTGACTCCGTGCGGAGGGACCACCCCGACCTCCCGATCGTCGGGTTCAAAGCCGAGACGTCCGGCGACGACGCCGCGATGGTTCGGGAGGCGAACCGCATTCGCGATCGGGTCGGGCTGGCCTTCGTCGTCGCCAACGACGCGAGCGTGATGGGCGAGGACGACACCCGCGTGCTCTTCGTCGCCGGCGAGGACGACCCCGCCGACGTCGAGGAAGCGCGCGGCGGTAAGGACGTCGTGGCCGGTCGCGTCGCCGAGCGCCTGGCGAGGGTTCTCGACGGCGGGAGCGACGCCGACATCGAGACCGGGACCGGCACGGAGGGCGACGAGCCGGAGAGATAACGACCTTTATGCTCGCCTCGCCGCGAGTGTCCGGCATGGAGACGCTCGCGGACGTGCTGGCCCGCGATCGACGCAGCGACGACCTCGCGCTCGTGACCGCGGACGGACGCGAGCGGAGCTACCGCGAGGTGATCACGAACGCCTACCGCGGCGGCAACGCGCTTCGCCACGAGGGCGTCCGCCACGGCAGCGAGGTGGGAATCGCTCCCGTCGCCGACCTGCCCTCGGTCCTCGCGTTCCTCGGCGCCGGACTCCTCGGCGCACACGTTCGGTTCGACGTCCCCGCCAGCCGAGACGCGGGCGCGCGGGCGCTCGTCGTGCCAACCGCCGAGGCCGAGTCCCTCGACGCGTCGCCGGGGACCCGGATCGTCGCCGTCGGCGACCCGCCCGAGGACCCGCGAATCACCCACTGGGAGTCGGACGTCTGGAGCGAGAACCCCGCGTTCCCGCCGACCGACCTCGACCCCGACGATCCGCTGGTTGTGAGTACTGCTCCCGACGCCGATCGCGGCGAGGGCCGGAGCGTCACCCACGGCGAGGCGCTCTCGGCGTCGGCAAGCCTCGTGGAACGCTACGGGCTCGATCCGGACTCCCGCGTCGTCGTCCGCGACTCCCTGGCCAGGCCGGGAACCGTGGTCGCGGGACTGATCGCGCCGTTGACCTGCGGGGCGACGATCGTGTTGCGACCGCCCGGCGACGAAGCGAGCGAGTCCGACGGCGACGTGTCGATCGGCGAGGGACCGGAGCGGGAGTCGATCGGACCCGAGGACGTGCCGGTTTGAGGCGGGGTTCTTGAGAGGATCCGTAGGGACGGAGATGGTTCTGGCGAGTGTGAAAAAAGTGGGTCAAGAGTGACCCGAAAGCGAGTTAGCTATTCGGGCGCGGTGTCCGAGGCGAGCGTGGCTGAGGATCCGCCGGAGGAGGATTCCCAGTTGACGTTCACGGTTTGGCCAGACCGAGATCCAGCATCATGGTTGAACGTGCGTGACGTTCCCGCAGAAATCTCTTCCGCTGGCCACTGGTTACTGCCAGTGTCCGGTGAGGCTATGCAACCTTCAGAGGCAGTTACCGTAACCGTATTCGTGTCTGCGTCGATCGTATCGTCCTCAGTGTGAGTGATGTCTACGCTTCCGGTGTTGCCGGCATTACAGTCGAAATTGAAGCTCGAGGTCGGCTGTTGATCCTGCAAGTCGTCGCCAAGACCGAGCACGAAGGTACCGATCACGGCCGCGAGGATCACAGTGATCGCGGCCATCAGAATCACGCCGATCACGGACTGACCGCTCGATCGTCCATGAAGAGTTGTTTCGGATTCATGATTCGTACAACGGGCTGTCGAAGGATCGCGAGAAAGTCGATCGCACGCGAAGGTCCGGTTACGACTTCCGTTCCCCCGACGTGTCCCCCCGATCGCCCGTGTTGCCTGTCGTTGTGGTTGAACGGACAACTGAGAGATACGTAATGTTTGACGTTTTGGGGTATTGCGAGCGTCTGACGCCGTCACGGGAGATAACGGGAGAAACCGACGTTCGAGATCCCGAGTCTCACTCCTCGATCCGATGTTTCTCCAGCCCGCCCCGGTCGATCTCGATGCCGAGGCCGGGTCCGTCGGGGACGGAGACGCGTCCGTCGTCGCTTACGTCGAATCCGCCGATGCCGAGGTCCTCGCGAAGCGGGTTCGAGGAGTTGTCGAACTCGAGCCAGGGCTCCGCCTGCCCGTCGAACGTCGCGATGAGCTGGAGGCTCGCGGCGATGGCGACCGGGGTTCCCCAGACGTGGGGGACGACGGGAGTCCCGGCGGCTTCCGCCCGCGTCGCGACGTCCGACGCCGAGGAGAGCCCGCCGACGTTGCAGACGTCGGGCTGAACGATATCGAGGGCGCCGGCGGCGAGGAGGTCCGCGATCTCCGCGGGCGTGTGACACTCCCCGCCCGTGACCCGGACGTCGAGGGCGTCGCTGAGGGCGGCGTAGCCGTCGTGGTCCTCCGGCGGGACCGGCTCCTCGAACCAGTAGACGTCGAGGTCCTCCAGGGCCCGACCGACGCGGCGGGCCGTCGCGGCGTCGTAGGCGTAGTTGGCGTCGGCCATCACGTGGACGTCCTCGCCGACCGCCTCGCGGATCCGACGGACGAGTTCGATGTCCTCCTCTGGTCCGTACCCGACGTGCGAGAGGCCGATCTTCGCCTTGACGGCGCCAAGTCGATCGGCGTTTTCGGCCGCCTCCGCGGCGATGCGGTCGTACTGCTCCGCGAGCGACGCGTCGTGTTTGAAGTAGTGGCCGGTCGCGTACGCGCGGACGTCCTCACGGCGGCGGCCGCCGAGCAGCGAGGCGACGGACTCGCCGGCGAGCTTCCCCCGGAGGTCCCAAAGCGCGACGTCGACGCCGCTTATCGCGGGCAGCGGGACGATCGACTGGTAGGCCGCCCGGGTCGCATCGTACATCTCGCGGTGGAGCCGTCGGACGGCAGTCGGGTCCTCGCCCTCGATCATCGGCGCGAGGAGGTCCGTGATCGTCTCGCGCGTGCCGGCGATCGGACCCCAGCACTCGCCCCAGCCGACGGTTCCGTCGTCGGCCTCGATGCGGACCAGCAGGGCGGTTCGCTCGCCGACCCACGCCTGGGCGTAGCCGAACGGTTCCTCCAGGGTGGACCGGAGCGGGACGGTCTCGACGGACCGGATCGTGGGGGTCGACATGACGCCACGACCGAGGCGGTCGGGTCCATTAGTTCTTGTGTCCCCGGCGCCCCCGGCCGCGTCGTCGTCGGCGCCAGCCTCCGGATTGACGGCGACGGCAGCAGGTGACGGCGATGGGTGATGGAAACGTCGTCGTCACTGGGAGCGATGGCGAATTCGGGCCCGGATCCGGGGAACGGTTTTCACGGTGGGGACGCTTAGGTCGGGTATGTACGTCCGCGACGCCAAGAACCGCGATGAGGCGTGGCTTCTGGACCACATCGAGGACATGGGCCTCGACGACGCCGCCTTCCGGTCGCGCGATTACGTCATCGCGGTCGACGAGGAGTCGAACGAACGCGTCGGCTTCGGGCGGCTCCGGATCCACAAAGGCGACCCCGAACTCTGTGAGCTCACGGGGATCGGCGTCCTGGAGGCCTGGCGCAACCAGGGCGTCGGCGCGCACGTGATCGAACGGCTCGTCGAAACCGCTGACGCCGAGGAGTTCTCGACCGTCTACACGCTCACCGACCAGCCGGGCTACCTCGAGCGGTTCGGTTTCGATCGCGTGGACGACGACACCCTCCCCGACCGCCTCGGCGAGCGTCTCGCGGAGAAGCGCTCGACCGTGGACGAGGACGTGGTCGCGCTGCGGCTCGACGTCGACGACTTCGAGATCCCGTCCGGTGCCCGCAAGGCGTTCAAGGACGCCGCGCCGGAGGAGACCGACGGCTCCGAATCGGAGGAGTCGCCGGAGGACTTCGGCATCGATCCGGACTCCGCGACCTACAAGTACGACACCGGCGGGTGAGCGGCGGGGAACGGATCCGGAGCCGGCTCCGGCGAGCTTCGGGTCACCGGTCCGGACCGTAATCGGTTTAGCAGGGCCTGTAGAATGGCGGGTGTATGACTGTCACCATCGTCGGCTCCCAGCTTGGAGACGAGGGGAAAGGCGCCCTCGTCGACCGGTGGGGAGGGGACGCGGACGTGATCGTCCGTTATCAGGGCGGCGACAACGCCGGCCACACCGTCGTCCAGGGCGGCGACGAGTACAAGTTATCGTTAGTGCCGAGCGGCGCCGTTCGCGACAAGGTCGGCGTCCTCGGAAACGGCTGTGTCGTCAACCCACGAACGCTCTTCGAGGAGATCGACGGCCTGCGCGAGCGGGGACTCGATCCGGACGTCCGCGTCGCCAAGCGCGCACACGCGATCCTGCCGTACCACCGCGTGCTCGACGGGATCGAGGAGGAGGCGAAGTCGGATTCGGACCTCGACGCCGGCACGACCGGCCGCGGCATCGGCCCGACCTACGAGGACAAGGCCGGCCGACGCGGGATCCGGATCGGCGACCTGCTCGACCCGGAGGTGCTTCGCGAGCGCCTCGAATACGTCGTGCCCCAAAAGCGGGCGATCGCCGAGGACATCTACGGGCTCGACCTCGAGGGGAGCGATCGCGCCGATGCCTTCGACGTCGACGCGCTCGTGTCGGAGTACGTCGAATACGGCGAGCGGCTCGCCGCCGGTGAGATGGCGATCAACTGTTCGCGGTTCCTCCACGCCCGCCGGTCGGCCGGCGACCGGATCATGTTCGAGGGCGCACAGGGGACCTCCATCGACATCGACCACGGGATCTACCCGTACGTCACGTCCTCGAACCCCACCGCCGGCGGCGCCGCGGTCGGCTCCGGCGTCGGTCCGACGGTCGTCGGGCAAGGCGAGGTCGTCGGGATCGTGAAGGCCTACCTCTCGCGGGTCGGAACCGGCCCGCTCCCGACCGAACTCGACGCGACCGACCGCGAGGAGGAACTCGCGGACTTCATCCGCGAGAAGGGCGGGGAGTTCGGCACCGTCACCGGCAGGCCGCGTCGGATCGGCTGGCTCGACGTGCCGATGCTCAGACACGCCTCCCGGGTCTCCGGATTCACGGGGATCGCCGTCAATCACGTCGACGTCCTCGCCGGGCTCGACGAGCTGAAGGTCTGTCACGCCTACGAGCTCGACGGCGAGCGGCTCGAGGTCATGCCCGCGACCACCGAGGAGTGGGGTCGGTGTGAGCCGGTCTTCCGCGAGTTCGATCCCTGGCCGGAGTTCGACTCCGGGGCCGTCGCACGCGAAGGATACGACGCGCTTCCGGAGGGAACGAGGGCGTACCTCGAGTACGTGAGCGAGGAGGTCGAAGCGCCCGTCTACGCCGTCGGCGTCGGGCCGGGCCGCGAGGAGACGATCGAGCTCGCGAACCCGTTTTCGTCGGACGAGTGAGGGCCAACCCGCAGGCTTTTTGCGTCCCTTCGCGTACCGCCGGGCATGAAGGAGTCGCTTCTGGACGTCGTCTGCTGTCCGCTCGACAAACACGATCTGGAGCTCGACGTCGAGGACCGCACGGACGAGGAGATCCTCGAGGGAACGCTCACCTGTAGCGACTGCGGCGAGGTCTATCCGATCGAGGACGGCATCCCGAACCTCCTCCCCCCGGATATGCGCGAGGAGTCCGACTGAACGACCCCGTGACGTGGTGACTTCGTGCCGCGTCGGCGAACCCCGCACATCCTTGGTGGGTGAGAACACCACCCACACTATTACCCTCGGCGAGCGTATGGACGTCCATGGACGTCCGTCGCTGGACGCCGTTCACGTTCATCGCGCCCGCCCGCTACGTCGACCGCGACGACTGGTGGCAGTCCTTCGACCTCCTCGAGTGGTCGCGCTCGGAGTACTCCTGGCGGGAGGACCCCTGGAACGGCGTTCGTGATTTCGCGCGGCGTCCGCGCGAGTGCGTCGAGACCGGTCGCGGTGACTGTGAGGATTACGCGCTCGTCGCGCTCTCGTGGGCGGCCGCACACGACCGCGACGACGTCGGGCTCGGGTTCTGTTGGGAGTGGCCCTACCCCTGGCCGCGACACGTGATCGCCTTCGACGACGAGCGCGTGTACTCCTCGGGCCGCGTCCACGAGACGAGCGTCGAGGAGTGGACGGCCGACTCGAGATACTCGTACGTGCTCGAACGGCGCGTGAGCCTGCCGCCGTGAACTCGCGGTCCGGGAACGAAGCCCTAAGTGAGTTCGAGATCAATGGTACCTATGCACACGAAGTGGATACGTACGGGAGCCGAGATCTCCTCGACGCTCACCCCAGCGTTTGCCTCGACGCTCACTCCAACGTTCGCCTCGACACCCACCCCGACGCTCGCGTCGGCTCCGACGTCCCGTCGTTCGTCGAGCGGAAGATGACGGGAGTCGACCTCTGGGACGTCGTTCACGTGCCGTTCGACGCCGTTCGGACCGGCTATCGCCAGCTGCGGAAAGCGCTTTTCACGGCACCGCGGCCGTCCGGGGAGTACCTGGTCGTCGATCGGACCGTCGATGATCTCGAGGCGGAACTCGGCGCGTACAGCTTCGCGCCGAACTGGGAGTTCTCCTATTACGAACGCGGCGAGGTCTTGAATCTCGCCCGTGTCGTGTACGAACGCGAGACGGTCGAGGGGACGACCTACCGTTGGTGGCAGACCCACCTCCGCGGCTGGCGCGGCGACGACGACCGGATCGAACTCCACGCACACTGGGAGCTCGAGCCGACCGAGAACGGGAACCCCCACATCGACGGCGTCGGATTCGACTTCGATCGCGGAATGTCCACGCTGGAGTCGTTTCTCGACGAGGCCGGGATCGACTACGAGTCGGAGACGATCGAGACGGGGACGTCTCACGGGTGACGGTCGGGAGCCCACTGACCGTTTCCTCCGGACTCGTCGAACCGCCCGGACTCACCGCCATTTCGAACTCGCCGAAACGAACGGATTCGACGACATGCCGCGCTCGGAGAGGAACATGGGCAAATTATATTGTAACGAGTGCCGACACACTACGCATCGTGGACGATCGCAAGGGAACGGAACGAGGTGGCGAACCATCGGGCCCGTCGGGCCTCCCGTTTGTGGGGAACATCTACCAGTTCGCGTCCGATCCGCTGTCGTTCTACGAGGAGGTGGCACGCGAGTACGGGCCGATCGCACGGTACACACTCGGCGGGAGGGAGTTTTACCAGTTGAGCGATCCCGACCTCGTCGAGCAGGTGTTGGTCCACCAGAACGACAGGTTCCACAAAGGAGAGGAGTATCGACGGATTCTCAACCCGATCATCGGCGACGGCCTGTTGATCAGCGAAGGCGAACTCTGGCGACAACAGCGTCACCGGATGCAGCCGGCCTTCCATCCCGAGGCACTCGCGGACTACACGCCGCTGATCGTCGAATACACCGAGCGGTTACTGACGGACTGGCGCGACGGCGAGGTCCGGG
The DNA here is from genome assembly GCF_055397165.1 of Halopenitus salinus. NCBI lineage: Archaea > Methanobacteriati > Methanobacteriota > Halobacteria > Halobacteriales > Haloferacaceae > Halopenitus > Halopenitus salinus. Next base: position 477,780 of record NZ_AP043853.1, read on the forward strand.
ACATCCACGCGGACATGATGCACCTCACCGTCGAGATCACGGCGAAGGCCCTGTTCGACGTGGACATTCGGGAGTACGAGTCCAACATCGCCGACGCCCTCGAGGCGGTGATGAACCGGTCGGAGAAACGACTCGAGCGTCCCATCGAGATTCCCGATAGCGTCCCGACGCCCGGCAACCGGCGGTACAAACACGCGCTCTCGACGCTCTATGCGATCGCATCGGAGATCGTCGAGGCGCACGACGCCGACGGAGACGACGTGGTCTCGCGGCTCCTGCAGGCGAAATCACGTGTGGAGGGGATCGACGAGGAGCAGATAAAAGACGAGGTGGTGACGCTGCTGTTGGCGGGCCACGAGACGACCGCGCTCGCGTTGAGTTACACCCTCTTCCTGCTGGCAACGAACCCCGAGCAAGCGGATCGGCTGCGAGCCGAACTCGACGAGAAGGTGAACGGGGGCCCGCTGTCGATGGACGTCGTCGAGGAGTTGCCGTATACGAAACGGACGATCAGGGAGGGAATGCGCGTGTACCCGCCGGTACAGAGTCTGGTACGCGAAACCACGGAACCGGTCGAACTCGACGGCTACGAGCTCTCCGAGGGAACCGTAGTGACGGTACAACAGTGGGTACTCCATCGTGATCCTCGGTTCTACGAAGCCCCCGGCGCGTTCCGGCCGGGGCGGTGGAGCGAGGAGTTCCGCGACTCGCTCCCGCGCTTTGCGTACTTCCCCTTCGGTGGCGGGCCACGGCGCTGTATCGGCGAGAACCTCGCCAAGCTGGAGGCGCGGCTGGTACTCGCCACGATCGCACAGGAGTGGGAGTTCGAACCCGTGACCGACGAGCTGTCGTTCTCGCCGTCGATCACGCTGCGACCGGACGGAGCGGTGAAGGTGCGGGTCAGACGGCGGTAGGATATACGGTCCACGTCGAGCAGGGCTCGCCCCCGAAAAGGCCACGACGTGCCGGCTCGACGGGTCAGCGGGGCGAGTTACTCGGTGTCGGCGGAGGGAGCTTCGATCCCTCGGAGCGAGCATCGACCCTGCTCCCGCGGAATCAGCGATCGAGCCGGGGTACTACGGGCTGGCGCGGAACTCGCCGTGTTTCATCCCGAGGAAGAACGCGATGATCGAGAAGACGATCATCGAGGGCAGGACCATCATGAAGACCGTCGAGGAGGTCATCACGTTCGTGAGCGCGACCGTCGCGACGGCGACGATCACGACGAGTGGAACCACCGACCGTGTGAAGTCGAACTTCATACCCATCGTTGTGGCCGGACGAACAAAAACCCGACCCGGTCGCGGTGGACATTGACGCGGCCGCGACGAGCTGCGCCCGGAAACGATCCAGCGGTGCAGCACGGACGTCCTCGTGCTACATCAATCATACGACCTACTTCTTTCGATTAAAGAACTCTATTGGATTAAGTAGTGACCTCTCAGAACGAAACAGTTAGAGTAAAGACCGGTATGGGGCCGGAGGGATTTGAACCCCCGATCGACTGATATCTCCGGCTGCCTCGGTACTCCAGAACGTCGTCAACGCGGGCGATGATCAGTCGTCCGCTCGGAATATCAGTCCGGAGTTCGTCACCGGGCGTCACCTCTGGAGTCAGTCGCCATGCCTGGCTTGGCCACAGCCCCTCGTGATCTCGCATCCGAGCGTTCACCATCTGACTCTAAAGGGGTTTCGATCGAACGGCGATCGACGGACGTCGATGTGGTGTGGTCGGCCGATCGATCCCGCTCGACGTCCCGTCCAGCCGGCTCGGCATCCCTCGCCGCTATTCGGCGTCCGTCTCCGACCAGTCGCACTCCTGGCACTTGTAGCCGGTCACGAACGCGGTGACCGAGGGCATGTAGCCAACCCGAACGACGTCGCCGCCGCAGTCGGGACACTCGCGGTCGGCGTCCTCGATCGACTCAGCCTCGAGCACCGACTCGCCCTCGATCAGCTCCGCGAGCCGCTCCGGCGTTACCATCCGTCCCTGAACGACGCGATTGCTCATACGACCACTGACGCTCGGGACGCCTAAAGCGCGACGGTCGGACTCTCACGCCGTCCACCCGGGACTCGCAGAATGCCGGGCGAGCGCGTCCGTCGTCGATTCCCGGTAGCTCTTTGCCGATCGCCCGACGAATGGCGAACATGGAGCTTGACGCGCTGACGGAGGAGTTCGATCGACGCGACTGGCAGACCGTGACCGAGACGGACGACCCCGTCCGAATCGCCATGATCGGCGTGGGATGGTGGACCCGCGAGCAGGCGATGCCGGCGGTCGCGGCCGCGGAGCTGTGTGAGACGACCGTGCTCGTGAGCGGCGACACGGAGAAGGCCGCATCGGTCGCCGACGACTCGGAGACGGTCGAGCACGCGATCACCTACGAGCAGTTCCACGAGGGCGTCGCCGCCGACGCCTACGACGCGGTGTACGTGGTGACCCCGAACGCGAAACACCTCCCGTTCGTGGAGACGGCCGCCTCGCTCGGCAAGGACGTGCTCTGTGAGAAGCCGATGGAGGCGAGCATCGAGCGGGCCGAACGGATGGTCGAACGATGTGCGGACCACGACGTCACCTTGATGATCGCCTACCGGATGCACACGGAGCCCGCGGTCCGCCGTGCGCGAGACCTGATCGAGGAGGGGTACGTCGGCGATCCCGTCTTCGTCCACGGCAACATGACCGAGCCGATCCTCGAGTTGGTTCCGGATCCCGACCAGTGGCGGCTGGACTGGGACCTCTCGGGCGGCTGTGCGGCGATGGACATCGGGATCTACTCGCTCAACACCGCGCGCTATCTGCTCGATTCGGACCCGGTGTCGGTCTCCGGATCGGTTGCCTCCGTACAGCCGGAGTTCGAGGACGTCCCGGACGAACACGCCGCCTTCCAGCTCGAGTTCCCCGGCCACGTCGTCGCACACTGTACCGCAAGCCAGAACGCCCACATGTCGAGTCACATCCGGGTGACCGGAACCGAGGGCGAGGTTCGCGTCGAGCCCGCGTTCTACCCGTGGGACGAACGGAAGCTCCACGTCTCACACGGCGGTTCGGAGCTGACGATCGAGTTCGAGCAGGTCGACCAGATGCAGGAGGAGTTCGAGTACTTCGCACACTGTCTGTTGACCGACACGGAGCCGTACGCCGACGGCGAACACGGTCTCGTCGACATCGAGACGATCAAGTCGGTCTACGCGTCCGCCGAGTCGGGAGCGACGATCGATATCGAGTGAAAACGGGAGGGAACGCTACCCGAAGTACTCGCTCAGGTAGTCCGAGGCGTTCTCCTGGGTGACCTCGAGCCCCTCGACCGTGATGGAGTCCTCGACGTCCTCGCCGGCGAGATAGTCGGTACCGGTCTGGATCGCCGTGGTGACCATCTCCTCGGGAAGCTGTGCGATGGTGCCGTAGTACTCGTTGTCCGAGAACTCCTCGACCCACGCCTCGGTCCCGTCGATGCCCGTGATCGGCACGGACATATCGGAGTTTTGAAGCGCCTGCTGGGCGCCGAGTGCCATCAGGTCGTTCTGACAGAACACGCCGTCGATCTCGTCGCCGTACTCCGTGATGAAGTCCTCCATCACGCTCAACGCCTCCTGGGTGGAGAACTCGCCGGTCTGGCTCGCCAGGCTGTTCAGCGAGTCGTTCGCGTCGACGGCGCTTTGGAACCCCTCGCCGCGGTCGTTGGTCACGCTCGCGCCCGGCGTGCCCTCGAGCTGGATGACGTTGTAGGTGTCGGCGTCGCCCTGGTCCTCCATGAACTCGACACACAGCTCCGTGGAGCGCTGGCCGAGTTGGACGTTGTCCGAGGCGACGTAGGAGACGGTCTCGCCCTCGGAGATGTTCCGGTCGATCGCGACGATGGGGATGCCGGCGTCGTTGGCGTCCTCGACGGCGCTGATGACGCCCTCGGCCGTGATGGCGGAAAGCAGGAGCAGGTCGACCTCGTTCGAGACCGCGGTCTCGATGTGGGAGACCTGCGTGCTCTGGGAGTTTCCGGCGTCATAAAACGACGACTCGGAGGAGATCATGCCGTCCTCGATGGCCTGGTTGAACGCGTTCTCCATGCGCGCGAAGAACGTGAACTCGAGGGACGGGACCGCCAACGCGACCGTCGGGGGCGAGTCACCGTCGCCGTTTCCGCCGCCGTTACCGTCACCGTTGCCGCCGCCGTTACCGTTTCCGCCGTTTCCGCCATTACCGCCGTTTCCACCGTTTCCACCGTTTCCGCTACAGCCGGCGAGCATCGCGGTACCCGCGATGGCTCCCGAGCGAATGAACGTCCGCCTGTCGATGTTACGTGACATGCGTTACCTATTTTCGCCGCTCGGGTAAAAGAGGTGTCGCACGAGGACGACCGATCGTCGGAATCGCGATCGCGTGCGTTCGTCCCTGCTCCACGGAAACTAACCGTTGATTTGCCGGAACCAGTCGATGTCTCCGGGTCGGATCGGGGAGTGAGGTAGTCCGGGTGAACGGGATCGTACCGATAAACGGTGTCGACCGTCTAGTTGCGGACGTTCGCGAGGACCGCCAGCATCAAGACGATCCCCTGTGCGACGAGTTGGCCGGACGGGCCCACGCCCATGAGGTTGAGTCCGTTCTGGAGCACCCCGAGGATGAGGACGCCGACGAGCGTCCCCATCATGTTGCCCGATCCGCCGAAGAGGTCGGCGCCGCCGAGGATGACCGCGGCGATCGGCGGAAGCAGCATGTTGGCGCCCATCGTCGGAACCGCGCTCCCGAGGCGACCGAGCATCACGAGCCCCGCGATGCCCGCGAACAGGCCCGAGATGATGAGCGTCCCCATCCGAACCGCCATCACGTTTATCCCCATCCGCTCTGCCGACTGGCGATCGCCGCCGATCGCGTAGATGTAGAGTCCGAACTTGGTGTACGAGAGAATGAACTGCGAGACGACCAGTAGCGCGAGGAACACGACGACGAGGCTCGGAAGCCCGAGGATTCGCGCTCCGCCGATGGCGGTGAGCGACTCCGGAAGCCCGGTGATCGGCCGGTTCCCCGAGACGATCAGTCCGAGCCCGTCGGCGAGGAACAGCATCGCCAGCGTCGTCATGAACGACGGCACGCCGAACCGGGCGGTGACGTATCCGGAGATCGTACCGAAGAGCGCGCCGAACAGCAGCCCGATCAGGATCGCCACCGGAACCGGAAGCAGGAAGTCCTCGAAGAGCCGGGCGCCCACGGCGAGCGTCGCGATCGTCAAGCCCGCGACCTCCATCACCTGGGCGATACTCAAGTCGATCTCCGCACAGAGGATGGGGAAGGTGACGCCGATCGCCATGATCCCGATGATCGAGACCTGCCGCAGGACGTTCATCTGGTTTCCCACGGTGAGGAATCGGTCGTTCAAAACCGAGAACGCGACGTAGAGTCCGACGAGACCGATGATCGGACCGTACCGACTGATCCGATCCAATGGAAGCCGGCCGGTTATCCTCCGTATATCGACCGCCGAATGGGACATGTGACATCGCTTTCCACGGCGATATATTATACCTTTGGAAGACGGTTTCCGGATGGGTTGGATCCTCGGGAGGCGGTCCGGGACGGACGGGGCCGCGGTCCGAGAGGCCAGGGGTGCGGCCCGGGACGAACGGCGAGTTCGGGCGCGTGACAGAACCCTTTTATCGACACGTCATGACCTACCACCATGGAATCGGGAGACGGTCGGCCGACCGACCACATCGTCGAGATGGAGGGCATATCGAAACGGTTCGGCGAGGTCGTCGCGCTCGAGGACGTCACGCTTCGGCTTCGACGGAACGAGGTGCTCGCGCTCGCGGGCGACAACGGCGCCGGGAAGTCGACGCTCATCAAGTGTCTCGCGGGCGCGCTCCGCCCCGACTCCGGGACGATTCGGATCGACGGGGAGGTCGTGACCATCGAATCGCCCCGGGACGCCAAACGCCGCGGGATCGAAACGACGTTCCAGGACCTCGCGGTGGCCGGAAACCTCACCGTCGCCCAGAACATCTTCCTCGGGCGCGAGCAGGTCACCGGGCCGGACTCGATCCTGGGGATCCTCGACAAGGGCTCGATGCGCGAGCGCGCTCGCGAGCTGCTCGAGGACCTCGAGATCGACGTCGACGTCGACGCCAAGGTCTCGAACCTCTCGGGCGGGGAACGCCAGCTCGTGGCCATCTCAAGAACGCTGCTTTCGGAACCGAAGATCGTCATCATGGACGAGCCCACGAGCGCGCTCTCGGTCGAGGGCGCGGACCGGGTGCTCGACCTCATCGGTCGGATGCAGGACCAGGGCATCTCCATCATCCTCATCTCGCACAACCTCGATTACGTCCGTCGCGCCGCGGACCGGATCCAGGTCCTCTATCACGGCCAGGACGCGGGCGTCATCGAGGACAGCGACGTCGACAGGGAGGAGATCGTGAGCCGGATGATCGCCGGACTCCCGGAGGACGAGCGGGTCGAGGAGGACGGACGATCCGAGGAGGACGAGTCCGGCGACGCCGTGAGCGCCTGAGACCGTCTCAACCGACGTCGACGCCGTGAACGCGCTCGAAGCTCCGCCGGGAGAGGTACGAGAGGTCACGCGACGACAGGAACGTCACCTCCTCGATCCAGTTTAGACACTCCTCGTAGCTCGCCCAGCCGTCCATCCAGGGGTAATCCGATCCGAGCATCAGCCGCTCGGGACCGAACCACTCGAGGAGCCGCCGCAGGTACTCCCACAGGTCCTCGTAGGGCCAGCCCGTCTCGCTCGAACGGGGGAGCGAGCTGACCTTCACCGCCACGTTCGGATGTTCGGCGAGCGTCTCGAAGTCGGTCCAGGGTTCCTCGCTTGGATCCGTCCGCTCGTCCGGATACGCCATGTGGTCGACGACGATCGTGACGTCGGGATGGCGATCGGCGAGCGTCCCGATCATCGAGAGCTGCTCCGCCTTCGGGAAGATGAAGACGGCGGCGTCCTGGCGTGCCGCCTCGGACCACGCCGGTTCGAGTTCCGGATCGAGGATCCAGTCGGCGGTCCGATCGAGCTCGGAGGAGTGCTCCTCGTAGGTCAAACAGGCGTGCATCCGAACGCCGAGCATCCGGTCGTGTCCCACGACGCGCCGCAGATCCGCGCGCACCTGCTCGGGATCGTCCCGGAAGAAGTCCATGAGCCCGACGCCCCACAGGCGGTCGGGGTACGCCTCGATCGACCGCATCGTGTACTCGTTCGCGCGGATCCCGCGCCCGTAAAGCGGGGTCGTGACCATCACGCTCTCGTCGACGCTCGCCGCGTCCATGTCCGCGATCAGCTGGTGGACCGTGTACGGTCCCTCCCACCCCGGCGGGAGCAGCTCGGCCGGCCACGGCAGCTCGTCGGTGTCGGGTCCCCACGTGTGGGTGTGTGTATCGACGAATCGCATGGAATCACTCCAGGTTGCCGCCGCCGCTCACGCGGAGGATGTCGCCGACGACGTAGGAGGCCCTGTCGCTCGCGAGGAACAACACGGCGTCCGCGAGGTCCTCGGGCTGTCCGAGCCGACCGATCGGCCGCGCCTCGCCGCGCGCTTGCAGGATCTCCTCGGCGGTCCGATCGGGGTCCTCGGCCGCCTCCATCTCCGCCTCGTGGCGCGTCTGGTAGGTCTCCGTGACGTCCGTCGAGATGGCGTTCATCCGGATGCCCTCCTCGGCGAGCTCCTGGGCCATTCGCCAGGTCAGCCCCTTGATCGCGGTCTTCGAGATGCCGTAGAGGCCGAAGGCGTCCGTCCGCCTGTCGCCGGCCTGGCTCGTGTGGTTGATGATGTTCCCCGCCACGTCGTGGTCGATCATGTGCTCGGCGACGAGCTTCGAGGCGTAGTACTGCGCCCGCACGTTGACGTCCATCGCCATGTCCCACTGGTCGATCGACGACTCGACGAGGGTTCCCTCCCGCGGCCAGACCGCGGCGTTGTTCACGAGGAGGTCGATCTCCCCGAACGCCTCGATCGCCTCGTCGACGAGGCCCTCTATCTCCTCGGGGACGCCCATGTCCGCCGCGACGCCGATAACTTCGCCCGCCCCGCACTCGGAGAGCTCCTCGGCCGTCTCGCGAACGTCGGATTCGGTCCGGGAGTTGACGACGACGTTCGCGTCCGCCTCGGCGAGTCCCTTCGCGATGCCCCGTCCGATACCCTTCGTGGAGCCGGTGACGATCGCCGACTCGCCGGCGTAGTCGAATGTTCCATGGCCAGTCATACCGCGAATCCTACTCCGTCGCGTCAAAAAGAGCTACCGATGGGTCCGCGCGGATCGGTCCTCGTCCTCGTCACCGTCCTCGCTCCCGTCCCCGTCCTCGCTCCCGTCTCCGTCCTCGGCCCCGTCAACCCCGACCTCGGTTCCGGATTCGTCGACGACCGCGACCGGATCGCCGACCGAAAGCTTCCCGCCGCGGTCGGACTCCGGGATCGCGCCGATGATCATCAGCGTGTAGTAGTGATCGAACGCGTCCGGGTCCGCCCACGAGGGGAAGGTCTCCCGGCGTTTCTCGAGGAAACGCTCGCGGAAGTCGGGCGTCTCCTCGCCGGAGTCGGGGTCGCGCTGGGGGACCACACAGCGTCCACACGGCGTGACTCCCTCGATCCGAACGTCGCCGACGGAGAGCGCGGGCGCGTCCTCGCCGACGAACCGGTCCTCGAAGAACGCGGGGACGCCGGATATCTCGACGTTGGCTCGGAGCCGTCGTCTCGCGCTCTCGACGGTCATGTCCTCGAACCACGACGCGAGCGTCTCAAGGGTGGCCGTCGAGACCACGGAGGGGCCCATCTCCCGTCGGTCGACGTATCCCAGCGAGCGGTCGCGCTCGAGGGCCACCTCGAGGTCGAAGACGGAGCCGAACCATCGCTCGGCCCGATCTCGATCGGTCTCGTCGTCCAGATCGAACCGTTTCGAACCGCCCCCGGTCGCCGTGTCTTCCCCGGTGGCCGTGTCCTCGACGGTCACGACCGCGGTCCCCGGATCGAACTCGACCGACAGATCGTGGACGCGGTCGGTCCGTTTGCCGTTTATCACCTCGCCGTCCGCATCGAAGAGCGCGAACTCCCGGTCGTGCGCCAGCGTTCCGCCCTCGAGGATCCGTGCCGATTCGACGTCGATCCCCGAGAGTCCCTTGATCGGATACACGCGAAGCCGCTCGAGCGTTGCCATCGGCCGACCGTTGGGGACGGGGTTGCATAGATGTTGGCGCGAATTCCGGATCGAGAGCGCGAACCCCCGATCGGGCTCGTACGAACGCCGATCGGGACCGTTCGAACGCCGATCAAAACACCGTGCCGTGTTTCCGGTCGGGCAGGTCCTCCTCGACGTCGGCGTAGAAGTCGAACCGCGCCGCGAGCTCCTCGCGCAGCCGGGAGGGCTCGACGAGCTCGTCGATCACCACCTCGCTGGCCATGCGGTGGACGTCAATGTCCTCGCGGTACTGCTCGCGCAGCTCCCGCTCGCGGGCTTCGCGCTCCTCGGGGTCGTCGATCTCGGCGAGCTTGCGTGCGTGGACGGCGTTCACTGCCGCCTCGGGGCCCATGATCGCGATCTCTCCCGAGGGGAGCCCGAGCACGCTCTCGGGTTCGTAGGCGGGACCGCCCATCGCGTAGATCCCGGCGCCGTAGGCCTTGCGGACGACGACGGTCTGGGTGGGAACCGTCGCGGTGGAGGTGGCGTAGATGAGCTTCTTTCCGGCCTCGAGGATCCCCTCGCGTTCGACCTGCGATCCGGCCATGAACCCCGGCGTGTCACACAGGTACAGGAGGGGGATCCCGTAGGCGTCACACGTCCAGACGAACTCCGCGGCCTTCTGGGCCGAGTCCGGAAAGATCGCTCCCGACCGCACGTCCGGCTGGTTCGCGACGACGCCGATCGGCCGCCCGTCGATCCGACAGAACGCCGTGAGCATCTCGGGGGCGTATTCGGACTTGAGCTCGAGGATCGACTCCGCGTCGGCGATCCGGACGAGGAGGTCCCGAACGTCGTAGGCGCGGTTCGGCTCCGCGGGGACCACCTCGTCGATGCCCGCCGGCGAGTGGGTCGGCGAGCGCGTCGGGGCGTGGGGCGGATCCTCGCCGGTTCGGTCCGGGAGATACCCGATGAGGTCGGCGACGAGTTCGCGCGCGTGTTCCTCGTCCTCCGCGATCAGGTCCGCTGACCCGGTGTGTTCGGCGTGGACGGCCGGCCCGCCGAGGTCGGCCATGTCGATCTCCTCGCCGGTGACCATCTTGACCATCCGCGGGGAGGCGATCGCCATCGCGGAGATCCCCTCGACCATGACGGTGAAGTCGGCGAAGACCGGCGTGTAGGCCGCCCCGGCGATACACGGCCCGTAGAGGACGCAGATCTGCGGGACGACCCCCGAGAGCATCGAGTGGTTGTAGTAGTACCTGCCGATCCCCTCGCGGTTCGCGAAGAATCCGGTCTGTTCGTCGATCCGGCCGCCCGAGGAGTCCATCAGATAGAGGATCGGCTTTCGCGTCTTCATCGCCCGCCGCTGCATCCGAAGGAACTTCTCGACGCCGCGGGCCGCCATCGATCCGGCCTTGACGGTGAAGTCGTTGGCCATGAAGTGGACGTCGCGTCCCTCGAAGGTCGCGGCCCCCGTCAACAGGCCGTCCGCGGGAAGCCGCACGTTCTCGTCGTAGTCGTCGACGTTCGCGCCGTTCTCGTGCCACTCGTCGAAAGCTGCGAATCGGCCGTCCTCGAAGCGGACCCCCGCCGGCGGCTCCTCGCCCGCCTCGCCTGTTCCGCCGGTCCCGTCCTCGCCGCCGAACCAGAGGTCGAGGCGATCGCGCACGAACAGCTTGCCCCGTTCCGAGAGCCGCTTTTTGTACTTTTCTGGTCCCCCCTCGAGGATGTCCGCGATCTCCGCTTTGAGGGCCCGCTCCCGCTCCGTCGGTCCGAGGTCGTCCTCGATCGGGTAGTCGCGGTCCGGGGGATCGGCGGTCGCGGCCGGCTCGTCAGCCTCGCCGACGTACACCTCGATCGGCGTCCCCAGGTGCTCGGCGAGCGAGCGCGCGATCGCGGTCGCCTCCTCGGCCGTCGCCGCCTGTCCGACGTGGACCCGCATACCGGGAGTGTGGGTGCTGATCGCAAATGGCTTTCCCCGATCGGGGCCGCCACGGGGACCGCACCCCTGCGACGCGCCCGAACAGCGCCCGTGAGTTCCCGTCTCACCCGCGCGACCTCCGGTCTCAGAACCCGTCGGAGTCGGCGTGCAGGTTGGCCTCGACGACCGCCTCGTCCAGCTCGATCCCGAGTCCGGGTTCCTCGGGGACCGCGATGCGTCCGTCCTCGATGAGCGGCTCGTCGCGGACGAGCAGGTCGTCCCACCAGTCGACCTCGAGGGCGTGGTACTCGAGGTAGTCGAAGTTCGGGATCGCGGCGCCGAGGTGGACGCAGGCCACGGTTCCGACCGGGCTACAGACGTTGTGCGGGGAGATCGGCATGTAGTTCTCCTCCGCGCGGTCGGCGATCCGCATCGTCTCCGCGAGCCCGCCGACGGTGGTCGGATCGGGCGTCAGGATGTCGACGCCGTGTTCGTAGATCAGCTCGGAGAGCTCGTGGACCCGGAACCGGTTCTCGCCGGTGGCGATCGGCGTCCGCGTCGACCCCGTCACCTCGATCTGTGCGTCCATGTTCTCCGGCGGAACGACGTCCTCGAGCCACATGAGGTCGTACTCGGCGAGCTCGTGGGAGAGCCGCTTCGCGCTCTCTACGGTGTAGTCCCAGTGGCAGTCGAAGGCGAGATCGATCTCGTAGCCGATCGCGTCGCGAACCGCCTCGACGACCCGCCGCTTGTGCTCGATCGCGGCGTTGGAGAGCCGGCCGTTGTAGGGGTCCGGGTCGTTGTCCATCGGCACGTCGAGGTCGAACTTGAGCGCGTCGAAGCCCATCCCCGCGACGCGTTCGGCCTCCGCGGCGTATGCCCCCGGCGCGTAGGCGTCCTCGTCGGCGTAGGCGGTGTAGCCGTCCTCGGTCTCGAAGGCCTCGCCGGCGTGACAGTCACAGTAGAGGCGGACCTCGTCGCGGTACTTCGATCCGAGCAGCTGGTAGACCGGGAGATCCAGGATCTTGCCGGCGACGTCCCACAGGGCGATCTCGATCCCCGAGGCCGCCGTCACGACCTTGCCGGTCGTCCCGCCGTGGCCGGACATCTCCTGGACGATCCGTCTCACGATCCGCTCGACGTCGAGCGGGTTCTCGCCGATCAAAAATCGCTCCGTGTACTCGATGATCTCCGGGACCGCTCCGCCGCGATAGGACTCGCCGATTCCGGTCACCCCGGCGTCGGTCTCGATCTTCACGAGGTTCCACTCGAAGTTCCCCTCGACGACGCAGCTTTTGATGTCGGTGATCGATACGTCCCGGGCCTCCGCCCGGCGGCTCGTGTGGTTCGAATAGTCTCGCATCCGTGGTGCTCCGTGTCCCCCTCGTTACCCCACGTCGTGATATAACTTGCCGTGGAGCGCCGCCGCGGTTCGAGCGACGGATCGTCGTCGAACCCGACGGGATCGCCGCCAAATATGACAGCCAACTTGCCGATAGGGAAACGCTTTCGGTCGCGCCTGTGATCCCTCAGAACGGACATGGATCTACGGATAGACGGCAACGCGGCACTCGTAACGGCGTCATCGAGCGGTCTCGGACGCGCGTCGGCCAAGGCGCTCGCCCGCGAGGGCGCGAACGTCGTGATCAACGGTCGAGACGAGGAGCGACTCGCGGAGGCGAAAGCCGACATCGAGGAGGTCGCAACGGGCGACGTCGTCGCACAGCCCGGGGATCTGACCGACGAGGACGACGTCACGGCGCTCGTCGATCGGACGGTCGAGGAGTTCGGGACGATCGACCACCTCGTCACGAGCGCCGGGGGACCGCCCTCGGGCGCGTTCCTCGATACCGACGACGATGACTGGTACCACGCCTACGACCTCCTCGTGATGAGCGTCGTCCGCCTCGCGCGCGAGGCCGAACCCCACCTCTCCGACGGCGGCGGCACCATCGTCAACATCACCTCCCGGAGCGTCAAGGAGGCGATCGACAGCCTCGTGCTCTCGAACTCGGTCCGGATGGGCGTCATCGGCCTCGAGAAGACCCTCTCGAAGGAGTTCGCGCCGGAGGTTCGTTCGAACGCCGTCCTCCCCGGCCCGCACGAGACCTCGCGCATTCAGGACCTCGTCAACCAGGCCGTCGATCGCGGCGAGTACGACTCCTACGAGGAGGGGATCAAGAACTGGGCGAGCAACCCGCTCGGCCGGACCGGCGACCCGATGGAGCTCGGCGACACCGTCGCGTTCCTCTCCTCGCCGCGCTCCGGGTTCATAAACGGCGAGACCGTGACGATCGACGGCGGCGCGTCGGGGTCGAACCTATGAACCCCGTCTCCTTCGACGACGCGGAGACCTACGAGCCCGACGAGGGCTGGCGTCGCGTCGCGATGGCCGGAAGCGACAAGTTCAGCTTCGAGTGGTTCGAGAAGCCGCCGGGACACAGCTCCCCGATGCACGACCACGAGAACGAGCAGGTCTGCATCTGTCTGGCCGGCGAGCTCACCGTCGCCACCGAGGACGACGAGGTGACGCTTTCCAAACACGACTCCGTCCACCTGGAGTCCAACGAGGCCCACCGCGTGGAGAACACGGGCGACGAGCGGGCCGTCGGGCTCGACGTGTTCGCCCCGGGACGCTCGTTCGACTTCTGGACGGACCGGGAATGAGGGGACCGAGGCACTCCCCCCGGTCGGAGGAGCGGCCGTGAAGTACCTCGCTCGAACCCGAGAGGGCCGTCCGCTGGTCGGCGACGAGGACGGCTTTTGCCCGCTCAGCGCGGCCGATCCGGGACTCGAAAGCGTCCGCGACGCCCTGCCGAAGGCCGCCGCTGGTACCCTGGCCGGACCGGAGTCGGCGACCGCAGATCGAATCGCCCCGGACGACGTCGCGTTCGGGCCGCCGCTCGACCGGTTCGGAAAGCTGTGGGGGATCGGGTTGAACTACCTCGAACACGCCGGCGACCTGGAGGAGGACCGCCCGGAGGAGCCCGCGAGCTTCCTCAAGCCCCCGAGCGTCCTGACGGGTCCCGGCGGACCCATCCGGCTCCCGCCGACCACACAAAGCGATCGAGTCACCGCCGAGGCGGAACTCGCCGTCGTGATGGGCCGCGAGTGTCGCTCCGTCGACGAGGAATCGGTCGACGACGTGATCGCCGGCTTCCTCCCGGTGATCGACATGACCGCGGAGGACGTCCTCCAGCGCAATCCGCGATTCCTCACCCGCGCGAAGAGCTACGACACGTTCCTCGTGGTCGGCCCGGCGATCGCGGTCCCCGAGGAGCCGATGGATCTCACGGACGTCCGGGTTCGGACGATCGTCAACGACGAGGTCGCCGCCGAAAACGCGGTCCGAAACATGGCCTTCCCGCCTCGGGAGATCGTCTCGTTCCACTCCGAGGTGATGACCCTCCGTCCGGGCGACCTCTTCAGCACCGGCACGCCCGGCGCCGAACCGATCGAGCCGGGCGATGAAGTCCGCTCCGTCGTCGAGTCGATCGGCACCGTCGAGGCGTCGGTGACTCGATAGCCCCGGCGGTTATTGACCGCTTTCGACCGCCGCCTCGAGCCGATCGACGAGCTGCTCGTTCCCGACGTGGAGCGGAACACGCTGGTGAAGCTCCTCGGGATCCACATCGAGGATCGCCTCGGTGCCGTCGGAGGCGGCTCCGCCCGCCCGCTCGATGATGAAGGCGATCGGGTTCGCCTCGAACTGCAGTCTGAGCTTGCCGTTCGGGGCGTCCGCGAGCGCGGGGTACGCGAAGATCCCGCCGTAGGTGAGCACCTGGTTGACGTCGCCGACCATCGCGCCGCCGTACCGCAGCTTCAGCTCGGATTCGATCTCGCGGGCGAACACGCGAAAGCCGTCGGTCCAGTCGGGGACCCGGCCGCCGAAGCCGTAGACGACCGGATCGGAGGGAAGCGAGATCGACTCGCGAACGACCGATCGCTCGACTCCTTCATCCCCACCACGCGTAACGACCTCCTCGCGAACGCCGTCGGCGGTCGCGACGACCATGGTGGTGATCGGACCGTAGAGGACGTATCCGGCGGCGACGAGGTCCCTGCCGCGCGCGGGAAGCGATCCGTCGTAGACGCCGACGACCGTCCCCATGGCGTTGTTCGATCGGAGGTTCGAGGAGCCGTCCAGGGGATCGACCGCGACCGCGTAGCGGGACTCGGAGCCGAGTTTCGGTTCGGAGCCCACGTCAACGACGGTCTCACGCTCCTCGCTCGCGTACCCGCTGACGCCGTCGATAAGCCCGATCCGCTCCTCGAGGAGCTCGTCGGCGTGGACGTCCGCGGCCATCACCGTCTCTCCCGAGGGGTTCTCCCTGTCGCTTTCGACGCGCCGCCCCGGCAGGGCCGCGCGGATCTCGGGGGCGGTCTCCGCGACCGCGTCGAACACCGACTCGATCACGGACGCCTCGAGGCGATCGGATCCGGACATCACTCGGGGGAGGCCTCGGCGTCCTCGCGGGTGAGACGGAGCGCCTCCTCCGCGGAGCGCTCCTCGAAGATGACCCGCTCGAGCGCGTCGAGAATTTCGGTCGGGTTCTCACGCTGGAAGACGTTTCGCCCGACTGCGAGCCCCTTCGCACCGGCGTCGACGGCCGCCTCGACGGTCTCGAGGAACTGCCGGTCGTCCGTCTTCGAGCCGCCGGACATGACCACCTTCGTGCGGCCGGCCATCCGGACGGCCTCGGCCATCGCCTCGGGCGAGCCCGGGTATTTCACCTTGGCGACGTCGGCGCCGAGTTCGAGTCCCTGTCTGGCGGCGTAGGCGATCGTCCCGGAACTCGTGTCGTCCTTGACGCCCTGGCCGCGGGGGTACGACCACATCACGACCCCGAGGTCGCGCTCGCGGGCGTCCTCGTGTGCGTCGCGGAACTCCTCGGCCATCTCCACCTCGTGGTTCGATCCGCCATAGAGCGTGAACCCGACCGCGTCGGCGCCGATCTCGTCCGCGTACTCGACGGAGCAGTTGACGGCGCTGTCGGGCTCGCCCATCCAGAGGTTGGAGGTCCCGTTGAGCTTCAAAAGCAGCGTCACGTCCGACTCGTAGTCGGGATAGTACGCCTCCGCGAGTCCCTTCTGTACCGCGAGCGCCGTGACCGCGTCGTGGGTGGCGAGATCGAAGATCCGCTCGGGGTCCGCGGTCGCCGGGTTCGGTTCGAAGTCGACGGGGCCGTGTTCGAGCCCGTGGTCGTACGCGAGGATCAAGACCTTGCCGTCCCGCGTGATGGCGTCCGCCGCGTTCTGTTTCATCGTTTCACGTTCCGACAACGACCATCAAAAATACTGCGGTAACGCGGACGGAGGATGAAGGTGACCGACGACGGAGTCTACTTCACTCCGCCGCCCGTTCGGCCGCCTCGTGCCATCGCTCGACGCGCTCCGGCTCGATCGACAGCACGTCCGCCACGTGTTCGGGGTCCGCGGTGGCGAGGCTGCGGACCGAGGTGATCCCGGCCTCCGCGAGAATGTCGGCGTCGGCCTCGGAGACGGGATCGAGATCCGTCGGCGGCGTGGGACGGGATCGATCGCGCCAGGCGGACTCCGCGGAGACGGGATCGCCGCTTCCGTCGGCCTCCGCCTCCGTTCCCGGAGTCGATCCCGAACCCGTCCCGGTCCGTTCCGACGAATCCGCCCAGTCGCCCGATGAGGCGGCGATCCACTCCGCCTCGTCGCTTCCGAGGCTGCGAATCTGTGTCGACCGACGCCGCAGTCCCTCGCCGGCCTCGAAGGACCACGACAGCGAGTGCTCACGGCGGATCTTCGCCGCGACGCCGGGATTGACGCCCGCCTCGACGAGGGTCCTGTAGGCGACCCGCTTCGCGCGGACGTCAGCGGCGTCGATGTCGGCCGCCTCGAGCACCTGGGCGGTCGCGGGACCGATCCACCGCAGGTCGGTACGGTCGGACTCGTCGTCGACGTCCGCGGTATCGGAATCTGACACGAGCGAGGTCACCGGATACCGACGCGTTTGCGGATCAGGGACTTGAAGGTTTCTCCGCCGGCCCTCGACCGAGCCGTCGACCGCGGCTGCGGAGCGGTCGGCGACGCCCGCCACACTTACACGCCGCCCCGTGTAGGAGTCGGTATGTACGAACTCGAGGAGATCGACGCCGTCGGGGTGATCGGGGCCGGAACGATGGGCGGGGGCATCGCGCAGGTGGCCGCGACCGCCGGTTACGAGGTCGTGGTCCGTGACGTGGAGACCGAACTCCTCGAGGAGGGCCTCGAGCGGATCGACTCAAGCCTGGACCGGCTGGCCGAACGGGACTCGCTCGAGGAGGACCCGTCCGCGATCCGCGATCGCATCGTCACGACGACGGACTTCGAGGACCTCGCGGACGCCGACCTCGTCGTCGAGGCGGTGGTGGAGGACCTCGAGGTCAAACGGGAGGTCTTCTCGGATCTCGACGACGTCGTGGAATCCGATGTCCCGATGGCGACGAACACCTCCACGCTCTCGATCACGTCCATCGCGAGCGCGACGGACCGGCCGGCCGCCGTCGTCGGCCTCCACTTCATGAATCCGGTCCCGATCATGGAGGGCGTCGAGGTCGTTCGCGGCGAACGAACGGACCCGGAGCTACTCGATCTCGCCCACGCGTTCGCCGAGGACCTGGGCAAGACCACCTGGGAGTCCGAGGACAAACCCGGGTTCGTCACGAACCGAATCCTGATGCCGTGGCTCAACGAGGGGATCCGCGCCTATGACGAGGGCGTCGCCTCGAAGGAGGACATCGACGCCGGAATGCGGCTCGGAACCAACGTCCCGATGGGACCGTTGGAACTCGCCGACCAGATCGGGCTCGACGTCGTCCTCGCCGCGAGCGAGACGCTTCGCGAGGAGCTCGGGGATCGTTACACGCCGGCGTACCTGCTGAAACGGAAGGTCGAGGCCGGCGACCTCGGGCGAAAGTCGGGACGTGGGTTCTACGAGTACGAGTAGGCGGGCGAGACGAGTACGAGTAGGCGGGCGAGGGTTCACGGATAGGCCGGATGCGTCGACGGGTCACCCGCCGTCGTCGCTCGCCGTCCACCGTCCCGCACCCGGGACGATCGCCGCCAGCTTCGTGACGTACCCGAACTTGAACAGCCCCACCTGCGAGAGGACACCGAGGACGAACACCGCGAGGAACGCGGGCGCCGTGGGGTCGATGACGAGCGCCTCGAGCGCAATCGGGTCCGTGGCCGCCTCGAAATCGCCCGGCGTGAGCGATCGCGAGGCGAGCGCCGCGCCGATGAACGCGGTCGAGAACACGAGCGTGGTCCGCGTGAGCACGATACCGACGATCGCACCGACGGCCATCCCCGCCAGCGTCGCGCCGACGAGCAGGATCGTTCCCTCGACGTAGAGCGGCCCCACGACGAACCGGCCGACGAACGCGCCGACGATCGCACCGATCCCCATCACGGCGAAGGAGAGCCCGACGTACGCGAGAACCGCGCCGATCCCGCCGCCGATCGCCACCGCGGCCGCGGAGGCGAGGAGCCCCTCGACGCCGAGCAGTCCCGCGAGGTTCGGCGCGGCGAGATGGCCGACGCCGGCTCCGATGAGGAACCCCGTGAGCGTGACCGCGTAGACCGAGACCGCGGCTCCGACGAACGCCAACACCAACCCGATCAGGACGACTCCGACGTCCATCGCTTCGATCGCGACCATACGACCCGGGTTGGGTCGCCATCGGTTAAAAACCCGATCGTCATCGAGGGACGGATCGACGGCCCATTACTGGCCGCCACCGGGAGACGGACCGACGGCCCATTACTGGCCGTCACCGGGAGACGGACCGACGGCCCATTACTGGCCGCCACCGGGAGACGGACCGACGGCCCATTACTGGCCGTCGGTCCGTTCAACGAACTCGACGAGAACCCCACCCGTCGAACGGGGGTGCAGAAACGCAACGTCGTGTCCCCACGCACCGGGCCGAGGTTCCTCGTCGATCAGCTCCACGCCCAGGGAACGGGCCCGATCGAGCGCTGCAGCGACGTCTTCGGTCCCCAAGGCGACGTGATGGATACCGGGCCCCGACCGATCGAGAAAGTCGGCTACCGGGCCGCCGTCACCCGGTTCGAGAAGCTCGAGGTATCCGCCGCCGGAGAGCTCCAAGAACACGACGCGCATGCCGTCGAATCGCTCCTCGTGAGCGATCGGCGCAACGAACAGGTCGTCGAAGAGATCCGCGAGGGCTCCGGCGTCCCGCGTGGCGATCCCGACGTGATCGAACTCCATGACGATGGGCCGCGCTCGAGCGGGTAAAATCCCTCGGCGATGAGGACCTCGATCTCGGCCGCAAAGAACACCGGACCGCGGGCGAGGGTTCGAACGGCAGCGCCTACCGCGTCATCCGCTCCACTCGCCGCCCATGTCGCCGGCGACGTTCTCGCGCCAGTCGTCGAATCCGGCCTCGCAGGCATCGCTCTCCGCGAGGTGATCGACGAACCCGGCACCCGGATCCGAGAGCGGCTCGCCGCAGAAGGGGCAGTCGTTGGGGTCGCTCCAGTTCGGCGTCGGTGTCGTCGATGGGGTCGTTGACATACGCGATCATGCGATCCCTTGTGACTTATAATTTTACGATGGGACAGTATTTCCGGAGATTGTTAATCTAATCGCTCTATAATGGTTCGGGAATGCCCTATTATTCTCGATAGGTAGTATTGATAGCTCCATACGTCCAATTATCTGTCGAACGAACGGCGAAGTGCGAATTCGTCCCATAAGTATAAATATCCGGACGTCCCAGTTCTCTCCGGAGACGCAGTAATGGCTACTGGCACTGTTGCATTCTTCAACGACACTGGCGGCTACGGCTTTATCGAAACCGAGGACGCGGACGAGGACGTCTTCTTCCACATGGAGGACGTCGGCGGCCCGGACCTCGAGGAGGGGCAGGAGGTCGAATTCGACATCGAGGAGGCCGACAAGGGTCCCCGAGCGACGAACCTGCAACGACTGTAACGCCGACCGCGGGAGGTATCGCTTCTCGAACGACTCTATCTTGGCAGCGTAGCGACGGCACCGCCGCGCGATCACTCACTCGGGGGACCACCGAACGTCCGAGAGCGTTCGCTGAACCGCCTCCTCGCCGACGGCCTCCGCGAGGTGTTCGAATCCCCCGCGAACCCCCCGATCGTCGGCGTTGGCGACGAGCCGCGAGACGATGAACTCCGGCGTCGACTTGCCGACGGTGCCGAATCGCGGCTGATAGTCGACCCGCAAGTCGAGATCGTCGGTCAGCCCCTCGGCGAAGATCCCGTCGATCCGCGCCCGATCGGGAAGGGGGCTCAACTCGTCGGCGAGGTGGGTCACGTACACGCCGAGCGCGCCGCGATCGACGGTCAGATCGACGAGCCCGTTCAGCAGGTTGGCGGCGCGGCCGGGTTCGGTGATCGCCTCGAACTCGTCGACGAGCATCAGCGTTCGGCCCGATTCGACGAGCGGCGGGACGATGGACTTGAGCGTCGACTCGAGCACGCCGGCGTTGAACGACGCGTGACGTCGGTGGAAGACGATCCGATCGAATAGGCCGACCTCGGCGTGGTCGGCCGGCACCGGAAGCCCCATCGACGCGAGCAGGGCGACCGCACAGAGCGTCTCGAGGAGCGTCGTCTTGCCGCCGGAGTTCGCGCCGGTGAGAACCGTCACTCGATCGCCGGACGGCGGGGATGTGAGCGATCTCTCCTCCTCGAGAATGGCTTCCTGCTCCCCGTCCGCGGCCAGCGAGTGCGACCCGACCGCGTAGCTCACGGGTTCGACCTCGCCGTCGAGGAAGGGATGTCTCGCACCCACGACCGCGATTCCGTCCCCTCCGAACACCGGCCGCGAGAGGTCCTCCTCCGCGGCGAATCGGCCGAGGGAGAGCTCGAAGGCCGCGTCCGCGACCGCCTCGACGGCGGTCTCTACGTCCCCGCCGGCCTCGTTGATTCGCTCCTGGAGGTCCGCGGCGACGGTCTCCTCGCGTCGATCCGCGGCCGACTCGAGGTCGTCGACGAGCGCGCGGAGCGTCCCCGAGACGAAGTCCGCGGCGTCGACCGCTTCGCCGGGCGCGGCCGACCGGATCCGTCCCGGATCGACGCCCGTCCGATCGGCCACGTGGTCGACGACGCCGCCTTTGAACGACTCGAAGTCGCGCACCGATCCCTCGCGGACCTCTTCGATGACGTCGAATGCGGCGTTCTCGAGACCACGGGCCGCGGCCAGTTGGTCTCGGAGCCGATCGAGCTCCTCGTCCGCACCCTCGAGGACCTCGAGGTCGGCGGCAGTGGGAGGGACCGCCTCGTCGTCGCGATCGCCTCCTCGACGGTCGGAACGCCCGCGGACGTACCCGAGTGCTCCCGCGGCCTCACGGAGCGCGTCGCCGTCGAGGGTCGCCAGCGGGGCGAAGGGACCGCTTTCGACGTCGACACCTTCGAGCGCGAGGGCCGCCTTGACAGCGGCTCTATCCGTTCCGCCGGCCGCGTCGTACTCCTCGAAGGCGTCGATCACCGTCTCCCGATCGGAGTCGTTCAGGGCCTCCCAGGCGTCCCTGGCGGCGATCACGTTCTCGAGCCGATTCCGGATCGCCTCCGGGTCCGAAAGCGGGGTCAGTACTCGGATCCTGTCGCCGGCGTGGGCGGTGAGCGCGTCGCTCGCGGCGAGCGCGAGCAGGTCGTCGTAGACGGTCCGGACGTCGCTCGTGGCGAGAAGTCCCATGCTCGCATCGCCGTTCGCTCGCCGGAGGATCCGGGTGGCCCGCCCGCGCGGGATCCCGGCGTCGACGAGGGCCCGAACGTCCGCCGACTCGATCGCCTCGACGGCCCGCTCGCGGCCGAGCGTCTCCGCGAGCCGCTCGCTCGTCTTCGGGCCGACGCCCCAGTAGTCCTCCAGTCGCATACCTCATCGTCCGCCCCCGGCGTCTTGGCGTTTTCGTCCGACCCGGTCGCGTATTCGTCGACGTCCGGGCCACCGTCGGAGAAAGCGGATGCGTTCGAACTGACCGGACCCGTTCGCGTCCGATGTCGTGCGATCGTCGGACGTCCGTCCGCCGACAACCAATACTTAATAGGCGCGCTCGCCACCTCACGGGTATGCAATCGACGGCAGATGAGATCACGAGCCTCGTCGGTCGCGAGGTCTACTCGAACAACGGCGTGTTCGTCGGCGAGGTCGAGGACGTACGGCTCGACATCGACTCCCGGTCCGTGACCGGACTCGCGCTCACGGAACTCAACGGCGAGCTCTTCCGGAACCGCGTGCAGTCCGGCGAGGGCGCCATCGTTCCGTATCGATGGGTTCGGGCGGTCGGGGACGTCATTCTGATCAACGACGTGATAGAGCGGCTCGAATCGGACGAGGAGGACTCCGGCGAAGCGGTCGCCTGACCCGCGGAGCGTTCTCACACCGGCGTCGTTCCCTTCGTCGTCGATCGAAGAATCACGAACGCCGGTCTCGGTGTCGATCGACAGCTCAAGAGCCGTTCGAACTCTCCGAGGAGGTCCCCTCGACGCCCATCGCGTCGAAGAGCTTGCGTCTCACCGCCTCCTCGGTGAGCGACAGCAGGGTGTCGCGGTTCTCGTCGTTCGTCTCGATGCCGGTGAAGATCCCGAGGGGGATCTCCACGGAGCCCTGCGTGGAGTGGCCGGTCGTCTCGCCCATGTCCTCGAAGGCCTCCTGGAGGACGTTTCCGATGTTGATTCGGATGTCCTTCGAGCGCGCGGCGAGGTGGATGTGCTCGTCGGCGACGCCCAACACGGCCGTCGTGGTGATCCCCTCGAGGTTCAACAGATGCTGGGCCGCCTGCGAGAGCGCGTCGCGATCGCGGATGAAACCCGCGCTCGAAAAGAGGTGGCTTCCCTGGACCTGTCGGCTCTGGATGGCCTCGGCAAGCACGTCGAGCGTCTCCGGGGACATCGAGGGCGATTCGACCTGTTCGAGGGTGTCGTGGTTGGCGAACGGGTGGAGGTAGGCGGCGGCGGTCAGATCCGCGGGCGTCGTGTCGCGTTTGAAGTCGAGGGTCTCCGCGCGAATCCCGTAGAGAAGCGCCGTGGCGACGGCCTCCGAGGGTGAGAGGTCGAACTCCTGGAGGTACTTCGTGAGGATGGTCGACGTCGAGGAGACGTTGGTCCGGATGTCGACGAACCGGGCCTCGAGTTCCGTCTCCGCCTCGATGTGGTCGATGTAGATGTCCACGTCGGCGTCGATGGTGGTCTCGGGATCGCCGGATTTTGCGTGGTCCACGACGGCGATCGTCTCGTACTCCGAGAGCGGCCGCGCCTCCGCACGCGAGAGGAGATCGATCCCGAGCAGGTTCACGAACGCGCGGTTCTCCTGGTGGCCGACGTCGCCGGGATGGAGGATGTCGGCCTCGACGCCGTAGGAGTCGGCGATCGCCTGGAGCGCGGTCGCGGAGGCGATCGAGTCCGGATCCGGCGTGTCGTGGGTGAGGATCGCCATCCCGTCCTCCGTCGAGGAGAGGATGTCGGCGAGCTGGCGCGCCATGTACTCGAGCTCGCCGGTCTCGAGCGACCGGAGCGCGGAGTCGGCGATGACGGTGGAGGGGTTGATCACGACGTCGGCGCCGAGGTCACGAAGCTCGTCCTCGCTTACGGGATCGGAGGCGCGGACCACCACGTAGTGGTCGCCGCCCGCGTCGCGAACCGCCTCCACGGCGGCCTTGTTGGCGTCGACGTCGGAGGCAAGGATCAACACGATGTCGCGATCGGCGACGGCGTCGGCGACGCTGGGTTCGGAGATGTCCTGAACCTGGGCGTTGAGGTCCTGATCGCGGAGCGCCTCGACGCGGCTCTCGTCGCGATCGAGGATCAGAACGTCCTTGTCGCGGTCCGTGAGCGATTCCGCGACGGCGTGGCCGACGCTTCCACACCCGAGGATCGCGTATCGCGTTCGAGCGGTCCCGCTCGCCCCTACACTCATAGGTACCCGCGTTCGGATCGCACGACACTTAACAGACGCGCTTGCCGGGTTCGATATCGAGATCGATATTCGCGCCGGCGTCGATCAGATCGCAGGCGGGAACGGTGATCCGGGAGCGATAGTCGAGGATCTCGGAGGCACGGACGGGAAGACGAAAGTCCTTTTATGGTGTCCCGGAAAGGGGACGATGAGGGCCGGTAGCTCAGTTAGGGAGAGCGACGGACTCTTAATCCGTCGGTCGGGGGTTCAAATCCCTCCCGGCCCGTTTTCCTGCGAACGAAGCGAGCAGTGAAAACGCGGAGGAGGGTTCGAACCAGGGAGCACGCAGCGCCGAGCGGAGCGAGGCGACCGTGCGAGTGAGGTTCAAATCCCTCCCGGCCCGTCCGAACCGTCGAGCCACGGCGATCGGCGCGAACCGTCGAGTGGATCTGTAAAGGAATCCGACGCAGCCAATTCGCCGCTCGCAAAGCAAGCGACCAGGAACGCTCAGGCGAGGATCAACCCCTTCACTCGCGGTCGTCCGGCAGCGGAGCGCCGCAATCCGGACACGTCGCGTCGCTCGTCGTCGCCGGCGCATCACACGCCGGACAGAACACCCGATCGCACGGTCGATCGCCCATGACCGATCGTTCTCGTCCTTGGGAATGAACGTTGTGGCGCCACGAGCCGCGTGTTGTGATCCCGATGCTCGTCCGTCGTCGGTTTAGACGGCTCGACGACTCAGAGCTGTCCCTGCTCCGCGAGGGCGTCCTCGAGGGCGGCGAGCAGGTACTCGACGTTCTTCGGGCGCGCGGAGTAGCCCATACAGCCGATCCGCCAGATGTCGCCGGCCAGGTCGCCGAGCCCGGAGGCGATCTCCAGATCGTACTCCTCGATGAGGTGGTCGATCACGGCGGCGTCGTCGACGCCGTCGGGAACCTTGACGGCGTTCAGGCTGGGCAGCCAGTACTCGTCGGGCGCGTTCATCTCGAGACCCATGTCCTGGAGGCCGGCCTTCAGCCCGCCGGCGACCTCCAGGTGTCGATCCCATCGGTTCTCGATGCCCTCCTCGGCGACGAGCCGGAGGGCCTCGCGGATCGCGTAGACGTTCGTGATCGGTGCGGTGTGGTGATACGACCGATCGTCGCCCCAGTACCCCTCGAGCAGGGAGAGATCGAGGTACCACGACCGGGGATCGGTCTCGCGGTCGAGGACTTTGTCCATCGCGCGGTCGGAGAGTGTGAGCGGACTCGCGCCGGGCGGACACGAGAGGCACTTTTGGGGCCCCGAGTAGGCGACGTCGATGTCCCAGTCGTCGACGCGCAGCTCGACGCCGCCGAGCGAGGTCACGCAGTCGGCGATCACGTACGCGTCGTGCTCGTGCGCGATGGACGTGAGTTCGGGGACCTCCGGCTGGAGGACGCCCGTCGACGTCTCGGCGTGGACGAACCCGAAGACGTCCGGCTGGTGTTCGTTAAACGCCGCCTCGACGTCCGCCGGATCGAGCGGTTCGCCCCACGGCGCGTCGACCTCGACGACCTCCCCGCCGGCCCGCCGCGCCATCGAGGCCATCCGTCCGCCGAAGTAGCCGTTCGTCGGGACCAGCATCGTGTCCCCCGGTTCGACGAGGTTGCCGATCGCGGCCTCCATCGAGGCCGATCCGGTTCCCGAGACCGGGATCGTCCAGCGGTTGTCCGTCCGGAACGTATAGCGCATCAGCTCCTGCACCTCGTCCATGATCTCGATGAACGAGGGATCGAGGTGGCCCACGAGCGGCGTGCTCATCGCCCGCAGCACGCGCGGGTGGACGTCGCTCGGTCCGGGACCCATCAACGTGCGGTCCGGCGGCGTGAGTTCGTCGACCTGCGGCGCGTCCTCCGGCGTCTCGCGTGAGTCGGACATACCCTCGGCTACCGAGCGACGGGTGAAAAGTTCGACGGAGAGTGATTCCGATATGACGTGTTTCGCCCGGTTGGTCGATGACTCCTTTCGCTCGAGACCTCGATCCGTTCCGATGGAGACCCCGGAGCTTCTTGTAGCATCACGGCGGAGTGGGGACCATGCAGACAGTCGTTCTCGCCGCGGGGGAGGGCACGCGGATGCGACCGCTGACCGCCGATCGACCGAAGCCGATGTTGCCGGTCGCGGGCAAGCCGCTCGTCGCCCACACCGTCGAGACGGCGATCGAGGCCGGGGCCTCCCGGATCGTCCTCGTCGTCGGGTACGAGGCCGAGGCGGTCCGAGCGTACTTCCAGGACGCCGAGATCGGGGTTCCGGTGACCTTCGTCTCCCAGGAGCGGCGACGCGGCACGGCCGACGCGGTCGCGGCCGCGGCACCCGAACTCGATGACGGCCCCTTCGCCGTGTTGAACGGCGATGCGCTCTACGAGGCGGACGACCTTCGAACACTCCTCGAGGCCGGCCCCGCGGTCGGGTCCTACCGCGTCGACAACCCCTCCGAATACGGCGTCCTCGCGCGCGACGAACGGGGGTACCTCGAGGGCGTGATCGAGAAGCCCGCGGACCCGCCCTCGAACCTGATCAACACCGGAGCATACGTCTTCCCGGCCTCGAGCCGTGAGCGTCTCGACGTCCCCGAGAGCGAACGGGGCGAACGCGAGTTGACGGACGTGCTCCAGCGCGCCTGTGAGTCCGTCGACGTCGAGGTCGTTCCGGTCGAACGATGGCTCGACGTCGGCCGACCGTGGGAGCTTCTCGAGGCCAACGAGTGGAAGCTCGCGGAACTCGAAACGGGCGTTCGAGGCAGCGTCCATCCGGACGCGACGATCACGGGCGACGTCGTGATCGAGGAGGGGGCCGAGATCGAACCCGGCGTCGTGATCGAGGGGCCGGCGTACGTCTCATCGGGCGCGACGGTCGGGCCGAACGCGTACGTGCGCGGAGCGACGTATCTGGGCCCGAACGCGAAGGTCGGACACGCGGTCGAGGTGAAAAACAGCGTCCTCGATTCGGGATCGAGCGTCGGCCACCTCTCCTACCTCGGCGACAGCGTGGTCGGCCGCGAGGTGAACTTCGGGGCTGGAACCGACGTCGCGAACCTCCGCCACGACGGGGAGCCGATCGAACTCACGGTGAAGGGCGAGCGCGTCTCGACTGGACGCCGCAAGTTCGGCGTCGTCTGCGGTGACCGCGTCAAGACGGGCATCGACACGTCGATCGACGCCGGCGTCCGACTGGACGCGGACACGACGACCGGGCCCGGAGAGACCGTCACCAGGGATCGGTGAGGGACGAGGAGTCGAAATCGCCCGCTCGCCTCCCACCAGATATATGGCCCGCTCTCGCCTGTCGTGAACCGAACAATGTCACGGAACCCCTCCGGGCCGGACCCGGGCCCTCGAACCGCCGTGGTGCTCGCGGCCGGCGAGGGGCGACGCCTTCGCCCGCTCACCGCACACCGGCCGAAGCCCATGCTGCCGGCCGGCACGCGGCCGATCCTCGAGCACGTCCTCGACGCCCTCGTCGACGCGGGGGTGCGCGAAGTCCACCTGGTCGTCGGCTACGCCGGCGACCGCGTGCGCTCGCACGTCGGCGACGAGTACCGCGGACTGGCGGTCGCCTACCACGAACAGACCCACCAGCTCGGAAGCGGCCACGCCCTCCTCCAGGCCCGCGATGCGATCGACGCGCCGTTCCTCGTCGTCAACGGCGACCAGATCGTCGACACGGAGATGGTCGAGGAGGTCCGACGGGGTCACGGACGCGACGGCGACCACGGACGCGGCTCGACCGGCGCCACGATGGCGGTTGTCGAGGCCGACCGGGCCCCACAGTACGGCGCCGTCTCGCTCGACGGCGATCGGGTGAGCGATCTCGTCGAGCAGCCGGGCGGGGACGACTACCGGCTGCTCAACGCGGGCGTGTACGCGTTCGACCCGGACGTCTTCGAGGCCCTCGAGTCCGTCGACCGCAGGGACGGAGCGATCCTGCTGCCCGACGCGGTCGCGAGGCGGATCGCCGCCGGCTCGGAGGTCCGAGCGGTTCGGACCGACGCCTACTGGCGGGACGCGACCTATCCGTGGGACCTCCGGACGCTGACGCGAGAGGTGCTCTCGAACCGCGACGTGTCGCTTCCGGAGGTTCGCCGGAACGTCTACGTCGCGGACGACGCGCGGATCCACGCGAGCGCGACGCTCGTCCCGCCGGTCGCGATCGACGCGGGCGTGGTCGTCCGTGCCGGCGCCGTGGTCGGCCCGAACGCCGCGATCGGAACCGGATCCACGGTCGGAACGGGAGCGGTCGTTCGCGACACCGTGATCGATGCCGACTGTCGGATCGGCGCGAACGCGACCGTCGTCGATCTCGTGTCGGGCGAGAGCGTTCGCGTCGGCGCCGGCGCGACCGTTTCGGGCGGCCCCGGGGACGTTCGGCGTGGAACGACCGTTCACGAGGACATCGAACTCGGCGCGGTTCTCGCCGACCGCGCCGAGTTGGGCGGGGGAGCAGTCGCCGAACCGGGGACGATCGTCGGACACGACGCGCGGGTCGGTCCGGGCGCGACCGTCGGCGGGGAGATCGACGACGGAAGCGAGGTGGTCCGGTAATGTGCGGGATCGTCAGCTGTATGGGTCGCCCGAACGAGACGCTCGAGACGCTGATGGAGGGGCTCGGAAACCTCGAGTACCGCGGGTACGACTCCGCCGGGGTCGCGCTCGGACCCGACCTGGAGGTCCGAAAGCGGGCGGGCGAGCTCGACGAGCTTCGGACGGCCGTCTCCGCCGATCCGCCGGCCGGCGACTTCGGGATCGGACACACGCGCTGGAGCACGCACGGTCCGCCGGCCGACCGGAACGCCCACCCCCACACCGACGAGTCGGGACGGGTCGCCGTCGTCCACAACGGGATCATCGAGAACTACCAGGCGATCCGCGACGAGCTGGAGGCGGACGGCGTCACCTTCACGAGCGAGACGGACACGGAGGTCGTCCCGCACCTCATCGCACGCGAACTCCGGCGCGGTTCGGACGGTACGGCGGCGGCTGGGGGATCGTCCTCGATCGATCCCGCGGACGCCTTCCACGCGGTCGTCGATCGCCTGGAGGGTAGCTACGCGCTGTGTGCCACGATCGACGGACACGAGGGGATCTTCGCCGCGAGACAGGGATCCCCGCTGGTGATGGGGGTCGGCGAGCGCGCGACGTACCTGGCGAGCGACGTGCCGGCGTTCGTCGAACGGACGCGCGACGTCGTCTACCTGGAGGACGGACAGCGCGTCGAGCTTCGCCCGGACCGGTGGACCGTTCGAAACGCGGATCGATCCCCGGCCGAGGTGTCGATCGAGACGGTCGAGTACACCGCCGAGGCGACCGGAAAGAGCGGCTACGATCACTACATGCTCAAGGAGATCAACGAGCAGCCGGACGCGCTCCGACAGTGTCTCTCGGGGCGGCTCGACGAACTCGAGGGAACGATCGAGATAGAGGAGCTCTCGGATCTCCCGGCGCCGGGATCGGTCCACCTCGTCGCCTGCGGGACCTCCTACCACGCCGCGATGTACGCGGCCACGCTGTTGCGTGAGGCCGGGGTGCCCGCGGCTGCCCACCTCGCGAGCGAGTACGCGACCGCGCCCGCACCGCTCGCGGAGGACACGCTCGTCGTCGGGATTTCCCAGAGCGGGGAGACCGCGGACACCCTCACCGCGCTGCGGGAGGCGCGCGCGAGGGGGGCGAGGACGCTCGCGGTGACGAACCAGGTCAGCTCGACCGCGGCTCGCGAGTGCGACGACGTCGTCTACATTCGCGCGGGTCCCGAGATCGGCGTGGCCGCGACGAAGACGTTCTCCTCACAGCTCGTCGCGTCCCTCCTGTTGGTCGAGGATCTCGTCGACGTCGTCGACGATCTCGACCCCCTCATCGAGGCGCTACGCGACCTCCCCGGCGCGGTCCAGGAGGTCCTCGATACGACCGACGCCCGCGAGGTCGCCGCCGAGATCTCGGGATCGGACGCGTTCTTCTTCATCGGCCGCGGCGGACAGTTCCCTGTCGCGCTGGAGGGCGCGTTGAAGTGCAAGGAGATAAGCTACGAGCACGCGGAAGGGTTCGCCGCCGGCGAGCTGAAACACGGCCCGCTGGCGCTCGTCACGTCCGAGACGCCGGTGTTCGCGATCGTCACCGGGGACGGAGAGCGAGCGAGGAAGACGATCTCGAACATAAAGGAGGTCGAGGCGCGCGACGCGCCCGTCGTGGTCGTCACGGACGGACGCTCCGAGGCCGCCCGGTACGCCGATCTCGTCCTCGAGATTCCGGACACACACCCGCTCACGGCGCCGGTCCTCGCCAACGTGCAGCTCCAACTCGTGTCCTACCACCTCGCCAACGACCTCGGTCGCCCGATCGACAAGCCGCGAAACTTGGCCAAGAGCGTCACGGTGGAGTGAAGCTCCCAAAGGACGTCACCGTCGGAGTGATCTCGCGCGGCCCGACCGCGCGGGAACCCACGCGGTCGACTCACAACCCCTATACGGCGTGATCGACTACCGGGGCACAATGCCCGAAACGCCGGATCGATCCGGGGACTCGTCCGTGAACGCCCCGGACGACCCGCCGTCCACCCCCGAATCACCCCCGGACGGATCGGAGCCGGGATCGGTGACCGTCGTCGGAACCGCTCACGTCTCCTCCGAGAGCGTCGCCGAGGTCGAAGAGACGATCGAACGCGAACGTCCGGACGTCGTAGCCGTGGAACTCGACGAGGGGCGGTACCGGCAACTGCAGGGCGGAACGCCTGATGACCTCGACGCGAGCGACCTCCTGCGCGGAAACACCGTCTTCCAGTTCCTCGCCTACTGGATGCTCTCGTACGTCCAGTCGCAACTCGGCGAGCGGTTCGACATCGAGCCCGGTGCCGACATGATGGCGGCCGTCGAAACCGCCCAGTCGCTCGGCATCGAGGTCGCCCTCGTCGATCGGGACATCCAGACGACCATACAGCGGTTCTGGGCCCGCATGACGATCCTCGAGAAGCTCCGGATGGTCGGCGGGCTCGCCTTCGGGATCACCGATCCCCGGATCGTCGGCGTCACGATCGGCGTGATCGCGGGGAGCCTGGTCGGCCCCGCGATCGCGCTGTTCGGCGGTTCGCTCGGCGTCTCCGAGCTGCTTCTCACCAGGGTAGCCGGGGGCGTTCTCCTCGGAGGTGGGGTCGCGTACCTTCTCGAACGAACTGGACCGCTCGTCTCCAACCCCGACGACCGACTCCTGCTCGCGCTCGGGGGCGGCATCGCGACCGCCATCGCGGTGGCGGCGACCGGCGTGGTCGACGGCCCGATCGAGGCCGTCTTCAGCCCGTTCACCGTCCGCGCGATCGGGAGCCTGGGTCTCGGCCTGCTCTGCGGGGCGGGAATCGGACTCGCCGTCGCCGCGATCATCGGCCTTCTCGGCGTCGACGAGCCCGAGGCGGAAGGCGGGATCGAGGGACTGGAAGTCGAGGACCTCACCGACGCCGACGTCGTCACCGTGATGATGGAGGAGTTTCGACAGTTCTCGCCCGGCGGCGCCGAGGCCCTGATCGACGAGCGCGACGCCTTCATCGCCCACCGATTGGTCGCGCTTCGCGAACGTGGATTCGACGTCGTCGCCGTGGTCGGCGCCGGACACAGACGCGGGATCGAATCGTACCTCGAGGATCCCGCCACGCTCCCCGCGATGGAGACCCTCGTCGGCCGAGAGCGGAACACGGGACGCGGAATCCCGTGGGGGACCATCCTCGGATACGGCGTCACCGTCGTCTTCGTCGGGTTCTTCCTGCTGCTCGCGATGGCGGGCGTCCAGCAGGGCTATCTCCTGCGGGTGTTCGCCGCGTGGTTCGCGATCAACGCGTTCTTCGCGTTCTCCTTCGCGAAGCTCGCCGGGGCGCGCTGGACGTCAGCCGGCGTCGGCGGGGCGGTGGCGTGGATGACGTCGATCAATCCGATGCTCGCGCCCGGCTGGTTCGCCGGCTGGGTCGAGCTTCGGAGCCTCTCGGTCAACGTGAGCGACATCGCCACGCTCAACGAGCTCATCTCCGACGAGACGAAGCCGATGAGTCGGATCCTCTCCGAGATGTTCGACGTTCCTCTGTTTCGGCTCATCATGATCGTTGCGATGACGAACGTCGGCAGCATCGTTGCGAGCTTCCTGTTCGCGACGTACCTGCTCCCGATGTTCGGCGCCGAACTCGGCGGCATCGACGGCGTCTCCAGGCTGATGATCGAGGGGGCACGCCAGAGCGCGGAGACGATATGGGAGGTGCTCGCGGCACGATGACGCCCGGCACACGCTCCGCCGGCGTTCGGATCGCCGGACTGCAGTTCAGCCGCACGGAGCTTACGGACCTCCTCGTCGCGTGGCTGGCTCTCGGGGTCGCCTTCGCGATCTTCTTCGAGGGTGGCGCGGGCGCGATCGGCGCGCTGCTCTCGGCCGGCGGCGTCGTCCTCCTGTTCGTCAGCCTCGCCACCGCCGGCGTCGCGTTCCTGCTCCACGAGATCGCTCACAAGGTCGTCGCCGTTCGCTACGACCAGATCGCGGAGTTCCGAGCGGACCACGGAATGTTGTTCCTCGCCGTGATGTCCGCGTTCCTCGGGTTCATCTTCGCCGCCCCCGGCGCAGTCCACCATCAGGGACGGATCACCCCCCGCGAGCACGGACACATCGCCCTCGCCGGACCGGCCGTGAACCTCGCGTTGAGCCTGGTCTTCGCGCCGATTCTGCTCGTCGGATTCGCGATCGCCTCGGACGTGCTGGCCGTACTCGGCGCTCGCGGGGTGGCGATCAACCTCTTTCTCGCCGCCTTCAACCTGATCCCGTACGGACCCCTCGACGGCCGGACGGTGATCACCTGGAGCAAACCCGTCTGGGCGGCCACTTTCATCGTCTCGGCGGCCGCAACGGCGGGATTCCTGCTCTCGGGCGCTGGCGTGTACGCGTTCTGACTCGGCGAGCGCACTCCGATTCCGATTGGGTCCTACAGCCGGCAAGCGGTGTGTTTTTCCTCCGGCGAGCCGCCTTCACCACTATGAGCGACGAGGCGACCACGGACGAGGAGGAACCGGGGCTCACCTACGCGGACTCGGGGGTCGACATCGACGCGAGCGAGGCCGCGACGGCGGCGCTCATCGATGCCGTCGGCGACTCCGAGGGTGATTACGCCGGACTGCTCGACATCGGCGATCGATACCTGGCGCTCGCGACCGACGGCGTCGGAACGAAGCTGCTCGTTGCGGAGGCGCTCGGCGACTACTCCACCATCGGCATCGACTGCATCGCGATGAACGTCAACGACCTGGTGGCCGCGGGGGTTCGGCCGGTCGCGTTCGTCGATTACCTCGCGGTGGACGAGCCGGACGAGGGCTTCGCCGAACAGGTCGGCGAGGGGCTCGCCGCGGGCGCCGAACGCGCGGACATCGAGCTTGTCGGCGGCGAGACCGCCGTGATGCCCGAGGTGATCCGGGGGCTCGACCTCGCCGGAACCTGTGCGGGCCTCGCCGCGAAGGACGCCGTCTTCGAGGGGGGCGCCGAGCCGGGGGACGCGCTCGTCGGCTGGCCCTCCTCGGGGATCCACTCGAACGGGCTGACCCTCGCTCGTGAGGCGGTCACCCGAAATCACGAGTACACGGACCCGTGTCCCTTCGGCGACTACGAGACGGTCGGGGAGGCGCTCCTGGAGCCGACTCGTATCTACACGGGACTCCTCGATCCCATGCGGGATCACGGCGTCCGCGGTGCGGCACACGTCACCGGCGGCGGGTGGACGAACCTCGAGCGGTTGGGGGAGAACCGCTACGTGATCGAGGACCCCTACGAGCCACAGCCGGTCTTCGAGTTCGTCCGGACGGAGGGGAACGTCCCGGCCGAGGAGATGCACCGAACGTTCAACATGGGTACCGGGTTCGTCGCCGCGATCGACTCCGACGCCGCCGACGCACTCGCCGACGAAACCGAGGGACGCGTGATCGGACACGTCGAGGAAGGGGAAGGCGTCGCGATCCGCGGACTCGACCTCCGAGCGTGACGGTCGGGACGGCGATCGCTTCGAAACGCTGGCGAACAGGGCACGTCGAGTCTCGTCCCATCCCGGCGTGTGCCACGACCGCCCGGGCCGAAGATGGTCGAGTTGGTTAGCGCACGCGGTGGCTGGTTCGGTATCGGATAAAAACTCGAGGGAAAGGACGGGACCGAACGCGAAATGCGACTCAGGAGAGGTGCGCCGCGATGTCGGCTTCGGTGATGATCCCGACCGTCTCGCCGCCGTCGGTCACCATGACCGCCTTGTAGTGATCGAGAAGGTTTCGGAGCTCGTCGACGGTGACGTCGCGTGCGACCGTCGGGAACGACTCGCTCATGACTTCGCTGACCGGGAGTGTGCCGACGTCCTCGCCGGCCTCGTTGATGTCCGAGAGACTGAGCGATCCGACCGGGATGCCGTTTTGCAGCACCGGAACTTGCGAGTACGCCTCCTCGTCCATCAGATCGAAGGCGTCGCTGACGGCGTCGTCGGGCGCGACGCTGACGACGGTCTCGTGCATCAGATCCTCCGCGCGAACGACCTCGCCTTCGGCCTCCTCGAGCGCGTTGACGATGCGTCGAAGCGTCGAGAGCCGCGGGTCGACGTCCCCGCCCTCGATGCGGGCGATCAGCGGCTGTGAGACGCCCGCCGCGTCGGCGAGCGCGCTCTGTGTGAGGCCCAACGCGTTGCGGCGCTCGCGCAGGTCCTGTGGGGTGGGTAGCTCCATACCCCCTATAACTAAAGGTTATTAGAAAAGCTTTCGGCGTCGGATCCCGCCGTCGGCGTCACGTGTCGCCGGGAACGAACGCCGTCCAGCGACGGGGGAGGCTACTCGTCCTCGTCGTCCTCGGTCTCGACGACCTCGATCACCTCGAGGGGAACGTCCCGAAGCGCCCCGCCGACCTCGCTTTTGGCGATCCGCGAGGCGTGCTCCTCGCCGTCGGCGTTGAAGATCTCGATCTCGAGAAGCAGCCCCACGAGGGCCGTTCCGGCGGCGATGAACGCCGAGTCGAACGGCTCGCCGCAGGCGGGACACGGCGTCGCGCCGACCTCGACCTCGACGTACTGTTTGTCCGTCTCGTTGAGTCGCTTTCCGGCCTCGCTGACGGCGACGCCGATCGCGTCGTCGACGTCCTCCACGTCACGGACCAACCACGCGGCTTCCATCGCGACGAAGTAGTTGCTCATACACGGTAGTCGGGGTCGGGGGTTTCGTGCTTTGCGGTTTCCGCGCGACGTCCGCCGCCGACGGGGAGGACGTCCGGGTCGACAAGGGGGGCGTCAGAATCCGCTCCCGCGAACTCACCGCGGGTCGTCGAGACCCACTTTCCGCGGGTCGTCAATGGCGATGGATAGGCGCACGACCGGGAACCCATTCTCATAAGTTATGCAGTTCGTGGGCCACACCAAACCATCGTATCCAGCGTGGAGCGGTCGACCGGAGTCGTCCGTCGCCACCCACGGTCGCTCCACGACGATCGCAGGACTGCGCCGGGTTCAACTGCGGGTGCCGTACGGAAAGTATATATACTGGCGTAGTCTGGCGAGTATCGAAGACCGATGATCAGCCGCCTGCACCGAACCCTCCGAACCGGCCTCTCACAGTTGACCATCGCGCTCGGGATCGCCGTCTTCCCGATCGCGCTCGCAGCACAGCGGGCGGGACTGCCGTTCTCGGGTCCCGTTCGGCGGCTCGTCGAGGCGACCGGCGCCGCCGAGTGAGGACGCGGTTTCGACCTGTGGTCGAAGGGTTGCCTTTATCTGCGCCGCCGGCGAACGCGTACCTAATGCGAACACCGACAGGCGATCTCACGGCTGAGCTGTCCGACGACCGGCCGGTCTTCGGACCGGAACTCGGCGAGTTCTCCGAGAGCGAGCGGCGCGCCGCGGAGGCCGGCGAGGAGGAGGGCATGAAGACCGGAACCACGACCGTCGGTCTCACCACCGAGAACGGCGTCGTCCTGGCGACGGACATGCGGGCCTCGATGGGATACATGGTCTCCTCGAAGGACGTCCAGAAGGTCGAACAGATCCACCCCACCGGCGCATTGACGATCGCCGGGTCCGTCTCCGCGGCGCAGTCGCTCATCTCCACGCTCAAAGCCGAGACGAACCTCTATGAGGCGCGCCGGGGCAAGGACATGTCGATGGAGGCGCTCTCGACGCTGACGGGCAACCTGCTCCGCTCCGGCGCGTTCTTCGTCGTCCAGCCGATCCTCGGCGGCGTCGACGAGGAGGGCGCACACATCTACTCCATCGACGCCCTCGGCGGCACGACGGAGGAGGAGTACACCGTCACCGGCTCCGGCTCCCAGTACGCGCTCGGCGTCCTCGAACAGGAGTTCGACGAGGGGATGTCGCTGGAGGACGCGAAGACGGTGGCCGCGCGCTCGATCAAGTCCGCCGTCGAGCGGGACCTCGCGTCCGGCAACGGGATCAACGTCGCCGTCGTCACCGACGAGGGCGTCGAGATCACCCGCCACAAGGAGTTCGAGGAACTGCTGTAGGCCCTTCCGACCCGTTCGGAGTCGCTACCACTCGGAGAATCCGCCGTCGACGAGCGTCTCCGACTGGTTTTTGATGTATTCGCGCTGTGTCGCCTCGACTGCCGCATCGAACGATTCGCCGTCGTCGAGTCGCTCGCGCAC
Organism: Halopenitus salinus; assembly: GCF_055397165.1. Lineage (NCBI taxonomy): Archaea > Methanobacteriati > Methanobacteriota > Halobacteria > Halobacteriales > Haloferacaceae > Halopenitus > Halopenitus salinus. Next base: position 514,373 of record NZ_AP043853.1, read on the forward strand.
GCGGTCGTGTTTCCAGCTCGCCGGGGTCACCCGCTCGTGTGCGCGCCAGCGGAGCGGCGCGATCCAGCGTTCGGCCTCCGCCGGCGAGCACCCGGCAGACTCGAGGCCGGCGACGGCGTGGTTCAACAGATCCTCGAAGATCTCCTCGTGATCGGTCGTGAGGTCGCCGTGGTTCGCGATCCACTCGAGGTCGGCGTCGATCCCCCCTTCGACGGCCGCATAGAAGTTGTCTCGCGCACGCTCCCACGGGAGGTTGACGACCGGATGCTCGCGTTTTGGAAGCTCGGCCAGTAGCCCCGCAAACGCGGCCTGGAAGGCGACCGAGTCGCGGACCGTCGGCTGGGCCGCGATCGGTCGAAACTCGATGCGCGCGTTGGCCGCAGAACGGGTCGCGCCGTCGAAGACCGGACGGACCCACCGCCAGTAGGTGCCGTGTTTCGTCCGGAAGGTCGCGAAGTCGTCGTCGAACCTGGTCCCCGGCTCCGGGTCCATCGGCACGAACGCCTCGTCGGCGGCGATCCGGTCGACCGCCTCCTCCGTGGTCTCCAGATCGTCGGGGAACCGGACCTTCGGCTCGTCCGTCCGGCCGTTGAGGACCGACTCGAAGACGTGGATCCGATTCTCGCGTGCGCCGTCTGCGAGGATCCGCTCGCCGTCCCAGTCCTCGTCGTACAGCTCCGGCGGGAAGAAGGGGGAGTTGACGCCGAGCGCGAGGAGAGGCCCCGCGATGCGGAGGGCGTATCGAAAGTGGATCGGCAGCGTCGCCGCCTGTGCGACCTGATAGTGCGGCTGGATCGACGTGATCAGGCTCTCGGGCATGACCGTCGCGGTCGTCATGGAGACGCCGGGGGCCGAAAGCCGGGTGCGCCGATCGCCGCTTCCCTCGCCGATCGCGTTCGCCATCGCGTGGTAGCGAACGGCCTCGCTCATGTTGGTCGCGATCCGGATCCCGTCGATCTCGACGCTGTCGTCGAGGTACTCGGCCGCCGTCTCGCCGGCCGGCGGGATCGTCCAGAGGCCGTCGGAGACGAGCCGCATCCCCTCGGCCGACGTGCACTCGAGTGCGGCCTGCAGCCGGGCGCGAACCTCCGAGAGCTGGGCTTCGAGGCCGTGATCCGAGAGCGGCTGCGGGCTCGTCGACATCTCGGCGTTGTGGAGTCCGAGCTCCTTTTCGAAGCCCATCAACTCGAGGAGGCGACGCGGCACGCGCATGAGCGCGTACTCGCCCGCCCGCGACTCCGCGCTCCAGCGCCCGTCGGCGACGGCGTAGAACTCGTACTCGAAGCCGACGATCGACTGGTGGTTGTCGAAGGCGCCCTCCCGAAGCCGTTGCTTGACGATTTCGGCCTCCTCGGCGGCCCGATCGGCGAACGCGCCCCGGTCGACGTCGAGGACCTCCCGAACGCGTTCGGAGAGCTCGTGATCGGTGTCCATACCGGGTTACACGCCTACCGCGGTATAAATATCCGTGACCCGGAACGGCGACGGTCCATCGGCGTGTTTTTGTTCGGCGATCGCCGACTCCGGGTATGGAGTTCGCGGCGTTCGCCGACCGGGCCATCGAGATGGAGGAGACGCCGGCGGACCTCGAGACGGTCGGGCTCGTCGCCGACCTGCTCGCGGGCGCGGGCGACGACCTCGAGACCGTCGTCCGGTTCCTCCTCGGGCGCGTCTTTCCGGCTCACGACACGCGGACGCTCGAGATCGGTCCCGCGCTCTGCCGGGAGGCGATCGCCAGGGCCGCCGGACCGAACGTGGACTCGGACGACGTGGAGGATCGCCTCGCGGACATCGGGGAGATCGGCGCCGTCGCGGCGTCCTACGAGTTCGGCGGCCAACGCGGACTGGGCGCGTTCGCGGGCGGCTCCGCGGACGGTTCGACCGGCCCGGGAGAGCCACTCACGATCGCCGAGGTGGACCGTCGGCTGCGGTCGGTCGCCGCCGCCGAAGGCGGGGGAAGCGAGGACACGAAGCTCGACGAGCTGTTCGGCCTGTTCAACCGGAGCGATCCGCCGGAGGCACGTATCCTCGCGCGGCTCGTGCTCTCACAGATGCGCATCGGCGTCGGCGAGGGAACGGTCCGTGACGCGATCGCTGAGGCCTTTCTCGTGGAGGCAGCCCCGGAGACGGACGACGTGGACGGATCGAGCGAAACGGGAGACGCGGAGACGGCCGACGAATCGAATCCGGCCGACGTGGTCGAGCGTGCGTTGCAGGTGACGAACGACTACGGCCGCGTCGCGGCGCTCGCACGCGATCGCGGGCGCGAGGGACTCCGCGAGGAGGGACTGGAGATCGGCCGGCCCGTCCAGGCGATGCTCGCGCAGGCCGGGACGGCGGCGGACGCGATCGCGGAGTGGGAACGGGCCGCGGTGGAGACGAAGTTCGACGGCGCTCGCGTCCAGATCCACTACGCGCCGGCGGCGGGGATCGGCCCGGAGCTGTACTCGCGGAACATGGACGACGTCACCGACGCGCTCCCGGAGATCCGCGAGCTGATCGAGGCGCGAGTGGACGTGCCGGTCATCCTCGACGGGGAGGTCGTGGCGGTTGATTCCGACGGGGAGCCGCTCGCCTTCCAGGAGGTGCTTCGACGCTTCCGGCGCAAACACGACGTCGAGCGAATGCGCGAGGAGGTGGAACTCCGCCTACACGCGTTCGACTGCCTCCACGCCGACGGCGAGGACCTCCTCGACGCGCCGTTCCGCCGTCGACACGATCGTCTGGAGTCGATGCTCCCCGAGCGGAGCTCCTCGACGTCCGTCGTCGAGGACGCCGAAGCGATCGAGGCGATCGAGGCGAACGCGCTCTCCGAGGGCCACGAGGGGGTCATGCTCAAGGATCCGGAGGCGGCCTACACGCCAGGCGACCGCGGCCGTCGGTGGCTCAAGCGCAAGCCGGACGTTGAGACCCTCGATCTGGTCGTGACGGGCGCGGAGTGGGGCGAGGGACGCCGCGCCTCGACCCTCGGGACCTTCGAAGTCTCGGTCCGCGCGGGCGAGCAGAACGGCAATTCGACCTTCGAGCCCGTGGGAAAGGTCGCGACGGGGCTCACCGACGCGGAACTCAAGTCGCTCTCCGACCGGCTCAACCCCCACGTCAGATCGGAGGACGGCACGGACGTCGAGATACATCCCGCGGTCGTGATCGAGGTCGGCTACGAGGAGATCCAGGAGTCGCCGACCTACGGGTCCGGCTACGCGTTGCGGTTCCCGCGGTTCCTCGGGGTGCGCGAGGACAAGGACGTCCCGGACGCCGACACGCTCTCGCGGCTCGAGCGTTTGGTGGGCGGCGAGTGAGGGATGGAGCGGTTTCCGAACGACGACCCAGCACTCGAGCCGTCGGTACGCTCAAAGCCCCCGAGACCGTCTCCCCGCACATGACGGTTCGACACGACGATCTGACGGTGGAGTGGCTCGGCTACGCGACGGCGCGCCTCGAGACCACCGACGGGGCCGTCGTCTACACCGATCCCGGGCGGTACGGCGTTCTCGACGACTACTGGGCGCGCGACGGCGACCTCGTCGTCGTCACCCACGATCACCACTACAGCTCGGACGGGATCCGTTCCGTCGCGACGGACGGCGCGACCGTCGTGATCCACGAGGCGGTCGACGCCGGACGGATCGACCGCGACGTCGAACCCGTCGAGGCGCTCGCCGAGGACTTCGAGGTGATCCGGGTCTCCGACGAGGACCGCCTTTCGGTCGGCGGTGCGACCGTCTGGTCGGTTCCGGCGTACAACGACCCAGACGGCCCGAACGCGGCGGACGACGGGTCGGTCGTCCACCCGGAGGGGACGGGCTGTGGATTCCTCCTCTCGATCGGCGGAACGACCGTGTTCTGGCCGGGCGACTCGGACGCGCTCGACGGTTTCGCGGAGCTCGACGTCTCGCTTTTCCTCGCGAACATCGGCGGGGGCGGGCTCGTCTCGGATAGACACGAGGCGGCCGACCTGGCCGAGCGGATGGACCCGGACCTCGTCGTCCCCATCCACTACGACACCTTCGATCAGTTGGCCGCGGACGGGCCGGCCTTCGCCGCCGACGTCGCCTCGCGGTCCATCCCGGTCGCGCTCGACGAGCGCTCGGCGAACCAGTGAGGAGGCGGCCGAACGCGAACCCCCCGAACGGCCGCAAGAGCCCTCAGACGTCGTGGGAATCGTCCTCGAAGTCCGTCGGATCGTCCTCGAAGTCCATCGCCACGGAGTTGATACAGAATCGCTTGCCCGTCGGATCGGGGCCGTCCTCGAAGACGTGACCGAGGTGGGAGTCACAGGAGCCACACCGGACCTCGGTGCGGCGCATCCCGTGGCTCTCGTCGATCCGGGTCGTGACCGCGTCGTCCGCTGCGGCGTAGAACGCGGGCCACCCGCAGCCGGAGTGGTACTTCGTCTCCGAGTCGAAGAGGACGGCGCCACAGCCCGCACACCGGTAGACCCCGTCCTCGTCGTGATCGACGTAGTCGCCGGAGAACCGCGCCTCCGTGCCGTTCTCCCGGAGGACTCGGTACTCCTCGTCCGTGAGTCGCTCGCGCCACTCGTCCTCGTCGCGCTCCGTCGGGTCGCTCACGTCTCGCTCCGCCGGATCGCTCACGTCGCTCCCCGCTCGGGTCGACTCACGGCGGTCCGTATCGGTCATGGCGATCCTTAGACGCCCCACGGCGAAGGGCGTTTCGCCGGCGGGAGCGGAGGGAACCGGAGATATCGACTACCGATCCTGCAGATCGACCGACACGCCGAGGTCGAAGAGCGCGTCGAAGAACCCGGGGAACGAGACGTCGACGTGTTCGCCGCCGCGAATCGTGGTCTCCCCGCCCGCAACGAGCGCCGCCACGGCGAGGGCCATGACGAGCCGGTGATCGCCGCGGCCGTCGACGACGGCCCCCTGCAGATCGCTTTCGCCCCCGTGGACGGTGAGCACGTCCGCCTCCTCGGTGACGCTCGCGCCCATCGCCCCCAGCTCCTCGGCCATGGCGGACACCCGGTCGGTCTCCTTGTAGCGGACGTGCTCGCAGTTCTCGATGCGCGTCTCCCCGTCCGCGACGGCGCCGAGCGTCGCGATCGTCGGGAGGAGATCGGGCGTGTCCCCCACGTCGACGGTGACGCCGGAGAGTTCCGAGCGCCGAACCACGATCGTGGACTCCGATCGCCGCCAGTCGATCTCCGCGCCCATCCGCTCGAGGATCTCGACGATCGCGGCGTCGCCCTGTGCGCTCTCGGCCGCGCCGCGGACGACGACCTCCCCGTCCGGGTCCGCGGCCACCGCGCCGGCGGCGAGGAGGTACGACATCGACGAGAAGTCCCCGGGGACCGCGTACTCGCCGTCGGCGGGCTCGTAGCGTTGCTCGCAGGGGACGCGAAAGCCCGACGCGCCGTCGGCCGTCTCGCTTCCGATCGGCTCGGCCGTCACCCCGAAGGAGTCCAACACGTCGAGGGTGATGTCGACGTAGGGCGCCGACTTGAGGTCCGTCGTCAACGACACCTCGATCCCGTCCGCGGTGGCCGCCCCGGCCATGAGCAGCGAGGTGACGTACTGCGAGGAGACGTCGCCGGGAATGGCCACCTCTCCGCCCGGGATCGGACCGAAGACGACGATCGGGGCCTGGCCGTTGCCGCGGGTCGATTCGGCGCGAGCGCCGAGATCGGAGAGGGCCTCCAGAAGCGGCCCCTGCGGGCGCGAGCGGAGCGAGGCGTCGCCGGTGAGCACGCTCCCGCCGTCCGCGAGCGCGGCCGCGCCCGCCACGAGTCGCGTCGTCGTGCCGGAGTTCGCACAGTCGATGACGTCGGCCGGGACGTCGGGAACGCCGGCGAACCCGTCGACGACGAAGGCGCTCCCGTCGTTCGCCTGGTCGACGTCGCCGCCGAACGCCTCGACGGCGCGGGCCGTCGCACGCGTGTCCGCGCTGACGAGCGGGGAGCGAACGATCGCCCCGTCGCTGTAGCCCGCGGCCAGGATGGCCCGATGGGTGTAGCTCTTCGAGGGGGGCGCTCGGACCCGCCCGTCGACCGATCCGGGGGTGATGTGTGCGTCCATACCGGACCCTACGTCGCCTCGTGTATCAGCGTACCGGAGCGGGCCAGCGCATCGGTCCGGCGTCGCCCGGTATTCCCATCGCACGATTCCAGCGTACGGTTTATACGAGCGGACGCGTTAGCGGAGGTATGCCCCAGTGTGAGATGTGTGGCGCCGAGCAGGCCTCGCTGACGACGACGAAGGTCGAAGGCGCCGAACTGGAGCTCTGTGACTCCTGTACGGACTTCGGGACGGAGGTCCGCGAGGAGCCCGACTCCACGACCACGAGCAAGTACTCCACCTCCTCGAGTTCGGGCCGCAGCTCGTCGGGTTCGGGCTCCGGATCGTCCGGGTCCTCCGGGTCCGGATCCGGCGGCTCCTCCGGCGGCGGTCGTCGCCGCGACATGTTCGACGAGATGGAGGAGGTCGCGGCCGACTACGACGACCGCATCCGGAACGCCCGCGAGTCCCGCGGGCTCAGCCAGGAGGAGCTCGCGGACCAGCTCAACGAGAAGGCGAGCCTCATCCGGAAGCTCGAACGGGGGGACATCCTCCCGTCCGACGACGTCCAGCGAAAGCTCGAGAACACCCTCGAGATCACCCTCGTCGAGGGGTCCGACGTCGACGAGGAGTGGGACTCCGGCGACTCCTCGACGATGACGCTCGGCGACGTCGTCAAGCGAAAGGACTAGTCCCCGGAGCCGATCTCGCCCCTCGAACGACGCGCGTCACGAGCGTTCGATCCGGGGGCGTCACCCCGTGGAGGCATCACCCTCACCCCGATTCCTCGCCGTCGGTTCGCATGAGCCCGTAGGTACGGGTGAGGTGGTCGATCACGTGGTCGACGGTCTCGGGTGCGTAGCTCCAGAACCCGTAGAATCGCCCCGGCTCGCGCTCCTCGGCCAGGAGCGCGCACTTGTTCGCGTCGGTGCCGCCGCCGTCGTAGGCGACGAACCAGGTCTCGCGGATCTCCGGCGCACGCTCGACGTGGACGGGAAACGCCGCGTCGGGCGCCTCGCCCTCCGGGCTCGCGTAGGCGTGTACCGTCAGGCCCCCGCGCTCGCTCAGGCGGTTGTACGTCGGGACGGTGGGCGAGAGCGTCTCGAGCGTCTGAAACCCGGCGTGCAGCTCCCCCGAACCGGTCCGCCAGGCGCGGTCCTCGATCTCGCGGGAGGCCGCCACCATCCGCGCGGTCGAGTAGGAGGTGAAGATCGTCTCATCGAGGTGGTCGAGGACGGGCTGATACGACCGCCGGTCGAACCCGGGCGACGTCTCCTCGCCGGGCGCGAGAAGATCCGCTACCGGGACCGCCGTGAGGAACTCACCGTCCCGAGAGAGGACCGCGAACTCCCGCGGACCGCCGGGCAGGGTGTCCGCCGTGACGACCAGGTTCCGCTCGGCGAAGCGGTCGGCCAGCTCGTCGCGGACGTCCGGATCGGCGTTGACCACCGTGAGCGTCGCCGCGTGGGACTCGACCCCGGAGATGAGTTCGATGAGCGACATTCGATCGAGAGTGACTCGCACGCGAGTACGGTGCCGTCGAGTTTGTAGCTTTCGCCGACCGGAGCGACGGAAGTGACAATCTATTTGGTCGGGTCGTCCCACCCATCCGACGTGTTCATCCTCGTCAACCTGAAGGCGTACCCCTGTGATCCGGTCGCGGTCGCGCGTGCAGCCCGGGACGTCGCGGACGCACACGGGGTTCGGATCGCGGTCGCACCGCAGGCGGCCGACCTGGCTCGCGTCGAGGCGACCGGCGTCGAGACGTGGGCCCAACACGTCTCGCCCGTCGAACACGGCTCCCACACCGGCTCGACGCTGGCGGAGGCGGTCGAGGCCAACGGCGCGGAGGGAACCCTGATCAACCACTCCGAGCGGCGGGTCACCCTCGCGGCCGTCGACGACGCGCTCGCCGCCGCCCGACGGACGGACCTCGAGACGATCGTCTGTGCGAACGATCCCGAACAGGCCGGCGCCGCGGCGGCGCTCTCCCCCGACGCCGTGGCGGTGGAGCCGCCGGCGCTCATCGGCGGGGACGTCTCGGTCGCCACCGCCGATCCGGAGATCGTCGAGGGCGCGGTCGCGGCCGTGAACGCCGTCGATCCGGACGTCGAGCTGTTCTGTGGCGCCGGCGTCTCGACCGGCGACGACGTCGAGGCGGCACGCGACCTCGGCGCGACGGGCGTCCTCCTGGCCTCCGGGGTCGCGAAGGCCGCCGACCCGCGATCGGCGCTCGAGGACCTCGTCAGCGGAATCTGAGGGGGCCGTCACTCGGCGTCGTCCGAGCGCTCGACCAGCCGGTGGGGATCGAAGTAGTCGTTTCGTCCCCGCCACTCGGATCGGTCGTACGATTCACGCGTATCGACGTAGGCCTCCACGCCGTTTCCGGCCGGGTCGTCGAAGTAGAGCGCCTTGCTGATCCCGTGATCGACCGGCGAGACGTCGGTCCCTCGCTCGAGCAGTCGGTCGTAGAGCGACGCGAGCGCCTCCGCGTCCGGGACCTCGAAGGCGACGTGATAGAGTCCGACGCCGGGGGAGGGGCCGGGCGCGTCCGCGCCGACGGCCTGCAGGGCGACGTCGTGATGGCGCTCGCCCCACGAGAGGAACGCGAACCGGGCGTGTCGCTCCGCGACCTCGAGGTCGAAAAGCGAGGTGTAGAACTCGACCGCCGGCTCCAGGGTCCGAACCTTGAGGTGGACGTGTCCGACCGATCGCGGGACGTCTCCGCCTGTCGTGTCGGTCATGTCCGAACGAAGGCGTCCGACGGACATATATCCCGCCCGTTCGCGGCCGGGACTTCGGTTCGGTTCAACGCCTCGCTCGAGATACGCTCTCGATCACCCGTCGGCGTTTCCGGTCATCCGTCGGCATTTCCGGTCATCCGTCGGCGTCGATGAACTCCGCGTCGTCGGCCGCCGGGTCCAGGGGATCGTGGGCGTCGTCCTTCGGTTCGCCATCCCCGTCGGTGGACGTGGACTCGTCGGCGTCAGCAGCATCGGTACCCTCAGCGTCAACGGGGGCGGTCGACGTCCCCGTCTCCTCCGGGGTACCCGATCGCGAGGAGAGGTGTCCGCCGTTCGCGAGCGCTCGTGCCACCTCGCTCAGGCCGCTCGCGATCTCCGAGACGCTTCGATCGTCCGAGTGGACGGATCCCGCGACGTCGCCGTTCGACTCGGCGGCCTGATCGAGCATCTCCTCGATCACGGATTCGGGCTCGGACACTGGCTCGGAGTCGGACACGTATTCCGACTCGGATCCGTCGCCCGCGTCCGCGTCCCCGTCTGTATCCGGGTTTTCGTCCTCGGACTCCCGTTCGCCCGCCGGGACGAAGGCCGCCTCGATCTCCGCGACCATCCGCGAGACCTCCTCGTCGTCGAGCCGGTCGGCGTACGCCTCGCGGACGAGCGCGGGGATCGCGTACTCGTAACGCCCCCGCTCGGCGTGGCGGATCACGCCCGTTCGACGAAGCGGCCGGTTTCGCGCGTAGGCGTGTTCAGTATCGCCGTCGCCGCCGGCGTCGATGTGGGCGGCGATCGGGTCGCTTTCGCCCTCGCGGCGGTAGTGGCACAGCATCGCGGTCGACAGCTCCGGGAGGTCCTCGACGCGCCCGCGAAGCTCCGCGATCACGGCCTCGCGGGTCCCCAGATCGACCGTCTCGTCGAACCGAAGCGCGCTCTCGGCGACGTCGTCCCTGGAGATCGGCGAGACGGTTCCGGCGGCGTCGGACGGTTCGGCCGGTTCGGCGGATTCGGCCGAGTCGGACGATTCGTCCGTTTCACCCGGTTCGGCCGTTCCGCCGGCTTCGCCTTCGCCCAGGCCGTCCGTCTCGTCGAGCCGATCGTTCGTTTCGTCCAACTCCCCGCTCGGTTCGTCGCTCCCCGTCCCGTTTCGTCCGGGTTCGCGCTCCGGCTCGTAGTCGTGGAGTTCGGACTGGTCGTCCGGACGCTCGCGTTCGAGGTTCCGGCCGTCTCCGCCCCTGTAGGGCGCCTCGGCGCGCCCGAGCAGGGCCTGCGAGAAGCGTTCGGCCATGCGCGAGAGGTCCTTCGCGTCCGACAGCTCGCGCTCGAGCTCGTCGATCCGCGCCTGCTTGCGTTCGAGTTCCGTCCGGAGGTCGGCCAGCTCCGACTCGCGCCGCTCCTGCTCGTCGGAGATGGTCTCGAGCTCGCTTATCAGGTCGCCGGAGACCGACTTCAGCTCCGGACGCTCGAAGTCGTCGAGCCCGGGGGTCGCGCCCGCGTCGAAGGTCCGCTTGCGGTGGAACTGGATCCGCCGGATCGACTCGTCCCAGTCGGTCATGAGGAACGCCTCGCCGTCGCCCATGTCCTCGATCTCGTCGGCGTAGGTCGACCCGAGGATGCGACTGACGACGTTGGTGTCGTTGTCCCAGGTGAGACGGTGCCAGACGAGCCAATCGCACTGGGTGATGAAGTCCTTTTTCACGTCGGCTGGCCGCTGGCTGATCCCGACGATCCCGAGGCCGTGTTTGCGCCCCCGCTTTCCGACCTTGATCAGCATCTTTCCGGTCTCGTCCATCCCGCCGCCCTCGGGGATGTACTCGTGGCACTCCTCGATCACCAACAGGAACGGCCGCTTGAGCTTCTTCTCCTTGGCGAAGAGGTGTTTGACCACGTTGAGGATCAACTCGGAGGCGACCGATTCCTCGAGATATCCCGAGACGTCGAGGATGATCGGGACGTTCTCGTCGAGCGCGAGCGTGGCGATCCGTTCCGCGTGTTCCGGCGAGACGACGATGTCGCACTCGTCGTCCGCGCCGACGTGGAGGATCTCGTACTCCTCCTTGAGCCCGTAGTACTCCCCGTCGCTGTCGACGATCAACACCGGAAAGCTGTTGTCGAGCAGGTTCTCGATGAGCACCGACGCGGTGTTCGATTTGCCCGATCCGCTCTTTCCCGTGATGAACGACCGCCCGGTCAACACGTCGACGACGGGTAACTCGACGGGATCGCCGGGGTCGGCGTCGGCGTCGCCGCCCCTCCCGTCGCTCACCTCCGCAACGTGGATCGTCTCCGTGTCCTCCTCGCTCATTACCGTAAGGACGCCGGCCGGTCCTCAAAGACCTTCGCCCGCGTCAGACGCTCGTCTGACGTGCTTCCTCGAGCGAACCAACCTTCAGAAAACCAACAGACGCCAGATCCACTCGCCGAGCGACGGGGACCCGAGTTCATCCGGGCGTTCGACGTCCGAATCGACCGTGAACTCGTGGCGGACGTCCGCGTCGTATCGCCGTGACTCCCCGTCGTGGACGAGGGTCGCGTTCAGCCGCACGTCGACCGATCGGAGCGTCCCGCGATCGCGATCGACCGTCGCGCGGATCCGGGAAGACGACACGTCGGTGACGTCGCTCGGACGTCGTCCCTGCGCGGCGTAGTACACCGCCTCCGGGTCGGCGAGCTCGAGGACGAGACGGTCGTCTCCGCGGTCGATCACCTCCCACCCCTCGACCGCCGCCGGCGGGTTCAGTCCGCCGGCCTCCCACTCGTACCGGACGTCCCAGTGGACGTAGGCGGGGAGCGCGGCGACCGACTGGTCGGTCTCCGGCGCAGTGCGCGTCCCGAGCGCGTAGGCGGCCACGCCGGTCCGCGGCGGCGGACTCCCGACTCCCGTCGAGGCGTACACCTCCGGACCGACCGCCTCGCCGCGTAGATACTGCCGGTAGCGTCGATCCTCACGATCGATCCGGTGCCCCACGATGAACGGTTCCTCTGACCCGGCGTCCACCGCGACGCGGTAGTCGTGACTGGCCCGCTCGGTGTTCGCTAGCGCGGTAGCGTACAGCGCGTCGGGATCTTCGGGGAGCGGTTCGGGTGTGGCGTCGACCGGTCTGGTCTCGGTGACGCGCACGGCACCCGCCCCGACGACGAGCGCCGAGACGACGAGCAGCGCGAGCGCGACGCGCCGAACCGGCAGCGATTCGACGGTCGAACCCCCGTCCGGGTCCGCGTTCACGGCCTCCCGAACGCTTCGGTGTGCGTGGAGGGCGGTCAGAAACGCCATCGAGATCCCGATCAGCGCGATGGCCCCGAGCGCGACGGCCGCCATCAGCGCGATACCGGCGCTCTCCCGCATTCGGGGGCTACCAAGCACGAGGATCGTCGCCGCCCCCAGAACTCCGATCACGACGGGAAGGAGGTGACAGCCGACGACGACGGCAGTCGACCGGGGAGCCGCGAGCGAGCGGACGACGGCCGTCGCGACGCGTTCGACCGCTCCGCGAAGCGGTGGCTTCTCACCCCTCGTCTCCACTTCCTCCGCTTCGAGCGCGGCGTCCGTCACCGCACCCGCGACGGCGCTCCACGCGAGGAACGTCCCGGCGGTAACGCCCACGGTGGGCCACGCGACGAGCCATCCGATCCCGAGCACGTCACCGCGCCCCAGCCAGTAGATCGCGGCCTTCGCCGGCGTGTCGACGAGCACGAACAGGGCGAGACCGCCGGCTAGCGCGACGGCGTGGCCGATCGTCGCGATCGCAACGATGCGGGGAAGGCGGTCGCGGACGAAGCCGATCGGTACGACGCCGGTCGCGGAGGCAGCCGCGTTTCCGTTTGCGATCGAACGGGTGATGTCCGAACGACCGGAGTTCGAAGGGGTAGCGTCCGGCGGATTCCGCGGCGTGACCGCGCCGAGACCGGCGGCCGTGACCAGCGGTGGCGCCGCCAGCGCGACGAGCGGGTTCCACAGCGCGGCGAGGAGGACCCTGACGGTCGTCTCGACCAGCACAACCACGACGGCGACGGCGACCAGCCGCGTGTCGTTCAGCGCGACGGAGAGGGGGGAACGGAGGGCGAACACACGTCCCCGATCAGCAGCGCCACACTTAAGCGGAGGTCACTCGGCGTCGAACTCGACGAGCGAGGTCTGTCCGTCGCAGTTCCGGGCGGTGCTTTCCTCGCCCGTCCCGTTCACCCCCGGCGAACGACTCTCGGAATCGCGTTCGTCGCCGTCCCGCCCGCCGCCGCTCTCCTCGGCGTCGGAGCCGGCGATCTCGAACCCGCCGAGGGTCGCCTGGTCGCCGCGGGCGAAGTCGAGCTTCGAGACGCGGACGCCGAGCTTGCGGGCCCGATCCTCCTCGAACTCCTCTAAGAGGTCGAGCGCCACCTCCTCGAGCAGTTCCGGGTCGTCGACCGGGCCGGGGAGGCTCCGCGCTCTGGTGTTCACGTCGTAGGGAGGCGTGACGACCTTGATCCCGATGGTCCGATAGAGACACTCGCGCTCTCCGGCACGCCGGCTCACGTCGGCCGCGAGCGCCCTCACGCGCTCGCGTTTCGTCCCCACGTCGTCGGTCGGCGGGAGGGAGGACTCCCGCGAGAGGCTCTTGGGGAGCCCCGTGGGCGTCACCTCGCGGTCGTCCTCGCCGCGGGCTCGCTCGTGAAGCTCGCGGCCGCGCTCGCCGAGTTCGGACTCCAGCTCCGCGGGGTCCGCCTCCGCGAGGTCGCCGGCCGTTTCGATACCCATCCCGGAGAGCGTGCGTGCGGTGACCGGACCGACGCCGTGGACCGCCTCCGTCGGGAGCGGCGCGAGGAACTCGCCGACCCGGCCGGGGGGAACGACGACGAGCCCCTCGGGCTTGTCGTGGTCGCTCGCGATCTTCGCGGCCGACATGTTCGGCGCGACGCCGACGCTGGCTGGCACCCCCGCCTCGCGCTCGATCCGGTCGCGGACGTATCTGGCGTATCCCTCCGCGAGCGTCCGACGCTCCGCTGGACCCGACGCCGTGCTCTCGGTGGAGACCTCGGCGTCGTCGACGCTCGCGACCGGCTCCCACGACGTGCGCTCCGTCACGTCGAGATACGCCTCGTCGACGCTCACCTCGCGGACGGCGTCCGCACAGTCGTGAAGGACCTCCTTCACCCCCGCCGCGATCGACTTGTAGTGCTCCATGTCGACGGTACGGTAGTGTGCGGTCTCCGCCGGGTCCGGCGCGTCCGGATCGTCGGGGTCGGCCTCGGATCGGCGGGGGAGGGCCTCGAGCGCCGCCGAGATCGGGTCCGCGCTGTCGACGCCGAACTCGCGGGCCTCGTAGCTGGCGGTCGCGACGGCGCCGATCGTCTCGCCCGGCTCGTACCCCATGCCCACGACGACGGGCTCGCCACGCAGTTCGGGATCGCGAAGCCGCTCACAGGAGGCGTAAAAACAGTCCATGTCGACGTGGAGCACCACCCGTTCGGCGTCCGCGTCGTCCGGCTCCGCGCCGGGAAGGGTGCCGGAGTCCATCGTCGATGCTCGTTTCTCGGTGCTCGATCGACTTAAGCACCGATCGATATCGGAGTCGGACGGCGGTCGGGACCTACTTCAACCGCTCCTGAAGGAACGAGGGATGGGCGGCGGTAACCCCGTCGACGGCCAACAGCTTCTCGGAGATGACGTCGCCGAGCTCGTCGCCGTCGTTCGCGCGGACCTCGGCCATCAGCATGTGGTCGCCCGAGGAGGTGTAAAGCGCCTCGATCTCCGGGAGATCTTTCAGCGTCCGGGTCACCTCGACGTACTTGCCGCTGTCGACGTCCATGCCGACGAGCGCGATCGACTGCCCCGAGAGCTTCTTGGGGTCGACGTCCGCGGAGTAGCCGACGATGACGCCCTCGTCCTCGAGCCGGCGGATGTACTTTCTGACCGTCGGCTTCGAGACGTCGGCGCGGTCCGCGATCTCTGCGTAGGAGGCCTGTGCGTCCTCCTCCAACACGGAGAGGATGCGTTCCTCCGTCGATGCGGTGCTCATGGACGTACGTTTCGCGCCACGGAAAAAATACCTTGCGAACACGTAAACGGTCTTTTCAAGAGCGAATCCGACGGCGAAGTCGCGGGAGACGCCAGGAGCGATTAGGCGTGCTTGTCGAGGAAGCGGTCGTAGGACCGTTCCCACTCGTAGTCGTCGTCCCAGTAGCGCTCGGCGAGCGGCTCCTCGGGCATCTCGCCGATGGCCTGCTTCTCCTGTTGATAGGAGGGACGCTCCTCGTCGACGTAGAACCGGCCGGTGAGGACCTCGCCCTCGTAGAGGGCCTCCTCCGTGGTCCGCATCATCTCCGCGGCCTCGACGCGGTCGTGGACGTCGAAGTCGTAGTCGTCGGAGTCGTTGACGTCGATGTAGGGGACGTACTGGCGGGCGTCCTTGTTCCAGGTGGGACACTGGGTGAGGAAGTCCACGTGGGCGAACCCGTCGTGTTCCATCGCCTCGATCAGGATCTCCTTGGCCTGGTTGGGATTGACCGCGGCCGTTCGCGCCACGTATGACGCGCCGGCGTTGAGCGACAGCGAGAGCGGCTTCACCGGCTCCTTGGCGCTGCCGTGGGGTTGCGTCTTCGACTTGTGGCCCTTCGGGCTCGTCGGGGAGGTCTGTCCCTTCGTGAGCCCGAAGATCTCGTTGTTGAACACGATGTAGGTCATGTCGTGGTTCTCACGGGCCGTGTGGGTGAAGTGGTTCCCGCCGATCCCGTAGCCGTCGCCGTCGCCGCCGGCCGCGATGACCTCGAGGTCGGGGTTGGCGAGCTTCGCGGCACGCGCGACCGGTAGCGATCGCCCGTGGATCGTGTGGAAGCCGTAGGAGTCGAGATAGCTGTTCAGCTTGCCCGAACAGCCGATCCCGGTCACGAGAAGCGTCTCCTCGGGACTGCGGCCGATCTCGGGAAGCGCCTGTTTGAGCGACTTGAGGACGCTGAAGTCGCCACAGCCCGGACACCACGTCGGCTGCGGCTCGACGCCGGGCGTGTACTCGTCTTGGTCGATCTCGCGTTCCTCGCCGATGGCTGAGAATGCGCTCATGATTAATCACCTGCTGCGGGGACGAAGGTGGTCGTGGAACTGTCCAGATCGCCGCCGTCGACGACGATCGACTCGAATCCCTCGACGATCTCCGCGGGTTCGAAGGGGTTTCCGTTGTACTTCAACAGGCTCGAGAGCTTCTCGCCGTACCGGCCGAGGTTCTTCTGGACGAGACCGCGGAACTGACCCGAGGCGGTCATCTCGACGACGAGCACCTCGTCGACGCTCTCGATGAACGCCTCGACCTCCTCGGTCGCGAACGGCAGCATGTCCGAGACGCCGAGCGCCTTGACCGAGTGGCCCTCCGCGTTGAGCACCTCGACGGCCTCCTGGACGGTGCCCTGCTGGCTGCCGAAGGTCATGATGCCGTAGTCGGCCTCCTCGGGGCCCATGTAGGTCTGGGTGTCCTCGCCGTCCAGTCGCTCGCGGATCGCCTCGAGCTTCTGGGTCCGTCGGTCGATCTGGGCGACGCGGTTGTCGGGATCCTCGCTGATGTGTCCGCTCGGACCGTGTTCGTTGCCGGTCGCCAGATAGCGTCCGCCCTTCTGGCCGGGGATCGACCGCGGCGAGACGCCGTCGTCGACGTCGTGTTGGAACCGGTGGAACTTGCCGTCGGCGGAGTGCGGCTCCTCCGTGAGCTGTGCCTCCGAGAGCGTCTTGCCGAGGCTCGCGTTCGGCTCGCGGTCGAAGTGGCTCTTGGGGACGTTGACGAGCTCCCCGCCGAGCTTCTGGTCGTAAAGCAGGATCGTCGGGATCTGGTACTCGTAGGCGAGCTCGAAGGCGAGCCGGCTCTGTTCGTAGGCCTCCTCTACGGTCCCCGGAGCCAACACGACGCGCTGGGAGTCGCCCTGGGAGGTGTAGAGGACGTGTTCGAGGTCGGACTGTTCGGGCTTGGTCGGCATGCCGGTCGAGGGGCCGGCGCGCATCGCCTCGACGAGCACGACCGGCGTCTCCGTCATCTCCGCGAGCCCGAGCGGCTCGGACATCAACGCGAAGCCGCCGCCGGAGGAGCCGGACATCGCCTTGACGCCGGCGTGTGAGGCGCCGACCGCGAGCGCGGCCGCGGCGATCTCGTCTTCGACCTGTTCGGAGATCCCGCCCAGTTCGGGCAGGTTCTTCGTCATGATCGTAAAGACCTCCGTCCACGGCGTCATCGGGTAGCCGGCGATGAACCGGCATCCCTCGTCGATCGCTCCGTAGGAGATGGCGTCCGAGCCCGAAAGCAGGACCTGCTCCTCGTCGTGTTCGCCGGTGGGAACCGAGACGTCGTGGGCGTCGACGTCGTAGTCCTCGCGGACCGAATCGTAGGCGATCTCGAGCACCTCGAGGTTCGGCTCGAGGATCTTCTCGGGCATGGCGTCGCGCATCAGGTCCTCGACGTGGTCGAGGTCCATCCCGATGAGCGCGCACGTCGCGCCGATGCCGGCGGTGTTGCGCATGATCTCGCGGCCGTGTTCGCGGGCGAGTCCGCGGAGATCGAGGGGATAAACGTGCCAGTCGTTCTCCGCCGCGCGCTCCTCGAAGTCGGGGATCTCCGAGGGATCCAAGAGCCCCTCGTCGTAGACGATCACGCCGCCCTCGCGGAGCTCGTCGAGGTTCTCCGAGAGGGGTTTGATCTCCTCGTTGCCGTAGATGGCCTCCTCCTGGGGATTGCGGGCGAAAGAGTCGCCGAGCGCCAGCAGGAAGTTGTACCCGTCGCCGCGCGAGCGGACGGGATCGGCGTTCGCGCGGATCTCGGTGTAGGTGTGGCCACCGCGGATCCGCGACGGATAATGCCGATGTGTGAACACGTGAAGCCCCGAGCGCATCAGGGCCTTCGCGAAGTTCTGGCTCGTCGAGGCGATCCCGTCGCCGGATCCCCCGGAGATTCGCCAGATGAGTTCGTTGTCAGTCATTGGTGGGTCTGGCCCTCCGTAGGCCGAGTGGTGAAAGGTTGCAACGGCCACCTATTAGGGCTTGCTATGGATTCACAATTAACGATCCTTTGGGATCGTTGATTTATAAGGATCGAAGGTGATAGTTCCGGGGGGTCGCCGGATACTGTCCTTCGATCGGCGACGGATTTACCCGTGTGGATCCCGTATCGGATCGACATGCAGAAGAACGAACTCATCCACGTCCACAACCTGCTCGGTACGATCTCGCGGGAGTTCCACGAGAACGGGATCCTCGAGTCCGAGGACCTCCGGACCTATCGTGAACTCGGCACGTCGCCCATGACGATGCACGGCTCGCGGGCCGAACACGCCGAGGCCGTGATCGAACTCGCCGGCGCCCTCGCCGGAGCCGTCACCGACGGGACGGAAAGCGAGGAAACGCTCGAGGACGAGCCGGAGCGGGCCGTTACCGCCTGATCACCGCAAACGCAACTCGATCCGCGGACCGCTTTTTTCGATCGCGTTCTTCGACCTCGCCGTCGAACTCCGTCGAGGCGGTGAGCACGCTTTATGTCGCCGGAGTTCCACCCGGGCGTATGAGCAAACACGCGGACGGATCCACGGGGGAGGTGGACCCGCTCGTCGACGCGGACTTCGACTACCGGGGCGGCGAGCTCGAGCGACCGGAGCTGATGGAGGCGCTTTCGGCCCGCGTCGACGGCGAGGTCCGGTTCGACGCCTACACCCGACAGCTGTACGCCACCGACGCGTCCGCCTACGAGGTGACGCCGATCGGGGTGGTGTTGCCCCGGTCGACGGCGGACGTCGCCGCCGTCGTCTCCTACTGCTTCGAGGAGGGCGTTCCGGTCCTGCCGCGCGGCGGTGGAACCTCGCTGGCCGGCCAGACCGTCAACGAGGCGGTCGTGTTGGACCTCTCGCGACACATGGACGAGGTGCGGGAGATCGACGTCGAGGGGCGCACCGCGACCGTCGACGCCGGCGCGTACATCGGCGATCTCAACCGCGAGCTCGAGACGGACGAACTGAAGTTCGCGCCCGATCCCGCCTGGCGTGACAAGTCGGCGATCGGGGGAGCGATCGGCAACAACTCGACCGGATCGCACTCGCTCGTCTACGGCAAGACCGACCACTACGTCGAGGAGCTGGAGGTCGTCCTGGCCGACGGCACCGTGACCACCTTCGGCGAGGTCGCCGTCGAGGAGCTTCGCGAACGGGCGGACGAGGCGGAGGCTGCTCTCGAGAGAGCGGGCCCTCCGGACGACTCCGAGGTCGGGGAGAGGACGAGCGACGACGTCGATCTCGAGGCACGGATCGCCGCCGCGGTCGTCCGGATCATCGACGAGGAGGCCGAGGAGATCGACGCGCGCTTCCCGGAGCTGAAACGCAACGTCTCGGGGTACAACCTCGACCGCCTGCTCGCGGAGTACCGCGGCGAGTACGGCGACGAGGGGACCGTCAACCTCGGGCGACTGCTGGCGGGCAGCGAGGGGACGCTCGCGGTCGTGACCCGCGCGACCGTCTCCCTGGAGGAGGTTCCCGAGACGAAGGCGGTCGCGCTCTTGACCTACGGGAGCCTCGTGGACGCGATGGAGGACGTGGCCCCGATCCTCGAACACGATCCGGCCGCCGTCGAGGTGATGGACGACGTGCTGCTCGGACTGGCCGGGGACACGGAGAAGTTCGGCGACGTCGTCGGGATGTTGCCCGAGGGGACCGACTCCGCGCTCCTCGTGGAGTTCTACGCCGACGACGACGCCGAGGGACGCCGGAAGGTGGCCGACCTGATCGCCGACCGCGTTCCGGACGGCGACTCGGAGGCGGACCCGAGCGACGGCGCCGCCGGGATCACCGACGCGCCGCACAACGCGGTCGCGGCGATGGAGGCACACGACGAGTCGACCCGCGAGCGGTTCTGGAAGATGCGCAAGTCGGGGCTTCCGATCCTGCTCGGCCGGACCTCCGACGCCAAGCACATCTCCTTCATCGAGGACTGTGCGATCCCGCCCGAACACCTCCCGGAGTACGCACGCGAGTTCCAGCGCATCCTCGAGGACCACGGCACCTTCGCGGCCTTCTACGCGCACGCCGGTCCGGGCGTCCTACACGTTCGGCCGCTCATCGACACGAAGACCGTCGAGGGCGTAGAGACCATGGAGTCGATCGCCGAGGCCGTCTCCGACGTGGTCGTGAGCCTCGGCGGGTCGATCTCCGGCGAGCACGGCGACGGACGCGCGCGGACCCAGTGGAACCGGAAGCTCTACGGCGAGGACCTCTGGACCGCGTTCCGCGAGCTGAAGACCGCCTTCGATCCCGACTGGCTGTTGAACCCCGGCCAGGTGTGTGGCGACATCGACATGACCGAGAACCTCCGGTTTTCCCCCGAGTACGACTTCGAGGCCGGATTCGATCCGGCCCTCGAGTGGGCCAACGAGAACGGGATGCAGGGGATGGTGGAGCTGTGTCACGGCTGTGGCGGCTGTCGCGGTCCCCAGGAGACGACCGGGGGCGTGATGTGTCCGACCTACCGGGCCGCCGACGAGGAGATACAGGCGACCCGCGGACGCGCGAACATGCTCCGCGGGGCGATGTCCGGCGATCTCCCCGAGGACCCGACCGACGACGAGTTCGCGAACGAGGTCCTCGATCTGTGTATCGGCTGTAAGGGCTGTTCGAAGGACTGTCCGAGCGAGGTGGACATGGCGAAGCTGAAAGCCGAGGTGGCACACGCCCGCCACCAGGAGCACGGATCGAGCTTCCGGGACCGACTGTTCGCGAGCATCGAGACGCTCGCGCCGATCGGCTCGACCCTGGCGCCGATCGCGAACGCGCTTCCGAACCTCCCCGGCGCGAGCTGGGCGATGGAGAAGACGGTCGGGATCGCAAGCGAGCGCGACCTCCCCCGGTTCCGATCGGAGAGCCTGATCGACTGGTTCGAGGCACGCGGCGGCGCCGCCGTTCCGGTCGAGGAGGCCGCCCACCGCGTGTTCCTGCTGCCGGACGTCTACACGACCTACATGCACCCGGCCGCCGGAAAGGCCGCGATACGGGTCCTCGAGGCCGCCGACTGCCACGTCGCGATCCCCGACGTCGACGGGAGCGGCCGGCCGGCGTACTCGAAGGGGTTCATCGATCGCGCTCGCGAGACCGCGCGCGCGACCGTCGACGAACTCGATCCGTACCTCGAGGACGGCTGGAGCGTCGTGAGCGTCGAGCCCTCGGACGCGGTGATGCTGCAGTCGGACTACCTCGACATCCTCGGCAGCGACGACGAGTCGGTCGTCCGCGTCGCGGAGAACGCCTACGGGGTCTGTGAGTTCATCGACGTCCTCCGGCTGGACGAGGACCTCCCGCTCGAGGCGCCCGCCGAGAGCCTGGTCTACCACGGCCACTGCCACCAGAAGTCCACGACGAAGGACCACCACGCGGTCGGGGTCCTCCGACGGGCTGGGTATTCGGTCGACCCGCTCGATTCGACGTGTTGTGGGATGGCCGGGTCCTTCGGCTACGAGGCGGAACACCTCTCGATGAGCGAGTCGATCGGGGGAATTCTCGCCGAGCAGGTCGGCGACAGCTCCGGCGAGACGGTCGTCGCTCCCGGGGCGTCCTGTCGGTCGCAGCTCGACCACCTCGAGGTCGAGACCGACGGCGAGCCGCCCCATCCGATCGAGAAGGTCGCAAACGCGCTCGAGAAGTGAGGAGGCGCGCTCGGCGAGCCGGGAAGCCTACTCGAACGAGAACGTGATCGAGCCCTGATCGACCACGACGAACCGGTCGAGACCGTCGAGCTCGCACTCGACGCGATCGCGGTCGTCGTCCGCGAGGTCCGTCACCCCACAGGACAATCCCCGGTCGCCGTAGTAGGTTCTCCACGGTTCGGGATTGTGAGTCACGATCCACAGCTCCCGGCCGGTCGTGTTCTCGTAGACGTTCGACCCGATGTTGTCCGAGTTGCTCGTGTGTTCGGTTCGGACCTGGACCGTCCGATCGCCGCCGACGCCCGCGGGACCGCCGTTTTTGAACGCCACGTCCTGAAACAGCGCGCGATCGGCCCCGACGAACCCGGGGGGATCCTGAATCATGACGGCCCCGTCGCGACTTTCGCGGATCACGGCGCCGTTGACGAACCGGATCGATTCGTCGTCGACCGCGAAGACGATGGACGTCACGCTCCAGGAGGCGGTCGTGTTGCCGTCGCCGTCGCGGACCTCGAACTCGACGTCGTCGCCGGCGCGCATGTCCGCGCCCGAAAGCCGGATCTGGGTCGACCGCGAGGGCGTGCCGGCCAGCACGTCTCGGTAGTTCTCCGCGAGGACGTCGAAGGCGCGCTCGGCGTTCGTCACCCGCTCCGTGTCGCGGGCGTCCTGGAGGCCGCCGAGCCCGACGGTGAAGACGATCCCGACGGAGGCGACCACGAGCGAGAAGACGAGCACGAACCCGATCACCTCGCTCACCCCCCGTCGATCCTCGCGGAACATACGGAGTCGAACAGCCCCCGTCCCAATAAGCATGTCCTCGGGCGGGCCGTCCTGTGGAGCGGACCGTGCGTGGAGCGGACCGTCCCGTGCTCACAGCCAGGGCGCGCGGGTCGCGCCCTCGTCGACCGGGTCAGGGTCCGTCTCCGCACGGGAGGGCTCGACGTCGGCCTCGGGTCCCGTCACGGACGCGTCGTCTCCGCTCGGGATCTCGGACGTCCCGTCCTCGTTCGTTTGGTCCTCGGCGGACGCGGCGGGCGTCGACGTCTCGACGGTATCCGTCGGGTCGTACGCGAACAGGGCGGTGACGACGAGCACCGCGAGCGCGATGGGCGCGTCCGTCTCGAGCAGGCCGAGGATCGGCAACGCGAGCACGCCGAGCGCGACAGCGGAGCCGAACCGAAAGCGGTCGATGTCCACCTGTCCGCGGAGTCGAGGCGCCGCCAGAGCGACGGCGAGCGCGAACGCGACGCCGACCGCGGCGGCCGCGGCGCCACGGACGACGACCTCGGGGTCGCTCGAGAACGCCACCTCGGCGCCCGCCGGCGAGACGCTCGCGACGAGCCCGAGCGCGATGATCACGCTGGGGTTCGGTAACACGTCCCCGACCTTCGAGGAGGCCGTCTTCGCGGCCACGGTGAGTATCACGAGGCCCGCGAACCGCTGGAAGACCGCCAGATCGAGCAGTCCGGCGATCGTCGGCGCGATCGCGGCCTGAAGCGCGGCGACCGGAACGACGAGCGCGCCGATCGCGAGCACCGACCGGACCTGCTCGCGTCTGGTTCCGTCCATCTCGGCGAGGATGACCGCCATGGTCGCGGAGCCGCCGAAGATCAACAGTCCGGTCTCGACGACGCCGACGAACGTCGAGAGGGCGCCGGCCAACACGAGCGCCGGGAAGATCCCGTCGATGAGCGGAAGCGCCATCACGGTGGCGAGCAGTCTGGTCGCGCCGCCGACGCGCTCCTCGAGACGGAGCGCGACCGGGTGCCTGGAGACGCTCATTCAGGCCGGCACGCCCTCACCGTCGGGCAAACGGCGGTGTCCGGACGGGCCACGATAGCCGCGGCGCACGCGCGTGGCGTCGAGTCCGGAGCGGTCCGTGCAGTCCCCAGTAACAGTAAATGTAAATGTGCCGGGCTTCGCGAACGCGATCGGCCGTCCGGCAACACTCACACTGGCGGGACTGTCGGAGTCCATACTCGTAGTTACAGATGGATCGCTGATAAACGTTGTGCGACCCGCATTCACATACCGATCCTCGATCGCGATCGTTCGCGTGTGATCGGGGGGTTTCGTGGACGTTTTCGATCGTTCGTCCGCCTCGATGTCCGGCGAACGACGGAGTCATTCGATCGCGACGCCATCGGGACCACCCGAACCCGCGATCGGCCACGGAGGGTGGCGGAGGTCGAGCCACGGAAGTCGACCCACGAAGGTCAAGCCACGGCGGTCGCTTCACGGATCGATCCACGAAGCTGGTCATTCATCGTCGTCGGTTGGCAATCGGATACACGACGGTGACGACTCGCAACGTTTTTGCTGGCGACGCAACGACGATTTATATGGCGAAGGATTCTCCCACCGGCGGCCCGTTCTCCGAGAAGCTCCGCGTCCCGGAGGCGTTGACCTTCGACGACGTCCTCTTGCGACCCAAGGAAAGTCGGGTCGAGCCCGACGAGGCGGACGTCTCCTCGCGCGTCTCGCGAAACGTGGAGATCAACGTCCCCGTCCTCTCCGCGGCGATGGACACCGTCACGGAGGCCGAACTCGCGATCGCGATGGCTCGCGAGGGGGGACTCGGCGTGCTCCACCGCAACATGACCGTCGAGGAGACGGCGGCGGCAGTAGAGCAGGTCAAACGCGCACACGAACTCGTCATCCGCCGGGAGGACGTCGTGACGGTGACCCCGGAGATGACCGTTCGCGAGGCGGACGCGACGATGGAACGCGAGGGCGTCTCCGGCGCCCCGGTCGTCGACGACGACGACGTCGTCCTCGGCATCATCTCGGGAACGGACATCCGTCCCTACCTCGAGGTCGGCGAGGAGGACGCCGTCCGCGAGGCGATGACCGACGAGGTCATCACGGCCGACGAGGACGTGACCGCCAGGGAGGCGCTGGAGCTGATGTACGACCACAAGATCGAGCGCGTCCCGGTCGTCGACGAGGACGACAGGCTCGTCGGCCTCGTGACGATGCAGGGCGTCCTCCAGCGCCGCGAGCACGAACAGGCCGCCCGCGACGCGGAGGGCCGTCTGATCGCCGGCGTCGCCGTCGGGCCCTTCGAGGAGGACCGCGCCGTGGCCGCGGACGAGGCCGGAGCGGACGTGCTGTTCATCGACTGCGCGCACGCACACAACATGAACGTGCTCGATTCGGCGCGGGCGATCGGCGAGACGGTGGACGCCGACGTGGTCGTCGGAAACGTCGGGACGCGCGAGGCGGCCGAGGCCGCCGTCGACTTCGCGGACGGGCTCAAGGTCGGCATCGGACCGGGATCGATCTGTACCACCCGCGTCGTCTCCGGCGCCGGGATGCCCCAGATCACGGCGGTCTCGGAGGTCGCGGACGTCGCCTCGGAGGAGGACGTCCCCGTCATCGCCGACGGAGGGATCCGCTATTCGGGCGACGCGATCAAGGCGATCGCCGCCGGCGCGGACGCCGTCATGCTCGGGTCCTACTTCGCGGGCACCGACGAGGCGCCGGGGCGCGTGATCACGATGAACGGCAAGAAGTACAAGCAGTACCGCGGGATGGGCTCGGTCGGCGCGATGCAGTCCGGCGGCGGCGACCGATACCTCAAGGACGCCGACGAGGACGAGGACTTCGTCCCCGAGGGCGTCGAGGCCGCGACGCCCTACAAGGGCTCTCTCGCCTCCGAGCTCTACCAGCTCGTCGGCGGGATGCGCTCCGGGATGGGATACGTCGGCGCCGAGACGATCCCGGGCGTGAAGGAGCGCGCCGAGTTCGTCCGCGTCTCCGCCGCGGGCCAGACCGAGGGCCACCCGCACGACGTGATGATCACGGACGAGGCGCCGAACTACAGCCCGCAGGAGTGATCGCGGCCTCTCGAGACGCGATCCGTACTCGACGGCGCCCGGAGCCATCCCCCCGATCGGGAGAAACCAGCGAAACCGATCCACAAGGGGTATTTTGATATGCAAAGACGACACAACCTTCGAGCAAGCGACTCTGTCGCCAACTCGATGACCCATGAGTGAGGAACCCCCGCTCGTCCTCGTGGTCGAGGACGAACCTGATCTGGCGGATCTATACGCCGCGTGGCTCGGCGACGAGTACCGCGTCCGAACTGCCTACGGCGGCCAGGAGGCGCTCGACGCCCTCTCGGAGGACATCGACGTGATCCTCCTGGATCGACGAATGCCCGGACTCTCCGGAGACGAGGTGTTGGAGACGGTCCGCGAGCGCGGGATCGACTGTCGGGTTGCGATGGTGACGGCCGTCGAGCCGGATTTCGACATCGTCGAGATGGGGTTCGACGACTACCTGGTGAAGCCGGTCACGAAGGAGGCCCTCCGGGAGACCGTCGAGGAGCTCAACCGCCGCAGCCAGTACGACGCGGGGGTTCAGGAGTTCTTCTCTCTGGCCTCGAAGCGGGCCGTCCTCGAGTCCGAGAAGGGACGAGCAACCCTCGAGGAGAGCGAGGAGTACGACGAACTCACAGAGCGTCTCGACGAGCTCAAAGGCTCGCTCGACGAGGCGATCACGAGCATGGACAGCCACGCGGACTTCGAGAACCTCTTTCGGGAGTTCCGGACGGACGCGGACGTCCCCGAGGACGTCGGCGATCCCGACGACGGTTGATCCGCCGCCCGGCGAGATTCGGGTCGTCCTGTGACGCGTCGGCGAACCGTGATCAGGGATCGCCGCCGAAGGAAACCGGGTCCTCCCAGGCGTCGCGGCCGGAGACGGTCCGCTGGGGGAACGGGATCGAGATGCCGGCCTCGTCGAACCGCTCCTTGACCGACTGGACGTACTCGGCGCGCGTCCTCACGAAGTCGGCCCGCGAGGGATTCGCGATCCAGACGCGCGATTGGAGCCCGACGTAGGAGTCCGCGAGTTCGTTCAGTCGGACCGACGGCGCGGGGTCCTCGAGGATCTCCGCGTGCGCCTCCGCCTCCTCGACGATGATCTCGGTGGCGCGGTCGATGTCGTCCTCGTAGTCGATGCCGAAGACGAACTTGAGCCGGAGGGTGTCCTTCGCGACCGGATTCTTGACGACGCCGTTCGTCAACTCGTAGTTCGGGACGGTGAGAAGCTCGTTGTCGAAGGTTCGAACGCGAGTGACGCGAAACGAGATGTCCTCGACGACGCCGGAGTTTCCGTTCCACTCGATCCAGTCGCCGATCCGGAAGGGTCTGTCCGTGTAGATGAAGACGCCGGCGACGAAGTTCCGGATCACCTCCTGAAGCGCGAAGCCGACCGCGAGCGTGGCCGCGGCGGCGATCGTCGCGAGCGACTGCAGGAAGCTCCCGTAGCCCGCGAGGCCGAAGGCCACCGCGATCCCGGCGAAGATCACGACGATCGAGGCGATCTTGTTCAGCGGACGTCGCGCGTGCTCCTCGAGTCCGCGTCTGTCGAGGACCCGCTCGACGATCGGGGTCAAAAGCGTCCGGTTGATCACGAGCACCGCGAGAACCACGGCCAGAAAGACGATCGCCGAGGTGACCGTCCCCGCGAACTCCACGCCGAGAAACGGCGTCAACGCGTCCTGGACCGGCTGGATCTGTGCTACCGCCGGGACGTTCATCGATGGTACACTGCCGTGTTTCCGCGCGTCTCGACGAGGTCCGCCTCGACCGCCGTCGCGAGCTCGTCGGCCAGTTCCTCGACGGTGGTCCCGCCGCGGGCCGACCGGAGGAACTTCACCTTCACGAGCTTGCGGTCCTCGAGTTGGTCCGACAGCTCGTCGATCACGGCCTCGATCCCCGCCTTGCCGACCCAGACCGTGACGTCCACGTCGTGGGCCTCCTTGCGCAGTTCCTGGTCCGACATGTAACCATCGACGGGGCGACGCTAGTTGAAACTTGAGAATCGCGGGCGTATCGCGACGCCACACAAAGCGTCCCGAACCGTCACGAGAACGGATACCGATGTGTCGCACCGCACTCGAGACAGCGCACGACGACGCGGCCGGGACGAGTCCGGACCCGCGCGGTGACGCTCGGACGGAGGTAGACGTCACAGGAGTCACAGGTACGGCGTTCGAACTCCCGGGGAACGGGACACCGGTTTCGCTCCGCGATTCGGCGCGCGCGCCGAACGAGTTCGCGCGAACGATCGAGTTCCTCGAGGACGACCGCCTCCCGCGCGAGCGTCAACAGCCGGTCGATGCGCTCCTCGGGAATCCCCATACAGCATGGCCGACGCCTCGATTCAAAGGCGTTGCGAAGCGTCGGAGTCGATCGGACCCCGCGTGGCGGTCCGCGCCGGAAGCCGCCTCAGTCGTCCTCGAGCGCCTGCGCGATCCGCTGCAGCTGCCGGGTGGCGTCGCGAACCTCGTCGCGCAGCTGTCGGACCTCGCGAACGAGCTCCTCGTTGCCGGCACCCTCGTCTCCGCCTCGCTCGTCGGGACGTCCGCCGGGGCCGCCGCCCATGCCGCCCGGTCCGCCCGGACCGCCGCCCATCATGCCCGACATCATCTGTGCGAACGGGTTGCCGCCGCCTCCGCCCATGCCGCCCGGCCCGCCCGGACCGCCGCCCATCATCTCCTCGGGACTCGGGCGTTCGCCCTCGCCCTCGCCCTCCTCACGCTCCTGCTCGCGGCGCTCGCGGATCTCCTCGACGCGTTCGCGGAAGGACTTCTCCTCGTCGGATCCCTCGCTCGGGTCCTGCGCCGATCCGTTTGAGTCGCCCACTTCCTCGCCGCCGTCGGCCGGTTCGTCGTCTGCCATACCCGCGCTTCGTGTTCGCGTCCGAAAAGGGTTGTTGCTCGTGACCGACCGATGCTGAACGCGCTCCGAGACCCGACCTTCAGGCGTCGTCGGCTCGATCGATCGCTTCCCCGACGACCGACCGAGCCTGTTCGACGAGCGCGTCCACGTCGTCGCTTTCCGCGTACAGCCGGACGTACGGTTCGGTTCCGGAGGGACGCACGAGCAGCCAGCTCGCGTCCGGGAACTCGAGGCGGACGCCGTGTTCACTCGAGACGGAGGCCTCCGGGAAGGCCTCCGGAAGCGCGCCCTCGAGGCGAGCCATCGCGGTGGACTTGCGGGCGTCGGGACACTCGAGACTCACCTTGCGGTAGGGGCGTTCCGTCACGGGCTCGCGGAGGGCATCGAGTCCCGATTCCGCGACGAGCCGCGCGAGCACCGCGGCCGAGCAGACGCCG
Organism: Halopenitus salinus; assembly: GCF_055397165.1. NCBI lineage: Archaea > Methanobacteriati > Methanobacteriota > Halobacteria > Halobacteriales > Haloferacaceae > Halopenitus > Halopenitus salinus. Next base: position 542,886 of record NZ_AP043853.1, read on the forward strand.
TCCATCCACTCGCCGAAGCCGACGTGGGTGTGTTTCCACGGCTCGGCGGCGAAGACGACCCGGGTCGAGCGGGGCTCGTTCGCGTCACGGTCGGATTCACGGTCCGGATCGGGATCCCCGCCGGGTCGTGCGTCCGCCTCCGCACGAACTCGGGCGATCCCCTCGTGGAGCGCGCCGAGCCGGACCCGCTCCGTCCGGCCGCCGGCCGCACGAACCCGCTCGTCGATCCGCCCGGAGGCGTTCGGGGTCGTCACGACCACCGGATCGTCCGCGTCGCTCGCTCGCGTGTAGCGCTCCGCGAGGATCGCGAGCACGGTGTCCTCGTGGACGATCTCGCCGTCCGCGTCGACGATCACGATCCGGTCCGCGTCGCCGTCGTGGGCGATTCCGAAGGCGAACCCCTCCGTATCCTCGCCGCCGTCCGGGGATCGTCCGGGCTCGTCGATACCCTCGTTGGCGTCCGCGATGAACTCCCGGAGGTCGGTTATGGTCTCCGGGGTCGGCTTGCTCCCGCGTCCCGGGAAGTGGCCGTCCACGTTCGCGTTGAGCGTCACCACCTCGGCCCCGAGCGCGCCGAGCACCTGCGGGGTCGCGAGCGAGGCCATGCCGTTGCCGCAGTCGACGACGATCCGAAGCCCGTCGGCCGGGACCCCGAACCCGCGAGCGTACTCCGCGACCGCCGACCGGTAGTCGGAGAGGACCTCGATCGACTCGGGGGTCGTCCACCGGTCCCACTCGGCCGGCTCGCCGTTCCCCGCGACGCGCTCTTCGACCGCCGTCTCCAGGTCGCGGTCGAACTCGACGCCGTTCCGGAAGAGCTTGATCCCGTTGTCGGCCGGCGGGTTGTGCGAGGCGGTGAAGGCGATCCCGTAGCGATCGCGGGCAGCGTACGCGAGCGCCGGGGTCGGAAGGACGCCCGCGCGACGCACCTCTGCACCCGCGGAACTCGCGCCGGCGGCGGCCGCGTCCGCGAGCGCCGGGCCCGTGACGCGCCCGTCCCTGGCGATCACGATCTCCGGTAGATCCGGCGCCTCCGTCCGCTCCGACGCCCTCGACGCTTCCGCCGCTGCCGTCGATGCCGTCGATCCCCCTGACCGCTCGCGTTCCTCGGCCACCTCGCGTGCCACGGCTCGGCCGACCGCGAGCGCGAGATCCGGCGTCACTCGCGTTTCGGCGGCGCCGCGGATCCCCGCGGTTCCAAAGAGGTCCATACACCTCCTCGGTCGTCGCCGGGTATATATCTCGGCCGTTCGTTGCGCGCGTATGGACACCGGATCCGCAGGGGGATCAAGGACTGAAGGGGGATCAAAGGAGGAATCGACGGACGTCCCGAAAGACGGCCCCGACACGGACCGCGTTCGCGCACACGTTCACGTCTCCGGACGCGTACAGGGCGTCTACTACCGGGCGACGACGCGAGATACCGCCCACGATCGCGACGTCGACGGATGGGTTCGGAACCTGGATGACGGACGCGTCGAGGCCGTCTTCGAGGGGGACCCGGACGCCGTCGAGGCGATGATCGAGTGGTGTCACGCCGGCAGTCCGGCGGCGTCCGTCGACGACGTGAGCGTCGAACGCGAGGACCCGCAGGGTATCGAGGGGTTCGAGATCCGCCGGTGAGAGCCCGAACCGGGCCGGGCCACGGTGGAGGAGATGATTGTTGAGGGAATCACTGTGGAGGGGTTCCGGTCGTATCGCCGCCACGTCCCTCGAACCGCTCTCCGGCTCCTCCGGGATCCGCGGTCGCACGCTTTTCGATCTCGCCTTTCAGCCCGGTCGCGTCGAAGTCGTGGTCCGGCCGGATCGAGACGAAATCGAGGAAGCGTCGGGCCGAAAGCAGCTCCTCGGGCGTGTAGACCGAAAGCGCCGCCTCGACGGCCCGTCGCGATCCGATGAGCGGCTCGAGGGACGCGAGCGCGCTCGCCAGGTCGTAGGCACGCGCGTCCTCGCGGGCCTCGCCGTCGACGTTCGTCGCGTCGATGAAGTGGAGCACGCCGTCGAGGATCAACACGTTCTCCGCACGGAGATCGCCGTGTGCGAGGCCGGCGTCGTGGAGGACCGAGAGCGCGGCGAACAGCTCCGGGGCCAGCTCGCGTTCGCGTTCCTCGTCGAGCTCGTCGAGGGGACGGAACTCCGGGAGGTACTCCGAGACGAGAACGCCCATGCCGTCGATCTCGACGGCCTCGATCGGCTCGGGGGCGTTCACCCCCAGCTCGCGCATCCGTTCGGTCGCCTCGAGTTCGTGTCGCGCCATCTCGTAGGGCGTCTCGAAGCGCTCGAAGAAGCCCTCGGTTCCCGAGGAGAAGGCCCCCAGGTTTCGGCCGGTGGTAAAGAGCGCGTGGACGAGCGTGTTCTGGCGCGTGATCACCTTCACGAACAGGTCGTCGTCGAGCACCATCGGCGTCGACAGCCAGTTGTCGGCGTCCAGAAACCGGACGTGGACCTCCTCGCGACCGTATCGCTCGGCGAGTTCGGCGACGACTCGTTCGATGTCGGGCCAATCGATCCGGCCACGCACGAGTCGTCGAAGCTCCATACGCCGCCAACGGCTCCGAGGCGGATAAATTGTCGTTCCGGCGGACCGCGGACCTCGACGGTCGCGACTCCGGGTCTCCCACGGTCCGGTCTCGAGATCCGCGGTCCGCCGCGTGATTTATGGGACCGCTCGACCCAGAGGCACCCATGGACTTCGAGTTGCCCGCCGAACACCGGATGATCCGCGAGACGGTACGGGAGTTCTGCGAGGCCGAGATCGCACCCATCGCCCAGGAGATCGAGGAGGAGGCCCGCTTCCCCGAGGAGATCTTCTCGCGGCTCGCGGACCTGGACGTGATGGGCGTCCCGATCGACGAGGCGTACGGCGGACTCGGCGGCGACCAGCTGCTGTACGCGCTCGTCGTCGAGGAGCTGGGCCGCGTTTCGGGCGGGATCGGCCTGTCGTATGCGGCCCACGTCTCGCTCGGCGCGAAGCCGATAGAGCGGTTCGGGACCGACGAACAGCGCGAGCGTTGGCTGCGCCCGCTCGCGGAGGGCGAAGGGATCGGCGCCTGGGCGCTCACGGAGCCCGAAAGCGGGTCGGACGCGGCATCGATGGCGACCACGGCCGAGCCCGACGGCGACGGATACCTGTTGAACGGCACGAAGCAGTTCATCACGAACGCGACCGTCGCGAACTCCGTGCTCGTGAAGGCCGTCACCGACCCGGAGGCGGGCGAGGACGGAATCTCGACGTTCATCCTCGATCCCGACGCCGACGACGGCTTCGAGGTGACGGAGGTCTGGAAGAAGATGGGACTCAACTGCTCGCCCACCTGCGAGGTGGTCCTCGACGACGTCCACGTCCCGGCCGATCGCCTCCTCGGCGAGGCGGGCGACGGGTGGGCACAGACCATGGAGACGCTCGACGGCGGTCGGATATCCATCGCCGCGCTCTCGACGGGGCTCGCCCGGGGCGCCTACGAGGCCGCATCGGAGTACGCCGGCGAGCGCGAGCAGTTCGGGCAACCGATCGCGAAGTTCGACGCGGTCCGCGACATGATCGTGGAGATGCATCGGCGGATCGAGCGCGCGCGCCTCCTCACCCGCGAGGCGGCCTGGCGGTGCGACGAGGGGAAACCCGTGACGCGGGCGTCCGCGCTCGCGAAGCTCGACGCCAGCGAGGCGGCCCGCGAGGTCGCAGAGGACGCGGTGCAGGTGCTCGGCGGCTACGGCTACACGGAGGAGTTCGCCCCACAGCGGTTCTACCGCGACGCGAAGCTGATGGAGATCGGCGAGGGGACGAGCCAGATCCAGCGGCTCATCATCGGCCGCGAGCTGGGACTTTGAGGTCGCCCGGGAAGGTCCCGACCACCACGACGAGTCCGACGGCGACGACGAGCCCAGCCCAGACGAACGCGATCCGATACCCCACGGCCGCGGCGAGCGCGCCGCCCGCGGCGCTGCCGAAGCCCGTTCCGACTCCCGCGAGCGCGGTGTAGGCCCCGAGCGCGTAGCCCCGCGTATCGCCCGCGGTCAGCCGGGTCACGATCCCGGTCGCCGTCACGGCTATCATCGCCCAGGTGACCCCGATGAGCAGAAATGCGGGGGCGATCGCCGCCAGCGAGACGGCCGGAAACGCGACCCCGACGAACGCGACGCCCGGGAACAGCGCCACCCGACCGGCCAGCGCGAGCGCCTGGATCCGGTAGGGACCGTAGGTTCCGACGAGCCGTCCCACCGGCATATAGCAAACGGCGCTGGCGGCGTTCGCGAGAAGGAACGCCACGAAGACGGTTTGGGTTGCGAAGCCGGCTTGGGTCAGATACGCGGGCATCGGCCCCCAAAAGACCGCGAACCCGACCGAAAAGAGCGTGGCGGCGAGCAGGTATCGACGAAGCGACCGGTCGAACCCCGACGCCGGACGACGGCCGCGCCGTCTCGCGTTGAGCCACTCGCGGACCGACCAGTAGAGCCGCGTCGACCCGTAGGGTGCCGATCGAATGAAGCGGCCGGCGCCCCACTCGCGCCGTTCCAGCCGATGGAAGACGCGGTCGAATCGCTCCATGCTCGTGGTCGGCGCCGCCGGGTACCACCGGATCGTCGCGAGGAAGGCGAGGCCGGCCGTGGCGGCGAGCAGGTAGAAGAGCGGCTCCTGGGTCGACGCGCCGGGGCGGAGCCGCGTGGCGGCGGCCGTCCAGACGGTGCCGACGACGAGCCCCGCGACCCAGCCGTACCCCTGGACCGCGTTGAGTCGGGCGATCCGCGCGTCCCACTCCGCGTCCGGTACGCCCTCGATCGCGATCAGATTCAACACGGGGGCGGCCGCGGAGACGACGAACCACAACGCGGCGTTGGCGACCAACAGCGTCCACGGCGAGCTCGCGAGCGGAACGACCGCGAGCACGGCGGCGACCGACCCGAGCGCGATCAGGATCAGGGGTCGCCGTCGGCCGGTGCGAGCCGCCAGTCGCCCCCACGCGATCGCGCCCGGCACCCCGGCGAACGCGGCGGTCGAGGCCATGAGTCCGACGAGGAACGCGCCGGCACCGAGTTCGATCGCCCGGAGCGGGAGGGAGAGCGAGGCCGCGCCGACCGCGGCGTAGCCGGTCCCCCACGCGTTGAGCCACCGTTCTCTCACGTGCCGAACCTCCGGTCGATCACTCACGGAGGATCCGTGCCAGGGACCTAAAGTCGTTCGTCGCCGCGTTGAGCGCGCTCGCTTAGCGTACTCGCCGTCCCACCTCTCGCAGTCGTCGTCTCCTCAAGCGCTGTCGCCGTCTCACCTCGCAAGACGCTACCGACGCCGTCTCGCTAATCGCTACCCACTACACTCGTGGGTCACGAGTTCGTTCGTGCCGGTCTCCGTCGATCGCTCCGGCCAGACCTGCTGTTCGACGTAGGTGATACGCACGGTCTCGACTCGCCGTCCGGTCCGGTCCTCGATCCGGTCACAAAAGTGCGCCGCGGTCGAGCCCGAGACAGTCGGGTCGTCCTCGACGGCGATCGCGATCATGTACTTGCGCCACCGCGCGGAGGGGTGGGTCGCGGCGACGTCGGGGGGCGGATCGGTCGTGACCGACGCCCGTCCGAATCCGTCGAACCGCTCGCCGTCCGTCGCGGTCCCCTCGATCACGAACCAGCGATCGACGCCCGAAGGATCGGGCGCGAACATCTCCCACCCGTGTTCGGCCGGATCGATCCCGCCGCCCCCGAGGTCGACGTAACCGAGTGCGGCCGCGTTCCACGCCAGCGACCCGACGAGCAGGCAGGCGACGAGGGCCGTCGGAACGGCCCGGAGAAGACGGCTACCGGTCGACGGTCGTGGGTCGGTCGTGGATCCACCGATTCGTTCTTTCGATGCGTTCCCTCCGGCCTTCGATCGGTGAATCGGGAGGCGGGAACCAGCCGGTCCCACCACTCGGTCGAGGAACCCCCCGACGCGATCGAGGAGTCCCTCGACCCGGTCCCAGACGCCGGGACCGAGGAAGACGAGCAGCGAGACGACGGACACGAGCGGGAAGATCGCGATCGCCATCGTCACCGTCATGCCGAGGTGGCCGCCGGCGATGCCCGCGGCGAGGAGGGTCCGAAGGCGCCCGGTCGAGAGGACGAGAAGCGGCGACGCGAGGAGCAGGCCGAGCCAGAGGTAGTTGATGGCGACGAGGAGCGGTGGCACCTCGGCGATCCGGGGTCCGAGGAGGATCGTGAACTGGTCCATGCTGAAGGCGATCGCGGCACCCTCGCCCGCGATCCAGTGATCGCCGCGGAGTTTGAATATCGCGTTCGAGACGTACACGAGCGTGACGTGAACGAGGAGGGTGGCCGTCGCGAGAGACGCGACGGCCACCCTGTCGCGATCGACGACGCCGTCTTCATCGCGATCCCCACCGACATCCGCGAGCTCGTGAGGCCCCTCGCCGCCGCGCCCGCTTCGAGTCCGCTCCAGAAGCGAATCGACCGACCATCGCGACCCGGTGGGCAGGAAGATCGACAACAGGAGCAGCTGCCACAGGAGCAGGTCGCCGGAGTTGAGCACGAACGGGTTTCGCGCCTGGAGCGACAGCGCCAGCGCGAGCGAGACGAGCGCGGCGATCCGTGTCCGGTAGCCGACGAGCAGCGCGGCCGCCGCGATCGCCGCCAGCACGAACAGCCCCGTAACGCCGGCAGTCCCTGCGAGTGATTCGGCGTGAACGTGAAGCGAGTAGCGCGCGAGGGGCGGATACGCGCTCGCGAGCGCCTCGCGCGAGAGCACTCCCGACTCCGTGTAGTGCGCCGAAAGCGCCCGGCTCCGCAACAGCAGGTCGAGCAGGATCACGGTCCCGAGCCCGATCCGGAACGCCGCGAGCGCGCGCCGGTCGATTCCGGCTCGGCGACGGACCGCGGTTCGGATCCGGTCGAGTGGGGGACCGAGGCGGCGACCGGGGAGACGAACCATCCTGTCGCGAACTATCGCGCTCCCGTGGATAGGCTTTGTGGAGCCGGGTCGTCTCGGCGCCCATCGGGGCGTCGAAACCCGACCGCTTTTCGTTCCCGAACCCGGAGCGGGAGGCGTGTACCGAACGGGCCACCTCGGCGTCTCGATCGCCGTCTACGCGCCGATCGGAGCGGGACTGCTCGTCGTGGGCGCCGACACGCTCGCGGTGTTCGCCGGCGCCGTGATGTGCTGGTTCACGATGCTGCCGGACGTCGACCACCGGCTCCCGATCGTTCCCCATCGCGGGCCGACACACAGCCTCGCGTTCGCCCTCCTCGCCGGCGGCGTGGGGGCGGCGGCGGGGACGATCGCCGCCTCGCAGCTGGGCGTCGTCGCCGCGGTCGGTCTCGGCGCGTTCGGGTTCGTCGTCGGGTTCGTTACCATCCTCGCGCACCTGCTCGCGGACGCGATGACGCCCGCCGGCGTGCCGTTTCTGTGGCCGCTTTCGGGTCGGACCCACTCGCTTTACTTGTGGCGTGCGGACAACGCGATCGCGAACTACGGACTCCTTGCGGCGGGCGTCGTGACCGCGATCGGCGTCTTCACCGCCGCTGCTCGACTGGTCGGATTCTGATCGTTTCCGATCACTTATGCCCGCTCCCGGCGAAGGGACGGGTATGCCCCAGATCCACCTCGACGAGGAGACGATCGCGCGGCTCGACGGGCTCCGCGTCGACGACGAGGAGTACGACGACCTGATCAACGAGCTGATCAACATCTACGAGGCCGAGGAGCTGACGCTGTTTCACAGCGGCGACGCGGAGTGAGGTCGAAAGCGGAGGCCGGATCCGAACTACGACGCCGAGACGGACCGTTCACTTCACGTCCCAACCGGCACGCCGGCGGTGGGCCGCGGCGACTTCCCGAACGCCGGCCGCATCGAGCGTGCCGTCCTCCGTGATCACCGCGTCGAACCGCTCCGTCGGCGTCGCCCCGAAGGTCGGATTGACGACCTCGAGATCGGCGTCGCCGTCGTAGACGGTCGTTGGATCGCGCTCCTCCCGGTCGAATTCGGCTCCGGAGTCGGCCGGCCGGACCTTGTCGGCGGCGGCCACGACGTAGCGGTCCGCCCCTTCTGCAGCCGCGATCGCCGTGGCCCCGCGGGTTCCGACCTTATTTACGACTCGACCGTCGGCGAGTATCGCGTCCGCACCGACCACGAGGGCTTCGACGTCCCGATCGGCGAACGTCTCCCCGAACGCGGCGTCGGTCGTGAGCGTCACACCGGCGTCGGTCTCGTCGATCTCCGTCTCGTCGATCTCCGTCTCGTCGGTCTCGATCTCGACCGCGATCCGTTCGACTGCAGTGACCCCTTCTCGACCCGGGCGTGATTCAGGGAGGAGCACGAATTTGGGGTCGGATCGGGAGATCGCCGACAGGACGGTGCCCGAGCGCGACAGCGTCGCCACGCGGTCGGGGAGTCGGGTCGCGGCGCGGGCGGCCGCCCGCTCGTCCGCGTCGAGCGCCCGGTCGATCCCCTCGATCGCGGCACGGAGCAGGGAGGCGGGAGTCCTCCGCTCGCTCGCGTCGGCCATCACACGGTTCACCCGGTTCGCGACGACCGGCATGGCGGGACGCGCGTCGCGGAGGGCGCGTGCCGTCGCAATGAGGTCAGTCCAGTTTTGGCTATCGCCCGCGCCGTCGTTTGCCGTTCCGTCCCCGCTTCCCCGATCGTCCGCGATCGCGGCCTCGTCACGAAGGACCTCGAGCGCGCGCACCGAGAGCGCCGCGGACCCGTGTTCACGGTCGTCACGTACCGTCTCGACGGTCGGACGCACGCGATCGTAGGACCGCCACAGGTCCGGCACGGTCTCGCGGTCGAGGATCGCCGTCGGCTGGACCCACTCGTGAGCGGTCGTCTCGTAGTTGGTCTCGACCGCGCGGGTTCCGGCCGCGAACAGGAACGGGTGGACGATCCACCGCCTGTCGAGGTCGGCATCGACGACCGCGAAGCGGTCCCCACGTCGAATGAACCGGACATCGGCGCTCGGATCCAATCCGGTCTCCTCGCGGATCTCCCGGCGAGCCGCGGCGTCCGGATCGCCCTCGGCGTGGCCAGCCACGGCGCCCCAGCGGCCACGGTAGGAGCCGACCTCGTCGCTGCGGCACAGGAGGAGCACGTCGGCGTCGTGGCGCAAGAAGACGGTGACGACGTGGGTCTCCGTCGGACCGTCTCCGTTTCGATCTCGGATCCCGTCCTCGCCGTCAGTCATCGTCCGAACACTCCGGTCACTCTTGGCGAGGAGCGACCGTCAAAGCCGGTCACTCTTGGCGAGGAGCGACCGTCAAAGCCGGTCACTCCTGGTAGGCGATCCGGACCTGTTCGAAGGACCCCTTCGACTCGAGACGCTCCTGGAGCGCGTCGGCGTACTCCTGGACCAACCGCTCTGCGGCCTCGAGCTGGTCGTCGTCGACTCCGTCGGAGCCGCCGAGACCGAGGGCGTTTCGGATCGAGTCGAACAGGCCGCCCGAGCCTCCGGAGCCCCCAGCGAGACCGCCGCCGGAGCTATCGCCCGCTCCCCCGCCGGCCGCGGGCATCCGTTCGCGGATGTTCTCGATCTCCGGCATCATCTGGGGAAGCTTCGAGGTGTCGGCGACGATCCGGGCTCGGTCGGGATCCTCGGGGTGTTCGATCTCGAACTCGGTCGCCGTCATGATCAGTCCCCACTCCTGGCTCGAGAACTGCGAGTCGAGCACGCGGTCGTTGAACTCCCGATCGACGGCCATTCGGTCCCCGACGATCGAATCGGTCCAGTCGCTCATGGAGCTCGGTAGGTGGAGGACTCAAAAGAGCGTTGCGTCACCGGGGACCCTCGAACGCCTCGATCGCCGGCACACCTATCGGACCGCAGCGGGTATACACCGAGTACCGTGTTCGACAACGTCCACCACATCGCCTTCGCGCTCCGGGACATGGAGGCCGCACGCACGCAGATGGAGTCCGTCTTCGGTCTCGAACTCGCCCACTCACGAACCATGACGGAGAACTTCAATCTGGAGATCGCGATGTACTTCGCCGGCGAGAGCCTGATCGAACTCATCTCGCCGCTCTCCGAGGAGGGGTGGACCCACGAGTTCATCCGGGACAACGGCGAGGGGCTGTTTCACGTCGCCTTCGAGGTCGACGACGTGCGCGAGCGCATGGCCGAACTCGCGGCCCGCGGGATCGAGTTCGAGGAGGGCGATCCGCGACCCGGTCCGAACGGCGCCTGGGAGGTCGCGACGATCGAGAACGACACCGTCGTCATGATGCAGATCGTCGAGCAGTCGAAACCCCTTCGCGAGGCCCTCGACGCCGAGTGAGGAACGTCGACACTTTCGGTGACCCCCCGGTTCACAAGCTATTTGACTAACTAGTCAGTAAGTACCGTATCGACCGACATGGACGACGACTCATCGACGACGCGTTCGGGGACGCCCCGACGCACCCAGTTGCGACGTGACGACGCGTATCCACACGCCGGCGTGGACTGCTCCGACGAAGCCTCGACGGAGCGACGCGATCAGACAGGACACAATGACGCCCGAAGGCGATCCCCCATGAGCGGGCGGGCGGAGGGCGGCCGCTGATGGGGCTTCGCAGTCGCGTTCGCTCGGCCTTCAAGGGTCCCGAGGAGTTCGATCTCACCTCCGGGAGCATCGGCAAGCCGCTGTTCTTCCTGTCGATGCCCATCGTGGTCACGAACCTCTTTCAGACGGCCTACAACCTCGCCGACACCTTCTGGCTCGGCCAGTACGGGACGGACGCGCTGGCGGCGATCAGCTTCGCGTTCCCGATGGTCTTTCTGCTCATCTCGTTGGGCATGGGCATCTCCGTGGCGGGCAGCGTCCTCGTCGCCCAGTACACGGGCGCAAAACGGGAGCGGGAGGCGGAGTACGCGGCCTCCCAGACGGTGACGTTCGCGATCCTGGCGTCGATCCTGCTCGGCGTTTCGGGGTACTTCGTCGTCGAGCCGTTCCTCGGGCTCCTCGGGGCCTCAACGGACGTCCTGCCGATGGCCGCCAGCTACATGGAGGTCATCTCGCTCGGACTCGTCTTCATGTTCGGCTTCTTCGTCTTCATCGCGCTCATGCGGGGGTACGGCGATACGATCACGCCGATGCTCGTCATGTTCGGGTCGGTCGTGCTCAACATCGTCCTCGATCCGTTCCTCATCTTCGGGTGGACGGTCGTCGAGAACGCGCCGATCGTCGGGACGGTCGCCTTCCCGGAACTCGGGATCGAGGGTGCCGCCATCGCGACCGTCTTCTCGCGCGCGCTCGCGCTCGTCGTCGGTCTGGCGATCATGTTCAGGGGGAACCGCGGCGTGCAGATCTGCCTCCGGGACATGACGCCGGACCGCTCGTACCTTCGGCGGCTCGTCCGGATCGGCCTGCCCGCCTCCATCGAGGGCACGGGCCGGGCACTGTCGATGAACCTGCTGTTGGTCATCGTGGCGCTGTTTCCCGACACGGTCGTCGCGGCCTACGGGATCGGCACCCGGGTGTTCTCCGTGATCTTCCTGCCGGCCATCGCAGTCGCGCGCGGCGTCGAGACGATGACCGGACAGAACATGGGCGCGAACGAGCCAGACCGCGCCGCGCGGGCGGCGGGGCTTGCCGCGACCGTCCTCTTCGGCGTGCTCTCCCTGGCGGGGATCCTCGTGTGGTTCACGGCGGCGCCCATCGCGGACCTGTTCACGACGGATCCGGAGGTCGTCGACATCGCGACCAGGTTCCTCCGATACGTCGCGTTGACCTTCGGGTTCATCGGCGTCATGCGGGCCTACACCGGAAGCTTCCGGGGGGCCGGTAAGACGCTGACCGCGGCCGCCATCTCCGTGTTGATGCTCGGCATCGTTCGCTTCCCGATCGCATGGTTCGCCGCCGGGCCGCTCGGCGAGTCCGGCATCTGGGTCGCTTTCGCCGTCTCGAACGTCGTCGGCGCGGCCATCGCCTACGCGTGGTATCGGCGCGGAACGTGGCGCGAAAGCGACCTCACGGAGACCAGGGTCGACCTCGAGGACCCCGCCGTCGAGACCACGACGGGCGGCGATTGAGACGCCACTGCAGGTGCCGATCAGGACATCGGGGCAGGTGCCGATCGAGATATCATGGCGAGTACGCGGGACGAATACGGCATTCACGGTGCCGGAACGTCAGCCTCGGACACCTCACTCGGCGTCGTCTGCGTCTATCACCCGCAGATCACCAGTGACTCGGTCCTCCGGGACCCGGACGACCTCGGTGACGAGACCGAGGAACGACTGAACGCGGCGCGCTGGCAGTACGGCGATCGTGTCACAGCACTCGTCGAGCCCGAGCTGGAGGAGTTCCTCCGGGGGACCCAACAGCAGTGGGCGGTCGGGAGGCTGCTGGCGACCGACTCGTCGGTTCACACGGCCGTTCCAACGACCGATTCATCCGCAAAGTTGCGAAAACGACACCGTACGACGTGTTCTACGACGTTCCGGATCGACGACGCCGACCGCCGTCGACCGCGCCCTCACCAACTCCGCATTCCGGCCTCGAGGAGGTAGACGATGGCCACGTTGGCGACGAGGAGGCTGACGTAGGCGATCGCCGGCGCGATCGGCGAGTCGGTCCGGTCGTAAGCGTAGGCGGCGACGCCGAAGGTCGCGAGGTGGGCGATCGCGTACAGTCCCTCGGTGATCGACCCGATCGCGGCGATCGCGGAGAGCACGGCGAGAAGCGAGAACGCGGCGAGCGGCACGAACGCGAGGAACCGACGCCGGTCCCGTCCCGCGAACCGGTCGGTTCCGTACACGGCGAGCGCGCCGAGGAGCGCGAAACAGCCGATCACGACGACGCGTTCGGGCTCCGGAATGGCGGTCACGCTCCCCGTCGAACTGGTGAACACGACGCTCGCGACGACGGTGGTCGCCACGATCGCCTCGTCGGTGGCCATGACTCGTTCGAAGCTCCCCTGGAGGAGCATCTGGGAGACGACGACGAGGATCGGGACGCTCGTAAGGATCCCGACGGCGGCCACGAGTGCGATCGGGAGCGGCGAGGCGTCCGCGGCGTACGACGCCATCACCAGGCCGTTGTACGGGACTCCCGTCAGGCTTCCGGCCAACTTCGTCACGCCGGCGAGCCCGAGGGGGACGGCCGCGGCGAACGCGACCGTCGGGAGGTCCGATCGCGTCGGCACCGATCGCCGGACTGCGATCCCGCGAGCTGAAACGTAGACGTACCCGAAGACGACGACGCTGGAGACGAGAAGCAGCCCGCGAAGGAGGCCGCTCACGAGGATTCCGTCCCCCGCCGGCGGCGGCGCGAGGAGAACCGCCATGACCTCCGCGACCGTTCGCTGGAGGACGAACAATCCCGTCAGCATGACGGCCACGATCCCGAACTCCGCGGCGACCGGATGCGTCGACCCGGGACTCGCGGCGGCACGTTCACGAAGAGCCATACCGGGGGGTTCGACCTCCAGGTACAAAACGTTCCGCGAGGTGATCCCCGAGCGTGGAAACCGTTTTCTTCCGGGGTGAACACGCTCCGATATGCCGATCGCCCTCCTCATCGACGCACAGGACGTTATCGACGCCGTGGTCCTCCTCGTCGCGCTCGTCGCCGGGTTCCTCGCGGCGGGCGTGATCGGGCTCCTCGTCGGACTCGGCGCCGGCTTCGCCTTCATCGAGATCACGGACGAACTCGCCCGCATCGACGAGACGCTCACACGGCTCGCGCAGGAGAACGAGCGGCTGCGCGGCCGGATCGACGAACTCGAGGCGGCGATAGACTCCGAGGGCGCGGAATAGTCGCGGCGACGGTGGCGGGAAAACGCCGCACTGACGGAGCGGCGTGGTCGTTTCCCCGATCGTTCACGACCGAATCGCGTCCCGTCGATCGGGAATGAGGTCCAGTGATTCGTCGACGTCGCCGAGCACGAGCAGCGCGTAGTACCGCATGTACGCGAGCACGGGGACCTGGGCCGTCGCCCAGACGACGATCATGACCAGCGCGTAGAGGGCGGCCGGCACCGCCAGGATCGCGACCCCGATCGTCGAGCCGATGGAGACCGTGAGGTGGACGACGGCGGCGAGGACGACGAGCGGAACGAGGAGGACCATTCCGACCACGCCGACGGCGAGGGCGGCGACGAGGCCGGCCACCACGTTCAACACCACGGCGAGGACGGCATAGACCACGTACTCCTTCCAGTCGGAGCGGATCGATCCCCAAAGCGTCCGCCACCCGGAAAGGACGCCGACGTCCCGTTGGATCATGATCGGAACCACGAACGAGGTCGTAAAGCCGTTCACTAACCCGAGGAGCAACGCGAACACGAACAGGAGGGCCATACCGACGAGGAGCCCAGCGACCGAGAGGACCGGGTCGATCACGCCGAGCGCGAACGGCGCAACGAGGAGCGCGAGCCAGCCCACCGCCACGGCGATCACGGGAAGTCCGATGAGGATCCGGAACCCGAAGAGTCGAAGCCCCTGCGTCCATCGGTCGCTCCAGTACTCCCTGATGGAGACGCGCTCCCGGCGCAGCGACTCGACGAACACGAACTCCATGATCGCGCCGACGATCGCGAACGTCACCCAGATCCCGACGAGGACGATGGCGGCGATTGCGAGTATCGCGAGGACGTTCTCCGAGAGCGCCGGCGGGAGCTCGCTCGGCATTCCGCCGCCGGTTCCGCCGGTTCCGCCGTTTCCCCCGGTTGTACCGGGGCTGTTGAACTGTGCGGTCGGGACGTTCATCCCGCTCCCGATGAAGAACGCCACGAGGGCGAGCTTGAGCCAGCGGCGGATCCGTATCGGGAACAGCAACGCGCGCGTCGCCTCGAAGGCGTCGTCGACGTCGTCTACGGCGTGGAGGGCCATATCGGATGGAGACGGACGACCGACATAGAACTTCTGGCGGGACGGTCGACCCTCCGACGAGGAGGAGCGTGGGCGGCGCCACGCCTCGATCGGGAATCGTCGAGCGGGAGTCTTTATGTTCACCGGCCGCCGATCGGCGGACGTGACGGACGACGACAGCGAAACCGACGAGCCGGAGGGGGAGGGGTCCGCGTCGGGACGCCGCCACGACCGGCTCGAGCGCGTCCCGGTCGACGGGCCGCGAAACTCGCTTTGGAACTGGCCGAGGCGGCGCTCGCCGCTCGCGGTCGTCCGAAACTACCTCGTCGTCCTGCTGTGTCGGATCTCGCCGAGCCTCCGGCTGAAGAACTGGCTGTTCCGCCGGATCGGGGTGACGGTCGGCCGCGGCGTCTCGTGGGGCCTCGAGTCCACGCCCGACGTGTTCTGGCCCGAGCGGATCACCGTCGAGGACGACGCGATCGTCGGATACGACGCGACGATCCTCTGCCACGAGTTTCTCCAGGGAGAGTACCGCCTCGGCGACGTCGTGATCGAGCGACGCGCGATGATCGGCGCCGGGGCGATCGTCCTGCCGGGAGTGACGATCGGCGAGGGGGCGCAAGTCGCCGCGAACTCGCTCGTCGTCGAGGACGTGCCTCCGGGGGCGACCGTCGCGGGCGTTCCGGCCACGGTCGTCTCGCGGTCGGGGGGCGATGGTGAAGTCGGGTCGGAACGGGTCAGCGGAACGGAGGAGTGAACCGCGGAAGCGACGGGATCGAAGACGGAGTGACCGAACACCGGGAGCGAAACACCGGGACGACCACGTGCGAGTCAGTTCTCGACCGCGAAGCCGAGCGATCCGCAACTTCCCGCGGCCAACTCCTCTCGATTCCGGCGGGAATCGATCACCGTGTCACAATTGGGGCACGCGTAGGTGAGAGAATCAGCGCGTACGCGGATGATCCAGTCCCCGTTGATGCGACTTTCGTGACCGCACTCGGGACAGTGGAGCGTCGCCTTGTCGGGAGGCTGGCGCTCGGCAGTGGATGTGGAGGGCGTCATTCCCATACCTTCGCCCCAGACGGGCATAACCATGTCGTACTCCGTCCGAACCTCGATCCGTCGCCGACGCGGGTCTGATCGCTTTCGAACTCGGACGCTCACTCGCGGATCCGGACGATCCCCTCACGGAAGACGAGGTGGTTGGGGAGAACGTGTTCCTCCCCGTCGGTGTCGATGTGGGTCACGAACAGGTCGATCTCCTGGACGATGCCGCGACGTCCCGCGACCTTCACCTCGTCGCCGATCCCGTACGGCTGTGACAAAAGCAGGAAGACGCCCGCGGCGGCCGCCGCGAGCAGGTCCTTCGTCGCGATCGCCGTGAGGACGACGAGCGCGAACGCGTAGGCGGCGAGAAGCACGATCAACGCGAGCGTCGCGACGCCGATCTGCGAGAGCGCGATCAGGACCGCGACGTAGACGACGCTGTACTTCGCGAGCGTCGGGATGATCCCGGTCTCCGGGAGCTTTACCCCCTTCAGTCGCTCCGCGACGTACAACTCGAGTTTGTCGCCGACGACGACGCCGACGACGAGGACGACGAGCGCGACGAAGACCCGGGGGACGAACGTCGCGATGTCGATCCAGAACAGCTCCGCGTACTGGATCTCGGCGACCGAGAGCGCGACCAGGATCGAGAGGCCGACGATGAAGTAGTTCGAGAGCTTCGCGATGATCGAGACCGTGGAGAGGCCGAACTCGCGGCTGGTCCTCTCGAAGGCGGTTCCCTCGATCGCCTCGGGCACGCCGGCCCGCTCGAGGAGCCGGCGGTTGACGATCTGGACCAGATACCCCGCGACGAGACCGAGGACGACGATGAACAGCGCGAGCCATATCCGGGGCGGAACGAGCCGAAACGCCTCCTCGACCGTTCCCTGTACGAGCGCCGGCACGCGCGCCGCTTCGCCCGCGGCCGAGCCGGTCTCCGCGGCCGAAAAGCCCGTTCTTGCGGCCGGGAAACCGTACCCGCCGAGTCCCACCCGGATCATCAGTACGCCTCCGGATCTATCTCGAGGATCAAGGTTCCGCCCTTGAACGCCCGAACCAGGCCGTCGGACTCGGAGAGCACGATCGCGGTCGCGTTCGTGTCACGCGTGATCGCGCCGGCGGCCATGTGGCGCGCGCCGAGGCCCTTCGGGATGTCGACGCCCTCGGCGGCCGGCTCGAGGTAGCGGTACGCGGAGACGATCTTCCCCGAATCGGAGATGACGAAGGCGCCGTCGAGCCGGGAGAACTCCTTCAACATCACGTTCACGATCGGGTCGCCGACGTGGACGTGGCTCTTCTCGAAGGGGTTGTAGCTGAGCGGCCGGGACTTGTTCATCACCTTGCCGGCGTCGCCGACGACGAAGAGCGCGCCGACCGGCTTGCCCTTTTGGCCCTTCTTGCCGAGCTCGATGGCCACCTCGAAGACGTCTCGGATGACCCCGGGTTCCGCCCGCGAGTCGACGAAGAGGTCGTAGATCCCCGTTCCCATGTCCTCGGTCGCACGCACCCGAACGACGGAGTCCGGATCGTCGTCGAAGATCGCGACCGAGCAGGCGATCGTGTCGCCCTCCTCGATGATCCCCTGGTCCATCGCGCCCTCGATGCCGAACCGGATCCGATCGCGGACGTTGTCGAACTCGAGCGGCAGCTCCACGAACCGGTCGGCCTCGACGACGTCGTCCGTCGCGACGACCACGACGTCGACGTCGGCCTCGGTGAACCGATCGTGGAACGAACCGCTCGGGGAGAACAGGAAGACGTCGTCGACGTCGTCGACCACGTCGTCGAGGAGGTCGGTGAGGGTCGTCATCGTTACTTAAATCGTCCGAGGCCGTATATAAAGCAGTTGTGCCGTCGTCACGCGTGCGTCCGACGAAGGAGCCGTCAGGAGGGTGAGAGCCGAGAGTGAGAGCCGAGACGAGAACCGATCGTCGCCGACGCGACGGCTACTGTCCCGCCGTCGAGACGATCTTCACCACGTCCCCCTCGGAGAGCTCGTGGTCCTCGCCGATCCGCCTGTTCGAGCGCGCGTCGATCGCGTGGAGGTATCCCTCCCCGATGTCGGTGTGGACCGCGTACGCGAGGTCCCGCGGGGTCGACCCGCGCGAAAGCAGGACGGCGTCCGGGAGGACGTTCCCCCGCGCGTCCGTCCACTTCGAGGCGTCCTGGACGGGATAGGCGGTAAAGCGATCGAGCCGGTCGTAGACGGCCGCATCGAGCGCCGTCTGGACGCCCGTACCGTCGAACTTCGCCATCACCTCACGGACGGTCTCGAGCCCCTCGCGCTGTGCGTCCGTGAGGTCCGCGCGGATCTCGAAGTCGTCGTCGCCGGGGTCGTAGTCGATCGCGCCTGACTCCTCGGCTCGTCGAAGCGCCAGCTCGCCATCGGCGGTGGCGAAGACGACGGAGCCGTCGGTCTCCGTTCGGAGCCGCTCGAGGTTCTCGGGCGGGGCCACGTCGGCCTTGTTCGCGACCACGACGATCGGCTTGGTCCGCCGACGGAGACGACGGGCGAGCCGCTCGCGGTCCTCGTCCTCCCAGGCGATCGGGTCCTCGGGGTACTCCACGTTTCGGAGGACGGCGGCGACGTCCGCCTCCGAGGCGCCAAACCCCGTGAGGAGCTCCGTGATCGCCTCGTCGACGTCGAACTCCGGCGATCGCGACTTCCGCTCTACGGCTTCCCAGTTTCGATCGACGATCCCGGCGAGCCACAGGTCCATCTCACGCTCGATGAACGTCACGTCCTCGAGGGGGTCGCGCGTCCCGACCGGGACCGGCTCGCCCTCGGCGTTCGTCCCGCCGGAGGCGTCGACGACGTTGAGGATGACGTCCGCGTTCGTCAACTCGTCGAGGAACTGGTTCCCGAGCCCGCGACCCTCGTGGGCGCCCGGGACGAGCCCCGCGACGTCGAGGAGTTCGATCGGAACGTAGCGCTTGCCGTCCCGGCAGTTCTCGTTGCCACACCGCGTTTCGCGGTCGAGGCAGGGACACCGCGTTCTGACGTGTGTCACGCCGCGATTGGCGTCGATCGTCGTGAACGGGTAGTTGGCGACGTCCACGTCGGCCATCGTCGCGGCCGTATAGAACGTCGACTTGCCCGCGTTCGGCTTCCCCGCGAGCGCGACGGTGATCATGACGCGTGGTTTTTTCGCGGGGTCGAAAGCGCCTTTCGGTCCGACCCGATTCGATTTGATTCGATACGATTCGATACGATACGGAACTATTCGATACGATACCGGTTGATCCGAATCTACGCGCCGGCGAGCACGTCGCCGACGCGCTTCGGCTCGCCGCTCAGGTCCGGGTCGGACTCGACGATCTGGAGGATCTCGTGGTCGGTGACGTCCGGGTACCCCTTCTCGGTCGCCTCCTCTATCAGGTCGCGGTCGAGCCGGAACTCCGTGCCCTCGTAGACGACGTCGACGCCGTCGTCCTCGATGGAGAGGATCGTGGTCATGTCAGACCCGAGGCCGGGTGAACGTATAAGCGTGCGGCTCCGGCCTCGTTCACGTGTCCGATCGCGGTTCCGGATCGTCGCCCGAGCGAGGGACGTGAAGCGAAACGACGGTGGAAGCCTGCCGGTCCCGTGGAACGGCCGCCGCCGGGTACGGTCGAGAGTCGTCGTGTACATCCGTATCGATCGAGCCGCCCCGCTCGGTCTCGAAGGTCAACTCCGCGCCCACCGAGTCGGCCGCCCAGGTGACGAGCCAGAGGCCGACGCCGCTGCCGTGAGAAAGCGGCGTCTCCTCGTTGGTGTCGAGAACGGCCAGCTCGTGGTCCGGGATCCCCGGACCGTCGTCCGCCACCGACAGGGTCACGCCGCCCCCGTCCTCGAGAACGGTGGCCCACACGCGGGGGCGATCGGCGTCGTTGTGCATCGCGGCGTTCTCGATGAGACACCGAAGCGCCGTCTCCAGGCCCGGCCCGCCGGCGACCGACGCGGGATCGCCGCCCCGGACGTGGAACTCGGCGTCCGGATACTGCCGGGAGAGATCCGCCGTGATGCTCTCGACCATCTCGAGCGGCTCGTAGACGACCGTTCGCCCCCGTCGCTCGATGATCCGCTCGATCTCGCCGGCGTTCTCGCTGTGACCGAGCAGCTCCTCGCTGGCCTCGAGGATCGACTCGACGCGCTCGATCGATTCGGACTCGTCCAGGTCGTCCTCGAGCAGCTCCGCGTTCCCCCGGATCGTCGTGAGCTTGTTCCGGATGTTGTGGCGAAGCACCCGCGAGAGGACCTGTCGAAGCAGTTCGAGCTCCGACTCGCGGTCCTCCAGCTCGCGCTCGCGCCGCTTGATCGGCGTGATGTCGCGGAGGACGAACACCTGTGCCGTCCCGTTTCCCGGCTGTTGGACGGACGAGACGGAGACCGAAAAGTGCCGCTCGGAGCCGTCGATCCGGAAGGAGACCTCCGTGTCGCTCGATCGCACACCGGAGATCCGGTCGTCGATCGCCGGCGGAACCGTCTCGAAGAAGTCGTGAACGTCCATGCCGACGCGAGCATCCTCGGGCACGAACAGCGCGGCTGCGGTCTCGTTGTAGTCGACCACCCGGTCTTGTCCGTCGATCGTCACGACCGCGTCCTCCATCTCGCCCATCACGACCTCGCGTGCGACCGGGACGACGTCGAGGAAGTCGGTCCGATACAGCGCGTGGGCCAAAAAGAGGCCGCTTCCCACGAGTCCGATCGGGGTCGGATCGTACGGCGAGGAGACGAGTCCGGAGTGCATCGCGAGGTTGGCGAGGATCGGGGGAACCACGGCGAGGGTGAGGATCGCGGCCTGGCGGCGGCGTATGCCCCGCGACCGAAGCCACTCGCCGGCGAGAAGTGCGGTGCCGGAGAGGACGAGGAGGTAGTTGACTCCCGTCTGCGCCCAGAAGACGGGGCCATAGGAGGCGACGATCACCGATCGGCGAACGGCGGTGTCGGGAGCGAGAACCAGCCCGTGATAGGAGTTCGACCAGGTGACGAGTTGCCCGAGGCCCAGATAGGCCACGAACGGGACGAGCTTCCGGTTCGGGGGCCACCGTCCCGTCGTCACCTCGACCGCGAGCAGGAGCCAGCCGACCGCGATCAGCGAGGAGGCCAAGAGACGCACGTTCCAGGCGGCGACGACGAGCCCTCCGATCGAAGTGAGGTAGCTGACGCCGAGTCCGATCGGCCACAACGCGACCCCGAGGACGGCGAGCGCGAAGCCGCGACTTCCGGGCTTTTCCGCACGCCGCAACGGGACCGCGAGCAGGAAGAGGAGCAGCGACCCCATCACGAGGTAGCCGATCCCGACCGTTCCCGCCTCGAGTGCCATCGTCGGAACGACTCCCTCCTGCCGTCATAAAACCCCATCACGGGTCGGCGTGAAAAGCGGAAGCCCTCGGTTCCTCCGCTATCAGACGTGTCCATCCCTCCCGACTACATATTTATCCGCTCGCGGGTGCTTTCGGGGATATGCACGCGAGCGAGTTCGAGCGCTATCGCCAGCTTCGACGCGAGTTCCACCGATACCCGGAGCCCGCGTGGTGTGAGTTCCACACGACCGCCCGACTCGTGGAGGCGCTCGAGGAACGCGATCCGGACGCGATTTACGTCGGCCGCGAGGCGCTCGCGAGCGAGAAGCGGACCCGAGTTCCCGACGAGTCCGTCCTCGAGGAGTGGACCGAACGCGCACGCGAGGCGGGTGCGGACGAGTCCGTCCTCGAGCGGACCGCTGGAGGCCACACGGGCTGTATCGCGACCTTCGAGTTCGGCGACGGGCCGATCGTGGGGCTTCGGGTCGACATCGACGCCCTCCCGGTGCGCGAAAGCGACGATGCGGACCACCAACCCGCCGCCGATGGGTTCCGTTCGACGAACGAGGGGTACATGCACGCCTGCGGACACGACGGTCACATGACGATCGGGCTCGGCGCCATCGACGCGGTCATGGAGGGTGACTTCGACGGCACCCTCATCGCCTGCTTCCAGCCGAGCGAGGAGACGGTCGCGGGCGGCGAGCCCATGGCGGCCTCCGGTCGCCTCGACGACGTCGAGTACCTGTTCGCGCTCCACCTCGGGCTGGATCACCCATCCGGCGAGGTCGTCTGCGGGATCGACGAGTTCCTCGCGGTCAGACACCTACGCGCGGAGTTCCAAGGGGAGACGGCACACGCCGGCGCGAGTCCCCAGCAGGGCAGAAACGCCGTGCAGGCGATGGCCGCGGCCGTCGAGAACCTGTATGCGATCCCGAGGCACGCCGAGGGGAAGACCCGCGTCAACGCCGGGGTCGTCGGTGGCGGGACCGCGACGAACGTGATCCCCGAGGAGGCGTTCCTCGAGGGGGAGGTCCGCGGGAGCACGACCGAACTGGCCGACTACATGTACCGCAAGGCCGAACGCGTCGTCTCGAGCGCGGCCGAGATGCACGGCTGTGAGGCCTCGATGGAGACGACCGGGGGCGCCCCGAGCGCGGAAAGCGACCCGGAACTCGCCGAGGTCGTCGGCGAGGTGGCACGCGCCGTCGACGGCGTGACCGCGATACGCGACCGCGACGACCTCGGCGGGAGCGAGGACGCGACCTACCTCATGCGTCACGTACAGGAACGCGGCGGACTGGCCTGTTACGTCTGCGTCGGGACCGACCACCCCGGCGCTCACCACTCCGCGACGTTCGACCTCGTCGAGGACGACCTGCGGATCGCGATCGAGGTGCTCTCGGGCGCGATAGAGCGGGTCGGACGCGACGGCGTTCGCGACGTCTCAACCTGAGTCGAGAGATCCCCCGAAGGCGTATCGGATTCCGCGAGGTCGCCTGATCAGTACTTCGCGTCGGCGCCGGTCGTCTCGTAGATCCGGTCCATGATCTCGTCCCTGTCGTCCGTCCACTCGGCCATCGCGCTCGGGGAGTTCGGATAGCGGTCGTAGTGGTCGAGCAGTTCGTCGGCGAGCCGCTTCGTCTCGTAGAAGTTCCAGATCGTCCCCCAGTAGCCGAAGCTCCTGATCGCACACTTCAGCTTGAGCGCGAAGGACATCGAGGTCGAGCCCTCGTACAACGCCTCCGCGAGCTTCTCGCCGGGAAGCGCCGCGAGCAGGCCCATCAGGTCGTCGACGTCGACGGCGGTCGAGAGGACGTTGTAGACGTCGAGGCCGGCGTATCGTCCGCCGAAGTGGTCCATGACGCGCTCGTTGTACCGCCAGAGGGACTCCTCGCTGGCGTCGCCCTCGCTCACCGCCCGCACGGCCTGCTCGCCCGCGTACTTGCCGGCGTAGGCCGCGCCCGCGATCCCGCCGCCGGTGGTCGGGTTCACGTGGCCGGCGGCGTCGCCGACCGCCATGTATCCCGGCGCGACCGCGGAGTCGTAGGGGCGCCGCGTCGGGAGCGCCGCGCCGAGTTTGTCCGTCACGGTGGCGCCCTCGAACTCCGGACGCCGCCGCAGGTCGCGTTTGAGCGACTCGACGAGCTTCATCGGCTCCTCGTTCATCTGGAAGCCGAGTCCGGCGTTGATCTCCGTGTCCGTCCGCGGGAAGTACCAGAGGTAGCCCGCGGCCCGTTCGGTCGGCTTGAACACGAGCGCGTCGTCCCACTCGACCGGCTCCGGGACCTCGACGATCTCGCGGTAGGCCGAACAGAACTGCGAGTACCGCACGTTCGTATCGAAGGTGGTCCCGGAGAAGTCCGCCTTGTCCTGGAGGACCGAAAGCGACCCCGCGCCGTCGATCACCACGTCGGCCTCGAAGTCGATCGCCTCGCCTCGGCGCTTCCCGCGGATCCCGGTCACTCGCCCGTCGTCGTCCTGGCGAACGTCGCCGACGACCGTCTCGTAGTGGAACTCGACGCCGGCGTCCGCGGCAGCGTCGATGATCCGGCGACCGTACTCCCAGCGGTCGATGACGGCGAGCTCGCCGGGAACCGGGATCTCGAGGACGGTGTCCTCCTGTGGGATCTCGAAGCGGCCGTGGTCGACGCCGGTGTTCGTAAAGGCCGGCTCGATCCGGGTTTTGGGGATCGCCTCCGGGAACGCGTCGGCGCCCTTCAACGCGTCGCCGCAGGCGATGTGGCCGGCCTCGGTCTCGTCCTTCCGCTCGACAATGGCGACGTCGAGGCCCTCCTTCGCGATCGTCGTCGCCGCATAGCACCCGGCGGTGCCGGCCCCCACGACGACGACGTCGTACTCGTGGCTGGTCATATACTACCCGTCGCCGGCGCGCCGGCAAAACTCTTTATCCCGATTCCGTCGGCTCGTCGGCATCAGATCCGGGATTCGTCCCGGTTCGTTTCCGGCTCCATCCCGTCGTTGCACTCCCACGGCCCTCCGTTGGCGATCGTCCTCCGCCGACTATCGCCCTTCCGTCGTTCAACCCCATCGGTCCCGCCTCGCCCGGAGCCTTCAGCAAGGTTTTATCGGGCCCCGCCGCGGAGCCATCCACGATGTGGACCTCGGTTCTCGGACAGACGGGCGCGTCGATCCCGCCCGTGACGCCCGGGATCCTCCTCGTGTTCGCCATCGTCGCCGTCGCGCTCGTGTTGTTCGTCGCCGAGCCGCTGCCGATCGACATCGTCGCGGTGGGGGTCCTCGTCGCGCTCGTCGTCCTCGAGCCGTGGACGCGCGTCGATCCGACCACCGGCGTGAGCGGGTTCTCGAGTCCGGCCACGATCACCGTCCTCGCGATGTTCGTCCTCAGCGAGGGGATCCGACGCTCGGGGCTCATCAACATCGTCGGCGCCGCGGTCGCGGAGCGGTTCGGCGACAGCCACCTCAAACAGCTGCTCGCCGTGTTGGGGATCTCCGGAGGGACGGCGGGACTCATCAACAACACGCCGGTCGTCGCGATCATGATCCCGATGGTCAACACGATCTCGAAGAAGACCGGGATCTCCCCCTCCAAGCTGCTGATGCCGGTCTCGTTCGTGGCGATGCTCGGCGGCACGCTCACGCTGATCGGAACTTCGACGAACATCCTCGCCTCCGACGTCTCCGCGAGGCTCATCGGCCACCCGTTCTCGATGTTCGAGTTCACCCAGCTCGGCGTGCTCGTCCTCGTGACCGGAACCGTCTACATCGCGACGATCGGACGGTACCTCCTCCCCGAACGGATCACCGTCGACGAGGAGCTGATCGAGGAGTTCGAGATGGCGGAGTACCTCACGGAGGTGGTCGTGCGGGAGGACTCCCCGCTCGTCGGTCGGACCGTCAACCAGGTCCTCCAGGACACGGACCTCGACGTCGACGTGGTTCAGCTGGTCCGGGGCGACCAGGTGTTCTCCGAGCCGCTGGCGCGAAAGGAGGTGCGACCCGACGACGTCTTCGTCATCCGGACGGACCGCTCGAGCCTGCTCGAGCTGCTCGACGCGGAGGGCCTCGATCTGGCCCCGGACGCGGAGGTCACGGAGGAGACCCTCGACGTTGAGGACGCGGCGATGGAGCCGGAGGACGACCAGAGCCTCGTCGAGGTCGTCCTCTCGCCGGAGGCGTCCATCGTGGGCGAGACGCTCGAGACGACGAACTTCCGGAACAGATACGACGCGACCGTCCTCGCGATCCGCCGCGGCGGGCAGGTCATCCACGCCCGCATGGACGAACGCCGGCTCCGCGGCGGCGACACCCTCCTCATCCAGGCGTCCGACGACACGATCCGGCGGTTCGGGAACGACCGAAACTTCGTGTTGGCCCGCGAGCTGACGCGGCCGGACTTCAGACGAAGCCGGATCCCGGTCGCCGTGGGGATCGTTCTCGGGGTGGTCGCGCTCGCGGCGCTGGAGGTGATGCCCATCCTCATCAGCGCGCTCGCGGGCATGGTCGCGATGGTCGCGACCGGCTGCGTCAAGCCGACCGAGGTGTACGAGTCGGTCGACTGGAGCGTCGTGTTCCTGCTGGCCGGGCTCATCCCGCTCGGCGTCGCGATGGAGCGAACGGGCGGCGCGGAGTGGCTCGCGAGCGTGGTCGTCGTCGGGACCGCCGGCCTGGCGCCGATCGTGGTGTTGGGCGTCTTCTATCTGTTCACCTCGCTCATCACGAACGTGGTGAGCAACAACGCGAGCGTCGTGTTGATGATCCCCGTCGCCGTCGACACGGCCGAGGCGATCGGCGCCGAGCCGTTCTCGTTCGTCCTCGCCGTCACCTTCGCGGCCTCGACGGCGCTCATGACGCCGATCGGCTACCAGACGAACCTGATGGTCTACGGGCCGGGGGGCTACCGGTTCGGCGACTTCATCCGGGTCGGCGCCCCGCTGCAGGCGATCCTCACCGTCGTGACGACGCTCGGGATCGTCCACTGGTGGGGCGTTTGAGTCGCTCGTTCCCGGACGTCTGAGTCGCCCGCCTCCCGGCGTTCGAACCGTCCACTTCCGGACGTTAGGGAGTTGCCGTCACGCGGGGCGTGTGACAAGAATTATTCGGGGGCGGATCCCTCCGTTAGGTATGTCCACACCGACCTTCTCGGACCGGATCGAGCGGATACCGGCCAGCGGCATCCGCGAGGTGTTCGACGCGGCCGGCGAGGACGCGATCAACCTCGGGCTGGGCCAGCCGGACTTTCCCGCCCCCGACCACGCCCGGGAGGCGGCCGTCGAGGCGATCCGTGCCGGAAAGGCGGACGGATACACGCCGAACCGGGGGATCTCGCCCCTGCGGGAGGCGATCGTCGACAAACACGAACGCGACCAGGGTGTCTCCATCGATCCGGACGACGTGATCGCGACCGCGGGCGGCAGCGAGGCGCTCCACCTCGCGCTCGAGGCGCACGTCGGCGCCGGCGACGAGGTGCTCGTCCCCGATCCGGGATTCGTCTCCTACGCCGCGCTCACCACGCTCACGGGCGCGGAGCCGGTTTCGGTCCCCCTTCGCGAGGACCTGACCATCGATCCCGCCGCCATCGAGGAGGCCATCACCGAGGACACGCGCGCGTTCATCGTCAACTCGCCGGCGAACCCGACCGGCGCCGTCTCCGACCCGGAGGACGTCGCGGAGTTCGCCCGGATCGCCCGCGAACACGACGTCCTCTGCATCTCCGATGAGGTCTACGAGTACACCGTCTTCGAGGGGGAACACCGCTCGCCGATGGAGTTCGACGCCGGCGGAAACGTCGTCGTCGTCCACTCCGTCTCGAAGCTCTATTCGATGACCGGCTGGCGGCTCGGGTGGGTCACGGCCGGCTCCGAGCGGATCGACCGCATGCTGCGCGTCCACCAGTACGTTCAGGCGTGCGCGTCCGCGCCGGCGCAGTTCGCCGCCGAGGCGGCGCTCACCGGCGACCAGTCGGTCGTCGAGGAGATGACCGACTCGTTCGAGCGTCGCCGCGATCTCGTCCTCGACGGCTTCGCGGAGATCGGCCTCGAATGTGCGCGCCCCAGCGGCGCCTTCTACGCGATGCCGGAGGTCCCCGAGGGCTTCATCGACGAGTGCCTCGACCGCGGCGTCGTGATCGTTCCCGGTGAGGCGTTCGGCGAACACGGCGAGGGCTACGCCAGGATCTCGTATGCGACCGACGAGTCGGAGCTGGAGGAGGCGATCGAGCGGATGAGCGAGGCTTACGACGCCGTCGTCTGAGCGGGACGATCACGCTCGGCTCAGACGATCTCGAAGACGCCCCGACTCCCCGGCGGCGAAGAGTGAAGTGGGGAGACACACGAACGACCACGACATGAGTGTCGGCACAACCGTTTAGTCGGGTGGGCGGGATATCCGCACAGTGAACCGAACGAGGGTCACGGCGATCGCCGCGCTCGCGGCCGGGATCGCCTGCGGGATCGCGGCCGGAGCGATCGCCGCGTTCGACCCGATCGAGTCGTTCCCGCCCGTCCTCGGTTGGCCGGTCGGGACGCTCGTCGCCCGTGGAATGCTCGCGATCGGGGTGGCGCTCGTCGCCTTCGGGCTCTACGCGCTCGTCCTCGCCGTGCTCTCACACAACGCGAGTAAGCGCCGGCGACACGACCTGCGGAACGTCCTCCGGCTCGCGTTCGGGTTCGCGGGCGCGCTTGCGGTGCTCGCGGTGCTCACCCGCCAGTGGCTCGGGCTGCTCGTCTCGCTCGGCGTGGTCGGCTTCGCGGTCACCTTCGCGCTTCAGCAGCCGCTCTCCTCGCTCGTCGCCTGGCTGTACATCCTGGTCCGGCGTCCCTACTCGGTCGGCGATCGAGTCCGGATCGGCGAGGCGAAGGGCGACGTCATCGCCGTCGACTTCCTCGCGACGACGATCTGGGAGATAAACGGCGAGCTCGTCTCCTCGAACCAGCCGTCCGGACGCGTGGTGACGGTGCCGAACGGGCTCGTTCTCTCCTCGGAGGTGGTGAACTTCGGCGGCGGCGGGTCGCCGTACGTCTGGAACGAGATCGCGGTGCAGGTGGCCTACGAGACCGATCTCGCGTTCGCGCGCGAACTCCTGCGCGAGGAGGCGGACGCCTATCTCGGCGACGAGATGGCCCGCCACGTCGCGGCCTACCGCGAGGCGCTCGCGGAGACGCCGGTCGAACTCGAGGTGACCGACCGCCCCACGGTGAACGTCGCCCAGCGCGAAAGCTGGGTGGAGCTGCGCCTTCGGTATCTCGCACATCCCCGCCGCGGCCAGCGGGTGAAGAACGAACTCTACGAGCGCGTGCTCGAGCGGTTCGGCGAGCACCCCGACCGGATCGCCTTCCCTGTCGGACGGAATCGCTGACCGGGAAGCAGGGATCGGCTCGCCGCGGGTCCGCCTACTCGCCTTCCTCGGCCGCGGAGAGCGTGTCGGCGGAGATGGCCGCCGGGAGCAGCTCGCCGAGCGTGTAGCTCGTCGACTTCCCGTCGCCCTCGTCGCAGACGATCTCCAGGTCCGGCTCGCAGAACTCGACGAGCGTCTGGCGACACATGCCACAGGGCGTCACCCCGTCCCGCGCGTCGGAGGCGACGGCGAGCCGGTCGAACGACTCGTGTCCCCCGGTGACGGCCTTGGCGATCGCGACCTCCTCGGCGTGGAGGCTGTTCGAGTAGTTGGCGTTCTCGAGGTTACAGCCCGTGTAGACGGTTCCGTCGGCGGCCCGGAGCGCGGCACCGACCGCATACTCCGAGTACGGTACGTGCGCGTGCTCGAGCGCGTCGCGAGCCCGTTCGATCAGCGGATCGACGTCCATGTCCGTTCGATCGACGACGGCCCGGATAAAGGGTGAGGACGCGATCGGTCCCGCTTTCCGTCGGACGCGAACTCACTCGTCGTCGTCCGGGCGCTTCTTCGAGAGGACCGTCCGATCGAACTCGCAGACGAGGCGGTCGTTTTCACGATCCCTGTCCCGGATCGCGAAGGCCTCGACGTGCATCGTGACGATCCCCCGATCGCCGTCGCTCGTCTCGCGTTTGTCCGTCACCGTCGAGCGGGCCCGGATGGTGTCGCCGTGGAAGACCGGGTTCGGGTGCTCGACGGCGTCGTACCCGAGGTTCGCGACGATGGTCCCGTCGGTGGTCTCGGGGATGGTGAGCGCGACAGCGAGCGAGAGCGTGTACAGGCCGTTGACGATCCGCTCGCCGAAGGTCGTCTCCGCGGCGAAGGCGGCGTCCAGATGCAGCGGCTGTGCGTTCATCGTCAGGTCACAGAATCGCTGGTTGTCAGCCTCGCTGACCGTTCGGCGTCTCGCGTGATCGATCGTCTCGCCGGGTTCGAACTCCCCGTAGTACCGTCCCGTCATGCGTGTTCCTCGTAGTACCGTCCCGTCATGCGTATCTACCCGCCATACGTGTCTACTCCGGCGATCACTTATTAATCCTCACGGCCAACGCCGGGCATGGTTCGACGGAGCGTGCTCTTTTCACCCGGCGACAGACCGGCGATGCTCCGGAAGGCGGCCGAGACCGACGCGGACGTGATCTGTTTCGATCTGGAGGACGCCGTCTCCCCGGGGCACAAGGCGGCCGCGCGTCGGGCGGTTCGGGAGGTCCTCGCGGATCCCGCCTTCGACCCCGACGCCGAGGTCTGCGTGCGGCTGACCGCGTCGGAACCGCTCGTCGATCTCGACGCCATCGTCGGGGCCGTCGGTGGCGAGCGGACGGGTGGCGAGCGGGCAAGTGGCGAGCGGACGAGTGGCGACGACGCGTCGGACATCCGGCTCGATTCCGTGATGCTCCCGAAGGTCGAGTCCGCGGGACGCGTCGACGAGATCGGGGCGGCGCTTGCCGATCGGGGTCTGGATCCGGCGGTCCTCGCGCTGGTCGAGACCGCCGCGGGCGTGGTGAACGCCGCGTCCATCGCCGCCGCCGACGCGACGAGCGCGCTCGTCTTCGGCGCCGAGGATCTGGCGGCGGACGTCGGCGCGATGCGGACCGCCGAGGGAACCGAGATGATCTACGCGCGCCAGCGCGTCGTGATCGCGGCCGCCGCCGCCGACGTCCAGGCGATCGACACGGTCCATCCCGACTTCGAGGACGAAGACGGACTCGCCGCGGCGGCCGAAACCGCGGCCGGCTTCGGGTACGACGGGAAGATCGCGATCCACCCCGCACAGGTGTCGATCATCAACGACGCGTTTACGCCCGACGCGGACCGGATCGCGTGGGCCGAACGCGTGCTCGCGGCCGGCGAGGACGCGGCGAACGAGGAGCGGGGCGCCTTCGAGGTCGACGGCGAGATGATCGACGCGCCCCTGCTCGAGCAGGCAGAACGGGTGATCGAACGTGCACGTGATTCCGGTATCCGGTGAGGAAAATGGGTTATTCGATCGGCAGGATCCCTGGAATTCATGACATATAAGGGGTATTGGTGGATATGTAGACGATCGATTTGAGACGGTACAGTTAACCACACGCATATACCTTTATCGCGTATGTCGAACGATGCCAATCCGTTCGAGAGCCTTCAAGAGCAGATCGGCGACGCAGCCGCACATCTCGACCTCGACGACGGCGTCGTAGAGCGGCTTCGGAACCCGGAACGGATCCTGGAGACCAACCTGACCGTCGAGCTCGACGACGGGAGCCTCGAGACGGTGCGCGCCTACAGATCGCAGTTCAACGGCGACCGCGGTCCCTACAAGGGCGGGATCCGGTATCACCCGAACGTCACCCGCGACGAGGTGAAGGCGCTTTCGGGATGGATGGTCTACAAGTGCGCCGTCGTCGACATCCCCTACGGCGGCGGGAAGGGCGGGATCAGCATCGACCCGGCGCAGTACTCCGAGGACGAACTCGAACGGATCACGCGCGCGTTCGCGACCGAGCTTCGCCCCATCATCGGCGAGGACCGTGACGTGCCCGCGCCCGACGTCAACACGGGCCAGCGGGAGATGAACTGGATCAAGGACACCTACGAGACCCTCGAGAACACGACCGCGCCCGGCGTCATCACGGGGAAGGCGATCGACTCCGGCGGATCCGAGGGACGCGTCGAGGCGACCGGCCGCTCGACGATGCTCGCCGCACGCGACCTGTTCGACTGGATCGGGAAGGGCATCGAGGGTGCGACGGTCGCGGTCCAGGGCTACGGGAACGCCGGCTGGATCACGGCCGACCTCCTCGAGGACCTCGGCGCCTCGGTCGTCGCCGTCTCCGACTCCTCGGGCGGCGTCCACGATCCGCGCGGACTGGACGCGGTGGCAGTCAAGGAACACAAGGACGAAACCGGAAGCGTCGTCGGCTACGGCGACGCGGACGAGATTACGAACGAGGAACTGCTCACCCTCGACGTCGACCTCCTCGTTCCGGCCGCCCTCGAGAACGCCATCGACGCGGAACTCGCGGAACAGGTCCAAGCGGACGTCATCGTCGAGGCCGCGAACGGGCCGCTCACTCCCGGTGCCGACGACGTGCTCGCCGACAGAGACGTCTGGGTCGTCCCGGACATCCTCGCGAACGCCGGCGGGGTCACCGTCTCCTACTTCGAGTGGGTCCAGAACCGCCAGCGGTTCCACTGGAGCGAGGAGAAGGTGAACGAGGAGCTCGAGCGCGTCATGACCGACGCCTTCGACGGGCTCATCAACGCCTACGAGGAACACGACCTGCCGAACCTGCGCACCGCGGCCTACGTCGTGGCCCTCCAGCGCGTCGTCGACGCCTACGAACAGGCCGGCAACTGGCCGTAGGACTCGGCTCCGTTTTCGGTTCCGCTCAGGCGGTCGCGTCGGCCTCGAGGTCGTCGAGCTGTCCGGCCAGGTGAACGGCGATCGGAACCGGCTCCTCCTCGACGAACCGCGCGACCTCCTCGCCGTCGAGCTCGACGACGACCGTCGGGATCAACTCGATCCCGTACTCCTCGACGCCGGGGCCGCGCTTCGAGCCGTCGTCGTTCTTCTCGACCGGGTGGTGTTCGATCCGGTCGTCGGGCACGTCGGCGGCCTCGAGGGCGGCAGCGAAGTCCGGCAGCTGGCTTCGACAGTCGCCACACCAGTCGCCGCCCCACACCTTGAAGACGTACTCGTCGTCGCCGAGCGTCTCGATCGCGTCCTCGTACCCGGCCGGACTCCACGCCGCGTTGGGCTGCATCGTTCGAAGCGTCATGGCGGCCTTTAGGAACGCCCCCGTTAAAAGCCGCGCGTCGCCGGTCGCCGCAGTTCTCGAGGACGCCGGCGCCGCGACCGGAGGGCGTTTAGGCGCCCTCGCCGTAGCCGTCGGCGATGGACGCCGACATCCTCGAGACCATCGGATCGCCTCTGGTCCGCGTCTCGTCCCCCGAGGGAACCACGGTAGCGGCGAAGATCGAATCGAAGAACCCCGGCGGGTCCGCGAAGGACCGCCCGGCGCTCGCGATGATCGAGGCCGCCGAGGAACGGGGCGATCTCTCGCCCGACGACGGGGTCGTGGAGGCGACCTCCGGGAACACGGGGATCGGGCTCGCGACGGTCGGGGCCGTAAAGGGCTACGACGTCACGATCGTGATGCCCGAGTCGAAGTCGCCGGAACGACGGGAGATCATGCGCGCCTACGGAGCGGAGATCGAGCTGGTCGAAGGGGACATCTCCGACGCGAACGACCGGGCCGACGAGCTTGCGGCCGAGGAGGGACTCTTTCAGCCGAAGCAGTTCGAGAACCCCGCAAATCCGCGCTCCCACTACGAGACGACCGCGAGCGAGATCCTCGAACAGCGGGACGGCCGTCCGATCGACGCCGTCGTCGCCGGGGTCGGAACCGGCGGGACGATCACGGGGATCGGAAGACGCCTTCGCGAGGAGTTCCCGGACCTCCGTGTCGACGCCGTCGAGCCCGCGGAAAGTGCCGTCCTCTCCGGCGAGGAGCCCACCGGGGACGCCTTTCAGGGAATGGGCCCCGGATTCGTCTCCCCGAACCTCGACGTCGACCTCCTCGATGAGGTCCACACGGTCGAGCTGTCCGACGCGGAGGCGGAGTGTCGCCGCCTCGCCCGCGAGGAGGGGATCTTCGTCGGTCAGTCCTCGGGCGCCTCGAACCTCGCGGCGAAGGCCGTCGTACGTGAACTCCGCGAATCCGACGACTACGCCGGCACGGAGCCGCTCGTGATCACGGTCTTTTGGGACAGCGGCGAACGGTACATGTCGACCGGCATGTTCGATCCGGATTCCGCCCGGGAGTGACGGAGGGTCGCCGTGACGAACGGCGTCTTGATTCCGTCATCCGACGTCCGAACCCCTCATCCCTCGAACTCCTCGGCGGTGACGCGGACGACCACCGTCTCCTCGACGTCGTCGCCCTCGCGCTTCGGGACGGTCCCCTGCTCGCGGAGGACGTACCGGGGATCGACGAGCCGTCCGTCCCGAACCCCGAAGACCGCGAGGCGTCGGTCGGTCTGTTCGGGCGGCACCTCGCCGTCGCGAACCCGGCGGGCGAGCGCCGCGGAGAGCCACTCGTCGGGGTCGACGGACGGGTCACGGACGAGCGACTCAGCGACGAACCGGTCGCGGTACCACTTCAGGTCGTTACAAAGCGAGACGGCCGCGCCGAGGCTGACGGTCTCGACCGCGATGGCGTTCTCGAAGGGCTCGTCGATCTCGTAGGTCGAAAGCGCGTCGCGGGCGGTCTCACGGGAGAGCAGCTCGTAGGCGAGGGTCACGTCCGGCTTTCCCACGAGACACACCGTCGTCATGCCGGAGAGAAGTCGGCCTGCGGGCAAATCGGTTGTGGTCCTCGGCGGTTCGAGCGGACGTCCGAGTCGGCTGTCCGAGTCGGCTGCCGGCGGTCGATCAGAACGTCGAGACGTCGCCCTCGATGACCCGCTTCGTCACGCCGGTCACGTCGGCCAGCTCCTCGTCCACGATCGCGATCACGTCGTCCTCGATGTCCGCGATGTCGACGCCGTCGGCGGTGACGAGCTGGACGTCCGCCACGTGCGGCTCGTCGATCGGGCGGCCGATCTGTGAGAGGAGCCGAACCTGCAGGTCGCGAATGCCGTCGACCCGCGCCGTGACCGACTCCGCGATCTCCGTCGACAGCAGGTTGTAGATCTTCCCGATGTGGTTGACCGGGTTCTTGCCGGAGGTCGCCTCCATCGACATCGGCCGGTTTGGCGTGATGAGCCCGTTCGCGCGGTTGCCGCGCCCGACCGAGCCGTCGTCGCCCATCTCCGCGGAGGTTCCGGTCACGGTCAGATAGACGGAATCCTCCTCGTAGTCGTCGGCGGTGTTGACGTCCACGACGACCTCCCGGTTCGTCCGATCGCGAGCGAGGTCGGTCACGAACTCGCGGACCGACTCGACGGCGTCGTCGTAGGCCTCCAGGCCATCGAGGTGGCGGTCGACCATCGCGGCCGCGACGGTGATGTCGATCCGGTCGCCCTCGCGTTTGCCCATCACCTTCACGTCGGGGCCGAGCTCCGGGTGCTCGGCGTAGTAGGTCGTGTTGAGCTCTCGTTCGGCGTCGTAGACGATCTGCTCGGTCTCGGTGCGGGGCGCGTGGCCGACGCCGAAGGAGGTGTCGTTGGCCATCGGAACCCGCTTTTCGTCCTCGCCGAAGACGTCCTGGAGGTCGCCGGACCCCTCCCCGAGCTTGACGTCGACGATCACGTCGGTCCCGTACTCCAGTTCGGGGACGGTTTCGGCGAGGTACTCGCGTGCGGCCGCGAGCGCCGTCGAATCGACCGGCAGGTGTGCTCCCTCGTACTCCTTCGTGGCGCGGCCGACGATGAGGATGTAGATGGGCTCTATCACCTCGCCGCCGCCGAACTCCGGGGCCGCCGTGCCCGCGACCAGCTGCGTCTCGTCGGTGTTGTAGTGGAGCACCTTTCCGACGCGGTCGAGGTACAGCTTCGAGAGCGCCCGGGAGACCGATTCCGCGATCCCGTCGCTGATCGAGTCGGGATGGCCGACCCCCTTCCGCTCGACGATCTCGACCTCCTGGTCCTCGACCGCCCGGCGGTCGAGACGGCTGACCTGGATGTTCCTGCTCATTACCCTCCGGTATCACACGCGATACGGTATAACTTGCGGAAAGAGTTTCATGCCGGGTAATACCCGACACGCATATCCGAGGGGAACGATCCCGGGATCCGGACCGGGTGGATCACTCCTCCTCGGTCTTGATCTCCGCCGAGAGCCCCTGTGCCATCTCGATGTCGCGAGCGTTGTTGAGCGTCCAGGCGACGCGGTCGGTGACCGCCTCGATCGCCTCGCGGGCGCTCGGGTACCCGTTCCCGGAGCGTTTGAGCCCGCCGAAGGGCAGCTGCACCTCGGCGCCGATACACGGGAGGTTCCCGTAGGCCAGCCCGACCTCGGCGCGGTCGCGGTAGCGGTTGATCTGGCGGTAGTCCTCCGAGATTATCGCCCCCGCGAGACCGTACTCGGTGTCGTTTTGGATCGCGATGGCACGGTCGACGTCGCCGTCGTACTCGAGGAGGGCGACGTGCGGACCGAAGACCTCCTCGTGGGTACACCGCAGGTCCGCGTCGGGATCGGCCTCGTAGACGAACGGGCCGGTCCAGTTGCCCCCCTCGTGGCCCGCCGGGATCTCCTCGGCCGCGAGGTCGCTTCGGTCGAGGAGCACCCGCACGCCCTCCTCGACCGCGAGGTCGTTGTACCCCCGAACCGTCTCGAGGTGATCCGCCTCGATGAGCGGACCCATGAACGTCTCCGACTCGAGCGGATCGCCGACGGAGACGGACTCCGCGACCTCGAGGAACCGCTTTTTGAACGCCTCGTAGACGTCCGTGTGGACGATCACCCGTTCGGCGGAGACGCAGCGCTGGCCGGTCGTCTTGAACGCCGACATCGCCGCCGATCGGACGGCGAGATCGAGGTCGGCCGACTCCGTGACGACGATCGCGTTCTTTCCGCCCATCTCGCAGGCGGCCCGGCGTCCCGGGACGCCGGCGAGCGTCTCCTGGATCCCGCGGCCGACCTCGGCGGACCCGGTGAAAAGCACCGTCGCGACCGCGTCGTTCTCGACGAGCGCGTTTCCGGAGTCGCCGAACCCCTGGACCAGGTTGAACACGCCGTTCGGGATCCCGGCGTCCGCGAACAGCTCCGCGATCAGGTGGCCGCACCACGGCGTCTGTTCGGCGGGCTTCAACACCACGGTGTTGCCCTCCACGAGGGCGATCGCCACGTGCCAAAACGGGATCGCGATCGGGAAGTTCCAGGGCGTGATACAGCCCGTCACGCCGCGCGGCTTGCGGCGCATGTAGGCGTCCTTGCTCGGGATCTCCGAGGGTACCACGTCGCCCTTCGGGTGTCTGGCGTCGCCGGCGGCCCACTCGACCATGTGTGCGGCCTCGACGACGTCGGCACGCCCCTCGCTTATCTCCTTGCCGCACTCGCGCGTGACGACCTCGGCCAGCTCGTCGGTTCGATCGCGAAGCTGTCGGTGGACCTCCCAGAGGTACTCGGCGCGCTGGATGCGCGAGAGTTCCCGCCACTCCTCGAAGGCGTCCTCCGCGGCCGCCACGGCGCGGTCGACGTCCGCAGGCGTCCCGCGCTCGACGGTCGCAAGCGTCTCGCCCGTCGCCGGATTCCCGCTCTCGAAGGTCTCGGCGCCGCTTCCGTGGTCCCACTCGCCGTCGATGTAGTGTGGATACGCCTCACTCATGAGCGATCGTAGGACGGCCACGTTCAAAACCTATCCGCGGCTCGCGGGACGAAACGGTGGAGACGGACCCCTCAAAGGGCGAAGCGGAACGGCGGAGGTGGACTACTCGTCGGCGTCCTCCGGGATCACGATCACGCGGAGGTCGTTCACGTTGGTTCCCGTCTTGCCGGTCTCGATCGTCGCCGAGGCCCGCTCGAGGACCGGCGTCACGTCGTTGCTCGAAAGCGCCCCCTCGGCCTCGGTCGGCGATATCGGTCCCGCGTCGGAGACGGTCCCCGCGTCGACGATCGCGCCCGCGTACTCGGTCGGGCCGTCGATCCCGTCGGTGTCGACCGCGGCGACGACGACCCCGTCCACGTCGAGTTCGAGCGCGGCCGACAGCGCGAACTCCTGGTTGGGGCCGCCCTCGCCCGATTCCGAGACCGAGACGGTGGTCTCTCCGCCGGAGACGACGACCGCGGGCGCCTCGACAGGGTTCCCGGAGGCCGCGATCTCCTCGGCGACGGCGGACGCGGAGATCGCGGCCTCCGCGGCCTCGCCGCGAACTCGCGAGGAGAGGACGATCGACTCCCGATCCGCTCCCTCGATCGCTTCCGAGTCCCTACCCTCGTCCCGTGCCGCAAGACACGCGGTGAGCGATGAGGCGATCAGATGGATCGACACGCGGTCGAAGACGGGATCGCCCGGTTTCGGCGTCTCCGGAACCTCGCCGGATGCGCCGCGCTCCAGTCGATCGTGGATCGCGTCCGGAAGGTCCAGCCCGTACCGGTCGAGAACCTCGATGGCGTCCTCGAAGGTCGTCTCGTCGGGGACGAGCGGGCCGCTCCCGATCGTTCCCGGATCGTCGCCGACGACGTCCGAACACAACAGACACGCGACGTCGGGCGACCCACCGACCTCGGCACCGAGGGCGGCCGCCAGCCGTCCGCCCTTGATCGCGGAGAGGTGCTTTCTGACGGCGTTGATCTCGTCGATCGTCGCGCCAGCCTCGAGCAGCGCGGTGGTCGTCTCCTGCAGCTGCGAGAGGTCGATACCCTCCGCGGGGGCCGGCAGGAGCGCGCTCGCACCCCCGGTGATGACCCCGAGCACGAGCGTCCGGTCGCCGCAGGTCCGAGCGCGCTCGAGCACGGCGCGGGCGCCCGCGACCCCGGCCTCGTCGGGGACCGGATGGCTCGCGGTCTCGACCCGGACGCGTTCGCTGTCTCGTGGGTCGTTCGTCACGATGACGCCGTCCGTGATCCGGTCCCCGAGGATCGACTCGAGTTCGACCGTCACGGTCGCGGTGGCCTTCCCGCCGCCGAGGACGACGATATCGTCGTAGTCCGCCAGGTCGTACTCGCTCCCGTCGATCAAAAGCGTCTCGCCGTCGAGTCCGATCGAGTCGTGAACCACTCGCCGGGGATGTGCGGCGTCGATGCCGGCCGCCAGGCAGTTCAACGCGAGCGCGTGCGCCGGCGAACGCGCGTGCTCCTCGCGGTCGCGAATTCGAACGCCCTCCGGCGTGCTCTCCGAGGCGGAATCCTCGCTCATACCGGGAGAGTGACCGGCGGGGACATAAACGTCGTGCAACCGGTCGGAACCGGCGTGTTGACCAGGCGTTCGGAGTCGGCGTTTGGACCGTGCGGGTCGGAGTCGGTACTTCGACGGTCGCGTCGAGGGATCCGCTCAATCGTCGTCACGTCGGCCGGGATCGTTCGGTCCTCCTCCGGCGTTACCGGCGCCGTCCCCGCCCCAGAGGGCGCCGACGTCGAGTCGGTCGCGCCAGTAGAACCACGGGGCGAAGACCAGGTATCCCCCGGCCAGAAACAGCAGCGCGAACGCGAACACGCGTCCCCAGTAGCCCGTGTGGAGCACGGCCACGGCCTGAACGACCCCCATCACGGCGGCGTCCTGGGCGTGCAAGTCGGGGTAGGTCACCCGCGAGACCATGAGCGCCGCGAGCACCGCGGTACCCGCGACGAGCACGGCCGGGTCGGTGTATCCCGCGAGCACCGCGGCGGCGACGAGCGTCGCGGCCAGCGTGGACTGGACGCCCTCCGTCTCCTCGCTCTCGAGGTCGTAGGCGGCGTACAGCCCGAGGCGGGTGACCGCCATCGCGACGTAGACCGCGGGAATCGCGATCCCGAGGACGAAAAACGGGTCCGGAAACGTGGCCCCCGACTCGACGACCGTGACCGCGACGAGGGTCGCCGGCGCGACGCCGAAGGAGGCGACGTCGGCCAGCGAGTCGAGGTGCTCCCCGGCGGCCGAGGAGCCGCGTGCGCGAGCGACGATCCCGTCGAGCGCGTCGGCGATGGCTCCGAACAGCACCAGCCGAGCGGCGAGTTCGACGTCGATCGTCGCGGCGATCACGGCGATGAACCCCACCGCCGCGTTCGTGACCGTGACGGCGTCGGCGAGTCCGAACCGCCCGGCGAACCGCGGCTTCATATCCGTCGGGTCGGCCAGCGGGGCTTTACGTTTTATTATCCGTCGGCCTCCCGGAGCGCGACGCCGACCACACGCCGTGGCGGGAGCCGGCCCCCTCCGATCGGCCCATCACCTTCGATCGACCCAATCCCTCCGATCGACCCAACCCCAGGTCGTGTTCCCACGAGCCGGGATCGGACCACGGTACATATACCCGGTCGTCCCCGATCCCCGATCATGCAGCGCAGACGGTTCCTCGCTCGCGTCGGGGGTGCGGCGGCCGCGGCGTCGACGGTCTCGATCGCGGGCTGTCTCGGGAGCCTCGGCGGAGGACGCGGAGACGGCGAGGACGCCTACGACGTCGGCATGACCGCCACGACCTTCCGTCCCCAGGAGATCACGATCTCCGTCGGGGAGTCCGTCACCTGGCGCAACACGAGCGCGCGGACCCACACCGTCACGGCCTACGAGGACGCGATCCCCGAGGAGGCCGAGTTCTTCGCGACCGGCGGGTACGGGAACGAGGAGACCGCACGCGAGGAGTGGTGGAGCGACCGGGGCGGCGCACTCGAGAACGCCGAGGAGTTCTCACACACCTTCGAGATAGCGGGACGGTACGACTACGTCTGTATCCCCCACGAACAGGCCGGGATGATCGGAGCGGTCGTCGTCGAGGAGTGACCG
Source organism: Halopenitus salinus (assembly GCF_055397165.1). Classification (NCBI taxonomy): domain Archaea; kingdom Methanobacteriati; phylum Methanobacteriota; class Halobacteria; order Halobacteriales; family Haloferacaceae; genus Halopenitus; species Halopenitus salinus. The sequence continues at coordinate 582,714 of NZ_AP043853.1, forward strand.
ATGGTCACTCCGGCCATGGTCACGCCGCCGTCCACTCTCACGCCATCGACCGCCGTCGCACAGATCTCGTCTGCCGATCTCCTCGGCGTCGACGTCGCGTTGTTCCTGCTCGTCGGGCTGCTCGGCGGCGCCCACTGCATCGGGATGTGCGGCCCGCTCGTCACGGTCTATTCCGATCGAATGGCCGACGACCCGACCGACCGGGGACGCGAGTCACACCTCACGCCCTACGAGGTCCGCCAGCACGCCCTCTTCAACGTCGGACGCGCGGCGAGCTACACCCTCATCGGCGCGCTCGTGGGTGCGCTCGGGGGCGCGCTCCTCGTCACCGCCGACTCGCTGGCGTCGGCCGCCGGCCTCGTTCGCGGCGTCGTCGGGATCGCGGTCGGGCTGTTCGTGGTCGCCATCGGCCTGCGCTATCTGTTCGCCAGGGCGTCGGCCGGGATCCACGTGCCGGGCCTCGATCGCGTGACCGGCCGGCTCCTGTCGTACGTGGACCGACTCGCGAACGGCCCGGGGATCGTCGTCCTCGGCGGACTCCACGGCCTGTTGCCGTGTCCGATCCTCTATCCGGCCTACCTCTACGCGTTCGCGACGGGGTCGCCGAAAGCGGGTGCCATCGCGTTGGCCGCGCTCGGAATCGGGACGATCCCGGCCGTCTTCGCCTACGGCACCGTGATCGAGGCGGTCGACGCCGTCCACCGGCGCCGGCTCCACCGGCTTCTCGGCGCCGTCTTCGTCGTGTTGGGATACGTCCTGTTCGCCCACGGGCTGATGAGCCTCGGGATCTCGGTCCCCCACCCGATGTTCCCGTTCTACGACCCCTTGAGCGGGTCCGGAGGCCATGTCTGATCGTGGGAACGGAGATGGAACGTTCGGGGGAGAGCGTGCTTCGTCGATCGGAGGAGAGCGGACCCCAGTGTTCGAGGAAGAGCGACCCCCGCCGATCGACGGCGAGACGCAACAGTCATCCACGTCGCGGCCGAACGTTCCCGGAGACGGCGGCCGACGATCGACCTACCGACCGACGATGACCGAGCCAGACACCGACGCCGGTTCCCCGACGTGCACGCTCTGTGACCTCCCGGCGAGGGACGTCACCGATGGAGCCGGCAACCACTTCTGCTGTCCGGGCTGTCGGGACGTCCACGAGGCGCTCGATTCGGTCGACGACGTGGACGCCGCCGACGTTCGCGAGCGGGCGGCGTCCACGGAGGGTGCGGGAACGGGAGCCGGAAACGACCCCGACCCGGTCCCCGAGGACCACGAGTCGACCTTCCTCGAGGTCGAGGGGATGCACTGTGCGACCTGCGAGGCGTTCATCGAGTCCGCGGCGGAGGCCGAATCGGGCGTGAGCGCCGCCAGCGCGAGCTACGTGACGGAGACCGTCCGGATCGACCACGACCCGGAGGCCGTCTCCGAGCGCGATCTCCGGGAGGCGGTCTCGGGACTCGGATACGACGCCTACGCCAGGGACGACGCGTTCAGGCGGCGTCGCGCCGACGCGCTCGCGACCGTGCGGCTCGCGGTCGGCGTCCTCGTCGGCATGATGGTGATGTTACAGTACGTCGTCATCATCTATCCGACCTACTTCGGCGGGCTGTTCTACGGCGAGCGGACCGCGCAGTTCCTCGCGGACGCGTTGAGCCACGGGTCGAGCACCTACTTCTACGGCTTCGTCGGCATCCTCACGACCGTCGTCCTCGTCGTGACCGGACGGCCGATCCTGCGGGGCGCCTACGTGAGCCTCAGGACGCGCTCGCCGAACATGGACCTCCTCGTCGCGCTCGCGGCCGTGAGCGCGTACGCCTACTCGGTGCTCGCCATCGCGGTCGGCGCGGAGCACGTCTACTTCGACGTGACCGTGGCGATCCTCGTGATCGTGACGATCGGGAACCACTACGAGACGTCCGTCAAACGGCGCGCGACGGAACTCCTCTCGGATCTCACGACCGTGCAGGTCGACGAGGCGCGCCGGATAGTCGACGGGGACGCATCGGACGGGTCGGCTGAAGCGGACGGAGCGGATCCAACGAGTGAATCAGTCGGAACGAACGACTCCGAGCGCGCCGAGACAGTGGCGATCGACGCTCTCGAGGAGGACGATCGGATCCTCGTGCGAACGGGCGAACGCGTGCCGGTCGACGGCGAGGTCGTGGACGGCGAGGGCGCCGTCGACGAGGCGGTCGTGACCGGCGAGTCCCTCCCGGTCGACAAACGCCCCGGCGACGCGGTCGTGGGCGGGTCGGTCCTCGCCGACGGCGCGCTCGTGGTCCGGGTCGGCGAGGACGCGACGAGCAGCCTCGATCGGATCGCGGAGCTGGTCTGGGACCTCCAGAGCTCGAACCACGGGATCCAGGCGCTCGCCGACCGGCTCGCGACCGTCTTCGTCCCGGTCGTGCTCGCCCTCGCGGCCGTTTCGACCGTCGGATACCTCCTGGCCGGGGCGAGTCCGGCCGACGCGATGCTCGTCGGACTGACCGTCCTCATCGTCTCGTGTCCGTGCGCGCTCGGGCTCGCGACCCCCCTGGCCGTCGCCTCGGGGATCCGCGACGCCCTCGAGCGGTCGATCGTCGTCTTCGACGAGACCGTCTTCGAGCGGGTTCGCGAGGCCGAGACGGTCGTCTTCGACAAGACCGGCACTCTCACCACCGGCGAGATGCGCGTGCTCGAGGCGGACGTCGATCCGGAGCTGTTGGACCTCGCGGCGGTCCTGGAGGAGCGTTCCGCCCATCCGGTCGGACGCGCGATCGCGGAGGCCAGCGACGAGCGAGGGACGGCGGCCCCCGACGGCGGAACGCTCGAAGAAGCGACACGGACCACGAACGACGGGGCGACGTCCGGATCCCGCATCGACTCCTTCGAGAGCCATCGGACCGGCGTCTCCGGCGTCGTCGACGGCGTGCCGGTGATGGTCGGGCATCCGGACCTCTTTGCGGAGCGCGGCTGGACGGTTCCCGAGGACGTCGCCGGGACGATCGAGGAGGCCCGCGCGGTGGGGCGCGTCCCGGTCGCGGTCGGCCGCGACGGCGAGGCGCGGGGGACGATCGTCGTCGGCGACGAGTTGCGCGGGGAGTGGGAGGCGACCTTCGACGCGCTCGGCGATCGCGGGATCGACGTCGTGGTCCTCACCGGCGACGACGAGCGTGCGACCGGCGTCTTCGCCGACCACGAGGCGGTCTCGCGGGTCTTCGCCGGCGTCCCCCCGGAGGGGAAAGCGGAGACGGTCGGGCGTCTCTCCGCGTCGGGGACGACCGTGATGGTCGGAGACGGAACCAACGACGCCCCGGCGCTCGCGCGCGCCGACCTCGGGATCGCGCTCGGCGGCGGCACGGCCATGGCCGCCGACGCGGCGGACGTGGCGATCGTCGACGACGACCTCCGGTCCGTGGAGACGGTCTTCGACCTGGCGACGGCGGCCGGCGCGCGCGTGAAACGCAACATCGGCTGGGCGTTCTGTTACAACGCGATCGCGATCCCGCTCGCGCTCGCCGGGCTGTTGAACCCGCTTTTCGCGGCCGTCGCGATGGGGGCGAGCAGCCTGCTCGTCGTCGCGAACTCCTCGCGCGCGCTGATAGACGACGCGAAGTAGACCGCCTGTCTGGCCGGCGGGCTCCTCCTCAATCGACGTTCCAGTTCGTCTCGATTGCCGGCGGATCGACGAGCGTCTGGTAGACGACGCAGTACTTCTCCGTCGCCCGCTCGAAGGCGGCCGCGGTGTCGGGGTCGATCTCGTCCTCCTCGGCGTCGACGGTAACCGAGAGGCGGATGTCCTCGAAGCCGACCGGGACGTCCTCGTCGACCCCCATCGTTCCGCGCAGGTCGAGATCGCCCTCGACGTCGACGCTCACGTCCGCGTCGATGCCGAAGTTCTCGGCGACGGCCTGGGCCGTGAGCTGCGAGCAGGCGGCGAGCGCGCCGAGGAGGAGGTCGCCGGAACAGGCGCCGGAGCCGGGGCCGCCCGCCCCCTCGTGGAGTTCCGCCTCGTAGATCGCCCGCCCGATGTCGACGTTGCAGGCGCGGCCCTCCTCGGCCTGCTCGGCGCCGCTCGCGGAGAGGGTCACCTTGGCGGCCTCGGGATCCTCCTCGTACTGTTCCTTCAGCGGCTCCTGTGCCTCGCGGAGATCGGTCTCGGAGTCGGTATCGGCGTCGGAATTGGCGTCGGCGTCGGACATGGATCGAGTTTCGCGAGCGTGCGAAAACCGATGTGGAAGACGTCAATTCTCGCCGGTGTTCGGATCGGCCGTCGCTCCGTCACTCCTCGACGGCGCTCGCGGCGCGGACGATCGTCTCCTCGCCGTACTTCGGCCCGACGAGCTGGAGGCCGACGGGAAGTCCCTCGGAGCGGCCGGCCGGAACGGAGATGGCGGGAAGGTTCGCGAGGTTGGCCGGCGTCGTGTTCGCGTCGGCCAGATACATCGTGAGGGGGTCCTGGAGTCCCTCGCCCAGCTCGAAGGGCGGGACGGGCATCGTCGGCGAGGCGATCACGTCGACGTCCTCGAAGGCGGACTCGAAGTCCGATCGGACCCACGCCCGGGCGTCCTGGGCCTTGCTGTAGTACTTGTCGTGGTAGCCGGCCGAGAGCGCGTACGTCCCGAGCAGGATCCGCCGTTTCACCTCGGCGCCGAAGCCCTCCTCGCGCGTCCGGGCGAACGACTCGTTCCAGTCGCCGTCGCCGTCCGCCGAGTGGCCGTACCGCACCCCGTCGAAACGCGCCAGGTTCGAGGAGGCCTCCGAGGTCGCGATCACGTAGTACGCCTGGACCGCGTGTTCGACCGAGGGCAGCGAGACCGACGTCGTCTCCGCACCCCGTGCCACCAGGTCGTCGATGGCGTCCTCGACCGTCTCGACGACGCCCTCGTCGGCGCCCTCGAACAGCTCCTCGGGGATCCCGATCGTCATTCCCTCCACGTCGCCGTCGGCCGCGTCGGCATAGCTCGATCCGGCGCCGGCGTCGGTCGTCGTGGCGTCCTTCGGGTCCGGACCCGCGATCACGTCGAGGAGCGCGGCCGCCTCCTCGACCGTCGGCGCGAGCGGACCGATCTGCTCGAGGGAGTTTGCGTACGCGACGAGTCCGTACCGCGAGACGAGACCGTAGGTCGGCTTGATCCCGACCACGCCGCAGAACGCGGCGGGACAGCGGACCGAGCCGCCGGTGTCGGAGCCGAGCGCGAGGTCGGCCTCGTCGGCCGCGACGGCGGCCGCGGAGCCGCCCGAGGATCCGCCGGGCACGCGCTCCGTGTCGACCGGATTTCGGGTGGGACCGAAGTGGGACGTCTCCGTGGTCGTTCCCATCCCGAACTCGTCCATGTTGCTCTTTCCGACGATGGTCGCGCCGGCGTCGGTGAGCCGCTCGACGACGGTCGCGGAGTACGGCGGGACGTACCCCTCGAGCATCCGCGACCCGCAGGTCGTCTCGACGCCGGCCGTCGAGATGTTGTCCTTGACGGCGACGGTGGCCCCGTCCAGCGGCCCCTCGCCGGTTGGTTCGATCGACTCCTCGGTGATGAACGCGTTGAGGTCCGCGTCGGCCATCTACGACACCCGCGGGCCGCGGAAGTGGCCGTCCTCGCTCTCCGGCGCGTTCGCGAGCGCCTCCTCGCGCGTGAGCCCCTCCTCCACCTCGTCGGGACGCATCACGTTGACGAGTTCCTCCTCGCGGTCGTGTTCGGGGACCTCATCGAGGGTCTCGAAGTACCCGAGGATGTCCGCGAACTGCTCCGTGAACTGCTCGCGCTCGTCCGGATCCAGGTCGACGCGGGCCAGCTCCGCGACGTGTTCGACCTCCTCGACGTCGACGGCGGCGTCCTCGCCGCCGTCGCACGCGACGTCTCCCTCGGGTCCGGACCGGTCGTCGGACGAATCGCTCATACAGAGGGGTGTTACGGCCGGGGAGTAAGGGTTTCGAATCGCGAGACCGTCGGTCACATCCCCATGTCGGCGGCCGCCTCGGGGATCGGAAGCTCGTTCGGGGACGCGGCGAGCAGCTCGGCGGCGTGATCGAGCGCCATGTCGAAGCCGTAGTACCGCTCCAGTTCCTCGCCGTCCGCGCCCTCGCGTACGGACACCATCGCGTATCCATCGGCGTTCTGTGCCAGCGTCGCGGTCCGTCCCTCCCGCTCGAAGGTGAGAACGCGCTCCCCGTTCGCCTCGACGTACCGCGCCGTGATAGCCCCGTTCGATGCGACCCGCTCCTCGCCCGCCTCCCCGCCTTCCGGATCGTCGACCCCGGTGTCGCTCATGGACGGAATTCGCCCGGCGGTCCCTCGTACCTGTCGATCCTGACGGGGATTCCGGCGACCGATCATCCCCGACGACGTGCCTTCGCGTCGAGATAGCTCGTGTATCCCCCGAAGGCGAGCCCGATCCCCACGACGGCGAGCGCGAACCCGATCCACCGCGAGAGGCCGACGGAGAACGCCGCGAGCGGCACTCCGAAGAGCATCGAGGCCGCACCGAGCCCGCCGAGGGCGGCCGCGAGGATCGGCGACGGCTGCAGCTCGCCGCAGTGGGGACAGACGCGGACGTCCTCGTCGATGACGCGGTCGCAGGTCGTACAACGGACGGAGCGTCCACCGGGCACGCGTGGAGCCTCAGACCGCGGTCGGAAGAAACGAACGGTGTCAGGATCGCAACGGGGCAGGGAGCGGGACGGAGCCAGGATCGGAACGAAATCAGGAGCGGAACGGAGCCAGGAGCGGAGTCGGGGTCGCTCGCCGGCCGGAGCGTCGGCGCGGAAGCGCGGACGGTGTGTTGACGTACCACATTCATAAGGTGGTCCACGGCGTAGGTCGCCACATGAGCGAGGAGGACCCCTGGAGCACGATCGATCTCGAGCGGGCGGACCGGGCGTCGATCGACGTCAGCGTCGGCGAGAGCGACCTCTCGGTGGGCGCGCCGCGCGAGTCCCCCGATTACGCCGCGATCGACGTCGAGACCGCGGACGGCGAGCGCCTCACCCTCAGCATCGAGACCACGGCGGGCGACCACGGAACCGGGATCGCGAGCGTGGAAGTCACCCCCGAGGAGGCGAGACGGCTTCGGGACGTCCTCGCCGGCGTCGTAGAGCGCGGAGAGATCGAAGAGGGCGAAGGCAACGAAGAGTGAAAACGTCCGTGGAGGATTCGACCCACGGCCACGGCTGGCGGTGCGAGACGACGTATGAATGGTGGACGACCGGGATCGCCCGGCGTTCCGGCACGGGGAGTCCCGGTTGCCTCCTCCACCCCGCGACCCGACGAGCGACGCACGTTCGACGGTGGGCTGCTCGCTTCCGCGCCTGACCCGGTACCATCGACCAACCACGACGGACCGCTCCTGCGAGCGGGCGCCGCGGACCGCTGTCCCCGTCGGACGAGGCTTCCACGTTGGCTCCCGGGGCCCGGGCCGGTCCGGCCCGGACTCCCCCGGCGTTCGGTCCCCGCTGAAGACTGCCTCACGGGTTGCGAGCGGGGCCTAACCGCCCGACCTAGTCCGTCCTTCGATAGCCCGCTTTGACATAAGGGCCTTTCGTTGTTCGGGGCGCAGCGGGAACCCAAGGACGTGCGGTCGACTCACTCGAGGACCGAACGTGCGTAGACGCCAGCGGCGACGAGAACCGCGATCGCTGCGATAAAGACGGCGACCGGATGCCACTCGATCCACCGATAGCCGCTCGGGAAGCTGTAGAGGACCGTCTCGTCGATCGACGCCCACCACAGTCCGACGAGTCCGACGACGACCACGCCGAGCACGACGAGGCCGCCCGCCATCGCCTCCGGGTCCACGTTTCCTCGCTCGCCAGAGGCGAATCCCACGGCCCCGACGAGCGTGAACGCGACGACGGCCGTGAGTCCGACCGGGCCGGACCCGTAGTAGGCGGCGAGAAGCTGCGTGTTGCCGTCGACGAGGACGAACGGGGCGGCGGCGACGACCGCCGTGATCACGGACGCGAGCGCGCCGATCCGGGGGGCGATCTGGCGGCGTTCCATGTCGGTCCGTCGCCGCCGCGAGGGTTAAAACGGGACGATTCCGGCACGACGCGCTTCACGTCCGTTGGCGACGCGAAGCCTCAAGGAGTCGACCGGCGTCCGGACGTCAGTTGGACGCCATAAACCTGTGGAACCCGGAAGCGACGGGGTCGTTTAAGTCTCCGCTCGAGAATCGACGCGTATGCAGCCGTACCTTCCCTACTCGCTTCTGGCCGTCTCCGCGTACGCGCTCGTCGCTCCGCTCATGCGCGTTGCGACCTCCGGCGCCGACGCGATCCCGAGCGACGTTGCCGCCGCGATCTCGAACGTGATCCTGGTCGCGGCGGCGCTCGCGATCGCCGTCGCGGGAGGACACGACGTCGCCGCACACCTCGCGAGCCCGAAGGTGGGCTACGTGGTGGCCGCCGGTGCCTGTCTGGCGGTCGGCATCCTCGCGTACTACCGCGCGCTGGCGCTCGGACCGGTGAGCGTGGTGACCCCCATCTTCGCGACCTTCCTCGTGTTCTCGTCGATCATCGGCATTCTGGCGCTCGGCGAGTCGCTCACGGCGCGAAAGGCGATCGGCATCCTGCTCGCGATCGGCGGCGTCTACCTCGTCTCGACGGCGTGAACCCCGCGCCACGGAGACTTATACCGGACGACGCACAATCGGGAGCCATGCTCGCAGTCCTCCGGGAGGACGAACGGTGACCGATCGGAAGCTACACCCGCGGATCCGCGTGCTCTGGCTGTTTCAGGCGGTCCTGCTGGCCGGTATCCTGTCGTCCATCGCCTTCGCCGCGACGGCCGTCCTCGACGCTCCAGAGTGGATCGCGTTCGCGGTCGGAGGGGTCGTCCTCCTCCTCGCGGGGACGCACGCGTTCCTTCGGTATCGGCGGTGGAGCTTCGAGATCCGCGAGGACGCGCTCTACCTCGAACGCGGGGTGATCACGCAGGTCCGGACGGTGGTCCCGCTCGTTCGGATCCAGCACGTGGACTCGAGCCGAGGCCCGACGGAGCGGATCGCGGGACTCGCCTCCTGTGTCGTCTACACGGCCGGATCCCGTGGCGCCGACGTCCGGATTCCGGGGCTCTCGCCGGGGGACGCGGACGACCTCCGCGAGCGGCTCAAGCGGCTCGCGATCCGCGCGGAGGGGGAGGACGCGGTGTGAGGCTCGCGCCGGTCTCCATCCCCTACCGGGCGGTGAAGCGGGTCTCGAGCCTGCTCGTCGCCGTCGTCTTCATCGGAACCGCCGGAAGCTTCGAGACGGCCCTCGCGTTTGGGGCCGCGGCCGTCGCCCTCGCGGGGGCGCTCGCCTACGAGGTGGCTCGCTATCGCCGCTTCGAGTACGAGCTGACGGAGGACACCTTCGACGTTCGATCCGGGGTGATCTCGCGCCGCGACCGGGAGATCCCGTACCGACGGATCCAGAACGTCGACGTCTCCAGAAGCGTCCTCCAGCGCTTGCTCGGGATCGCCGCCGTCGATCTCGAGACCGCCGGCGGATCCTCGACGGAGGGGGCGATCCGGTACGTCACCGCCGAGCGCGCCGACTGGCTCAGATCCGAGATCCAACGGCGAAAACGGGAGAACGAGACGGAAAACGGGGACTCCCCGGCGTCGAGCGGTGCGACGGAAGCCGCCGCCGGGGGCGTGTCGGCGGACGAATCGGAAACCGTCCTGTTCGAACTCTCGTCCACGGAACTCGCCCTGGTCGGCGCGCTCTCGTTCGATGCGCGCCTGATCGGGCTGCTCGCCTTCCTCGCGTCCGGGTCGGTTCCCGTCCTCTCGAGCATGCTCCCCGATCTCACGGCGATCGCGGTCACGATGGCCGGTCTCGGAGTCGTCGCCGCGTTGTTCGTCGGTTCCTGGCTCCTCGGGGCGGCGATCGCGATCTCGAACTACTACGGCTTCACGCTGAGCAGGGCCGGCGACGAACTGCGCTACGACCGCGGGCTGTTCCGGCAGTATTCGGGCTCCATCCCGACCGGCAAGGTCCAGACCCTCCACATCACCGACAACCCGGCCAAGCGACTGCTCGACTACGCGACGTTGACGATCGAGACCGCGGGCTACGCGCCCGGCGGGGGCGGCGACTACGGCAGCCAGGCAGCGATCCCGATCGCCAGACGTGAACGCGTTCTCGACCTGGCACGGGAGATCGAGACCTTCGGCGACCCGGAGTTCGAGCGACCGCCCTCCCGGGTCCGAGTTCGGTATGCGATCCGGTATCTGGCGGTCGTCGCCGTTCTCGCGGCGATCGCGTTCGGCGTCGATCGCTACGTCGCGGCGTCGCTGCCGTGGTACGGCGTCGCCGGACTCGCCGTCCTCGCGCCGCTCGCGGCCCACTACAAGTGGGCCCATCGGGGGTACTGGCTCGGCGAGGACCACCTCCTCACGCGATCCGGGTTCTGGAGGCGCGGAACGAGGGTCGTCCCCTACTACCGGATCCAGACGGTCGTCGACACCCGAACCGTCTTCCAGCGGCGATGGAACGTGGCCACGGTCGTCGCGGACACCGCCGGGTCCGGTGGATTCCTGGGCCACGAGGCGGCCGCGCTCGACGTCGAGGCGAGCGACGCCGACCTGATTCGGGACGAACTCGAAACGCGGCTGCAGCGATCGCTTTCGGACCGCCGGGAGGCGGAAGGCTCCCGTGGAACGCAGGGATTCGAGTGGGCGGACCCGACGGCAGAGTCTGGGGCGGAGATCGATCCCGGGGCGGAGGTCGCTTCCGGCGATCCGATCGAGGGGCTCGACGAGCACCGGAAACGCGATCCGGACGAACCGGACGAATCGGACGAACCGGACGAATCGGACGAACCGGACGAATCGGACGAACCGGACGAATCGGACGAACCGGACGGGACCGATCGCTGACCCGCTGGCACCCTCACCGGGGACGATCGACGATCGATCCGTCCGCGGAAGGATCCGTGCACAGCAGGGTTCAGTCCGTCCGGGGGAGAGCCCTCGCCCCGAGCGCGAGCGCGAGGACCGCGAGGGCCGAGAGCACCGCAAGCTCGAGTCCCCACGCGCCGCCGTCGTAGGTGATCGCCCGCACGCCGCGTGCGAAGTAGGTGAGCGGCGAGGCGTCGACGGCCGGCAGGAACCAGCCGGGAAGCAGCGCCGGCGGGACGAAGGTCTCCGAGAGGAAGAGGATCGGCAACGCGATCGTGTTGCTCGCGGCGATGACGCCGTCCTGGGTGTCGGCGAACGAGCCGATGAGTGCGCCGACCCCGCAGAACGTCGCGACCCCCGCGACGACGAACGCCGGGAGCGCCAGAAGCGACGGGCTCGCGCGCACCGTCGCGTCGGTGATCGCCACGACGAGGCCGAAGACGAGCAGGCTCGCGACGCCGATGATCCCGACGTTCACGAGCGTCTGTGCGAACAGCCACTCGCCGCGCGACAGCGGCGTCGTCGCCAGCTTCTCGAAGCGGTTGCCGTCGCGGTGGCGTGCGATCTCGGAGCCGACGCGCGAGAGGGGAGTGAACAACACGACGACGCCGACGTATCCGGGGAGGTAGTACCCGGCGGGCTCCGCGAACAGGCCGCCGCCCGTGGGCTGGGTCCGGACGAGCGCGCCGAAGATGACCACGAGGATGACCGGGAAGAAGAACGTGAAGAAGACGGCCGTCCGCCGCCGGAGGAACGACCGCGTTGCCGCGAGCGCTTCGGATCGAACGCGTCCAATGCGACTCATCGATCCCCTCCGCTTTCGGCCATTTCGAGAGCGGTCGGACGATAGGTCTCCCCGGTGAGTTCCAGGTAGACGTCCTCCAGCGTCGGCTCGCTCCACGAGAGCGACTCCACCTCGACGCCGGCCGCCGCAAGCGCCTCGACGACCGCGTCGATCGACGCCGGTTCGACCCCCGAAACGACGAGGTCCGCGGTTTTACCCACGGACGCCCCGTCTCGACCCCGTGCGGCCGAAAAACGCGTTCGCGAGGTCACTGCCCGCAGGGCTGTCTCGGCTCCGTCCGCCGCCGCGCCATCCGACAGCCGCACGGAGAGGGTCGGTTCGCCCCCGTGTTCGGCGATCAGTTCCGACGGCGTTCCGACGGCGACGATCCGCCCTTCGCGGATGAGCCCGACACGGTCCGCCAGCCGCTCTATCTCGTCCATGGCGTGGCTCGTCACGAGCACCGTCGTTCCGCCAGCGGCCAGATCGCGGACGAGTCGATGGACGTCGCGGCGGCCCGCGGGGTCGATCCCCGTCGTCGGCTCGTCGAGGAACAGCACCTCCGGGTCGTTGACGAGGGCCGTACCCACACAGACGCGACGCTTTTGACCCCCGGAGAGCGTCTCGTACCACGCGTCAGCGTCGTCCGACAGCCCGACGTCCGCGAGCACGGAGTCGACGGATCGCGCCTGGGCGTACAGTCCGGCGTAGTACTCGAGCAGCTCACGCGCCGTGAGGCGGGCTGGGGGGTCGAACGACTGGGGAAGCAGGCCGATCCGCTCGGGATCGGCGTCGGTCGGATCCGCGCCGAGCAGTTCGACCGTCCCCTCGACGTCGGTGGTCCCCGTGAATCCCCGGACGAGCGTGGTTTTGCCGGCGCCGTTGGGGCCGATGAGCCCGAACACCTCTCCCCGGTCGACCGCGAGGTCGACGCCGTCGAGCGCGCGGACGTCGCCGTACGCCTTTCGAACGTCGGTCGCCGAGAGCGCCCGCCGTGCCGGCCCGTCGCCATCGTCGTCACCGTCGCCGTGGTCGCGGTCCGCGCCGGCGGCGACCGCTCCGTCTCGACCGTCGCTGCCGTCGTCGCCGACCCCGTCCGCGCGGGACGTTCCGGTCATGGATCCCGGTCGGTCTCGAACGCGCCTAAGGATTCCTCTTTGGGATCGGCGATCACGGCCATAGCGGTCGGCGATCGCAGCCACGGCGAGCGGCGATCACACGACCATCGAGTCGATCACGACGGCCAGTAACAGGAGGCCGAGGTACGCGTTCGAGGCGTGAAACGCCCGGAACGCGGCCGACTCGGTGCGCTCGTAGTGGAGCCTGACCACGGCCCACAGGAAGACCGCGCCGAGGACGACCCCGACCCCGACGTAGAGCACCCCGAGGGCGTCGGCGGTGGCGGCGAGGATCGCGGCCGCGACGAGCGTAGCGCCGAGGTACCAGAGGATGTGGCGACGCGTCGCCGTCTCCCCGCGGACGACGGGCATCATCGGAAAGCCGCCGCGCGCGTAGTCCTCTCGGTAGGCGAGCGCGAGGTTGTAGAAGTGGGCGGGAGTCCAAAGGAAGATGAGCGCGGCCAAAAGCAGCCCCCCGCCGCCCACCTCGCCGGTCACCGCCGCCCAGCCGATGAGCGCCGGCAGCGAGCCGGCGGCGCCGCCGATGACGGTGTTCTGGACGGTGTTCGGCTTGAGCACGAGCGTGTAGACCACGCTGTAAAAGACGATCGCCAGGAGTCCGAGTCCCGCCGCGAGCGGGTTCACGAGCCAGAACAGCCCGACCGAGAGGGCCGTCAACAGGAGCCCGAACGCCGTCGCACGGCGGACCGAGACGAGATCGACGGCCAGCGGCCGGTCGGCCGTCCGCTGCATCCGCCGGTCGACGTCGCGCTCGAGCACGTGGTTGAACGTCCCCGACGCCCCGATGGCGATCGAACCGCCGGCGAGGGTCAACGCGACCGTCCGGGGCGTGAATCCGGGACCGCCAGCCAGCGCCATCGCCGCGGCGGCGACGAGACACAAAAGCCACATCAGCCGGGGTTTCATCAGCCGGAAATAGGCCGCGGCGGTCGCCCGCAGACGCGGCAGCCCCGACTCCGGAACCGGGGAGGACGCGTCGCCGGCGGGCTCGACGGTGCCGTCGATGGTCCCGTCGACGTAGTCGAGGTCGGCGACCGCGTCAGCGTCGCCGACGGCGTCGACCGACTCGTCCGGGTCGCCGGTCTCCGCCTCCAACCACCACGTCAACGCGGCCATGGCCGCGGCGAAGATCGCGATCCCGACGCCGAGATGGAGCGTGGACGTCACGGCGGACGCGTCGGCGGTCGCGACGTAGGCGCCGAGTCCCGCCTGAACGGGATAGGCGAGAAACACGACCGAAAGCGACGCGCGAACCCGGCGGGAGGTCGACCGGCGGAACGCGGAAACGACGGTCGCGACCACGAGCGCACCGACGCCGAGCGCGGCCAGACGGTGGCCGATCGCTATCCAGCCGACCGTCTCCGCGGGGAGGGTGTATCCGTCACCGCAGGCCGGCCAGGCGGCACACGCGGTCGCCGCGTCCGAAAGCGTCGCCGTCGCGCCGACGACGAGAAGCAGGTACACGCCCATCGTCGTCGCCGCGAGCAACGCCGGAAATCGGTCCTGGCGAGTCACCGTTCTGGAGTTGGAAACCGCGACATATAGCTTCCGCGCTTCGGTTCACGCACGCGGACCGTCGACTCCGTCGACTCCGTCATCACGTTCGGAATCGTCGTCCGGTGTGCGTTCGCCTCCGCGTTCCGAAAGGACGCGATCCACGATGCGTCCCGTCGAGAGCAGCTCGCCCTCGTAGCGCTTCTCTCGGGGTGTCGCCCGCTCGATCCGGCAATCGATCCCGTGATCGGCGAGACCCCCGGCGATCGCCTCGTCGTCGTGATGCTGGTCGTATCCGAGGACGATGACGTCCGGATCGAGGCGCCGGACGGGCGTGAAGATGTCCGACTCGTGGCCCAAGTGTGCCTCGTCGACCGGATCGAGGGCGGCGACCATCTCGCGGCGCTGCTCGGCCGGGAGGATCGGCCGTCGCTTGTGGGTGACGTTCGTGGGGCGTGCCACGATCACGTGGAGTTCGTCGCCGTGGCCGGCCGCGTCGCGAAGGTAGTGGAGATGTCCGGGATGGAGTAGGTCGAAGGTGCCCTGCGCGAGGACGCGGGTCATCGCAGCCACCCCAGGATCGATCCGCCGTCGTCCTGCTCATCTCGACGTCCGCCGTCGCCCCCCTCCTTCCGTCTCCCGCCCTCTCTGCGTCCATCGTCCCATCTCCCGTCGTCGACGTCCCGATCGATCTCGCGTCCCTCCTCGCGCAGTTCGCGGTCGATGTCGGCCTGGGTGAAATCGAAGAAGTGCGACTCGGGGAGATCGACGTCGAGAACATCGAGCGTCGTCGGCCGTCCCTCGTTGTCGAACGCCTTCCAGTCGCTCCAGCCGTAGGGCGCACCCACGATGAGGTGGACCTCGCCCTGGCCGAAGGTGGCCAGATCGGCGTCGCTCGGGCGGAGCACGCCGTTCGGGTGAGAGTGGACCGATCCCACGGACCGGAGGTCGTTCGGCTTCATCGTCGATCGGACGGTCGCGCTGACCGGGTTCGACTCCGTCCCGGGGATGACGAGCACGTCGGTGATCACCTGTCCGTTCCGGTCGAGATCGAGTTTCCTCGCGTCCTCCGCCCGCAGGAACCCCATGTACTCGTTCGGGTGGGTGTCCTCGCAGGCCTCGAGGACGAACTCCATCGTCTCCCGGGCGATCCCCAGGAGGTCCTTCGACCGGAACAGGCGCATGGGCGACACTGGGCGCCGTCGACTCAAAGGGATTCCGGACGACGGCTCCGATGAAGCGATCCCGAAGGTCGGCGACCGATCGACCACGGGGTCGACGGTTGGGGAAGCCGAGAGATCGAGATAACAAGCTTAACACGCGCCGGCCGCGAACCGCTTTCCATGACCGATCAGTTTGCCGGGGATTCCGGCACCCGGGACGATTCGAGTCCCGATTCCGACGCCGACGGCTCGACGGAGGCCGACAGCTTCGAGTACGTCGAGGAAGCCGCCGCAGCCGAACGATCCGACGACGCCGACGGTTCGGCTGACGCCAGCAACGATCCGGCGGACGCCGGAACCGATCCGGTCGATGAGACCCACGACCCGAACGAGTCGGACGAGTCGGACGACGACCGTCCCGTCGTCCACGATCTGGCCCCCGACTGCACCCGTGCCGACGTCGAGGTCGGCGCCCACTACCACGCCGAGGTCAACGGCGTCGTGGACTACGGCGTCTTCGTCGACGTCTCCGACTCCGTCTCCGGACTCGTACACGAGTCGAACCTCTCGGGGTCCTACGAGGTCGGCGACCGGCTCGTGGTGAAGCTCGAGGAGGTTCGCGAGAACGGCGACGTCGCCTTTGACGACGTCGATCTACAGGACTACCGGACCGAGATCGTCGAACACGAGCCGACGATCGCCCGGATCCGCGGGCTCAAGCCGGCCGAGAACGTCACCGTCGAGGGCGAGATCGTCCAGGCCAAACAGACCGGGGGCCCCACGATCTTCGCGGTCTCTGACGCGACGGGCATCGTCTCGTGTGCCGCCTTCGAGGAGGCCGGGGTACGGGCCTATCCCGACATCGAGGTCGGCGATCTGGTTCGCGTCGAGGGCGACGTCGAGACGCGCGAGGACGCGCTCCAGATCGAGGTCGACTCGATGCAGCCCCTCAAGGACGAACGCGCGCGGTCCGCTCGCGAACGGATCGACGAGACGCTCGCCGAGCGCTCCGAGCCCGCTGACGTCGATCCGCTGATCGAGTGGGAGGCCTTCGAGCCGATCCGCGAGGACCTCATCGAGGTCGCGAGGCGGCTCCGGCGGACGGTCCTCGAGGGGCGACCGATCCGCGCGCGACACCACGCCGACGGCGACGGGATGTGCGCCGCGATCCCGGTCCAGTACGCGCTCGAGAACTTCATCCGCGATGTCCACGAGGACGCCGACGCGCCGCGACACCTCTTCAAGCGACTCCCGAGCAAGGCCCCGTACTACGAGATGGAGGACGTCACTCGCGATCTCAACTTCGCGCTCGGCGGCCGCGCGAGGCACGGCCAGAAGCTTCCGCTTCTGTTGATGCTCGACAACGGCTCGACCGAGGAGGACGTCCCCGCCTACGAGAACCTCGCCCACTACGACATCCCGATCGTCGCCGTCGACCACCACCACCCGGACCCGGAGGCCGTCGAACCCCTCCTCGACGCCCACGTCAACCCCTACCTCCACGGCGAGGACTACCGGATCACGACCGGCATGATGTGTGTCGAACTCGCCCGACTCATCGACCCGACGATCGACGGCGAACTCGACCACGTCCCGGCCGTCGCGGGGCTTTCGGACCGATCGAAGGCGGATGCGATGTCGGAGTACCTCTCGTTGGCCGCGGACGCGGGATACGACCGCTCGCACGTCCTCGACATCGGCGAGGCGCTCGATTACGCCGCCCACTGGCTGCGCTACTCCGAGGGGAAGACCCTCGTCAACGACGTCCTCGACGTGAACTGTCCGGACCCCGATCGTCACGGGGAGCTCGTCGAGTTCCTCTCCGAACGGGCCGAACGTGACGTCGAACGCCAGATCGACGCGGTCGAGGAGCACGTCGAACACGAGCGGCTTGCCTCCGGGGCTCGCCTCTACCGGATCGACCTCGACGAGTACGCACACCGGTTCACCTATCCGGCGCCCGGAAAGACGACCGGCAAGCTCCACGACACGAAGGTCGAGGAGACGGGCGATCCGGTCATCACGATCGGATACGGTCCGGACTTCGCCGTCCTCCGTTCGGACGGGGTCCGACTCGACATCCCGACCATGGTAACCGAGCTCAACGAGGAGCTTCCCGGCGCCGGCGTCTCCGGCGGCGGCCACCTCGTCGTCGGCTCGATCAAGTTCGTGAAGGGACGCCGCAGCGAGGTCATCGAGACGCTCGTGGGCAAGATGGCCGACGCGGAGATCGACGAGGCGCTCTCGTCCGCGACCGTGCTGGAGGACTAGACGAACGACACCTCCCGGCGGGCGACGACCGCGACCGTCGCCGCCGCGATCGCGACCCCTCCCGCGAGCCCGATCGGGAGCTGGACGCCCCCGCCGCGCCAGTCGGCGGCGTAGGTCGCCTCGAAGTAGGAGGCGGCCTGCGGGCTCTCGAGCACGACGAGAACCTCGCGGTTGGTCGTCGCCGCCGCCTCGTTCCAGTTGAGGCTGCCGATCACGACCGAATCGTCGATCACCATCCCCTTTGCGTGGATCTTGCCGTAGCGACCACGCGGCTCGGTCACCGCCACCGAAAGCGGGAGGCCCTCGCGGTCGGCCCGTCGGTTCAGCCGAGCGGCGAGGGCCGCGTTCTCCTCGCGGTCGTACCACGCGTTCGAGAGCAGCACCCTGCTCTCGACGCCGCGGTCGGCCGCACGGATGACCGCCTCGAGGAGCCGCCACTCCGGCCCGGCGGTTCGCGGAACCATCACGAGGATCCGGTCGTCCGCGGCGTCGATCCGCTCGGTGAGCCGATCGGCGGCGTTCTCCGGCGCCAACAGGAGCTCCACCTCGTTAGCGGTCGTTCGCCGCGGTTCGAACCGGGTCGGGTACTCCTCGGTGGAACGCGTGGACCCGTGTGTGGTCAGATTCGATCGGGCACGTCGCCACGGGATCGCGTCCCCGGCGCTCGCGTCCCGGTCGAACACGTCCGCGAGATCGGCGGCGAACCCCCCGTCGTGGACGACCGCGCCCCAACCGCGGTTTCCGGCGCCGCCGGTGCCCGACGGCTTCCAGTTCTCCGTGAGCACCACCGCCCGGTCGTCGACGACCGCGTACTTCGGGTGGTGAAAGGAGAACCGCCGTCGGTCGCCGGCGAGGACGCGCGGTTCGATCCCGGCCTCGAGGAGCCGATCGAGCGTTCGAGCGGTTCCCCCGGAGAACCCGCCGACGGGGCGTCCCTCGACGAGTACCCGGACCGTCACCCCGCGGCGGTGGGCCGCGATCAGCGCCTCGGCGATGCG
The DNA here is from genome assembly GCF_055397165.1 of Halopenitus salinus. Classification (NCBI taxonomy): domain Archaea; kingdom Methanobacteriati; phylum Methanobacteriota; class Halobacteria; order Halobacteriales; family Haloferacaceae; genus Halopenitus; species Halopenitus salinus. The sequence continues at coordinate 601,414 of NZ_AP043853.1, forward strand.
CGCCGACTCGAACGTGTAGCCCGCGAGCAGGATGCGCTCCTCGGCTCCGGTCACCGCCGAGTGAGGGGCCTCGCTCGCGTCCGGCAGGACGAAGACGTCGACGTCCGCGGGACCGTGCGGTCCGGGCAGGTCGTGGGGTTCATAGCCGTAGGGTCGCCAACCGCCACGGCCGGTTCCGTAGCCGCCCCCCTCCCACTCGCGGTTCCACACCTCCGCCTCGGGGGCTCGCTCGTAGCGCACCGAGTCGACGGCGATCCCCTCGAAGGCGAGCGTGATTCGGTCGCCGTCGTCCGCGAGCGGGAGGTATCCGGGAAGTCGAAGCACCTCGTCGTCGACGTGGGCAGCTGCGGCCTCGGGGTTACGGCTCAGGATCGTCCGCCCGGAGGCGTTCCTCGGCAGCGGCGTCTCGTGGTGGCCGTCCGAGAGCGACCAGTTTCCCGCGACCGGGAGGTCGACGATCAGGTACTCGCCGACGTCACCGTCGGCGACCGGATTCGGGTACAGCTCGACGATCGTCCCGTTCGAGGGCGTTTCGTTCGGGGTACCCGACGACGAGGGCGCGTTCGGGAATGTTCCGCCCACGTCGGCGGGGGGACGACCGTGGACGCCAGCCCCACCCGCCCCGGCGACTGTCGGAACGGCCAGGAGGGCTCCCGCGAGAAGACCGACGACGAGGAGGCAAACGAGGGATCGATCGTCGGGAAGTGACGCGATTCGACGCACGGGACGTCTGGCTCGTTCCGATATATAACCCTCCGGGTGCGGATTCGAACGAGGCGACGGATCGACACGTGTGGGTAGAACGGGCGAACCGCCGTAGAACGAGGAACCGGTACGACCTCGACGAACGGCGACCCTTCAGGCGGTCGGTGCGTCGGCGTCCGCGTCGGTGCCTGTATCCGTGCCTGCGTCGAGCGTCTCCTTTGCCTTCTCGGCTTCCGTCTGGACGATGAAGACGCGCTCGTCGTCGTGCTCGGCCACGGCCTCGAGAGCCTCGCGGGTGCCGATCTGTCGGAGCGCCCACGCGGCGGCCGATCGGACGTCCGCGGATTCGTCGCTCGAGAGCGTCTCCGCGAGCGGATCGACGGCTCGTGCGTCGCCGATGAGGCCGAGGGCGCGGGCCGCGTAGGGACGTACGTTGTCGTCCTCCATCTCGAGTTTGTTCGCGAGCGGCTGGACCGCCTCGGACGCGCCGATCTCGCCGAGCGCCTTGAACGTCGCCTTCTGGAGCTGCGGGTCGGAGTCCTCGTCGACGTACTCGAGGAGCGTCTCCGTGGCCTCGTCCGCGGCCATCTTGCCGAGGATCCGGATCGCGACCTTCTCGCGTTTCTCCGCGCGACCGAGCAGCTCATCGAGGGCCGCCTCGGTCGCCGCGCGCTTGCCCATGCGCTCGAACGCCTCCATGCAGTGGCGCTCCATGAAATCCGACTGGAGCGAATCGAGCGCGAGCAGGATCATGTCGACGTTGCCCGCCTCCTCGTGGGCCTTCAGCGCGGACCACTCGACCGGGTAGTCCTTGTAGTGGCCGAGCACGTCGAAAAAGCCCTCGGCGAGGAGCTGTTCGTTCGTTCCGAGGTCCTCCCACCGCTCGGCGTCCTCGAGGTCCGCCGAAAGCGTCTCGGCGCCCTCGACGAGCGTCGCGATCGTCTCCGCGTCCGCGTCCGCGTCGAGGTCCGCGTCCTCGATCGCCTCCGTGATCGACTCCAGGGTGAGGACGAGCGCGTCGACGTCGTCCGTCTCGGGCTCGACATCGACGCCGAGCGTCTCCGCGACGTGGGCCGCGAACGCCTCGATCGCCGCCTCGACCTCCTCGAGTCCCGTCTCGGTCCACTCGGCGCTCTCGATGTCGTCGATCGCCGCCTCGACGTCGTCGATCACGTCCTCGGCGTACGGACCGCGCGCGTCCGACAGCGACGATCGAAGGTCCTCGATCCGCGACTCGAGGGCCTCACGCAGGTTCTCCTCGTCCTCGTCCTCGGGGTCCGGCAGGTCCGCCTCCGAGAGGGACGACTCGGCGTCGGAAAGCAGGGCCTCGACGTCGTCGAGGTCGGCCTCGGTCTCGGCCGCCTCGAGCTTGCTCTCCACCTCGTCGAGATACTCGCTCAGGGACTCCTCGGTCACGTCTCCCGGAAGAGTCGGGGACTCCGCGTCCGTTTCTTCGGGGGCGTCCTCCGGCTCGTCCTCGCCGTTGCTCATACCGTGAATCTGCGTGTGTGGTCCATTAAGTCGTTTCCCTTCGTGCGCGCTCGCCCGCCCGGAGACGCTTCGGTCGAGGAGACGGACAGTAGCCGATCGGGTGGGGAGTTCCAATATGAAAAAAATGTGTTTTTAGATGGGAAAATAAAATTCCGTAATATGAATGTTTAAGTGGAATACGGACGAATAGGAGGACGAGATGAGTACCCAGAGACACGTCCGACAGCAGTACGGAACGGTCGAAGAGAGCGAAGCGCTTCGGATCCCCGAGGAGAAGGCCGAGCAGCTCGTCGACGCCTTGAACACCGATCTCGCGTCGACGTACGTGTTGTACCACCAGATCAAGAAACACCACTGGCTCGTCGAGGGCGCGGAGTTCCGTGACCTCCACGTCTACCTCGGCGAGGTCGCCGCGGACCTCGAGGAGGGCGCCGACGTCATCGCCGAGCGCGCGCAGGCGCTCGGCGGAGTCCCGCTTTCGGGCGGCGCGAACTACGAGGAACACGCGCCCGTCTCGGGAGAGGACGCCGACGCCTACGACGTCCGGACGTCGCTCGAAAACGACATGGAGATCTTCGGCGACGTCATCGAGTCGCTTCGCGAGCACGTCCGGCTCGCGAACGACCTCGGCGACTACACCACCGAGGAACAGCTCCGTGATGTCCTGGTGGACGTCGAGGAGCACGCACACCATCTGGAACACTATCTCGAGGACGACACCCTCGTCACCGGGGACTCGATGGCCTGATCGGCCCGGAACGAGTGTTTCGACCGACGTCCGCTTCCGCGGGTCGAACCGAACTCGACGACCCCGGGTTCGTGGACCGTAGCCGATTAGCGTGACCGGAGCGTTTCCGTGGACATGGCCACGCTGTTCTCCCCGATGACGATCCGGGACACGGAGATCCGAAACCGCGTCATGATGTCGCCGATGTGTCAGTACTCCGCGGAGAACGGCTTCGCGGACGACTGGCACCGCGTCCACCTCGGCTCGCGCGCCGTCGGCGGCGCCGGCGTCGTGATGGTCGAGGCGACCGCGGTCGAACCCCGCGGTCGGATCTCCCCCGGCGACCTGGGGATCTGGTCGGACGAGCACGCCGACGCGCTCACCCCGATCGCGGAGTTCGTCCGCTCACAGGGAGCGACCCCGGCGATCCAGCTCGCACACGCGGGCCGAAAGGCGTCGACGTCGCGACCCTGGGAGGGTCGCGAGCCGCTCTTTCCCGACGGCGATGGCTGGGAGACGATAGCTCCGAGCGGACCGTACCCGTACCCCGACGCGGAGGCGCCGCCGACACGCGAGATGGATCACGACGACATCGAGACCGTGATCGAGGCCTTCCGCGACGCCGCCCGGCGAGCCCGGGACGCGGGCTTCGAGATCGCGGAGGTTCACGCCGCGCACGGCTACCTGCTCCACGAGTTCCTCTCGCCCGTCTCGAACGACCGGGACGACGAGTACGGCGGCAGCTTCGAGAACCGCGCTCGGCTCGTCCGCGAGGTGACGTCCGCGGTTCGTGAGGTCTGGCCCGACGACTCGCCCGTGTTCGTGCGCATCTCCGCGACCGACTGGCTCCCCGACCGGGAGTCGTGGGACCTCGAGGGGTCGATCCGGCTCGCGCCGCTCCTCGCCGAGGCCGGCGCCGACCTGATCGACGTCAGCAGCGGCGGGACCCACCCCGATCAGCAGTTGGAGAAGCCCGGGCCGGGCTACCAGGTGCCGTTCGCGGAGTCGATCCGCTTGGAGACCGACGTGCCGGTCGCGGCGGTGGGCAAGATCACCGATCCGACACACGCGGACGCGCTGGTGCGCAACGACCGCGCCGACCTGGCGGCGCTCGGCCGGGAGCTGCTTCGAAACCCCTACTGGACCCTCGAGGCCGCCCACGAGCTGGGCGTCGACCTCGAGTGGCCGGTCCAGTATCGCCGCGGTCGCTTCGAGTGACGCACGCCGCGGCAAAATCAAAGCGTACGTACGTTTTTGCGTTCGGAGGGCGAACGTCCCGGCAATGACCGACGGCGATCGACCCGCGGATCGCGATCGCGACGAGGACCTTCGGGAGCGTCTCGCGGAACTCGAGGACGTGCTCTCCCGGCTTCGCTCGGATCTTCGAGACGAGGTCGGGACTCGAAGTCGGGTCCCCAGACCACCCAGCCCCGCCGAGCTGCTCCGGTTCACGGAGCGATACACCCTCCCGACCGTCATCGCGCTGTTGGAGGCCGCGATCCGCTCCCTCGAGCTGCTTCGAGCCACGCTTCGACTCGCGGATCCGGAACGTCGAGGCGTCGTCGACGGACCGGACACGGACGGTTCGAGCGACCGGCTCGCCGACGTCCGCGACGGAACCGCCGCGGGCGTTCGCCGGAGCCTCTCGGAGCTTCGGACCGCGCTCTCGGCGGCCGACCTCCCACGCGAGGCGACCTCCAGGGAGCTGCTGGAGGACGCGCGAACGCTCTCCGCGGAGATCGACGAGCTGCTGGCCGAATTCTCGACCGATCCGGGAACGAAGAACGGGATCGATCCGGATGATTCGACCGACCGACGCTCGGACCCTGGCGAGGGCGTCTCGATCGACGTGCGTGATCCCGATTCCAGCCCGAACTCGGATTCGGAGTCGACGTCGACCGCGGACGAGGACTCGGACTCGGCGTCGACCGTGAACGAGGACTCGGACCCCGAAGCGTCGAGTTCGGGGACGGCGGACGATGCGTCGCCGCCGGCGGTCGACGTCGACGCCGAACTCGAGTCGATCAAGGACGAACTCGCGGACGACGACACGAACGGAGACGAAAAAGCGGGTGAAGAGCCGGACGAGGCCGAACCGGACGGCGAGGAAACCGGGAGCAACGAGGCAAGCGGGAACGAGCCCGGTGGCGACGAGGCAAGCGCGAACGGATCAGATGCCGACGATACGACGGCGGGCGACGATCCGGCGGCCTGAATCCGGGGAGCGTGCCGACTACTCGGCCGGCTCGAAGCGGAAGCCGTCCCACTCCTGGCTGTCCGGTTCGCGGATGCCGGCGTCGGGATCGCGAAGCTCCTCGGCGTACACCGGTACGACCGTATCGCCGATCTCGACGTCCGCGTCCTCCGTGACCTGTCCGATCGCGCGAACCGGCGGGGCGTCGTCGAGATCGAGGTCGAACTCCACGATGGCGAGCGTGTTCGGCGCGCGGACGCCCGGCGGGGTGGCCGTCGCTTCCGTCCAGGTGACCACCTCCGCCTCGTGCTCGGCGAGGTCGACGGCGTCGACGCGTTTCGCGCCGTTCGGCCCGACCGGGTGCGGCGGGTAGGTGACCGTCCCGTCGGCGTAGCGTGCGGCCTCGAAGACCGGAGCGCCGTCGTCTCCACGTCCCTCCTCGTGTTTCCCGTCGTCCGAAGTTCCGTTCGATCCGCTCATCGGCCCGCCTCCATGACCGTGGTCGTCACGCAGTTTCCGAACCCGCCCACGTTACACGCGAGACCCACGTCGGCGTCGACCTGACGTGCCCCCGCCTGACCGGTCAACTGCGCGAAGATCTCGTGGATCTGTGCGACGCCGGAAGCACCGAGCGGGTGGCCCTTCGATTTCAACCCGCCCGAGGTGTTGATCGGCAACTCGCCGTCCCGGTCGGTGACGCCCTCCTCGACCGCCCGCCAGCCCTCGCCCTTCTCGAAGAAGCCGAGGTCCTCCGACTGGAGGAACTCGAGGATCGTGAACATGTCGTGAAGCTCCGCGACGTCGACGTCCTCCGGGCTCATCCCGGCCATCTCGTAGGCGGTCCCGCTCGACTCGACGACGCCGCCCATCGTCGTGGGGTCCGCGCGCTCGTGGACCACGTGGGTGTCCGTCGCGCCGCCGATCCCCGCGACCGTGACGTACTCGTCCTCGGGGACGTACTCTGCGGCGACCGACTCCGGACAGAACAGGAGCCCCGCCGATCCGTCCGTGATCGGACAGAAGTCGTAGAGGCGAAGCGGGTCGGCGACGATGGGCGACTCGAGCACCGTCTCCAGGTCGACCTCCTTGCGGAACTGCGCGTGGGGGTTGTCGACGCCGTTGCGGTGGTTCTTCACGGCGACCTTGCCGAGCGACTCCCGCGGCGCGTCGTAGGTGTCGAGGTAGAGCCGGGCGGTGAGCCCCGCGAAGGAGGGGAGCGTGACGCCGTGTTTGTACTCGACCGGGTGGGTGAGCGAGGCGATCACGTCCGTCGCCTCGGCGGTGCTCCGGTGGGTCATCTTCTCGCCGCCGACGAGCATCGTCAACTCGGAGGCGCCGGAGGCGACCGACTGCCAGGCCGCGTAGACGCCCGCGCCCCCGGAGGAGGAGGTCTGGTCGATCCGGGCGGTGTAGGCCGGCATCGCGGCCAGGTCGTGTGCGAGCGCGTTCGAGATCCCCGTCTGTCCCTCGAACTCGCCGCTGGCCATGTTCGACACGTAGAGGTGATCGAGATCGCTCGCCTCGACGCCGGCGTCCGCGAGGCAGGCCTCGCCGGCCTCCGAGAGCAGGTCGAGCACCCACCCCTCGCGCTCGCCGAACCGCGTCATCGAGGCGCCGATGATCGCGACGCGTTCCATACCCGTGGATGCGGCGCCCCCGTCGTATACCTTCCCCTTTTCGTGTTTTCCCGTCTCGCGTTGCGCGATCGCCGCATGCGGCACGTCCCTTCATGACCCTCGCCCCCGTCGGATCGGCCATGGAGTTCGACGTCATCGAGGGCGACATCGCCGCACGGTCGGCCGACGTGCTCGTCAACGCGGCCGGAACCAGCCTCCGGATGGGCTCGGGCGTCGCCGGCGCGCTCCGGCGCGGCGCCGGCCGCGCGATCAACGAGGAGGCCGTCTCGAAGGGCCCCGTCGATCTTGGCGGGACAGCCGTCACGGATGCCTACGATCTCGACGCCGAGATCGTGGTCCACGCCGCCGCGATGCCCCACTACGGCGACGGAAAGGCCACCGCCGCGAGCGTCCGGCTCGCTGCCCATAACGCGCTCAAGCGTGCCGATCGGGAGGGATACCGTTCGCTCGTGATGCCCGCGCTGGGCTGTGGGGTCGCCGGCTTCGATCTCGAACGGGGCGCACGTCTCATCGCCTCGGAGATCGACGCCTTCCGTCCCGAGTCGCTCGCGGACGTCCGGTTCATCGCCTACGGAGAGTCCGAGGCGGAGACCGTTCGACGCGTCGCCGAGGACGTTCGTTCCGGGGAGCCGTGATCGCGGGCGTGGAGCGACGGTCGACGATACGGATCCGTGGGCTCGAGACCCTCAGTCGTCGACGACCTCGTAGCCGGCCTCCTCGACCGCCGCCGCGAGCACCTCGCGATCGGTCCCTCCGGCCACGCTCACCGTAGCGATCCCTCGCTCGTGGTCGGCTGACGCCTCCTCGACGCCCGGTACCTCCGAGAGCGCCTCGACGACCGCGGTTTCACACCCGTCACACGCCATGCCGTCGACGTTCAGTTCCACCATGTGTGTTCGTAGGCACCCCCGGTTCATCCGAATTTCCCTTTCGATTCGAAAGACGATGTGGGGGGAGGATTCGGATCCCCGTCGTCGGATCCGTTATCAGCCACGGGGTCGAAACCGCGGTATGCGCACGCTCGATGAGACCGACCGCGAGATACTCGAGCTGTTGAGCGAGGACGCACGCCGCCCCTTCAGCGACGTCGCCGATCGCGTCGGCCTCTCGGCGCCCGCCGTCTCCGACCGCGTCGACAGACTCCGGGAGATGGGCGTCATCGAGGGGTTCACCATCCGGGTCGATCACGGGACGCTCTCGAGCGGGATCGGCGTCCTCCTCCGGATCGACCTGCCGATCTCGGTCGCGGAGGACGCCTACCGCGGGCTCGCGGACCACGATCGGGTCGAACACGCCTTCGAGACCGCGGACGGCGAGGTCGTCTGTTCGGCGACGATCGACCCCGGGTCCGTCGACGGGCTGCTCTCGGAGGCGCTTTCGGATCCCGACGCGATTCGCGAACTCGAGGTACAACTGCTCGCCTCGCGAGCGTGGGACTCGACGATCGGTTCGGACGTGGAACTCGCGATCGACTGCGTGGAGTGCGGCAACACGGTCACGAGCGAGGGCGAGTCGGCTCGGATCGACGGGACGCTGTACCACTTCTGCTGTGGCTCGTGTCGCTCGCGGTTCGAGGAGCGCTTCGAGCGGATCGAGGAGGGGGCCTAAGTCGGCGACCGAGGGAGAGGACCCGCTCTTCGAGACCCACGTGATCGGTGGGTCGCGAGCCGTCTCACCACCGCCTTCGAGAACGGAAACGCACTCAAGGCCTCGGGAACATCGGTGGGTATGGGACTCGGAGGCACGGCCAAGAAGATCCAGACGTTGGCGGACAAGGCCGAACAGACGTACAAGCGACTCAACGACCTGCGCGACGAGGTCGAGGAGACCCAACGGACGGTGACCGACACCGCAGAGCGGGTCGGTCACCTCGAGACCGAGATGGCCGAACAGCGCGCCGTCCTGGACGCCGTCGCCGAGGAGGTCGGCGTCGATCTCGAGGCGGTCAGCACGGACGCACACATCCACGAGGCCGAGGAGGAGCCGACGAACGAAGCGGAGAACGGCGCCGACACGCCGAAATCGACCGGAACTGCAGGAGACACGACGGCTGACGGCACAACAGCTACCGACACACCGGCCGACGACACGGGAGACGGCGCCTGAGCGAGCCGCGGACCGGGCGGGCGGTGGCGGGCCGAACGGGATCCGTTTCTTACCGTTCGGGCTCGATGTGTAACCATGTCCCCCGACTCCGAACCGGGCGGACCCGACGAACGAACGCGTGCGCCGGGTATCGATCCCGGCGAGAACGCGCTGGTCGTCGATCCGCCGGTCGACGCCCGCCCGCCCTCCTCGCCACCGTCCGACGTGTGGTCGTCGTCGACTCCGCTCGACGCGCACGTTCTTTGGGTCTCCCTCGTTCGAACGCCGCGCGCGTGCATCGAGCAGTGGAATGACACCTTCAAGTTCGAACCGAAGGCGGGTCGGATCGTGACCCCGAAGCGCGACGGGATCGACAATCCGGATCCGATCGTCGACGAATCGCCCTTCGAGGTCGTGACCGTCCGGTCCGTCGGCGACCTGACGACTCTCGGCGTGCGAATCACCGAGGCGCTACGCGAGTGGCACGACGAGGACGTCCCCATCGTCGTCCGCTTCGAGTCGATCTCGACGCTCCTGCAGTACGTCGACCTCGATCGGACCTGCCGGTTTCTCGACCAGGTGACCGGACGGTGTGTCGCCGTCGACGCGCTTGCGTGGTACCACCTGGCGGCGGACGCCCACGACGAGGATACGCTGGAGCGGCTCTACGGCCTCTTCGATGCGCTCTTCGAGGTGGCCGACGGGGAGTGGACGGTTCGAAGACGATGACCCAGGACGACCGACGACGATGATCCGGGTCGAAGAGGCTAAGCCGCGCGCACGTCGAGGCCGGGCATGCGCGTGAGCGTCATCGGGGGGAGTTCGATCGACGAGCGGGCCGAGTCGACGGCCGAGGCGGTCGGCCGCGAGATCGCCGATCGCGGACACACGGTGGTCTGTGGCGGGCTCGGCGGAACGATGGAGGCGGTCTGTCGCGGCGCCAGGACGGCGGACGACCCGGGGGAGACGATCGGGATCCTTCCGGGCGACCGCCGGGACGCGGCGAACCCGTTCGTCACGACGCCGATCGCGACCGGGATCGGCCACGCGAGAAACGCCCTCGTGGCGATGAATGGGGACGCGATCGTCGCCCTCGACGGGGGTCCGGGAACCCTCTCCGAGATCGGAATGGGCGCGGTCTACGACAGGCCGATCGCCGGGATCGGGACACACGAGGTGGCGTGGGTCGAGGCGGTCGAAACGCCGGTCGCGGCAGTCGATCTCCTGGAGAAAGCGGTGGGGAACTCGAGGAAGGCGTAGGCGGGAGGCGTAGACGAAAAGTACGCCCGGGAGGGAGCGTCCCTTCCGACCGCGGCGAGCCGGAGGCGGGCTACCAGGTTCCGTGGAACGTGTCGAACTCGATCTCGTCGAGCGGCCGCTCGCCGATCGCGGCCTCATACTCGCCGGGCGTCAACATCGGCTTGTGGAACTGTGGGCCGTCGTCGGTCGTGATCCGGGGACACCCGGTGTTGACGAACGCGTCCATGTCGAAGTTGCGCAGGCGGTCCGGGGTCACCTCGTCCATGGTGATGAGGTAGGCGTCGTCGTTCGCGTCGACGATCTCCTGGGCCCGCTCCCAGCGACCTTGGCCGATCTTCGTACAGAAGATCACGCCCCAGTTGTCGGCGTCCATCGCGCGGTGAACCGCGCCGTACCGCTGTTTGAGGAACTTCTCGTGGTCCGCGATCTTCACGACGTTGTTCACCGGATCCGCGATCACGACGCGTTTGTCCGGATGCTCCATCGCGAGCCCGAGCGGGTGGAACTTGCCGCCGCCGACGTAGAGGACCTGATCGGCGTCGATGTCCGCGGACGCGTAGTTGCACCCGAGGACCTGTCCCTCCTTCGTGAGCCGGTCGTCGCCGCGACGCGTGTGGACCTCGTAGTCGCGGGCCTCCAGCCACTCGGTCATCTCCTCGAACCGATTCATGTGCTGGGCGGTGGTCACGAGCCCGACGTCGGGGTCCTCGGCGGGGTCCGCGAGCTCCTCGAGCGACTCCGCCATGATGTCGAAGGGGTCCACGTTCGAGAACAGGGGAACGTAGATGATCTGGTCCGACTCCTTCATCGGCGTGTGGCCGAAGTGGACGAAGACGTCGGTCCGCCGCATCAGGTAGGTGTCGAGGTCGCAGGCGCCGTAACACGGCTGGCCCGAGATCATGAAGGTGACGTCGTCGGGGGCCAGCTCGCGGAGGTCGTCGGCGACCCGCGGACCGCGACGCTTGAGCCCCTCCGGGAACTGCAGCCCGACCTTCGAGGCGTCCCGCTCCTCGATCGCGTCGATGACGCGCTCGAGCTCGTAGTCCCACTCCCGATCGTGTTTGAGAGCCATCCCGGTCCGCGTGAGATCGCCCTCCGTTGACCCGCCGCTCATGTTCGCTCGATAGCGCCCCACGACGGTTAAATCGCGCGTTCGACGGCGACGCGCCGGTTCGACGTTCCCCACGGGATCGCCCGTCGCGAGCCGATAGGCACATCCCGTGTCGCGGCCAATCGGTCCCCATGGCCGATCTTCCGCTCGAACACGTCCACATCGAACCCGAGAAGCCAGCCGGTTCGGACGGCTCCGCCGACAGCGACGCCGGCAGCGCGCCGGCGGTCTTCGTCCTCCACGGTCGCGGCGCCGACGAGCAGGACCTCCTCCCGATCGCGAACGAACTCGGCGACGACCGCCACGTGATCAGCCTGCGCGCGCCCGATCCGTTACAGGGTGGCTACACCTGGTACGAGCTCGATCTGTCCGCGGGCGGGCTCGAGAACAGCCAGCCGGACGCCGAGGACTTCCGTCGGAGCCTCGATCTGATCGACGAGAGCGTCGAGGCCGCGATCGACGCCTACGACCTCGACCCCGACGCGATCGGGGTGTTGGGGTTCAGCCAGGGCGCCATCACGAGCATGAGCCTCCTGCTCGAGGAGCCGGAGCGGTTCGCCTGGGTGGTCGCCTTACACGGCTACCTTCCGGAGTCGCACGCCGACCTCGAGCCCGACGGGATCGCGGACAAGCCGGTCTTCGTGGGCGCGGGCGCCGGCGATCGGGTGATCCCGGAGTCCCGTTCGAGGGCGGCGGCCGACCGACTGGAAGCGATCGGCGCGGACGTCACCTACGGGAGCTACCCCGGCGGCCACGGCGTCGGTCGCGGGGAGCTTTCCGACGTCGTCGCGTTCCTCGAGTCGAATCGGTGAGGGGGTCGAGGCGATCGAAAAGCCGCCTCCCGCCGCCGCGTCCGGCAGGTTGAAACCGACTCGCGCCGAAGGGAGAACCATGAGCGTCGAATCGGCGTCCATCGAGGATCTCGGTCGCGAACTGGGCGAGCGGATCGCGGAGCTTCCGGAGTACGAGCGGTTCGACGAGGCCCGCACCGCCGTCGAGAACGACGAGGCGGTCCAAGAGAAGATCGACGAGTTCGAGCGGCTCCGCCAGGAGTTCACGGCCGCACGCCAGACCGACCAGGCGACGAAGACGGGGCTCCAGAAGGTCCAACGCGCCCAACAGGAGCTCCACTCGATGCCGGCGATGGCGGAGTACCTGGCGGCGCAGTCGGCGCTTTCCGACCGGCTCGAGCGCATCAACGAGGCGATCTCCGAGCCCCTCGCGGTCGACTTCGGCGGCGAGGCCGGCGGCTGCTGTCACGATTGATCACCACCGGATAACGTATTTGGCCTCCCGCGTGAGTGGGTAGTACGATGTACCTCGGAGACGTCGCCTGGCCGGACCTCGAGGAGTACTTCGAAACGGAGTCGTTGGCCCTGGTCCCGCTCGGCTCGACCGAGCAGCACGGTCCGCACCTCCCGGAAGCCACGGATCACCTCATCGCCGAGGCCTTCGCACGGGAGGCCGCCGACAGGACCGGCTACCTCTGTACACCGACGATCAACGTCGGCGTGAGTCCTCACCACAAGCAGTTCCACGGGACGATGTGGGCGGACGCTCCCGTCTTTCGGGACTACGTCGAGTCGATAACGCGAAATCTGGCGTACCACGGCATCGACCGGGTCATCTACGTCAACGCCCACGGGGGGAACGTCGAGCATCTCCGTGAGGTCGGGAGGCGACTGCGTGATGACGAAGTGCTGTATGCGATCGAGTGGATGTGGGACGAGAGCATTCCGGACCTCGTCGACGATCTCTTCGAGCAGAACGGCCCGCACGGCGGGCCGAAGGAGACGTCGATGATCCAGTATCTCGACCCGCAGTTGGTCCACGAGGACCGGTTGGAGGACGCACGCGACGGCGGCGTGGCGAGCGTCGAGGCGTCCGAGACGGTCAAACACGGGTCGCGGACGTTCTTCGATGCGGCCGACAACACCGAAAACGGCGTCCTCGGCGACCAGACGGACGCGACCGCCGAGAAGGGAGAACGGCTCTTCGAGGCGGCGACGGACCAGCTCGTCCAACTCGCGGAGTGGCTCGCCGGTCGGGACTTCGAGGATCTGCTGCCGAGAGACCACGTGTAAGTCGGGACCCGAACCAGGGTACTCACGCCCCACGGGTCGCGAACCCTTTTATCCGATTCCGACCCAGCTGACCCGTGAGCCGACCTCGACGTCCCACGATCGCCGTCGCCGGCGGAAAGGGGGGCTGTGGGAAGACGACGACCACGCTCGCGCTCGCACGCGCGCTCCCCGGGCGAGTCCTCGCGATCGACGGGGATCGCGACCTGCCGAACCTCCACGCGCTCGCGGGCGTCTCACGCGAACGCGATCCCACCGGGGAGAGCCGGGACGGAACGATCCCGATCGAGACGCGGTGGGACGTTCGGATCGCCTCCGTTCCCACGACCTCCGGGACCGAACGGCTCGACTCCGATCCCCGATGCCACCTCGCCCGTCTCGCGAACCGACCGCGAGAAACGGTGCTGATCGATGCCCCCGCGGGCGCGAGCCCGGACGCCGCCGCGCCGCTTGCGGTCGCGGACCGGACGCTTCTGGTGACGACGCTCTCGCCGCCGGCGCTGTGTGATACGGTGAAGACGGCGGCGATGGCGCGACGCCTCGGGGCGCCCCCGCTCGGCGTGGCCGTCACACGCGCGAGCGACGCACCCGAGGGGACGGCCGCGGTCCTCGACGTGCCGGTTCTCGGGACGGTTCCGGCCGTGGCGCCGCCGGTCGTGAGCGATCCCCGCGTCCGTGAGGCGTATCGATCCGTCGCGAGTCGGATCGTCGACGTCATCGAAACCCCCGACGCCATCGAGACCACGGAAGCGACCGGATCCCGGACGCATGACGCACGGCCGACGTCCGACGGACGTACCGGCCGAAAGGGGCGCGCTTCGCCGATAAGCAATTAACGCTGGGACGCCTCGTGGAACGTATGGCCAGGCTTCCGACGGGAATCTCCGTGCTCGACCGCGAGCTCGGCGGCGGGATCCCGAGCGGAAGCATCGTGGCGCTCACCGCGCGGCCGGCCAGCCAGGCAGAGCTGTTCCTCTACGAGCTGACGGCGGCCCGCGGGACGCTGTACTTGACGACGATCCGTTCGGAGGAGGCCGTCAGGGACGGACTCGATCGAACCACGACGCAGGTCGGATCGCCGACGATCCGCGACATCGGCGGCGATACGGCTCTCGATCTCGATCACGCCAACGACCTCATCGGCACGCTGCCCGAGGAGGCGAACCTCGTCGTCGACGCCGTCGACCCGCTCGAGCGCCACGAGACCTCGAGATACCGACGGTTCCTCAACTCGCTGCAGACCCACATGATGAACACCGGAAGCGTGGCCGTCCTCCACGCGATGAAGGGGCGGGACGTTCCCCAAAACAGGGATCTGACCGAACACGTCGCCGACGTCGTCTTCGACCTCCACACGGAGGTCACGTCGAACGAGGTGATAAACCGGCTCGCGGTACCCAAGTTCCGCGGCGGATCGGCACTCGAGGAGCCGGTGAAGCTGAAGCTCGCCGAATCGGTCACGATCGACACGAGCCGCGACATCGCGTGAACCACGGGGGCGACGGCCGATAAGGCGCCTCATCACCCGCCTCATCACGCGGGCCGCAACAGCGAGGTCACGCCGACCGTCTCCGCGATGACCCACGCGACGAAGAGCCCGTAGGCCGCCAACAGCGCGTAGGACTCCGGATCGTTCACGGATAGATCCATCCTGACGAGCGCGAAGAGGAACACCGTCGCGAGCGTGAGGACCCCCATCATCGGCGCGGCGACGGCGAAATCCACCGTCACGGTCCCGACGATCAGGACGCCGGCGGGGATCGCAACGAGGAGGTCGAACGTGTTCGACCCGAAGACGTTTCCGAGGCTGGTGAGGCCGTTTTCGGCCCGCGCCGACCGGACGCTCACGATCGCGTCCGGGAGGCTGGTCGCGGCCGCGACGATCGTCACGCCGGCCAGGAACTCCGAGACGGAGAAGGTCGCGGCCATCGACTCGACGCCCGCGACCAGTTGCTCGACGGCGACCAGGATCGCGAACAGCCCGGCGAAAAGCAGCATCCACTGTCGACGGACCGAGACCCCCTCCCGGTCGGGGACGACCTCGTGGTCCTCGACGTCCTGCCACTGGATGAACAGGTACAGGCCGTACAGCGCCAACGGGATGGCCGCGAGCGGGCGCGTGATCTCTCCGACCAGCGTCGTGCCCGTCTCGCCGGTGGCCGGCGCGTAGATGACCGCGAGCGCGAAGGTCACGACGAGCGCCGAGACCGCGATCATGTAGAACTGGGCCTCCTTGTAGACGATCTCCCGGTTCGCCTCGAGGTCGCCGTCGGCGGCGAGTCCCGACAGCGCGGGGATGACGAGCACGTTGAAGATCGCGGAGCCGACGATCGCGCCGACGCCCATGTCGAAGGTGCCGGCGAGCGCGGTGAAGACCACGCTCGAGAACTCGGGGAAGCTTGAGCCGACCGCGACGACGATCGATCCCTGGATCACCGGCGGAAGGCCGTAGTACCCGGCGAGCGCGTCCGCGGACCGCTCGAGCCACCCGCTGGCGATCCAGATGGCACCCGTCGCGAGCGCGATGAGAACGAGCGCGCCCGCGGTCGATCCCAAAAGTAGTCCCTCGGACGCCATGGTCACCCCAAAAGCGCGTATGCGATCGTCGCGACCGCGACGACGACGGCGAGGATCGCCCAGTTTCGCGTCGTGTCCAGCTCGCCGTAGGGTCCGCCCCGCCGGGTGAACAGGTAGGCGAGGTAGACGGCGATCGGCGAGAGCCGGTGGAACGTTCCGGGGTCGGGGACCGCGGTGAATCGAACGAGGAGGGTGACGCCGACGGTCGCGACCGCGACGGTCGCGGCCACGGTCACGTCCTCGCGAGCGTCGTCGAGGTCCATACCCGGTGCTGGGCGCGCGAGGAATCAAAAGATCCCGGTTTCGGGTTCGAACCGAGTTCGAGTCGGATTCGATCCGGGTTCGAACCGGATCTCTTTGCGTCTAAGCTCGGTCGGTCCGGGCGTCTACGCCTCGTCGGCCTCGACGTCCTCGAGCTCCTCGGCCAGCTCGTCGGCGTCGACGTCGACGTCCTCGAGGGCGTCCTCGATGTCGCCGGCACCGGCGCCGCCCATGCCGCCCATCATGCCGCCGAGACCGCCCATGCCGCCGCCCTCGATGACCTCCTCGATGACGACGCGGTCGAGGTCGAGCCGGTCCATGAGGTCCTGTGCGACCTGCTGTTTCTGGAACATCCACTGCTGGTTCATCTGCATGCCGGGGGAGGCCTCGATGTAGAGGACGTCCTTTTCGACCGTCTCGGTCTCGGGCTCTCCGTCCTCGTCGTCGGCCGGAACCTCCTCGTCCTCCTCGACCGTCTCGATCCGGACCTCCGGCTCCTCCTGGAGGTACATCCCGAGGAGTCCCTGGGCCTTCTGGCCGCGGTCCTCGATGATCTCGAGGATCTCGTAGTCGTACTCGAGGTCCTCGCCCGCGAGCGGGTGGTTGAAGTCGACGCGTGCGCGGCCGCCGATGATCGTCTCGAGGCGACCCTGGCGGCCGTCGATCTGGATCTGGGCGCCGGGGTAGCGCTCGTCCTCGCCGATCTTGTCGGCCTTCACCGTCTCGACCTCGTCGGGGTCGTACTCGCCGAAGGCCTCCGTGGCGGGGATCTCGACCGTCCCCTCGTCGCCGACCTCGGCGCCGATGAGCGCGTCCTCGACGGTCGCGAAGACGTGGCCGGCGCCGACGGCGATGATCCGCGGCTCGAAGTCGTACTCGTCGGTGTCGATGTCGGCCTCCTCGGCCGTCTCCTCGTCGGTCGTGTCGATGACCTGTCCGTCGTCGAGCGTCCGGATCGTGTAGGCAATGCGGACGAAATCGGCGTCCTGCAGGCCGGCCGCGTCCCCGTCCTGCTCGTCGGCCTCGACGGCCTCGGCGTCGGTCGCGTCGGCCTCGGTGTCGGCTCCCGTCTCGTCGGCCTGCTCGTGATCGCTCATGCCCGAATCATCTCCCGTTGCACCCTTAAGGCGCACGGTTCCACCTCGTTCGCGTGTGAGCCGTTCACGTCCGAGGATCCGCCGTCTCGACTCGCGGTCACGTTCGGCCGCCGAGCAGGCCGAGTTCGCGGGTGCCCGTCGACGAGCGGCGCGTTTTTACGCCGTCGAGGCGCTCGATGGGACATGTACGAGGTCGAGTTGAAGGTCGCGGTCGACGCCGCGAGGACGCGCTCGCGGCTTCGCGAACGGGGGGCCGAACGGCTCGAGACGGTCCGACAGGTCGACACCTACTACGACGCACCCGACAGGGACTTCGCGGAGACGGACGAGGCCCTTCGGATCCGCGTGGAACGTCCCCTCGAGGACCCCGATTCCTCCGAAGATGACCATCGATCCGACGCCGAGGAGTCCGTCCGGATGACCTACAAGGGTCCGCTGATCGACGCGGGCTCGAAGAGCCGCGAGGAACACGAGACGGGCGTCGACGACGGGACGGAGGCGGCGGCCATTCTCGAGGGGCTCGGATACACGTCCGCGGCGACGGTCGAAAAGCGCCGGGAACGATACGCGCTCGAGGGGTACACGCTCACGCTGGACCGGGTTCGCGACGTCGGCGAGTTCATCGAGATCGAACGCGAGGTCGCCGCGGAATCCGACGTCGGACCGGCCCGCGAGAGTGCCGAGGCGATCCTCGAGACGCTCGAACTCGACCCGGAGGAGCAGATCCGGACGTCCTACCTCGGCCTGTTGCTCGCCTCGAGGAACACCGAGGAGGGGGAGTAGTTCGTCGAAACGGCGAGCGTCCCGTCCGTGTTCACCGAACGAGATAGGGGTCGTCGCCGGCGATGAACCGTCCGAGATCCGTCACGCGGCGGTAGTCGGTGCGCCGGAGTTCGCGAAGCCCGGCCACCAGCCGCTCGGCGTCCGAATCGGTCCACTCGCGAGGGTCCTTGACCGGCACGACGAGCCAGCCGGAGCCGCGGATCTCCGTTCCGTGGAGCGCGTCCATCTCGAGGTCGATCGAGCGCGCCCGCGCGGTGTACTCTTCGAGGACGTGTTCCGTCGCCCGCCTGCCGACCGGAAGGAGCACGTGGGCGGCGATCGCCCGAAGCTCCGCGTCGAAGAAGGGCTCCATCCCGGCGTAGTCGTCCTCGGTCGGCTCCCCGTCGGACACGCACATGTGGAGGTACGACAGGAACGTCCGGTCGACGACGAACGGGTCGTCGCCGTCGTGTGAGGGAGTCGACACGCCGCCGTCGGTCGTCTGGGCGGGAGTCGGGTCGTCGACCGTTGTTCCGGCGGGAGCCGCTTTCCCGTCGTCGATCGACCGGATCAGTCCCGCCTCCGCCAGGGCCTCGAGGAACGCGGACGACCAGGGCTCCCCGGTGAACGGAACGCCGGTCGCGGTTCCGCCGTGGACGCCCGGGTGGTCGCCGACGACGTGAAAGTCGGCGTTGGCGTCGCCGAACCCCGGAACGGACGCCGGGCAGTCGGGCGTCATCCCGAAGGGGTTTCGCGTTCGGTCGGTGACGTTCTTCACGCGGGCGAATAGGCGACCGGACGCCAAAACCGGTTCGATCGCGGGTTGGACGCGATCGCGAGCCGGAAGCGATCGCGGCGGATCGGGAGCGCTTTTGTGTGTCGGCTCGCAACCTCGGGACATGACCGATCACTCCGACGAACCCGACCCGAACGCGCGCGTGACCTCCCCGATGCAGGAGTTCGGCCGCACGGAGGTCACGACCGGGCTCGTGGTGTTGCTCGTGGGACTGACAGTCGCCTACCTCGTTCCGGCGCTTCTGTTGTGAGCCCGGGCGTCCGAGCGACGCCGACGCCCCCGCGTTGAGTCGACGTTCCCGAGAACGACGCGTCTCCCGAGGACCGAGACCCGAACGACTACGGCTCTCCCTACCGCGATCCGAACCACGCCGTTTCCCCACTATCGCGGGTACCACGCGAGCGGATGGTCGGCCACGAGATCGACGGTGACGGACTCGTCGAGGTCGAACTCCTCGGAGTGGTTGTGCAGACAGTGAACGGACTCGCCGGAGTCCAACTCGACGCGATAGATGAACGAGGGACCGACGTACTGCCTGGAGACGACCGTCCCGTCGGCCGTCTCCTCGCTCGTGGGCGAGGCTCGCAGGTCGTCGGGTCGAACGAGCACGTCGACCGGCGCGCCGTCGTAGACCGTGTCGTACCCCTCGAGGGTGGCGGCGTTGAACCGGCCGACGCCGGTCTCGACGGCGCCGTCGCGGAGGTGGCCCTTCAGGAACGCCGCCCGGCCCAAAAAGGAGGCGACGAACTTCGATTCCGGCTGTTCGAACACCGACTCCGGGGTGCCGATCTGCTCGAGTTTCCCGTCGGACATCACGGCGATCCGATCGGAGATGGAGAGCGCCTCCTCCTGGTCGTGGGTGACGGAGACGGCGGTGACGCCGGCCTCCTTGAGGATGCGGCGGACCTCCTCGCGCATCTCCACGCGGAGCCGGACGTCGAGGTTCGAGAAGGGCTCGTCGAGGAGCAGGACGTCCGGCTCGGGAGCCAGCGATCGGGCGAGCGCGACGCGCTGTTTCTGGCCCCCCGAGAGCTGATCGGGGGTCTTTTCGCCGTGATCGGACATGTTCACGAGATCCAACAGGTCGTCCACCCGCCTCTCGGTCGCCGAGCTCGAGGCGTCCGTGAGGCCGAAGGCGACGTTCTCGCGCACGGAGAGGTGCGGGAACAGCGCGAAGTCCTGAAAGACGATCCCGACGTCGCGGTCCTCCGGATCGACGCAGCGGTCGGGGTCGGCCACTCGGGAGCCGCCGATCGTGATCCGCCCCTCGCTCGGCGTCTCCAGTCCGGCGATGAGCCGCAACGTCGTGGTCTTTCCACAGCCGGAGGGTCCGAGTAGGGTCAACAGCTCGCCGTCACGGACGGCCAGATCGACGCCCGAAACCGCGGATTCGGACCCGAACCGCTTGTGGACCCCATCGAGGGCCAACACCGTCTCGCTGCCGGCGGCGATCGGTCGGGACGCGGTCTCCGAGCCCGCTCCCGCCGGCTCCGATCCCGCGGTCGAGGTCGCACTCGATGCGGCGTTCGAACTCGACCCGGCGTCCGGTTTCGACGAGGAGGCGACGTCGGCGTCGACTGCCCCGCGAGTTCGTGACCCTTGCTGTGACATGGACGAGTTCCCACCACGGAATCCGCGTGGTCGTTGCCCGAAGATCTTTTAGGAAACCCTAAAAACGTGTCGCTCGCGGTCAACGAATCCGCGGCGAGCGCACGGACGCGGCGGAGTCGGTCGAATCGGCGACCAGTCTCCGAGTCTCCTCACGCGATCTCGCGCTCGAGCACGTCGCGTCGGCTCCGGATCGACTCGGCCGTCGCCTCGAGGCGGTCCTCGCCAACGGTCAACGCGAGTCGTCCGTCGGTCGTCACCGATCCGAGCCGGAGGACGGGCACGTCCCCGGCGAGCTCGGCGACCGCCTCGGGGTCCGTTGTCTGGACGACGAGCCGGCCGGGCGTCTCCTCGAAGGCGGCCACGCGGTCCGGCAGCTCGACGTCGACGCCCGCGTCGTCGGTCACGAGTTCGGCGAGGGCGACGGCGAGCCCGCCGTCGCTCACGTCGTGGGCGGCGACCGTCGAGTCCGCGCGCGCGATCCGCGCGAGCGTGTCGACGAGATCGGCCGGGTTCTCCGACAGCGCCGGGAAACGGTCGCTTCCGCCGGCTCGCGCGAGATACTGCGACCCGCCGAGCGCACCGCCGCCCTCGCCCACGAGCAGGAGATCGGACTCCTCGGCCACGTCCGCATCGAGCGCGGCCGGCGGGGCGTCGTAGCCGCGCTTCGTGCCGATCATCGCGAGCGTCGGCGTCGGCGGGATGGGTCCTGCCACGCTGTCGTTGTACAGCGAGACGTTCCCGCCAACGACGGGAGTCTCGAGGGAGTCGCACATCTCGGCCAATCCGTCGACGATCGCCTCGAAACCGCCGTAGACGTCGGGTTTCTCCGGGTTACCGCCGTTGAGACAGTCGACGGCCGCGAGCGGGACGGCGCCCTTCGCCGCGAGGTTCGTCGCGTTCTCGAGGGCGACCGCGCGGGCGCCGCCGTGGGGATCGGCCGCCGTCCAGTCGGGGTTGGCGCCCGAGGAGAGCGCGAGTCCCACGCCCGCGCCCTCGGCGTCGTCGGTCGAATCGGGGCCATCGCCGGCTCCGACGTCGTCGTCCGCACCGGCGTCGCCGGCCGCCTCCCGGATCGCCATGATCGCCGCGTCGTCGCCGGGACGCAGCGCGGTCCGGGTGCCGACCTCGTGGTCGTACTGGCGGTAGACCCACCGCTTGCTCGCGGTCGAGGGCGCCGCAACGACGGCCTCGAAGGCCGCCTCGAGTTCGACGTCGGGGAGATCGCGGGAGGGTTCCGAAGGCTGCTCGGACTCGAGGTCGTTCATCGGGGCGCCGTCCGCGAGAAACTCCGCGTCAACGTCGACGACCGTCTCGCCCTCGAAGGTACAGGTGTAGTTCCCCTCCGTCACCTCGCCGATGACCGAACAGCCGAGGTCGAACCGGTCGGCCAGCTCGCGGACACGCTCGACGTCCCCGGGGGCGACCTCGTAGCACATCCGCTCTTGGGACTCCGCGAGGAGGATCTCGAGCGCCGACATGTTCGGCTCGCGCTGATGGACGCGCTCGAGCTCGATGTGGGCGCCGAGTCCGCCCTTCGCGACGAGCTCCGAGGAGGCGCCGCCGAGGCCCGCCGCGCCCAGATCCCGGGCGGCGAGGACGAGGTCCTCGTCGACGAGCGCCTCGTTGCACTCGATGAGCAGCTTCTCCGCGTAGGGGTCGCCGACCTGCACCGCGGGCCGGTCCTCGGTCTCCGCGTCCTCCGCGAGGTCCTCGGAGGCGAAGGAGGCGCCGCCGAGGCCGTCCCGTCCGGTGGCGTTGCCGACGAGCACGAGCTTGTTGCCCGGCTCCTCCGCGACCGCGGTCACGAGACGGTCCTCGTTCGTGAGGCCGACGCAGGCCACGTTCACGAGCGGGTTGCCCTCGTAGCCGTCGTGGAAGGCGACGCTGCCGCCGACGGTCGGGACGCCGATGCAGTTGCCGTAGTGGGAGATGCCCTCGACGA
Organism: Halopenitus salinus; assembly: GCF_055397165.1. Lineage (NCBI taxonomy): Archaea > Methanobacteriati > Methanobacteriota > Halobacteria > Halobacteriales > Haloferacaceae > Halopenitus > Halopenitus salinus. The sequence continues at coordinate 623,751 of NZ_AP043853.1, forward strand.
CGCCCTCCAGCAGGTACTTCGTGTGGTCGCGGTCGAACGCGCCGAAGTACAGCGAGTCGAGCAGCGCGATCGGATAGGCGCCCATGCTCATCGTGTCGCGGACGATCCCGCCGACGCCGGTCGCCGCGCCGTCGAAGGGATCCACGTAGGAGGGATGGTTGTGGCTCTCGATCCCGAAGGTGACGTAGGTGTCGCCGTAGTCGTCGGCGTCGCGGTCGCCGGGGGCGTCGTCTGCGGCCTCGGGGGTCGGCAGGGCCAACACGGCGGCGTCGTCGCCCGGACCGACGACGACGGCGTCTCCCTCGCTCTCGAAGGCGCCGAGCAGCGGCCGCGAGGACCGGTACGCGCAGTGTTCGCTCCAGAGGTTTTCGAACAGCGCGGCCTCGGCCGGGGTGGGATCGCGGCCGAGCTCCGCGCGGACGAGATCGGCGTCCGGATCGGACAGGCTCATTCACCTGTATGGTCACTTGGTGCGTTCTAATGCTTTTTCATGTGCACGTACGTGGATAGGCTCCGGCAGTGGAAGCACGCCGTAGACGGCGATCGGACCCTCACGGAGCGTCGAGGGACCCGTTGAGAACCTTGGCCGCGACGAGCACGGGGTCCCAGACGGGGCTGAACGGCGGCGCGTACGCGAGGTCGAGCCGCTCCACGTCCGCCACGGTCATCCCGGCCTCGAGCGCCGTCGCGATCGTGTCGATGCGTATCGCGGCACGGTCGGTTCCGACGATCGCTCCGCCGAGGAGTCGTTCCGTCTCCCGATCGGCGACCAGCGTGACCGCCGTCTCGGCGGCGCCGGGGTAATATCCCGACCGCGAGGAAGCCGTGATCGTCTCGGAGACCGGATCGAACCCGGCCTCGCGCGCCCGGTCGCGGTCGACGATCCCGGTTCGAGCGCACTCGGTCTCGAAGGCCTTCACCGCGGCCGTCCCCGCGATCTCCCCGACCGGGGTCGGGTCGCCGGCCACGGTCGCACCGATCGCACGCCCGGCACGGTTGGCGGTCAGCCCGAGGGGGACCCACTCCGGCTCGCCGGTGACGGCGTGGCACATCTCCGCGCAGTCGCCGGCGGCGTAGACGTGCTCCCGGTTCGTCCGCCCGTAGTCGTCGACGGCGATGGCGCCGGAGTCCCCCAGTTCGACGCCGGCATCCTCGATCGGCCCCGTGTTGGGTCGGATCCCGATCCCGATCAGCGCGAGGTCGACGGGGATCCGCTCGTCGCCGGCGACGACGGCCTCCGCTCGCCCGTCGCCGACGATCTCGTCGACCGCGGTACCGAGGCGTACACGGACTCCCCGTTCGCGCAGCGTTTCGATCACCCGCTCGCTGGCCGTCTCGCCGAACGGGGGCAACAGGCGATCCGGCCGCTGGAGGAGGTGGACGTCGAGGTCGTACGCCTCGAAGGCCTCCACCATCTCGACGCCGACGTATCCGCCGCCGACGACCGCGACGGCCTCCGGAGGTTCGCGGGTCGCGTACGTCTCGACGCGGTCGCGATCGACGTACTCGCCGTCGACGGCGTCGGGATCGATCTCCGCCGGCGGCGTCAGGAAGGCCCGAACCGCCGCGGCGGCGTCCATGTCGTGCATCGTGAACGCGCCCTCGAGGTCGGCCCCGTCGATGGGTCCGTCGACGGCGCGCGCGCCGGTCGCGACGAGCAGGTCGCCGTACGCCTGATCGTACCGCTCCGAGTCGGTTCGAACGCGCACGGTCTTCGCGTCCGGATCGACGCCCGTGACCTCGTGCCCCCGCCTGAGGTCGATCCCCCGCTCTACGATCTCCGCCGGCGACAGCGACAGCAGATCCGACAGCGACTCGACCTCGCCCTTCACGTAGTAGGGCATCCCGCAGTGGGCGTACGACACCCATCGCCCCCGCTCGAGAACGACGACCTCGCGGTCCGGTGCCTCGCGTTTGAACTTGCTCGCGGCGCTCAACCCCGCCGCGTCACCGCCGACGATCACGAACGGATCGGCCATGCCCGGACGTTCGTACCCCCGTCACCTAACTGTTCGAGTTACCCCGAACTAACCGCCCCGTTCGGCTTCGATTTCAGTTCGATCCGACTCCGGGTTGAGGATCGATCCGACTCCGGTTCGAGGGGCGATCAGGTCTCCTTCGCGTATCGGTTCGCGTCGGCGATGGTCTTGAAGAGGGCGCCGATCAGCCCGCCGAAGAGCAGCGCCCCGGCGATCACCACCACGACGAGCCCGATGACCATCCCCGTCGCCTCCCGGATCGTCCCGCTGAATCCCACGAGGAACTCGGGCGAGAAGAAGACCGCGAGCCCGACGGGCAACAGCAGCCAGCCGAACAGGAAGACGACGATCAGCCGGCGCATGTCGGGGCTCAACGCGTAGGCGAACGCCGCCTCGAACCCGACCGTCCGGTCCGCGAGCGCGTCATCGACGTCCGTCATGTGTGGCCCGACTACGTCGCGGGGCATAATCGTACCGGCGGGGCCGGAGACGTCGACGACAGGATCGATGTCCTCGGTGGGGAGACCGCGATGTCCTCGGTGGGGAGACCGAAGGCATCGACGACCGGGGCGATGCCCTCGGTGAGGAGACCGGGGTTCTTTTGTGGACCACTCGCGTACGGTCGGGCGTGTTATCGGTCGAGCTGCACACCCACTCGGAGCTGTCCCACGACGGCCGCGATCCGGTCGACCTCCTCGTCGAGCAGGCGGCGGCGGTCGGCCTCGACGCCCTCGCCGTCACGGACCACGACGAGATCGACGCCTCCCGTGCCGCGGCGGAGCTGTCCGCCGAACACGGACTCGTCGGGATCGTCGGGATGGAGGTGACGTGTGCGGCCGGCCACGTGCTCGCGTTCGGCATCGACCGTGCGATTCCGGCGGGGCTCTCCTACGACGAAACCCTCGCGCGTATCCACGACCAGGGGGGAATCGCGGTCGTTCCTCACCCCTTCCAGAAGACCCGTCACGGGGTCGCAGCCCACGTCACGGAGGAACAGCTCGCGAGCGCGGACGCGATCGAGGTGTACAACTCGCGGCTGTTGACGGGCCGGGCCAATCGGAAGGCCGAGCGGTTCGCGGTTGAACACGACCTTCCGCAGACCGCCGGCAGCGACGCACACATCTCCGAGATGGTCGGACAGGCGGTCACGGAGGTCGACGCCGACGAGCCGTCCGCCGAGGCGATCCTCGAGGCGATCGCGGAGGGACGAACCAGCGTGGTCGGGAGCCGAACGCCCTGGCACGTCTCCTTCCGGCAGGCGGCCGGCGGGGCGAAACGCCGCGTGCTCCGCCGACTGCGGTCGGTGCGATGACGGCACACGCCGACCGACCGACCGGCTCCGACGACGCCCGGCTTCGCGGCGCCACGGCCGAGGCGATCGAGGACGCCATCGACGACGCCGACCCGCTCCCCGGCGGGAGGGGGTTCGCGGGCCGGCTCGTCCTGAAGCCCGAAACGGATCGTGGAGACGAACACGGCGCGGAGGAACCCGCGCTCGTCCGCGACGTCCTCGGACGCGAACCCCTGTTCGTCGAGGCGGAGTGCCCGGATCCGACGGCTGAGGGAGCGTGGGCGTTCGATCGACGGGCGCTCGAGTCGCCCGTTCCGGTTTCGGCGGGCAGCGTCGTGACCGCGTCCGGAAGTCGGACGATCTGGACGCTCCCGGAGCCGGCCCCCGCTCCCCCGGAGACGGCGCAGGCGGCGGTCGACGACGCCGTTCGGGCGGCGATCGGTCGCTCCGGCGACCCTGGAACCGATAGCGGGGGCAAATTCGGTGTGGAAGGCGGGGACGTCGCCGTCGCCTTCTCCGGCGGGATCGATTCGGCGCTCGTCGCGAGCGGCGCCCCGGACGCGCCGTGTTACGTCGCCGGATTCGAGGGGTGTCACGACGTCGAGGCGGCCCGGGAGGCCGCAGGGGCGATGGGACGCGAGGACGACCTGCGGATCGTCGAGGTGACACACGACGACCTCGTCGAGGCCGTCCCGGGGCTGGTCGCCGCGACGGGGCGGACGAACGCGATGGACCTCTCCATCGCCATCCCCCTTTACCTCGTTGGTCGTGCGGCGGCCGCGGACGGACACGATCGGCTCCTTCTCGGGCAGGGCGCGGACGAGCTGTTCGGCGGATACAGCAAGGTGGTCGAGCCGGCCGACGACCACCGGGTCGAGGCGGAGACGGTACGCGGCGCACGCGACGAGACGGTGGGGTCGCTTCCCGGCCAGCTCGCGCGGGACGTCCCCGCGATCCGCGTGGCCGGGATCGAGCCCGTTACGCCGCTTTTGGCCGACCCGGTCGTCGACGCCGCGCTCCGACTTCCGGGTGAACTGCTCGCGACGCCGGACGAGCGGAAGATCGCGCTCAGGCGGGCGGCGTCGGGACTCGTCCCCGATCCGGTTCGGCAAGCCGACAAGAAGGCGCTCCAGTACGGCACCTACGTCTCGCGGGAGCTCGACCGGCTCGCACGTCGAGCCGGATTCAAACGGCGAATGGACGACCACGTCGGCAAGTACGTGGCGTCGCTTCTCGAGGACGCCGGGATCGACGCCGGACCCGGATGAGGGATCGACGTCGGATTCGGGTGAAGGATCGACGCCGGACCCCGGTGAAACGATGATCGCGGGCGACCCAAGTCGGAGGGCGAACGAACGTCATATAAATGGATGATATTGGTTCTCTAAACCCCGGTTAGAGACATCGTACATTCGATTGTGATATCATACCACGACATATTTATATACTCTTAGTTCCTAACTCGGAGTGAAGGAACGAGCGAGGTCGGGATTTTATATCGCTTTCGTCCTCCTCATCGCGGCCCGTACAGGGCGACGACGTCCGTTCAGTTCAACACATGAGTAAGACCACCTTCCGCGCCCACCGGCGCACGACCGACGAGGAATCGACCACCGACGAGCGAAGGACCACCGACGAGCGAAGGACCACCGGCGAGCGAGCCACGGCCGAGTCGGAATCGACGACGGAGACCGAATCCGAGACGACCTGTCCCGAGTGCGGGAGCCGGCTCGAACACGACGGCGCCGAGACCGTCTGTTCGGGCTGTGGACTCGTCGTCGAGTCCGACGAGATCGACCGCGGTCCCGAGTGGCGCGCGTTCGACTCGAGCGAGCGCGACCAGAAGTCGCGCGTCGGCGCCCCCACGACGAAGATGATGCACGACGAGGGCCTGTCGACGAACATCGGCTGGCAGGACAAGGACGCCTACGGCAACGCGCTCTCCTCGAATCAGCGCCAGAAGATGCAGCGGCTCCGGACCTGGAACGAGCGGTTCCGCACCCGCGACTCCAAGGAGCGCAACCTGAAACAGGCGCTCGGCGAGATCGACCGCATGGCCTCCGCGCTCGGCCTCCCCGAGAACGTCCGCGAGACCGCCTCCGTCATCTATCGGCAGGCGCTCGACAACGACATGCTCCCCGGCCGATCCATCGAGGGGATCGCCACGGCGAGCCTGCAGGCCGCGGCCCGGATGGAGCAGGTGCCGCGGTCGATCGACGAGATCGCCGCCGTCAGCCGCGTCGACGCCGAGGAGTTCAAGCGGGCCTACCGCTACATCAACCGCGAGCTCAAACTGGAGATCAAGCCGGCCGACCCGGTCGAGTACCTGCCCCGGTTCGCCAGCGAGCTCGAGGTGCCCGACGAGACCGAACAGTACGCCCGCCAGCTGCTCGAACAGGGCAAACGGCAGAACGTCCACAGCGGCAAGTCGCCGGTCGGGCTCGCGGCCGCCGCGATCTACGCCGCCGGCAAGCTCACGAACGTCGATCTCACCCAAAGTGAAGTGAGCGACGCGACGGACATGAGCGAGGTCACGATCCGAAACCGGTATCAGGAGCTGCTCGAGGCCGAGGAGGCCCGATTCCCCGGGTTCGCCGAGGGTGACGCGGAGGCCGAAGCCGAGGCCGCCGGCGTCTGATCGCGTACCGACTGACGTGTTCTGACGGAGATCGGATCCGAGTCCAGCCACGGCGTACAAAGTCCAGCTACGACGTACACAAACGATCGTTCGCTCCTGGCGAGCGAACGATCGATCGGGCCGGTGACTGACCAAGCCACTGTGGGAGCACTAGTCCACAGGCGGCGTCCGACGGTCGGCGTCGATCGCGGAACGCGGACGCCGATAGATGATCATCGCTCGAGGCGATATAACCGGCCTCTTCGCGTCAAAACTAGCGACGGACGTCCATCGAAGTTTTCGATGAGTGAATATCGATGCGGAGATGCCGACTGATTCACGTCTTTCGATCAATTTCACGGACGTATGACGATGATCGTGAATTAGTTCTCCAATCGCGGGGATACGTCTCGAGCGTCGGCGTTCGTTCACGAACGACGGGAGCGGTGACGGGTGATGTGCGCGGGCGGGACGGACGTGGCGGATCCAGCCACGGTCCGTCCACATCACCCGACGGTCGGGACGGGAGCGGATCGATACCGACGTTTCGACGAGAAAAGCGCCGAAACACCGGCGAGGGGTATTACTGCGTGCTCCCGAATAAATGTATGGAACCGAGGATACGTCTGGACGTTTCCTTCTCCGTCCGTCGCGCCGTTTCCTTCCCGGGCCACCTCGCGTTTCCCCTCACGGTCAGCTCGTACTTCTCACCGATCGCTGCGTCGATCGCGAAGGGCGGGGAAGTCCTCGCGTATCGAGGCGACTCGGCCGGGATCGACGTCGGCGTAGACCACGTCCGGGGCGTCGTCGGTCGTGGAAACGGGCGTTCCCCAGGGGTCGTAGACGGTCGTGCGACCGAGGAGGGTGTCGCCGCCGTCGAAGCTCCCGCTGCCGTTGACGGCGGCGACGTACGCGAGGTTCTCGATCGCACGGCTTCGTGCGAGCGTGCGCCAGTGTTCGACCCGCGGGTAGGGCCACGCGCTCGGCACGATCACGAGGTCGACGCCCTCCTCGAGGAGCCGTCGATACAGCTCGGGAAACCGGAGGTCATAGCAGGTCGTGACGCCGATCCGGACGCCCGACAGCTCCGCGGTCGTGAGCCGCTCGCCGGGCACGAGCCGCTCCGCCTCCGCGGACTCGTAGCCGAACAGGTGGTGTTTGCGGTAGACGAGCCGCCGCTCGCCGGTCGAATCGAACAGCACGGCCGTGTTGGCCAGCCCCGTCGAGTCCGGGACCGCGAGTCCCGCCTCGGCGGAGGCGCCGAGGTCCTCGACGATCGTGCCCGCGAGGACGGCGACGCCGTGCTCCGCCGCCCGCGCGCGGAACCGTTCGAGCCGCTCGCTCTCGAGGCTCACGGCGGCACGGGGATACGCGTCGAAGGCGAAGTATCCGACGTCGAAGAGCTCGGGGAGTGCGATCAGGTCGGCGCCGCGATCGGCCGCGTCATCGACCGCGGCGAGCGCGCGCTCGAGGTTCCCGGCGACGTCCCCGCCCTCGATCGCGAGCTGGACGCAGGCGATCCGCATCGGGTCGGCCTCGGCTCCGGGATCGATCGGGGTCGACCGGGCGTCCGCGGCGGGAGCGGTCGGTGAATCGCGTTCAGTCATCGGGTCGGATCAGCCGTCGGTCCGGGATGGGGTGTCGCTTTCGGCGCCCGCGGGGAGGCCGAGATCCGAGCGGAGCTCGCGCTCGAGCCGGTCGAGTTCCGCCTCGAAGTTGCGCTTGAAGAACGTCTCGACGCCGGGGAGCGCCCCCTCGACGACGAACTCGTTTCGCAGCCGACAGCCGCCCTCGATGGCCTCGATCGTGTGTTCGCCGGTGACTCGAAGCGCGCGGGACTTCCCGACGAACTTCACCCGGGTCGGCGGGTCGCGTTCGACCTCCCTCGTCTCGACGTCGATCGTGGATCGAACCATCGGGATGGGGAGGCTGATGTGCCAGGTGGCGCGTCGGTCGTCGTGGACGTCGTAGGACTCGACGACGCTTATCACGTCGGCTCGTTTGCCCGGATCCGAGATGAACGCCCACACGTCGTCGGGATCGGCGTCGAACTCGAAGGTCCGCGAGACACGGACGGTCATATTCACCGCTACGCGAGGGGATGGTTAAAAAAGGGTGGATCCCGGGGCTCAGGGTGCGGACTGGGTGACCCGCCAGGTGGTCGAGCGGGCGCGGCCCCACTTTTCGATGTCGACCTCCTCGGACTTCTCGGCGAGGTTCGGGAGCCGGCTGCCGACCTGCTTGGCGGTGAGCCCGATCGCGTCGGCGATCGTCCTCGAGCGAACGTACTGTTCGCCGCGGGAGACGCTATCGTGGAGGTACGCGAGGATCCGTTTTTCCTCCTCCGTATACTCCGTCATTGTCGACATTACGTGTCGGCGATATTTAAACGGAACGAGGCGGGGCGACCGATCGCTCCCGCCGAGTCACTCGAAGAGGTGGAACGCGGAGACCGCGATGATCGCCGCGACCATCGCGACGCCGAAGCCGGCCGCACGGTTGATCTGTGACGGTCCGACGTACATGAGCACCGCTCCGAGCACGACGATCGCCGCGAACGCCAGTCCGACGCCGAGTCCCTTGTCCGATCCGGTGATACCAGCCGTCATGCTCGGACGTTCGCGGCGCGACACTTAGTCCTGTCTCAACGCGGCCGTCGATCCCGTCTCGGTTCGACGTCGGTTCCGTCCCGTTCGATCGATAGTCCCGTCCTGGTTCGGCCGCTAGTCCCGTCCCGGCTCACCGTCAGCCCCGTCCTTCGACCGTCACGCGTCGACCACCTTTATACGGTCCCGCCGCAACCTCCGCGTACGACAGCATGGCACCGAGTTGGATCCCATCGGTCGGCCGGCGGCGGCTCCTCCTCGTCGGCATCGGCGGCATCGTGCTTCTGGTCGGGGGCGCGGTCGCCCTCGGCATTCTCGGGACGCCGAGCGTGACCGGCGTGGACAACGGGTTCGGCAACGTCACCGAGAACGTGACGGAGATCGAGACCGACATCCACCTCCACAACCCCAACCCGATCGGCGTGACGGCCGGCGGGCTCACGGTGGATTACGAGGTCCGTCTGAACGACATTCCGATGGCCAACGGAACCCGCGAGGGCGTCTCGATCGAGGGCGGAAACTCGACGCTCTCTACGACCTCGGAGATGAACAACACGCGCATTCCGGCATGGTGGGTGAGCCACCTGCGCGCGGACGAGCGGACGACGCTCACGGTTCACGCCGACGTCCACTCCTCGCTTCTCGGCCGGTCCTTCGACGCGCCGGCAGTCGAACGGCAGATCGAGACCGACCTCATCGAGGCGTTCAACTCCGACGAGGACCGCGAGTTGAACGCCGATAGCGCGATCGTTCCCGATCCCGTACTGATCGTGCGCGAGACCCGCGGCGAGTGGGGAACGGTCACCGAAAACGAGACCGAGATCCGCATGCAGTTCGTCGTGTACAACCCGCGGTCGTTCCCGGTCACGATCTCCTCGATCGGCTACGACATCGGGATGAACGGGATCGACATGGGAAGCGGTGAAAGCGGGGGTCCCTACGTCATTCCGCCGGGAGGCGAGGAGACGATCGACGCCACCTTCCGCCTCGACAACCAGCACCTCGACGAGTGGTGGGTCAGCCACCTCCAGAACGAACAGGTTACGACGCTCAAAGCCGACTTCTACCTGCGCGTCAACCTGTCTGACGGCGGCGGATCGACGGTCCGGATCCCCCTCGACACGATGGAGCGTACCATCGAGACGGACATCTTCGGCGAGGACGCGAGCGGGGAGAGCGGGACCGACGGCGGCGGAACGAACGGGACGGAAACGCCCACGGGCACGACAACGTCCGGCGGCGAGACCGGGACGAGCGACGGGACCGACACGCCGACCGAGACGGCAACGCCGACACCGACCGAAACGGAGGACCCGATCATCGGAACGGAAACGGAGACGGCCACCGAGACGGAGACGGAGGCGACTACCGAAACGGAAACAGCCACCGAGACGGAGACGCCAACGGGGACCGAAACGGAGGACGACGGGCTCCTCGAACTGGAGGCCGTCGACGCCCGGACGACGTGAGGACCGGGGAGGTTTTGAGGACGCCCGGCGAACCTTTCCTCGTGAGCGATTTGCGCGACCGACTCGATTCCGATCTCGGCGTCTATCTCCTCTCGGGAGCCTTCAGCGTCCTCGTCTTTTTGATCGCGCTCGCCGGGTTGGCGTACCTGGTCCCCGGCGGGCTGGGCCGTCGCCGGCTGTTCGGGTTCGTGGTCGGATTCCTGCTTTTCGTGGCGTCCTACCTCGCCGCCATGTGGATCTACCGGGAGATCGGCTCACGCGAGCAGACGTAGAACGCGGTCGGTGGAAGGCGGTCGGGCCGCCCAAGTGATGGGCGACGGGCCGCACACCGAGGTCGTGGCGTCCCGTTCGTTCGACGGCCGGTTTTAAGACTCGTCCGGGGTAACGACGTCCGTGGACGAACTCGTGGTCCGGACGACGGTGTATGCCGAGCCGGAGGCGGTCTATGAGTTTCTCGTGGATTTCCCGCGGTACGCCCGCTACTCCGAACACCTGGAACACGTTCGCCGGATCGACGGCGACGGCGGGCCGGGAACCCGGTACGCGTTGACCTTCGGCTGGTGGCGGCTCACCTACACGGTTCGCTCGGAGGTGACCGAGATCGCCCCGCCGGAGCGGATCAACTGGGCGATCCGCAAGGGAATCGACGCGACGGGCCACTGGGGGATCACGGCGATCGAGGGGGACGTCGAGCAGGCCGACACCGCGGGCGTGGATGTCACGGACGAGGACGACACCGCGGCCCACGCCGACGTCTGCGAGGTGGAGTTCTCGGTCCGCTTCGATCCCGATTCGGCGAACTCCGACGCGCTCGATCTTCCACGGTTCGTCTCCGTGGAGTGGGTCCTCCGGCGGGTGATCCCGCTCGTGCGCGAGGAGGCGGTTCGGATCGTCGAGCGTGCCGTGGCGGACCTGGAGGGGCGCGAACGCGAGGTCGATCTCGAGGTCACGATCGACTCCGAACGGCTATGAGGCGATCGCCGTGTGAGGGACTCCCGGGAGACGGCCGATTCGAAGCCCTTATGATGGAACCGGGGATACGATCGGTCGCGGAGCGGGCTCGTAGATCAGTGGTAGATCACTCCCTTGGCATGGGAGAGGCCCCGGGTTCAAATCCCGGCGAGTCCATCCCGATTCATCTGTCGTGTCGATTATTGTTAAACCAACGGTAAATCCTCTGTACGCCCAATTATCGGCAGAATCGAATTTCGAGATCTTCCCCACAGTTAACCGATTAGCTTTCGGATCCGAACGCGGGTCGTCGCCGTACGGCGGTCGTCTAAGGGAAGATCTGCGATGACGGAATCCGAAAACGCCGTCATAAAGCCGGTATGCTGTGAATTTTGTGGACGTCCGATCGGCAGGGATCTCGATCGTTGTCCCGCCCTCGACGAGGGGAGGCGCCACCCATGATGGAGATGGGGGCCAACGTCTCCGACGAATGCCGGAACTGTGATCCGACGTCTCACAATCGTTCCGTTGCGGTTTCGGAGATCCCGGCGGTTCTCGTTGGAGGGATCACCCGTTGAGACTCGATTGGCCCCACGGTCACCGATAAGTACCTACGGACCGTGTCCGAACACGTGACGACGACACCCCCTCCACGGTTCCCGCGACGCCCCGGCGGAACGGACGATCCTCCCTCGAGCGATCGACGGCCGAACGGTCCGGCGCCACGAACCGACGTCTCGCCGCGATCGCGATGACCAGAACCGTCCCGCTCGCGATCGCCGCGATCCTCGTGGTCGGTTCGATCTCGGTTGGTGCGAGCGTCGCCGGGTCCGCACCGACCGACGTCTCGATCCGGTCGGCGAACGCCTCGATCGACCAACCGGCGCCCGGCGAGACGTTCACGGTGACCACCGAGGTGGCAAATCCACAGGGCAACGGGAAGGCCGTCGCGGTGACCGACGTCTACATACGGAAGACGGACAGCGCGACCGAGTACGCCAGGGCCGAGGACGTCGGCGCGATCTCGCCCGGCGAGTCGATACGGGTTCCGCTTCCGGTCCGGATCGACGAGCGCGGCGAGAAGCGTCTGACCGTCCACGCCATCGGACGGACCGAAAACGGGAGCCCGAGCCACGCGCGGTTCCCGCTTTACGTCGACGTCTCCGAGCCGGACGACGTGGTCCTCTCCGTGGCCGACCCCGACGAGGTCGACCCGGTCGCGGGCGAGGAGACGGAGATGAACGTCACCGTCTCCAACGGCGGGTCGGGCGCCATCTCGAACGCGCGGCTCGAAGTCGGCGGGGACGCACGCGTCGAGAACGCAGAACGGGTGGCGGCCACCGTCGAATCGGGAGCGCAGGTCACCTACACCTATCGTGTAACGTATCCCGACTCGGGAACCGGAACGCTCGATGCGACCCTCGCGTACGACGTCGCCGGCGGGACGACTCGGACGGCGAACCGGACCATCACGACCGAGGTCGAGCCGGCGACCGTCGACGCCGATCTGACGACGTCGATCGGGGTCGAAAACGGAAGCACCGTGATCGAGGCCACGCTCGCGGAGTACGGGAACGCGGAGCTCCGCGACGTACGGCTCCGAGCGGTCGCGGACGGAGGAACCGTCGAGCGGGCCCTCCTTGAGGACGTGCCCGCGGAGGAGTCGCGAACGGCGGTCCTTCCCGGTGACGACGTGCCGCCCGGCGAGGTGTCGATCGAGGCCGACTACACGGCCGCCGGCGAGCGGCGAACGACGAGTGAGACGATGCGGTACGCCCCGCAATCCGCGTCCAATGTGGTCCTCTCCGGCCTCGAGTTCGACCGCGAGGAGTCGACGCTCGTCGTCTCCGGGGACGCCGCGAACGTCGGGAGCGGCGACGCACGGTCGGTGCGGGTCGAGGTGGTCGGGTCCGAGGGCGTCCGCCCGGTCCCGCCGAACCGCGAGTACTTCATCGGCGCGATCGACGCGAGCGAGTTCGGGACCTTCGAACTCACCGCGAACGCCTCCGCGGGCGTCGAGACGCTCCCGATTCGCGTCCAGTACGCCGTCGACGGCGAGGAGTTCTCGCGGATCGTGGAGGTCGACGTCGGCGATCCCGGGGCGGCCGAGGCCGCCGACTCCGAGGGGTCCGGTTCGGGCGGGCCGCCGGGTATCGGCCTGCCGGCCCTCGCAGCGGTCGCCCTCGTAGCCGCGATCGGGATCGGCGCCGTGATCTGGCGACGACGCGGCGGCTCATCCGACGAGTCGAGATGAGCGTCGTCGAACTCACGGACGTGCGAAAGCGGTACGAAAGCGGCGGGGAGACCGTGGAGGCGCTGAAGGGGGTCGACTTCCACGGCGACCGCGGGGAGATGGTCACGGTGATCGGCCCATCCGGGTCCGGGAAGAGCACGATGTTGAACGTGATCGGCCTGCTCGACACGCCGACCTCGGGGACGGTCAGGATCGACGGACGCGACGTGACCGACTTCGACGGGGACGAGCTCACCGAGGAACGGCGATCGGAGATCGGGTTCGTCTTCCAGGACTTCCACCTGCTTCCCATGCTCACCGCCGTCGAGAACGTCGAGCTCCCGTCGATGTGGGAGACGGACGTCGACCGCCACGACCGGGCGATCGATCTGCTTCGACGCGTCGGACTCGGCGACCGGCTCCGACACACGCCGGATCAGCTGTCGGGGGGACAACGCCAGCGCGTCGCCATCGCCCGGGCGCTCATCAACGAACCCGACCTGCTGCTCGCCGACGAGCCGACCGGGAACCTCGATCGTGACACCGGGGCGACGATCCTCGACGAGGTCACCCGGCTCAAAAACGAGGAGGACGTCGCCATCGTGGCGGTGACACACGACGAACAGCTGGTCGAGTACGCGGACCGAACGGTCAACCTCGTCGACGGGGAGATACGATGAACCCGATCGAACGGCTCTGGCGGTTCCCGAGCGTGTTGATGGCGTGGCGGAACCTGGGTCGAAATCGCGTCCGGACTGGACTCGCGGCGCTCGGGATCGCCATCGGCGTGATCGCGATCGCCTCGCTCGGGATGGCCGGCGCCGCCATCCAGTACCAGGCGACACAGGACCTCGGGAGCCTGACGAACGAGGTCACCGTCACGACCGGCGAGGACAACCTCGAGGACGGCCTCACCGACGCGCAGGTCCGCGAGATCGAGACGGTCGTGGCCGGCCAGGCGGTGATTCCCCGGAAGTCGAGCGACACGATCCTCGAGGCGAACGGGGAGGGTGCGCGGGTGAGCGTGACCGGCGTCGAGCGGGCCGACGCGCTCTACGACGCCGAGGAGGGGGAGGTACCCGACCGGCTCACCGCCGGCGCGCTGGTGAGCGCGGACGTCGCCGACGAGCTCGGGCTCGAGATCGGCGATCCAATCTCGTACGACGGCCGACTCTACCGGATTCGGGGGATCCTCGAGTCCGAACAGGGGTTCGGTCCGGGAGGTGGCGGCCAGGTCGTCGTGCCGATCGACGCGCTGCGCGAGGAGGAGTACTACACGAGCGTCACCGTTCTCGCGGAGGACGGCGAGACGGCACAGCGACTCGCGGAAACGATCGAAACGCAGATCAACGACCGCGGGGAGGAGATGGTGAGCGCCACCACCCCCGCCAGCATCCAGGAGAGCGTCGACTCGTTTTTGAACACGCTCAACCTCGCGCTCCTCGGGATCGGGTCCATCTCGCTCGTCGTCGCGAGCGTGGCGATCCTCAACGTGATGTTGATGAGCACGATCGAGCGCCGCGGCGAGATCGGCGTGCTCAGAGCCGTCGGGATCCGGCGGGGGGAGGTGTTGCGGATGATCCTCGCCGAGTCGGTCTTCCTCGGCGTCATCGGCGGCGCAGTCGGCGTCGTGGTCTCCTTCGGGGTCGGACTCGTGTTGAATCACGTCCTCCTCGAGGACGCGACCCTCGTTCTCGAGTGGAACGCGTTTCGATACCTCGTCTACGGATTCGGGTTCGCGATCGTCGCGAGCCTGCTGAGCGGGTTCTACCCGGCCTGGAAGGCCGCAAACGAGCGGCCGGTGGAGCTGCTTCGCGATTAGCGGATCGGGCGATCGGCCCGAGTCGGGTGAGCGGGTCCTCCCCTCGAGGTGTCGTTACGCCCCGTCGTCGACGCCCTCGTCGTCAATAGTCCCGTCGTCAACGGTCCCGTCGTTTCGAACGACGAGCACGGGTCCGACGGACGCCGACGCGACGCGCTCGGACGCGTCCCCGAAGACGAGCGAGCTGAGCGACGGCGCCGTTTCCCCCATGACGATCGCGTCGTGTCCGGACACCTCGCCGAGGAGGCCCTCGATCGGGGACGCTCCGATCGCGAGCGACGTCCGAACGTCGATCCCCTCGCTTCGGAGCCGTGCCGCGGCCGACTGGAGCCGTTCGTCGGCGGTCCCCGCCTCGGCCTCGTCGGCGGCGAGAAACAGCGTTACGCCGATGTCGCGGCCATCGACGAGATCCGAGACGAACGAGATGACGCGGTCGATGGAAACGTCGCCCGAAATCGAGACCAGGAGCCGGTCGACGTCCCCGGTCACTCCCGTGATCGCCAGGGCGTTCGCGTCGATCTCCTCGGCGACCCGCTCGACGGTCCGTTCGCGATCGTGTGTGAACACGAGTCGATGGTCGGCGGCACCGCCGGCCGATCGGAACTCCTCGCTCAGATCCACCAGCGCGTCCGTCGCTCGGTCCTCGTACTGGAGGCGGGCCTGATCCGGCGGCGTCTGTTCGGGCAACACGTGATAGCCGAGCACGGTCACGTCGACGCTCCCGAGAAGCGACATCAAGCCGGGAGAGACCGCCTCCCCCTCGAGAACCGCCACCGGAACAAGCACGCGTGTCATTACAGGACCCCCTTGAGAGTCACGTCGCGGGCATAATAGAGGTACCACCCGGCGGAACCGACGATGACGAACAGGCCGACGCCGATCGAGGCCGGATCCATGAACGCGATGAGTCCGAAGCTCGCGATCGCGCCGAGGACGGGGATCGTCGGTCCGCCGGGGACGCGAAAGTCCGGGTCGTACCACTCGGGGGCGTCCCTGCGGATCGCCACCAAGGAGACGCAGATCAGCCCGTACAACACCAGATGTAGAAACGAGGCGACCTCCGCGAGAAGCTGGACCTGTCGGGTCGCCGCGAGCACGATGATCGGGCCGCCGGCCATTCCCAGCGCGACGGAGGGCGTCCCGTACCGGAGGTCGATCCGGCTGGCCCACCGCGGGAGGAGCGCGTCCTTCGAGACGCCGTAGATGGCCCGGGAGGTGCTCAGGATCGACGCGTTCGCCGAGGACATCGTGGCGAGCAGTCCGCCGACGACGATGACGAAGGCGCCCCCGACGCCGAGCAGTTCGCGGCCGATCTCGACCATCGCCGTCTCGCCGAGCTGGCCGAGTTGCGTCCGATCGAAGACGTTCGTCGCGACGAGGATCGTCAACACGTACATGACCGTGACGACCAGAACGGACCCGATCATCGCCAGCGGGAGGTTCCGACCGGGGCGTTTCATCTCGCCGGCGACGGTCGCGATCTGGGCGAACCCCAGGTAGGACGTGAACACGAGCGCGGCCGTCGAGAGTATCGGGAAGACCGTCCAGCGATCGGCCTCGGTCCCGCCCGTCGATTCGTCGCCGACGAACCCCGCGACGTCGAGCAAGCCGAACACGAGGAACGCCACGAGCATCGACAGGAGGAGGACCACGATGGCGTTTTGGATCCGCGCCGCGTTCTCCGTCCCGGTGAGGTTCACCACGGTGAAGCCGATCCCGGACAGGACGGCGATCACCGAGACGAGGACGCCGGGATCGGCCCCGACGGAGATCCCGACGATGGAGAGCGCATCCAGCGCGTAAAACCCCAGTCCGACCAGGTAGAACGCGGTCGCAAACACGAGCCCGAGCCAGAGCGAGAGCCCGACGACGGTCCCCGCGAGCGTACCGAGCCCGCGGGAGATGAAGTAGTAGCCGCCCCCGCTTTTCGGCATGGCGGTCGCCAGCTCGGAGGCGGGTAGGGCGACGAGCAGCGCCACGACCCCGCCGACCGCGAACGAGGCGGTCGCGGCCGTGCCGACCGCGGCGCCCGCGAGCCCCGGGAAGACGAAGATCCCCGCGCCGATCATCGTCCCGATGCCGATCGCGAGCCCGCCGGTCAACCCGAGCGTCCGTTCGAGCTCCGAATCGTCGGTGATCGTCGCCGAATCGGTTTCGACGACGGTCTCGACGACGGGAGCGTCCCCCTCGATGTTGGTCCCGCCCGGTTCGTCGCTCATACGGGAGCGTACCTCACGGCCAGTCGACAAATAGCTGCGGGAAAATGAACGCGGTTCCGTCTCGCTCGCGCCCTCGTCGACCGGGAACGAGCGCCCATCGGCGTCAACCTTTTTCTACCGTGGCCTCCCAGGTGTGTGCGTGCAGACGCTCCCGGTCGAGGTGAACGGCGACGGGGTCCATTCGATCGACGCACCGGATCGGATCACCACGGACGGTCCCTTCGAGGTCGCCATCGACAACCGCGGACAGGCCGCACACGTCCACCTCAACGTCGACGACGACCTCTCGCGAGTGGCGGGAGTGGCGACGACGAACCACTACCTCGAGGCGGAGTCGCGGCGGATCGTCCACGTCGACGTCGACCCCGACCGACCGGAGACGACGGTGCGCGGGAAGCTCAAGCTCGTCGTCGGCCACGGATCCGGAAGCACTTACGTGACGGTCATCGTCGAGCCGCCGCCGGAGCGCGAGCGGTCCGTCGTGGTCGACGAGTCCCTCGCGGAGCCCCCCGACCGCGATCCGGAACCCTCCGCCGTCGAACGCGCGGCCGGGACGGTCGACTCGACGCTCGACGGGAGCATCCTCCCCGCGATCGTCGTCGCCGCCATCGCCGCCATCGTCGCAGTCGCGGTCGGCGTGACCGTCCAGACGCCGGCGGTCATCCTCGGGGCCGCGGTCGTGCTCGTCGCGGTCGTCGCCGCGACGGTGGTCCTGTTCCGATAGGCCGAAGCCGACCGTCGATCACTCCGCGTCCGGATCCGTCTCCACGCCACAGAGGTTGCCGTCCTCGTCGAACCGCTTCGCGCGCAGGAACCGCGTCCGATATCGGTTGGCGCCCTCGTAGACGTCCGCCTCGCGGATCTCCGGAACGCGTCCGTCCGCGACCGCGTCGATGATCGCTTCGACCTGCTCCTTCTCGCTCGGCGTGAGATCGAACTCGTAGGTGCGTTCCCGCTCGCCCTCCAGTTTCGTCCACTGTCGAGCCGCCGAGATCACGAGCGAGCACGGCTCACGGCACGGGAACGCGCCGTCGCCGCCGTCGACGTCGAGCGGCGTTTCCGCGTCGTAGTCCCACTCGCGCCGCTTGAGACACTGGGAGTCAACACAGCAGGTCTCCGCCACCCACTCGACGTGTTCGTGGCCCGCGCCGCGGTCCCAGGTCTCGATGACGCCGTAGATCCCGGTCTGACGTTCGATCGCCTCGTGCCAGTGGGTGACGTCCAGCTCGCCTCGACCCTCCCGGTACCAGTTCGCGATCGTGGCGGGGTAGAACGTCTCGACCGTCTCATAGCAGTCGCGGGCCTCGAGGTCCGGAAAGACCCAGCCGGTCGGAAGCGACGGGGCGGTCTTGAGCGGCCGGTATCGATCGTCCTCGTCGTAGGTCGCGATACCGCGTGCCGCAAGCGGATCGTGGTGGGCCTCGAGATGCTCGCGCTCGAGGTCGGCGGCGTCGACGTGGCGGATCTCGTACCGGCGCGTGCCGTCACTCTCGAGGGTCGTCCCGATCCGAAGCTCCCCCCACTCGCGGACCACGCCGTCGGCAAGCGCCGCGTAGCGGTCGCGGAGCACCTCGGCGGCTCCCGCGTGATCGTCCCGCGTCCCGCCGCCCGTGCCGTCGTCACCCCCATCGACATCATCGTCGAACGGATCGACCCCCTCGAGCCACCGGAGAAACGATCCGCGGGGTCCCGCGTCGTCGACGATCCGCTCGTGGAAGTACCAGTCGGAGACGGGAATCGGGTGATCGCGTGCGAGGTCGGTCAACTCGTCGGCCGAGAGGTCCGCGTGCGTGTCCCCGTCGATCTCGAGGGTGTATCCGTCGGCGGTCCGCGCCAGGCGGAAGCCAGGAGCCACGAGCGTCGTACCACGATCGGCGGTGGTAGCGTCATCGCCTTCCTCCGCGTCGACCGCCGCCCGAAGGGCGTCGATGGCGGCGTCGGGGAGGGCGACGGCGGGCACGTCGTTCGGCGTGTCGTCGCCAGTGCGTTCATCGTGAGGACGTTCATCGCCGGCATCGCCGTCGGCGTTCGCGTCGGTACGCGCGTCCATCGGGCTAGTCATCCCCCGTCGCGACGCGGGTGGTCTCGCGGACGGCCGAAAGCGAGTCGCCGACGTCGGCGCCGGCGTCGGCGGCGCGCTCGAGGACGACGTCGGCCAAAAGCGGCTCCGTCCCGACCGCGCCCGCATACCAGATCCGGTGGCCGTCGACCTCGGCGGGGACCGAATAGCCCGTTCTGTAGTCGTCGGTGAGCCCCATGTCCTCGGGGATGTCCTCCTGGGTGTGGAAGCCGTCGGCGATGAACAGCGGGACGACGACGACGTCCTCGGTCTCGAAGTGGTCCGTGACGTCGTCGACCTCCGGCTCCTCGTCCATATAGAGGGCCTGCACCTCCTCGAAGCAGTCGAGATCGCGGATCCGGTCGGCGTGGTACTCGATGGCCTTCGCGGAGTTCTCGTTGCGTTCGGTCCCGTGGCCGACGACGGCGAGGGCGAATCCCTCGCCGACGTCCGGATCCCCGGTGACCGTCTCGGCGCGTCGAACCAACACGTCGGTCATCGCCTCGTGGGTCCCGACCGGGCCGCAGTAGTGGACCGTCTGTCCGGTGTCGGCGGCGGCCAGCGTCGCCTGGTCGGCCGAGAGCCCGTCGGATCCCCAGCGGTCGACGTCCCATCCGGACAGCCGAAGCTCGCGGGGGATCACCTGCTCCGTGAAGTAGCCCTCCGAGATGAAAAGCGGGACGACGTACACCTCCTCGCCCTCGACGGTTCGAAGCACCTCGCGGAGGTGGGGCTCCTCCTTCCAGAAGCCCGTTCGCACCTCCTCGAAGGCGCCGACCTCGCGTATCGTGTCCGCGTGGTCGTGTGTGGGCGCGCTCGAGTCCGGATTGAGGTGTGACCCGTGGGCCACGATGACCAGCGACTGCATGCGTCGATCTGGGGCCGCGTCGGCCTTAGGGACTTCGGAGACGACGACGGTTCTCGCGTCGGTCGTGGCGGCCGCGGGGACGACGGCGAGGACCGCAGCCGCGCCCCGCGTTCGAGGACGACCGCGAAGACCTATACCTCACGGACGCCCGTGTTTTCACATGTCGCTCGCTGCCGACGCTCGCGAGGCCGTCCGGGCCAGGCCGTTCGTTCACGCCGGGCTGTGTGCCGGCGTGCTCAACTACGCCGCCGCCGCGACGTGGCTGATCGACGATCCGAAACTCGACCTCCCCGACGAGCCGGAGGCGGTCGCGACCGCGCTGCGGCGGTTCGAGGCCGACCTCCCGGAGCACGACCGCGTCCCGACGTCCGCCAGCGTCTCGATGCGAAGCGGCGTCTCCGTGGCGAATTCGGGGGACGACTCCGACGGCGACGTCCTCTCCATCGCCGGGATCGGCCTCGAGCGCGGCGGCTCCGCGACCGCGATCGTCGCCGACGGCGACCTGGACGCGAACGCGCTCGCGTACGTCCTCCGCCGGCTCGCGATCGACGGGATCGAGGTCGAGGCGGCCGGGATCGCGGAGGGCACGTGTCTGGTGCTCGTCGGCCGCCGCGAGGGCGTGTCCGCCCTCCGGACGATCGAGGACGCGATCGAGGCGGTTCCGTCGGTCGTCGGGTCGTGAACCGTCGATCGGGATCGATCCGAACGGAACGGTTAAGACCTCGTGCGTGGTAGTTCGTGGCAACACACCCCGTTCCGCCTCGGACAGCAACTTTTAAATCGGGGCATGACAAGTTAACATGTGTCATGATAGACCGACTTGAGAAGGAAGTCGACATGCTGGAACGACATCTGCAGGTGCTCAAGATGGTGATCGGCAACGAGCCGATCGGCATCGTGAAGATGTCTAACGAGACGGGATACCCACATCACAAGGTCCGGTACTCCCTTCGCGTGCTCGAGGAGGAGAACCTCATCGAGCCGTCGAGCCAGGGAGCGATCACGACCGAGCGCACCCAGGAGTTCGTCGACGAGCTCGACGACAAGCTCGACGACATCGTCGACAAGCTCGGCGAGATGCGGATCGACTCCGCGGCCGAAGTCGAGAACTGACACGGCAGCGACGGTTCGTTTCTACGTCCGACGACTCGGGGGCACGAAGAGCCGCCGTACCGTACTCACAAGGAGACCGCGTTCGCGAGAATGCGATGATCTCGAGGGTTGGTGTCCGGACGAGCCGATCTACAGTTCCGGAACGGTGAGGTGGAACCCGCCGTCGCGCGACTCGGCCAGACACAGGTGGAACCCGCGCTTTCTGGATATCTTGACGTAGCTTCGCTTCTTCGATCGGCTCAACAATCCGCCGCCGGTCGCGTCGCCGGCCGCCTCCAACGCCTCGGGCTCGAAGAAGCTCGAGGTGACCCCGAAGCCGGCGGCGAACTCCTCGCTCGATTCGGCGATCCGACTCCCGTTCTCGACGAGGTCGTTGAGCGAGCTCTCGACGGTCGGATCCCGACCGTCGTTGAGGTCAGCGACGATGAGGGGGTTGCCCATCCGGTCGCGCAAGACGAGATCGAAGGTCCGCTGCTCGCGGTGTTCCTCCCCGTTCTCGGTGAAGGTAACCGAGACGGTTCCGCCGATCTCGCTGCGGTCGATCTCCGGAAGCACCTCATAGAGGTCCTGCAGGCCGCCGATCGCGCCCGTCTCGCGGATCTCGAAGGGCAGCTCCGTGACGAGCCAGTTCGTGAACCCGTACTCCATCGTCGAGGTCAGGAACTCCCGGTAGGGTTGTCCCTCGACGACGACGTCGTCGTCCTCGAAGCTCGTGTGGTGTTCGATCCGGAGGTTGGAGACGAGCTCGTCGCGGTCGGCCTCGCCGGCGTGGACCTTCTGGAGCGTGGCGCCGCTTTTCGAGTCGTACCGGATGAAGAGGTTCGTCTCCGCGATGGCCTCCTCCGCGGAGATGACTCGCTCCCCCTCCGGGAGCTGGGAGCGGGCGTTCGAGAGCTCGGTTCGAACCCGATCGAGCTCCTCCTCGAGCTCCGAGACGCGCTCCTCGAGACGCTGCGTCTCCGCTTCGAGATCGTCGCGTTCCTCGACGAGCCGGTCGCGCTCCGCCGCCAGCTCGTCACGCTCCTCCGTCGCCTGCGTGAGCTCGCTCTCGAGGCGATTGATCTCGCGGTTCAGTCGGTTCCGCTCGACCGAGGGCCGATCGCGCTCCGTCACCGCGCCCTCTCTCGGCTCCTCGGCGGTCGAGGTCGTCCGCGGGGACGGCTCGTCCCCGCTCGTCGAGGACCGATCGGAGCTCCCCGAGCGCGATCCGGACTTCGTCTCCGATCCCGACTTCGACTCCGATCTCGACGTCGCTCCCGATGCGGCGCTCGCGCTCGTCGAGCGGCCGCCACGCTCGCCGTTTCCGCCCGACCCCGATCGCGCGTCCTCCGGCGGACGTGGTCGCGACTCCGAGGGATCGAGCGACGGGATGGACTTCGCCTCCCGCCACTCCGCCTCCTCCGAGAAGACGTCCTCGTCGTCCGGCACATCGGAGTCGTCGCCCGACCGTGCCCGCGTTCCGGGGTTTCGGTCGGGCCCGGAGCCGGATGGAGCCCGGTCGGATTTGGAATCGGAGGGTGCCCGGTCAGGTTCGGAATCCGATCCGGCTCGCGTCTGCCGCGAAGTCCCGGACGTGTTCCGGGATCGATCGGGCGTCGAAGCGGCGGGATCGCCGGTCGAGTCGCCGGTCGAATCCGCGCGATCGGGATCTTCTCCCTCACCCGCAACGTCCTTCTCTCCGGCGACGTTCTCCTCTCTCGCGACGTCCTCTTCCCCGGTGTTTTCGACCTCCTCAGCCGGATCGGAACCGTTCGTGCCGGCGTCGGGAGATGCCTCGGCGGAAGTCGACGCGGTGGAGTGGGCGTCGTCGCGCACGTCGTCGCTTCCGGCCGGTTCATCGGCTTCGGCCGGATCGGTCGCGGCGGACTCGTCGACGTCGCTCGACGGTCCGGTGTCGGGCGGATCAGCGGAATCGCCCCGATCGGCGCCGCCCGGATCGGTCCCGGCGTCCGTTCCGCCGATTTCGATCCCGCCTTCGGATCCGCTCGAGTCGGATTCGTCGACCGATCCGGCCGCCGCGGTCGATCCGGCCGCTCCGGCCGCTCCGGCCGCGGCGGCGGAGCCACCCGGCCCGGACCCGTTCGCTTCGGGAACCTCCCTGACGTCGAGGTCGACCTCGTAGACCGTGTATATCCCGACCTCGTCGTCGGCGAGTTCGAACGCCTCGGATCCGGTCTTCACCTGTCGGGCGTTGCCCACGAAGGCGGCCGACAGCGACTCGCCGCCGTAGTAGGCCACGTAGTAGTCCCCCGACAGCACGTTCTCCGAGAGCTCGATGTACCCGGTGAAGTTGCCGGCCGAGAGCGTTCGGTCGGCCTCGGAAACGGGCGTGTCGTTCGTGTAGTACTTCGTTCGCACCTCGCCGCCGCGCTCCTGCATGGCGAACAGCAGCGGGAGCGATTCGTGGGGGGCCTCGTAGGCCGTCCCGGAGGCGTCCTCGAACTCCGAGAGGTCGCCGTCGGAAACGCCGACGATGCGGCCGTTCAACATGAACAGCCAGGCGGCGCCGTCGGTGACGACACCGGAGAACCCGCGGTCGGCGAGGCGCCGCAGCCCGGCGTAGCCGTCCGAGATGGTCTCGCCCTCCCACTCGGTCACGACGTCGATACGGTCGGCATCCATTGGCGATACGTCACCGGAGGCGAGGCAAATAGTTTCCGGAGGCGAACGACGCTCGTCTGACGCCTGCCCGCGTGGATCGGCCGTTTTCGTGGAATACGGGTCGCCGAATCATCGCGTCGGTCGGCGGTGGTGGGTTATCCCGACCGGCGGGGGTGCGTTATCCCGGCCGGCGACGCCTCATCGCGTCGCCATCACCGTCTCGATCGCCTCACAACCGAGCTCGACGACGTCGTCGTCGAACGAACCCGCACGGAGGTCCGCCGGCGTATACCACGCCCACCCGTCGGCGCCGACCTCGTCGTCGCCGGTCGGGTCGACCTCTCTCGCGTCGGCGTGGGCGAAATAGAGGTGGTCGACGTGCTGGTGGCCGACCCGGCCGTCGGCATCGACGTTGATGTCGTAGAGCATGAGGTGGGCCGGCTCGGGGATTCCGCGTCCGTTCGGCCCCTCGATCGGGGTCACGTCGGCGACGAGATCGGCCTCGAGGCCGGTCTCCTCGCGGGCCTCCCGGATCGCGGCCTCGTGGGGGAGCTCGTCCCGGTCGACGTGTCCGCCCGGCGGAACGCGGATCCCGAGCCGGTCGTGTCGGTGTAGAGCCGTCGCGCCGTCGTTGACGAGGTAGACGGTCGCGGTGAAGTGGCGGGTCGTCTCCATACCGTCGCCTCGGCGGGGAGCTATTTGGAAACCGCGATCGGCGAGGCGAAGTCGATGGTGATCAACTCGGGTGCGATGAAGTGATGGCGGCGAAGCCGGGGCCGATGAAGTGATGGCGGCGAAGTCGGGGCCGATGAAGTCGGGGGCGACGATCCGACCGGACGTCACGGCATCGCGACGTCCTCTTCGGCATCGAGCAGCTCGTGGTACCGGTTTCGGATCGTGACCTCGCTGATGTTCGCCACCTCGCTCACCTCGTTTTGGGTGACCTTCTCGTTGGTGAGCAGCGCGGCGGCGTAGACGGCGGCGGCGGCGAGTCCAACCGGCGACTTCCCCGAGTGGACGCCGCGTTCCTTCGCCGTCTTGAGCAGCCCCCTGGCGCGCATCTCGGCCTCGTCGGAGAGGCCGAGGTCGGAGGCGAACCGGGGGACGTAGCTCTCCGGATCGGCCGGCTGGATCTCGAGGCTGAGCTCGCGGACGACGTAGCGGTACGTCCGGGCTATCTCGTCCTTTTCCACCCGCGAGACGGCGTCGATCTCGTCGAGGCTTCGCGGCGTCCCGGCCTGGCGGGCCGCGGCGTAAAGCGACGCGGTGGCGACGCCCTCGATGGAGCGTCCGGGGAGGAGATCCTCGTCGAGCGCCCGCCGGTAGATGACGGAGGCGGTCTCGCGGACGTTCTCGGGGAGGCCGAGCGCGGAGGCCATGCGGTCGATCTCGCCGAGCGCCTGTTTCAGGTTGCGCTCCTTGGAGTCGCGGGTGCGGAACCGCTCGTTCCAGGTCCGCAACCGCTGCATCTTCTCGCGCTGGCGGCTCGACAGCGACCGGCCGTATGCGTCCTTGTCCTGCCAGCCGATGTTCGTCGACAGGCCCTTGTCGTGCATCATCTCGGTCGTCGGGGCGCCGACGCGCGACTTCTCGTCCTTCTCGCGCGAGTCGAACGCGCGCCACTCGGGACCGCGGTCGATCTCGTCGGACTCGACGACGAGGCCGCAGTCCGAACAGACGGTCTCGCCGTGTTCGGTGTCTGTCTCGAGGTGGCCCCCGCACTCGGGACAGCGAAGGGTCTCGTCGTCCTCCTCGCGTTCCTTCTCGGTTCGATCGCGGGTCTCGTTTCGTAGGTTTTCGCTCATTGGCTGGTGACCGGGCGGGCGTCGATCGGCTCCGAGAGATGCGTCTCGATCCCGCGTCCTTCACCATAATGTAGGGGCCCGAGACATATAAGCATATCGGTAATTTTCTGTACTATTCAGATCGGAAAATGGATTGATACGCCTCGATCATCCAGCATTCGATCGATCCGGGATTCTTATCGATCGGCCGATCGATGGCCAGCGACGAGTATATAATGGTTACGGATCGGTGACCGTGGATCTTCGAGGTTCGGGTACACTCCGACCCGTCACTCCCGCGGGGAATCGGTCTCTGATGGGTCCGCGAGGTGTTCGAGCCCCCAGTCACGCATCGCGTAGATCACCGGTTGCAGGGATCGCCCGTGGTCGGTGAGCGAGTACCGGACGCGGACCGGCTTGTCGCTTATCACCTCGCGATCGACGAGCGACTTCTCCTCGAGGTCCTCCAGGCTGTCCGAGAGGACCTTGCTCGAGATGCCGTCGACCGCGGTCTGCAGCTCGTTGAACCCGCTCGGGCCGTGATCGAGGAGCCGGTGGATGATCACCGGGTGCCACTTCTTGCCGATGAGCGACGACGTCGTCGTCACCGGACACCACTCCTCGCCCGCACACCAGACCTCGAGCTCCCCGATCTCCTCCGATCGTTGCGTGCGGTCGTTCATATTCCCGAATTGAACCCGTAGATCGATAACGATTACGTGCGAACTCCGGGTGGCGACACGTGATCCGGGACGCCGAGGGAGAGCAGACTCTCCGCGAAGCCAACCACTATACCGGATGCCGACGGACGTCGTTCCATGACCGCTGACCGCGCGATCGACGCGTCGAGGCTCGCGGACGCGCTGTCGGAGGCAGGGACCGACGGGTACTTGATCGACGCCTCCCAGGACGATCCCGACCAGCTCTACCTCTCGGGGTTCACCGGGCCGGACCCGTTCTTGAGCCTGTACGCGGACGGGCGGACCCACCTCCTCGTCTCGGGACTCGAGTACGGACGCGCGAGTCGACGGTCGCGTGCCGACGTCGTCGAGCGATACGCCGACTACGGGTACGACTACGGCGACCGCGATGACCGCCTCGACATGTACGCCGCCTTCCTCGAGCGTCGGGAGGTGGGATCGGTGTCGATGCCCCCCCGAGGGCCGATCGGGACCGCCGACGGGCTGCGCGAACGGGGTATCGAGGTCGTCGTGGACCGAACGGGGGTCCTCGAGGAGCTTCGAGCGGTGAAGACGGACGCGGAGATCGACAACGTCCGGTCGGTCCAGCGAGCCACCGAGGAGGCGATGGCTACCGCTGAGGACCTGATCGCGTCGTCGACGATCGCGGGAACCGACGGGAACGGAGACGACTCCAGGACCCGGATCGGGTCCGACGAGGAGGCGATCGAGCCCGGGACGCTGGTTCACGACGGCGAGCCGCTCACGAGCGAGCGCGTCAAGACGGCGATCGAGATCGCGCTGTTGAAACGAGGCTGTGCGCTCGAGGAGACGATCGTGGCCTGCGGCTCGCAGGCCGCCGACCCGCACGATCGGGGATCGGGCCCGCTTTTCGCCGGCGAACCGATCATCGTGGACGTCTTCCCGCGCGACAAGGCGACGAAGTACTTCGCGGACATGACCCGGACGTTCCTGCGCGGCGAGGCCGACGGGACGGTTCGCGAGTGGCACGATCTCACCCACGAGGCGCTTCGGGAGGCGACCGACGCGGTCGAACCGGGAGTGACGGGCGAGGCGGTCCACGAGGCCGCCTGTGCGGTGTATGAATCGGCCGGGATCCCGACGCTTCGAAGCGATCCGGACACGGAGACGGGGTTCATCCACTCCACGGGCCACGGCGTCGGGCTCGATATCCACGAACTCCCGCGGCTGTCGCCGGGCGCCGGCGAACTGGAACCCGGTCACGTCGTCACCGTCGAGCCGGGGCTGTACGATCCGGCCGTCGGCGGGGTCCGCATCGAGAACCTCCTCGTCGTCACCGAGGACGGGTGTGAGACCCTCACCGACTATCCGATCGAACTGGAGGTGTAGACGTGCGGTGAACTGGCGGTACGAGCACACCGTCCTCTCGCTTTGTACGCTCGCGTTCGCGGCGACGATGGTCGCGAGGCTCGCGATCAGCCCCGTCGTCCCCCTCATCGCGGCGGACTTCGGCGTCAGCTACTCGACGATCGGCCTCGCCCTGTCCGCGATGTGGGCCGCCTACGCGCTCTCGCAGTTCCCCTCCGGCGTTCTCGGCGAGCGATACGGCGAGCGACGGCTCATCCTGATCGCGGTCGGCGCCACCGCGACCGCCGCCGTTCTGCTCGCGATCTCGCCGACGATCGCGGCGTTCATCGCGTTCACGGTCGTGTTGGGAGCCGGTGCGGGACTGCACTACTCGGTCGCGACGACGCTTCTCGCCCGGCAGTTCGACGACATCGGACGCGCGATCGGCGTCCACGTGTCCGGCGGCCCGATCGCGGGACTGCTCGCGCCCCCCGCCGCCGCCATCGTCGGGGCCCGCTACGGATGGCGGTGGGCGATGGGACTCGGCGCGGTCGTCGCGATCCCCGTGTTCGTCCTGTTCGCCCGGCGCGTTCGGCCCACCGAGCCGCTCCGTCCCGACCAGTCGATCCGCGAGCGGTTCGCGCTCGGACCGCTCCTCGAGTTGCTCTCCCGCCCGTCGATCGCTTACACGACGGGACTCTCCATGGTCGGCGCCTTCTGCTGGCAGGCGACGGCGTCGTTTCTGCCGGCGTTCCTGACCGACGCGGCCGGGCTCTCGACGGCGTCGGCGAGCCTGCTGTTCTCGCTGTACTTCCTCGTCCACGGCGGGACCCAGCCCCTGACGGGCGCTCTCTCGGACCGGTGGGGACGCGACGTGACGGCGACGGTCACGATGGGCGCGGGCGTGGTTGGATTCGGCGGGTTCGTGTACGCGGCCGCGAACGATGCCGGACCGCCGGTGCTCGTGGCGTCGACGATCGTGTTGGGGGTGGCGATGTCGTGGGGAGCGCCCATCCAGTCGCGGTTCATGGACCTCCTCGGGGACGCCGAGCGGGGGGCCGGATTCGGGCTCGTCCGCACGGTCTACATGATCCTCGGCGCGAGCGGGAGCGTGATCGTGGGCACCGTCTCGGATCTCTCCGGCTGGCTCGCCGCGTTCGGCCTGTTGGCCGCGGTGATGGGGCTCGGCCTCGCCGCGCTCGCGATCAACCGGATTGGGAGACTCGGACTGTGAGGTGGGCGATCCGGGACGAAACGTGCCGGGAGGCGGACCGTGAGGCCGGGAGCGTTATTTCGGCCCCGTCCGTGGGGACGGTATGCGCGTACTCTCCGATTCCGACGTCGAGTCGGTGCTCGATCTCACGGAGCTGCTCGCGGTCGTCGAGGAGGCCTTCGAGCGTCAGGGTCGCGGCGAGGTCGAACGTCCCGAACGCCCGCACTTCCCGGTCGGGAAGGGGCTCGTCCCGCCGGGAGATCCGGACGGCGCGGCCAGCGACGAGCCGCTCGGGACCGGGCTGGCGATGCCGGCGTACATCCACGGCGCGGACACCTACGCCACGAAGCTCGTGGGCGTCCACGAGGGGAACGCGGAGCGGGGACTCCCCACGGTCAACGCCACGATCGCGGTGACCGACGCGGCCACCGGGCAGCCGGTCGCCTACATGGCCGGATCTCGGGTGACGAACGCCCGAACCGGCTGTATCGGCGGCCTGGCGGCACGGGCGCTCGCGCCGGAGGGGCCGGTGACGCTCGGGCTGATCGGGGCCGGCCAGCAGGCGCGGTGGCAGGCGCGCGCCATCGACGCCGCGACCGACCTCGAGCGCGTTCGGGTGTACTCCCCGAGCGACTCGCGAGTCGCGTGCGCGAGCGACCTGCAGGCGGAGGGCATCAACGCGGTCCCCGTCGAGTCGGCCGCGGCGGCCGTGACGGACGCCACGGTCGTCGTCACCGCGACGACGGCGCGAAGTTCGGTGTTCGACGGCCGCGATCTGCGGGACGGGGCGCTCGTGGTCGCGATCGGTGCCTACACGGAGTCCATGCGCGAACTGGACGAGCGGACGATGCGCCGCGCGGACCGGATCTTCGCGGACGTCCCCTCGGAGGCGGCCGAGACGGGCGACGTGCCGTCGGCGTTCGCCGACGAGCTGATCCCCTTCTCGTCGGCGCTGTCGGGAGCGGCGGGACGCGAGACGGACTCGGAGGTCATCGTCGTCGAGTCCGTCGGGACCGCGGTGCTCGATGCCGCCGCGGCCGAACACCTCCACGAGGCGGCGCTTTCGGCGGGCGTCGGAACCGAGATCGGGCTGTAGTCTCAGCTCGCGACGTACGCGCGGTGGCCAGAAGCGGCGTCGATCCTCCTACTCCGCGATCTCGACGTCGATCTCCGCACGCTCGACGGCGAGTCGGAAGGTCGGCACGGTCCGGTAGACCGTCTCGACGACGTTCTTGCGCTCCAGGCTCCGAAGCGCGCGTCGGACGTCCTCGACGTCGGGATCGAGGTCGAACTCCTCGCGGACCTTTCGCAGGACGCTCACGACCGACTCGGAGCGCTCGTCGGGTCCGGCGACGACGTCGAACACGCGTGCCTCGAGTTCGGGGACGCGGATGACGCTCGGCGTGCCGTTCGGATCGTTCGCGTCCGCCTCGATCCCGGGTTCGACGTCGACGAGGTCGGCCGCCTCGGGCGTTGCGCGGATGAGACTGTCGTCGTCGCGGTAGTAGTGGTCCTTCAGGTGGGACTCGAGGTAGCCGTGGACCTCGCTTCCCGACTCCATGTCCCACGCCTCCTGCAGCGCCGCGTTCTTCGTCGGCTGTAACCGCACGACGTCGGCCAGCCGGGCCAACTCCTCGTCGGTGAGACTCATGGGGTGGGGTATCGTTCGCGTCTGTAAGGACGTTCCGAAACGCCTCGGTGGGATCGAAGCGCCTCAACGAGATCGAAGCGCCCGAGGGAATCGAGGCGCCTCGGTGGGATCGAAGACGATCCCGCCGGATCGAGGAACGGGTACAACGGCCGCGCGGCTGGGGAACGGTTTTGACCGAGCCGCGAGAGACGGTATCCATGGCGGACGAGACAATCAGGCTGGAGCGGGAGGACGGCGTGGCAACGCTCACCATCGATCGCCCGGACGCGCTCAACGCGCTCGACGTCGAGACGCTGGAGGCGATGGAGACCACGCTCGACGAGGCGGCGGACTCCGAGGCGCGCGTCCTCGTGGTGACCGGCGCCGGGGACACGGCGTTCGTGGCCGGCGCGGACATCTCATACATGCGCGATCTGACGACGCCGGAGGCGCAGGCGTACGCCGAGTTGGGCCATCGCGTGACGAACGCGATCGCGTCGTTTCCCGGCCCGACGATCGCCGCGATCAACGGACACGCCCTCGGGGGCGGCTGCGAGCTCGCGCTGGCGTGCGACCTTCGGGTCGCCTCCGAGCGAGCGACCCTCGGTCAGACGGAGATCGACCTCGGGATCATCCCCGGCTGGGGCGGCACGCAGCGGCTCTCGCGGATCGTCGGCGACGAGACCGCCCGCAGACTCGTGTTCTTCGGCGACCGACTCGACGCGACGGACGCCCACGAGATCGGGCTCGTCGGCGAGGTCGTCGCCCACGCGGAACTCGACGAACACGTCGCCGAGATCGCCGCGGAACTCGCCTCGAAGCCGCGGTTCGCGCTCGCGGCCGCAAAACGGGCGCTCGATGCGGTCCACGAACAGCCCCTCGCGTCCGGCCTGCGGTTCGAGCGTCGGACCTGGTCGGGGCTGTTCGGCACGCACGACCAGCGCGAGGGCATGAGCGCCTTCCTCGAGAAGCGCGATCCGGACTTCGAGTGAGGGCCGGGACGACGACACGCAATCGAGCCGGATCGAACGGATCGACGGGACCGACCGAACCCACCTGATCGACCGGGGCGACGCGCTCCCGACACCCTTATGCGAGCCGATGGCATGCGAACGGACATGGAAGACATCCTCGTCGGCCGCGTGATGACGAGCGACGTGATCACCGTCCACCCGGACACCTTCGTCGAGGAGGCGGCCTCGTTGCTCTTGGAACGGGGCGTCGGATCGCTCGTGGTCGTCGACGACGACGGGCGTCTCGAGGGAATTCTCACCTCGACCGACTTCGTCGCCATCGTCGCCGCGAGCAAGCCGAAGGCACAGACGACCGTCGAGCGGTACATGAGCACGGACGTGACGACGGCGAGCGCCCAGGACCCGATCATCGAGGTCGCGGATCGCATGGTCGACCTCGGCGTTCACCACCTGCCCGTCGTCGACGACGACGGCGGGGTCATCGGGATCGTCTCGACCACCGACCTGGCGGAGTACCTCTCCGGTCTGGAGACGAAGCGGACGGTCTGAGGCGGACCGCACGGTGCGTTCGATTCCCGTTCCGGGTCGCCACCCCGACGACCGCGCTCACGTCGCGTGGCCGAGCGTCTCCTCGACCTGCGTGATCACCATGACCAGCGCGACGACCCCGAGGAACGCGCCGACCGCGAAGGGAACGACGAAGCCGTAGCTCACGAGGATCCCGGAGGTGAGCGGGCCGAGAGCGATGCCGAATCCGAACCCCATGGTGAGGATCGAGAGGGTGGATCCGGACTCACCCTCGCGAGCCACGTCTCCGGCGAGCGCGAGGGAGGGAGCGAACACGAGCGCGACCGCGACCCCCTGAATCAGCCGTACGACGAGCATCGCCTCCGGAGTGAGGACGATCCCCTGAAACAGCGTCGAGGGGACGAGCAGGACGAACCCGGCGAGCAGGAACGGCCGGCGGCCGAACCGGTCGCAGGCCCGCCCAACCGGGACCTGGAGGATCACGTTCGTGATCGTGACCGCCGCGAACTGGGTGCCGAACCAGACCGGCGCCTGGTCGAGCCGGACGTTGACCTGGTTCTGCAGGGTGGCGAAGAGGGCGATGCACACGCCCATCGCGACGGTCGCGAGCCCGAGCACGAAGACCGGATCGAGGAGCCGGTCCTCGCCGCGGATCCGGATCGACACGTCGGTCCCGGCGGCTCGCGCCGATTCCTCGGTGTCGGAGACGAGGAGGTACACTAACGCGAACGAGAGGTACGCACCCGCACACGCGGCGACGAAGGACGCGTCGAATCCGGAGAGGCTTCCGTCGAGGCCGACGACGCCCAGATCGTAGGGTCCCCGCTCGACGATGATCCCGGCGAGGATCGGCCCGAATCCGAAGCCGATCAGGCGAAAGGTGTTGAACACGCCGAAGTTCCCGCCGCGCTCGCTCGGGCTCGCGGCGTACTCGTTGACGAGCGCGACGACGGCGGGGATGGTCAACGCGGCGCCGAGTCCCTGGGCGGCACGCAGGACGACGAGCATCCAGTACTCGCTCGCGAGGACGTACAGGCCGCTCGCGGTTCCGAGAAGCGCGATCCCGGCGAGGACGAACGGCTTTCGACGGCCGGTCCGATCGGAGAGGCGACCGGTCCAGGGCTGTGAGAGACTGTTGAGGAAGCCGAAAAGCGACAGGACGACGCCGATGAGGAGCGGCTCCGTGACCGCGATCGACGCGCCGGCGATCCCGACGCGGGTTCCCAGCAACGCCTCGACGTCGACGAGGCCGCTCGCGATGTACAACGGGAGGACGACGATCAAAAACGAGTTGCCGATCGCGCCGACCATCCGGGCCAGCGCGAGCACGATCACGCGCCTGTCCGCGTCGGTGATCGCCGACGTCGCCGCTCCCAACGAACCCATCTACGGTCGGGTTCGGGTGTCGACCTAAAGGGCCTTCTGGACCGAACGCGGCTCGTCGAAGCGGCGAGGACGGGGCCCGTCGAAACGGCGAGGACGGACGGATCGTCGAAACAGCGCAGCGCCGCAGCGGCGCAACGGCCGACGGTTGAACGCGGATGGACCGTGGAGGTCGACCGGATCAGACCGCGGACGTTAGGAGTTCTGATCCGCCGATTCCTCGGTCTTCCCCTCGCGTCGATCCCTCGCCGTCATATCCGGGTCCCGATCCGCCGGGTCGCCGTGTCCGCCGGCACCGGGCGTCCGGATCGTCACCGTCGTGCCGGCGTCGGCCTCCACGGTCGTCTTCGAGGCGACCGGATCGCCGTCGATCAGGTTCTCGCCGACGGCGCCGTCCGCGCCGCCCGCGACCCCTCGCGGAGCGCGACGGCGACGCTCCGAGAGAACGGAGACGGTGGCGTCGGCCTCGAGTCTGAGCACACGCTCGAGCCCGAGCCCCCCGCGGAACTCGCCGTCGCCGCCGCTTCCGGGCCGGAGCGCGTACCGCTCGACCGACATCGGATACTCGTTCTCGATCGACTCCACCGGCGTGTTGAGCGTGTTCGTCATGCCGACGTGAACGCCGTCCATTCCGTCGCGGTCCGGACGGGCGCCGAACCCGCCGCCGATCGTCTCGTAGTAGGCGAACGAGCCGTCGCGCGCGCCGACGGTGAGGTTGTTCATCGTCCCCTGGCCCTGGGCCGGAACGCGGTCCGGTGCGGCCCTCGCGAGCGCCGCGAACACGACGTCCGTGACCCGCTGGCTCGTCTCGACGTTGCCGCCGACGACCGCCGCCGGGGGCTCGGGATCGAGAAGCGATCCATCCGGAATCCGGACCGAGACCGGGTCGTAACAGCCCTGATTCGGCGGGACGTCCGGATCGGTGACACACCGGACGACGAAGTAGACCGCGCTGTGAGCGACCGCGCTCGGCGCGTTGAGGTTCCCCTCGAGTTGTCCGGCCGTCCCCGCGAAGTCGACCTCGATCGACCGGCCGTCGATCGTGACCGCGACCCGGATCGGGACGTCCTCGTCCGTGACGCCGTCGCCCTCGAGGACGTCCGTCGCCTCGTAGGTCTCGTCCGGCAGCTCGGCGATCGCCGCCTCGATCCGGTCGCGCGAGTAGTCGATCACGGCGTCGAATCCGGCCGAGACGACCTCGCGGCCGTACTCCTCGATGAGGTCGCCGAGGCGGCGCTCGCCGCGCTCGTTCGCGGCGAGTTGGGCTCGGAGATCCGCGCGCCGCTCGCGGGCGTTTCGGACGTTGGCCAACACGAGCGACCGCACCTCCTCTCGGATCTCCCCGTCCGCGACGAGCCGTATCGGCGGGATCCGAAGCCCCTCCTGGTGGACGTCCCGCGCGCCGGCGGGCATGCTTCCGGGCGTCATCCCGCCCACGTCCGCGTGGTGGGCCCGCGAGACCGCGTATCCGACGATCTCCTCTCCGGCCCCGGGCGCGAGCGCAGACACCAGCGTCACGTCCGGCAGGTGGGTCCCTCCCGTGAACGGGTCGTTGAGCACGAAGACGTCGCCAGGGGCCGGATCGCGCTCGCGGACCGCCGCGACGGCCGCCGGCATCGCGCCGAGGTGGACGGGGATGTGTTCGGCCTGGGCGACCATCCGTCCCGCGGCGTCGAAGAGCGCCGTCGAGCAGTCGCGCCGCTCCTTGATGTTCGGCGAGTAGGCACCGCGGATCAGGGTCCGGCCCATCTCCTCCGTGATCCCCTCGAGGCGGTTTCGGAACACCTCGAGGGTCACCGGGTCGATCCGTTCCGACGCCGATCGTTCCGATTCCGTTCGCCCCGGCTCCGATCGATCCGTCATCGTTCGTCCACCCCCTCGTGAGTCGCCACGAGAGCGCCGTCGGCGAGGATCTCGCCTCCCCACCCGGGCGGCAGGACCGTCGTGCTCTCGCCGCGTTCGAGGATCGACGGCCCCGAGATCGACGCGCCGGGCGCGAGTCGGCTTCGGTCGTAGACGTCGGTCTCGCATCGCCCGGCGTCCGGGAACCGAACCGCCCGGGTTCCGATCCGTGGATCACCTCCGCCCTCGTGCCGGAGCCCGGGCGTCTCGCCCGGAACGGTGGCCGTCGCTCGGAGGGTGACGATCTCGATCGTCTCCGGGAGGGCGTAGCCGTGAGCGCGCTCGTGGGCCTCGTGGAACCGCTCCGTGATCGCGGCCGGATCGACCGGCTCATCGACCGGGACGGTGAGTTCGAAGCTCTGTCCGACGTAGCGGCAGTCGGCGGCGCGCTCGGTCCGGGCTCCCGCCGAGGCGTCCGCGAGGACCACCTCCTCGAGTTCCCCGTAGACGGCCTCCAGGGATCCGGGATCCGCCCCGTCCAGTTTCGTCCCGACGGTCCGGGCCGCGTCGTAGGTCTCGTCGGCCGCGAGCAGGCCGAACGCGGAAAGCACTCCACCCGAGCGCGGAACGACGACGCGATCGACGCCGAGATCATCCGCGAGCGCCGTCGCGTGCATCGGTCCCGCCCCGCCGAAGGCGACGAGCGAGAACGTCCGCGGGTCGTGTCCTCGCTCGACGGTCACCGTCCGGATCGCCCGCGTCATCGTCGCGTTCGCGACGCGATGGACGCCGCGAGCCGCCTCCATCGGACCCTCGAGGCCGGCCGACTCGGCGAGGTCGGCCATGACCTCGCGGGCGGCGTCGGCGTCGAGATCCACCTCGCCGCCGAGCGAGGCGTTCGGGCCGATGTATCCGAGCACGACGTTCGCGTCGGTGACGGTCGGCTCCGCTCCGCCGCGACCGTAGCAGGCGGGACCGGGAGTGGCGCCCGCGGAGCGCGGGCCGACGCGAAGGGCGCCGCCGGCGTCGACCCACGCGATCGACCCGCCGCCGGCGCCCACGGTGTGGACGTCGACCATCGGCGTCCGGATCGGGTGGCCGTCGATCGCGGAGTCCGTCGTCCGCTCGACCTCGCCGTCGCGAACGAGGCTCACGTCGCTCGAGGTCCCTCCCATGTCGAAGGTGATCAGTCCCGAACGCGGATCCACGTCGTCCGTGGGGACGGAATCATCCTCGTCATCGCCGCTACCGTCCGATCCCGAATCGACGGTCGCCGCCGCGCCGACGACGCCCGCGGCGGGGCCCGAGAGCGTGGTCGCAACCGCCCGGTTCCGAACCGTCTCGGGGGCGGCCGTTCCACCGTTGGCCCGCATGATCCGCGGAGTCGGCAGGCCGATCTCACGCGCGCGTTCCACGAGCCGACCGACGTAGTCGTCGATCGCGGGGCGAACGTAGGCGTCGACGACCGTCGTCGCGGTCCGTTCGTACTCGCGGAACTCCGCGAGGACCTCGTGGGACGTCGAGACCGGAACGTCGAGTTCCTCCCGCAGCGTTCGCGCGAGGACGCGCTCGTTCTCCGGGTCCGCGTAGGCGTGCAACAGGCAGATCGCGACCGATTCGATCCCCCGCTCGCGAAGCGTCCCGGCGAGGTCGGCCGCGTCCTCCGGATCCACCGGTCGGAGGACGCCTTCAGGCGTCGCCCGTTCGTCGATCTCGAAACGCAGATCGCGGGGGACGAGCGGCTCCGGCTTCTCCGCGTCGAGGTCGTACAGCGCCGGGCGGTCCTGTCTTCCGATCTCGAGGACGTCGCGGAACCCCTCCGTGGTCACGAGCGCGGTCCGCGCGCCGGCTCGCTCCAGGAGGGCGTTGACGGAGACGGTCATCGCGTGGGCGAACTCGTCGATCGACTCCGGCTCGATTCCGGCGCGACCGCAGGCCTCGCGGATGCCGCGGATGACGCCGACGCTTTGATCGTCCGTCGTCGGCACCTTGGCGGTGACGAGCCGGCCGTCGACCGCGAGCGCGACGTCCGTGAACGTGCCGCCGACGTCGACGCCGATCCGCCGCGAGCCGTCGGGCTCCGACCCCTCGGTGGCGTCCGATCGAGTCGCCCCCTCAGGAACCATGTCGGCTCCCGCGCGTGGTCGAGTCGATGGCTGCTTGCGTCCGGGTCACGACGCACACGACGATCCCGTCGTTTATATACCCTGGCGTGGCTTTCACCGGGCATGGAGTTCTGCGACGAGTGCGGATCGATGATGAAGGCCGGCGAGGGCGAGGACCACTGGGTCTGTTCGTCCTGCGGGTTCGAGAAGGGGCGCGACGAGGAGGCCGAGGCCACGATGGTCACGACCCAGGGCCAGGAGTCCTCGGAGATCGTCGACGTCAGCGACGCCGAGGACAAGGGGCTGCCGACGACCACCGCGCACTGTCCCGAATGCGGCAACGACACCGCCTACTGGTACATGCAGCAGATCCGGTCGGCCGACGAGTCGGAGACGCGCTTTTTCGTCTGTACCGAGTGCGAACACAAGTGGCGCGAGGACGACCACTGAGGCGATCGAGACCGCGTCGCGAGAATCCGGACGCCGGGCCCCAGGGCCAACCGACTCCGACTCAGGGCCGCCGCGCGAACGTGAGATAGCCCGTGTGACCGACGCCGGCCGTCGAGGGGCGCGAGCCGCGTTCGGAGAAGTCCATCTCCCGCTGGATCGTCTCCAGGGACTCCACTCCCTCGAGGCCCGCCTCTCGGGCGGTCTCGACGACCGAGCGCGTCCCCTCGACGAACGGGGAGTAGGCGGCGAGGAAGCCGCCGGAAACGAGCAGTTCCGGCGCACGGGAGACGACGTCCGCGGCGTCGCCGGTATCGAGCGTGAGCACGTCGAAGTCGGGCTCCGACTCGACGAGCGCGTCGACCTCCGCGGTCAGATCGCCGGTTCGAACGTCGACCACGTCGTCGACCCCGGCGATACGCATGTTCTCGCGGGCGACGTCGGCGAAGTCGGGATCACGCTCGTAGGTCGTCACCTCGGCGCCCGCACGCCCCATGGCGACGGCCAGGATTCCGGTCCCCGTTCCGGCGTCGAGGACGCGGTCGCCACGGCCGATCCCGGCGTGGCCGATCACGAGCCCGACGTCCCGGGGCATCATCGGCGCCCCAGTCCGATCGAGGTGGTCGAAGAGGTCGGCGAGCCGGAGCTCGCGGACCTCGAAGGTCTCGCCGAGGTGGGTCTCGACGACGTCGCCGCCGGAGACGTCCTCCGGGACCTCGATGACGCCGAGGTCGGTGCCGAACTCCGCGCCCGGTTCGAGCAGGTACTCCCGGCCGTCGCCGACCAGGAGGTAGGCCGGGTCGGTCACTCGAGACGGGCGATCGCGGCGGCCAGATCTCCGTCCTCGGCCTCGAGCGCCTCGATCGCGTCCTCCTCGGGGACGCCGGCCCGCTCCGCGACGATCGCCACGTCGTCTGCGGGGATCGCGGACGCGTCACCCTCGTCGTCTCCGTCGGGACCGGAAGCGGATCCGCCGCTTCCGCCGGTTCCGGCCTCGACGGACTCGGGCTCGCCGACGACCTGGTAGGTCTCCTGGCCCTGGGCGTCCATCCGGGTGACCTGGGGGCCGTCGAAGACGAGGTCCTCCTCGTCGGTCCGGATGACGACCTCCTCGACGTCGAGTTCGGTGACGTCGATCCCCATCTGTTTCATCATCTGTTTCATCTTCCGCGGGTTCATCCCGCCGCCTCCAAGCATACGCCGAGAGTCGACGCCTGATTGGAAAAGGGTGACGGACCGGATCGTTCGACCTCGAGCCCGATCGTTCGGCCTCGAGCCGGAACCGGGGGCGATCCCTCACCCTCCAAGAGTTAAGTCCCGAACGCGCCGAGGGATCGGTAATGTACGATCCGGACGAGCTGGAGGCGATCCGCGAGGCGAAAGACGAGTGGGAGGAGGAGACCTACGGACCCACCGTCGACCGCTTCGGCGAGCGCGAGGACGCCTTCGAGACGGACACCGAGGGCCAGCCGATCGACCCGCTTTACACACCCGACGACGTCGCCGACCTCGAGTACGAGGAGGATCTCGGCTTTCCCGGCGAGGAGCCGTTCACCCGCGGCGTCTACTCGACGATGCACCGCGGACGGCTCTGGACGATGCGCCAGTACGCGGGCATGGGAACCGCGAGCGAGACGAACGAGCGGTTCCACTACCTGATCGAGGAGGGGTCCTCGGGACTGTCGATGGCGTTCGACCTCCCGACGCAGATGGGATACGACTCCGACGCCGCGATGGCCGAGGGCGAGGTCGGCCGGTCCGGGGTCGCGATCGACACCCTCGACGACTTCGAGCGCGTCTTCGAGGGGATCCCCCTCGACGAGGTCTCGACGTCGATGACGATCAACGCGCCCGCGGCCGTCCTGTTGGCCATGTACGTCGCAATCGGCGACCAGCAGGGCGTCCCCCGCGAGCAGCTTCGCGGGACCATCCAAAACGACATCATGAAGGAGTACATCGCCCGGAACCTCTACATCTACCCGCCCGAGCCCTCGATGCGGCTCATCACCGACGTCTTCGAGTTCTGCGCCGCGGAGACCCCGAACTTCAACACGATCTCGATCTCGGGCTACCACATCCGCGAGGCCGGCTCGACCGCGGCCCAGGAGGTCGCCTTCACGCTCGGTAACGGGATCGAGTACGTCGAGGCCGCCGTCGACGCCGGACTCGACGTCGAGGAGTTCGCACCCCAGCTGTCCTTCTTCTTCAACGCGCACAACGACATCTTCGAGGAGGCGGCGAAGTTCCGCGCGGCCCGGCGGCTGTGGGCGAAGATCATGCAGGAGCGGTTCGACGCCGAGAGCTCGAAGGCGAAGCAGTTGAAGTTCCACACCCAGACCGGCGGATCGACGCTCACCGCCCAGCAGATCGAGAACAACGTCGTCCGGGTCGCCTACCAGGCGCTCGCGGCGGTCCTCGGCGGGACCCAGAGCCTCCACACCAACGGGAAGGACGAGGCGCTCGCGTTGCCCACCGAGCAGTCGGTCCGGACGGCGCTTCGCACCCAGCAGATCCTCGCCCACGAGTCCGGCGCCGCCGACACGATCGATCCCCTCGCCGGGTCCTACTACGTCGAGAGCCTGACCGACGGGATCGAGGAGCGCGCCGTTTCGATCATCGAGTCGGTCGACGAGCGTGGAGGGATGCTTCCGGCCGTCGAGAGCCAGTGGGTCCAACGCGAGATACAGGACGTCGCCTTCGAGCGGCAACGCGAGATCGAGGAGGGCGAGCGGATCATCGTCGGCGTCAACGAGTACGAGAGCGACGAGGACCCGGAGATCGACCTGGAGGAGGTCGACCCCGAACGCGAGAACGAACAGCGCGAGCGCCTCGAGGCGGTGAAGGACGAGCGTGACTCCGAGGCCGTCGAGGAGGCGCTTGAGGCGATCCGGGAGGCCGCGAACGCCGAGGAAAACCTCCTCCCGTACATGGTCGAGGCGGTGAAACGATACGCCACCGTTCAAGAGATCTGCGACGTGCTCCGCGAGGAGTTCGGGGAGTATCAGCCCGGCTCCGCGCTCTGAGTGGGACGGCGATCCCCTCGCCGTTTGGCCCTTCGCCGTCCGATGGCTATCTCCCGTCGGATATCCCGACGAGGGTGACCTATCCCTCGAAGCTTCCGACGCCTCCCTCGGGAGGCGAGACGATCTCGAAGCTCCGCTCGCTCCAGTCGTCCTCGACGAAGACGAACACGCGCCCGCCGGCGACCTCCGGATCGGCCTCGATCTGGGCTCGTTCGCCGGTCCGTCTCGCAGCGACGCCGGGGAACAGCTCCTCCCCCTCCCCGGGTTCGAAGATCACGCGGCCGACGCCGGTGTCCTCGAGGATCTCGTCGTGGGTCTTCAGGTCGTTCACGTAGGTCATCACGCCCTCGGTCTCCGTCGGATCGGTGACGAGGACGTGCATCTCCTTGCCGGGAGCGGCGGTGAGCGTTCCCTCCACCGCCGAGGGCGCTCCTCGATACAGCGTGGTTCGGCCGTCGAGATACTCCACGACGACGCCTTCCTCGCGGAGTTCGACGCCGATGGTGCTCGGCGGGACCTCCGAGCGCGCGTTGGCGGACATACCGTCAGTTGGGCCGGCGGCCCCAAAAGCGGCGCGCTCGGTCGGGCGGCCGGTCGTGGAGTGCCATCGGACCGAAGAGACGTACCCGGGACCGTCACACCTTTGCGGGCGCCCTCGGTTCGATCGGTATGCACGGACGGGCAGCCGCACTCGGTGCGGGGACGGTACTCAACGCGCTCGCGACGGAGACCGGCTCGGCGTTCGGCCTCGACGTCGAGACCCGGGCGACGGTGGAACTCGATCCGAATTCCGACGGCGTCGACGGCGAGATCGCCGAGGACCCGGAGGCCGAAACGGCGCTCATCGAACGCTGCGTCGAGCTCGCGACCGAGCGCTGGGGAGACGGCGAGGGCGGAACGGTCAGGACCGAAAGCGACGTGCCGCTCGCGGCGGGACTCAAGAGCTCGAGCGCGGCCGCGAACGCGACCGTGCTCGCGACGTGTGACGCGCTCGGAGCCACCGTCTCCGGGGCTCACGGGGAGACTGAGGAGGGGATGGGCGCCGACCTCGACCGTCTAGAGGCGTGCCGCCTCGGAGTGCAGGCCGCACGCGAGACGGGCGTCGCGGTCACCGGGGCCTTCGACGACGCCACGGCGTCGATGCTCGGCGGCCTCACGGTCACGGACAACGCCGCGGACGAGCTGCTCGATCGCGGATCGGTCGAGTGGGACGTGCTCGTCTGGACGCCGCCCGAGCGCTCCTACAGCGCGGACGCCGACCTCGACCGCTGCCGGAACGTGGCACCGATGGCGGACCTCGTCGCCGACCTCGCCCTGGAGGGACGGTACGCCGAGGCCATGTCGGTGAACGGGCTCGCGTTCTCGGCGGCGCTCGGGTTCTCGCCGGATCCGGCCGTCGAGGCGATGCCGCACGTCTCCGGCGTGTCGCTTTCGGGAACCGGCCCGAGCGTCGTCGCCGTCGCGGACCCCGGCGACCCGGAGGCGGATCTCGATCGCGTTCGGGAGCTGTGGTCCGAGCGTTCCGGAACCGTCCGATCCACGACGACCCGGAACGATGGTGCAAGGATTATTGCGGAGTGACGACGAGGGGGATCCATGAGCACGAACGACGCGGACCCCGAACAGATGGAACTCGACGAGCTGCGCGCCGAGATCGAGGACATCGACCGCGAGATCGTCGAGTTGATCGCCCGCCGGACCTACGTCGCCGACACCGTCGCCCGGGTCAAAGCGGAGCGGGACCTCCCCACGACCGACGAGTCACAGGAGGCCCGCGTGATGGAGCGCGCCGGCGAGAACGCGGAGCAGTTCGACGTCGACGCCAACCTCGTGAAGGCGATCTTCCGGCTTTTGATCGAGTTGAACAAGGTGGAACAGCGGGAGAGTCGGTAGGCGATAAAAAAGGCGTTTCAGGGATTCTAACGACGTATTAAACGATCAGTACGTCGATTTGTCCTCATCGGTCGGTTCGAGTGGGACCCGTTCTACCTCGATCTCTTCATAATCTTTCTCGGATGAGAGTACGTCCATCCCCCGCGTTTCCGCAGTCGCCGCGTGGAACGCATCGAACGGCGTCATCCCCCCCTCGTAGTAGTTGACGGCTTTCAGCACGACCTGTTTCTCTTCTTCGTCCCGCACGGGGACGAGTTCGAGCAGGTTCGCCACCAGCGGAACGTAGTCGAACTCGTAACGTTCCCGAGCGAGAAGGAGTTCGAGATACGAGAACGGTGACGTTTCGACATCGTATTCGGTGAGAGCGTCCTCTGCGGAACGCTGTAACCAATCGGTATCTTTGGCGAGTGCGAGCAGGA
Organism: Halopenitus salinus; assembly: GCF_055397165.1. Classification (NCBI taxonomy): domain Archaea; kingdom Methanobacteriati; phylum Methanobacteriota; class Halobacteria; order Halobacteriales; family Haloferacaceae; genus Halopenitus; species Halopenitus salinus. The sequence goes on from NZ_AP043853.1 coordinate 666,829, forward strand.
AATCCGTCTCGACGTACACCGTCATCCGTCGCCGCCGGCTTCCTCAGCTTCGTCTTTCGCCTCTGCCTCGATATCCTTCCGAATTTCCTCGACGGATGCATCGTGGAGTTCGCCTGCCGCCTCGCGGACAGCGGCGAGCGGGTCGTCTGCGACCGGAATCAGCTCGATTCTGTCCTCGTACATAACGATGTGATATTTTTGGCCGTACTTCTCGCGCACCTCTTTCGGGATGTATAGCCGCCCCTGCCCGTCCGTCTCTGTTGACATATCGGATACTACGTTACCATGAACAAAGAATTTTACCACCAAACCTCGACGAGTGGTGTTCGACGGGGCGTTTCAGCAGCTTGTATGGTGGAATTCATCCGTGTGAACTACCCCGCTCTACGACGTGTTTGGCGAGCGCGTGGAGGATTTGCTGAAATCCCGCGCGCGTCACGTTCAGGCGGTGTTCACTCGAGTCCGAGGCTCAGTTTCAGCGCGTCGTCCACTTCGTTCATCGTTTCTCCGTCGAGACGTCCCGCGACCGAGTGAATCCGCTTTTCGACGGAAACGGCCCGAATCTGGTCGAGACGGATAGCGGAGTCTTTTTCGAACGGAGAACCGTCCGCTTCGACGATCACCTCAAAGGGGTAGCCACGGGGCGTTCCAGTGGCTGGCGCGACGATGGTCGTACTGGAGTTTTGGTTTCCAACGTCGTTCTGGACGACCACCGCTGGTCGAGTCTTCCGCATCTCGTGCCCTTCGGCGGGATCGAGTCGGACGACGACCACGTCTCCACGGCGAACCGCTACTGCCTCGCTCATTCATCCAGCCCAGTCCACGCTTCGTCCGACACCCCATCCCAGTCCTCGGCCAGCGTTTCCGCACTTTCAGAGGCCTCGCGATACGCGGCTGCCAGTTCCTCGTCATCCGGCCGATCGGATTCGACATTCACGACGGCTACCGTGACGCGTTTGTTGGCGTACTCCGTCCCGAGGTAGATTCGACCCCTGTCGTCCGTCTCGTTCGTCCGCAGATCCCGCGCGTCGACTTTCATTATGTTACCCACTATTACCCACTGAAGAATAACTCTTGTTCACTATTACCCATCCCCATCGTTTCGCCCGAAACGTTATCGAGTTCAGCTACCAGTACGAGTGAACTAACCGACCAGTCCGAGTAGCCCCAGAATCCATCGAGCAATTTCGGAGGTGGTGAAGAAGGCACCTTCCACACGAGAGAGTTCTCGTTTCGTCCAAAGAGCAGCAACCATCAGTAGAGAGACACCGGCCAACCACGCTAACGTCTCAAGCGCCAGGCCACTCACGACGAGCGGACGAACGATTGCCGCAACGCCCAGGATCCCCGTGATATTGTATATGTTGCTGCCGACGATGTTTCCGACCGAGACGCCGAGGCTCCCCCGTTGGATCGCCACGAGCGAGACGGCGAACTCCGGCGTCGACGTACCCGCTGCGACGATCGTCCCGCCGATGACCCACTCGGAGATCCCGACGCCGCGGGCCAACTCCGAAGCGGCGACCACCATGTAGTCGCCGCTCACCAGCACCAGCGCTAGGCCACCCAGGAGCAGGCCGAAATCACGCCCGCGGAAGGCCACACGTTCGGTCACTGAACTGGCCACCCCTCCGTTTCCGGGTGCCTGATCGGGGGATGTCGTCGAGTCCGACTGGTTGGCGCGGAGCAGATAGGCCGTATAGGCGACGAACGTACCCGCCAAGAGTACGCCTTCGAATCTCGTGATCCGGAGATCGAAAACCGCGATTCCACCGATGAGAGTGCTTGCCAGTAGAGCGATGCCGTCACGATGAACGAGCGATTCCGCGATCGGGATCACCTTCAACAGGGAGATCACGCCCAGAATAAACGCCAGATTGTAGATGTTCGATCCGAGGACGTTCGCGACCGCGAGATCACCAAACCCCTTGAGGGTAGCGTCCAACGAAACCGCCAGCTCAGGTGTTGACGTTCCCATCGCGACGATCGTCAGTCCGATCGTCAGGTCCGAGAGTCCGAACCGTCGAGCCAACCGAACGACCGCATCGACGAGGAGTCGCGCGCCGATCCACAGCCCCAGTATGGAGAGGAGAATCACGCCGATTTGAACGATCGAGTCACCTTGAACCATCGTACGAGCATACTGGGGTGGGTCAATCAAAGTTTGGCATCCAGCCCAGTGGCCGTACGGTATGTCATGGGATCGATCGGTTAAAACACCCATAGAGAGGGAGAAACCCGTATTTTGACCCCCTGACCATCTCAGAGCGGATCGACCGATACCCATCTCGCCCGATTGCGGTGCGACCGATCTCCGACGGGAGGACTCCCCACGGGAACGGGTGCGTGCGCCCGTCGTTTTATAATCGATCGTGAAAAAGAGGTCGTCGACATGGTAACGTCCGACGACGAAGAGCGATTGATCGGGGGGATACTCGGGACGGGTGTTGCTGCTCATCGTGCTCGGTACGACGTCGGCGTTCGTGGGACGGAACATCTTCGGACCGCTGCTCCCGTCGATCATCGAGGATCTCGCCATCACGTCCGCGGAGGCGGGGACCGCGCTGTCGGCGATGTGGGTCGCGATCGCGGTTACCCAGTACCCCGGAGGACGACTGGCCGATCAACTCTCCTACAAGACGGTTCTGATCGGTGCGATGACGCTTCTTACGGCCGGGTTCCTCACGCTCCTGGGGACGTCGACGTACGCCGGATTCGTGGTCGGGCTCGTGGTCATGGGACTCGGTGGCGGCCTGTTCTCGCCGTCCTCGTACGCCCAACTCGCCGCGCTCTTCGAGGAACGCCGCGGGCAGGCCTTCGGCGTCTACACCGCCTCGATCGACATCGGCAGCGCCCTCTCCGGGGCGATCGCCATCGGAGTACTCGCCGTGGCGACCTGGCGGGTTGCCTTCCTGCCGGTCGCCGCGGCGCTCGTCTGTGTCATCGGGGGGATGCATTTCCTTCACCGTGGCCGGTACGAACTCGACGTCTCCGAGGTCACCTTCGAGGTTCGGGGGACGGTCCGTCGGATCCTCGGCGAGCCCCGGATCCGGTGGATCATCGTGGCCTACATCCTGATGGGCCTCGTCTTCCAGGGGGTGCTCGGGTTCCTGCCGGCGTTCCTCCAGTTCGCCAAGGGGTTCTCATCGACGCTCGCCAACAACTTCTTCGTCGCGTTCTTCGTCGTCGGTGCTGCGGTCCGGATCGTCGCCGGAAACCTGGGTGACCGATTTCGCCATCTCACCGTCGCGGCTGGAGCGGCCGCCAGCGGGGCGGTCGGCCTGTCCGTTCTCTACGTTGCCGAATCGACGCCGCTCGTCGCCCTCGGCGCCGCCCTGCTCGCCGCCGGCATCACCGGCTACCCGCCGGTGCTGAACGCCTATTTGATGGACAACTTCCCGGACACGAGCATGGGCGGGGACTACGGCGCGGCGCGGAGCATCCTCATCCTGTTCGGGTCCGCGGGTCCGGTCTACATCGGGTACCTCGCGGAGGGATACGGGTACAACCTGGCCTTCCTGGCGCTTTTCCCCTTCTTCCTCGCGGGAGGGCTCGTCGTACTCTGGATCCGGAGCCGGAACGGACGCCGGTAGGCGGATCACGGCGGAACGAACCGGACGTCCGGTCTGGGCTCGCCATCGTCGCGGCGAGCGACAGCGACGATTTCGGACTCCATAAGCCCCTCCGCGTCCGAGCGTGGGCATGCTCACGTTCATCGGCCTCGGGCTCCACGACGAGCGATCGATCACCGTCGAGGGGCGCGAGGCGCTCCGCGCGTCCGACCGCGCGTTCGCGGAGTTCTACACGAGTCGGCTCGTCGGCGCCGACGTCGCGGACCTCGAGGCGTACCACGAGGTCGAGATCGAGGTCCGCGACCGGGCGGGCGTGGAGCAGGATCCCGACCCGATCCTGAACGCCGCCGAGACCTCGGACGTCGCCTTCCTCACCGCCGGCGACACGATGGTCTCGACCACCCACACGGATCTGCGACTCCGCGCCGAGGAGCGCGGCATCGAGACGCGGGTGATCCACGGCGTCACCGCCCAGTCGGCCGCCTCCGGCGTGACCGGCCTGCAGAACTACCGGTTCGGGAAGGCCGTCACGCTCCCGTTCCCCTACGCCCACGGCGGCGACTCGGTTCCGGAGAGCGTGATCGAGACGATCGAAGCCAACCGCGAACGGGGACTCCACACCATCGTCTATCTGGACATCAAGGTCGGAATGGGCCCGCGCGGGCCGGATCCGGACCACGAGGAGTACATGTCGGCCGACCACGCCGCGGACCTGCTCGCGACCGAGTGGGCGGACGTCCTCGCGGTCGCGGTCGCCCGGGCCGGCAGCCCCGACTCGATCGTCGCCGCCGACCGACTGTCGGCGCTCGCCGAGCGGAACTTCGGCGATCCGCTCCACCTGCTCGTGATCCCCGGCGACCTCCACCACGTCGAGGCCGACGCGCTCGCCGGGCTGGCGGACGCGCCCGCGGAGTTGCTGCCGGAACACTGAGACCACAGAAGCAGCGAGCGGTCGATGGAGCGCGGATCCGTGGAACTGCCGGTTCCGTGGGAACGGCGTGGATCCTCGACGGGGCCCCTCGGCGCGGACGGGAAGCGATTAGTCGCCCCGTCCGGAAGGGCCGGTATGGAGACGACCAACGCCTTCGAGGGACTGACGTGTCGCGGCTGCGGAAGCGACCACGCGCTCGCGGCGTCGGCACGCTGTTCGAACTGCGGCGGACCGCTCGATCCGAGCTACGACCTCGACGCGATCGATCCGGACGCGATCCGTGAGGCCGCGTCGAACGACGCCGATCCGTCGCGTCCACACGATCCGCCGACCGACTCGCGAAAGCCGGGACTGTGGCGATTCGACGCGGTCTTGCCGTTTCCCGCCGAGTCGGCCGTCTCGGCTCGTGAGGGATCGACCCCGCTCGTCGCCGCTGAGCGTCTCGCCGACGAGCTCGACGTCGACGAGGTGTACCTCAAGGACGAGGGGCGAAACCCGACCGGGACGGTCCTCGATCGCGGCCTGTCGGTCGCGATGTCGGCGGTGGCGGGACTCGGGGAGGGGACCGCCGGGACGGACGGGTCCGGTTCGAGCCCGGTCGTCGAACCGCTCGTGTGTGCCTCACCCGGAAACGCCGGTCAGTCGATGGCCGCGTACGCGGGCCGAACGGGGCTTCGATCGTACACGTTCGTTCCCTCGCGGTGCGCCTTCTCGAACAAGGCGATGACGAACGTTCACGGCGGCGAGATGCGCGTCGTGGGCGGGCGCCACCCGGACGCCGTCGCGGCCGTCGACGAACAGCTCGCGACCGACTACACCGACCTCTCGGAGTTCTCCACGCCGTTTCGACACGAGGGCGCGAAGACGGTCTCATACGAGCTCGCCGCCGATCTCGGGTGGGACGCGCCCGACGTGGTCGTGGTCCCGACGGCGAGCGGCGAGGTCCTCGCCGGGATCGCGAAGGGCTTCCGCGAGCTGGAATCCCTCGGGGTTATCGACGAGCGACCCCGGCTGGTCGCGGCTCAGGCCGAGGGGTGTGCTCCGATCGCGGCCGCGATCGAGCGAGGAATCGACGCCCCGGAGCCCTGGGGGACGCCCGATACGATCTGCGGCGAGCTGGAGATCGCGGACCCCGAAGGGGGCGAGTGGGCCGTGGAGGCGGTGCGCGAAAGCGGGGGACGGGGCGTGACCGCGAGCGACGACGAGATTCTCGAGAGCGCGGTGGCGGTCGCCCAACACGAGGTGCTGGAGATGGGAGCTGCCGGCGGTGCGGCCCCGGCCGGCGCGTGGGCGCTCGCCGAGGATGGGTGGTTCGACGGCGACGAGACGGTCGTCCTACTCAACACAGAAAGCGGGGTCAAGACGCCCGACGTGTTGCGAAGCCACCTGATGGGCAAGGGGATCTGAGCGCGGGTTCGACCGCAATATTCGGCCGCGGGTTCGATCCGGGATCCCGTCCGAGTGGCCGGCACGAAAGCGCGAATCCCCGGCACGAAAGGTTTACGCGGAGCAGTTTCCTACCGGACCTCAATGAGTCGCGGCCCCGAGTTGATCATCACCGAAAAGGAGAACGCCGCCAGGCGGATCGCGGACATCCTGAGCGGGGAGTCCGCGGAGTCCGAGCGGATGAACGGCGTCAACGTCTACAAGTGGGGCGGAAAGCGGTGTATCGGCCTGTCGGGCCACGTCGTCGAGGTCGACTTTCCGCCGGAGTACGACGACTGGCGCGACGTCGAGCCGGTCGAACTCATCGACGCGCCGGTGAGCAAGGACCCGACGCGGGAGAACATCGTCGCGGCCCTCCGCCGGCTCGCGAGGAACGCCTCGCGGGTCACCATCGCGACCGACTACGACCGGGAGGGCGAGCTGATCGGCAAGGAGGCCTACGAGCTGGTCCGCGAGGTGAACGAGGACGTCCCGGTCGACCGCGTCCGGTTCTCGTCGATCACCGAAAACGAGGTGAAGAACGCCTTCGCCGAGCCCGACGAGATCGACTTCGACCTGGCGGCCGCGGGCGAGGCCCGCCAGGTGATCGACCTGATGTGGGGGGCGGCGCTCACGCGGTTCCTCTCGCTTTCGGCCGGCCAGCTCGGCGACGACTTCATCTCGGTGGGACGGGTGCAGGGCCCGACGCTCAAACTCATCGTCGATCGCGAACGAGAGATCCGGGCGTTCGACCCCGAGTCCTACTGGGAGCTGTTCGCGGACCTCGAGAAGGAGGACGCGGACGCCTTCGAGGCCCAGTACTTCCTGCTCGACGCCGACGGAAACGAGGCCGAGCGCGTCTGGGACGGCGACGTCGCCGAGACGCTCTCCGAGGCCCTTCAGGCCGCCGGCGGGGCGACCGTCGACGACGTCCGCCGTCGAACCCGAAGCGACGAGCCGCCAGCGCCGTTCAACACGACCCAGTTCATCCGCGCGGCCGGGTCGCTCGGCTACTCCGCCCAGCGCGCGATGTCGATCGCCGAGGACCTCTACACCGCCGGCTACATCACCTATCCGCGGACCGACAACACGGTGTACCCGGAGGACCTCGACCCCCGTGAGCTGCTCGAGGCGTTCCTCGAGAGCGGGTTCTCCGAGGAGGCGTCCTCGCTGCTCGAACGGGAGACGATCGAGGCGACTGAGGGCGACGAGGAGACCACGGACCACCCGCCCATCCACCCGACCGGCGAGCTGCCCTCGCGGTCGGACCTCTCGGACGACGAGTGGGAGGTCTACGAGCTCGTCGTGCGGCGCTTCTTCGCGACGTGCGCACCGGCGGCGACCTGGGAGCACCTCCGGGTCCTCGCGCTCGCGAACGGCGAGGCGACGACGATCGCCTCCCGGGCCGACGCTCGGGCCGCGCTCCGCGACCCCGAGGCGGCCGTGGACGGCGCGGAGCCGACGCTCGCGGCCGACGGCGGCCTCCGGCTGAAGGCGAACGGCAAGCGGCTCCTCGAGGCCGGCTACCACGAGGTCTACCCCTACGGCTCCGCGAGCGAGACGATCGTCCCCGACGTCGAGGAGGGCGAGACGCTCGCGCTCTCCGAACGTCGCGTCGAGGCCAAGGAGACGCAGCCGCCGCGGCGGTACGGCCAGTCCCGGCTGATCGAGGAGATGGAGTCGCGCGGGCTGGGGACGAAGGCGACGCGACACAACGCCCTCGAGAAGCTCTACGACCGCGACTACATCGAGAACGACCCGCCGCGGCCGACGCGGCTCGCGGAGGCGGTCGTCGAGGCCGCAGAGGAGTTCGCCGACCGGATCGTCTCCGAGGAGATGACCGCACAGCTCGAACGGGACATGCAGTCCATCGCGGCCGGCGAGGCGGATTACGACGAGGTCACCGCCGAATCGCGGGAGCTGCTGGAGGCGGTCTTCGAGGAACTGGCCGACTCCCGCGAGGATATCGGCGATCACCTACGGAAGTCGCTGAAGGCCGACCGGACGATCGGCCCCTGTCCCGAGTGCGGCTCGGATCTCCTCGTCCGGAAGTCGCGGTACGGCTCCCACTTCGTCGGCTGTGACGGCTATCCCGACTGCGAGTACACGTTGCCGCTTCCCTCGACCGGCAAGCCGATCGTCCTCGAGGAGACCTGCGAGGACCACGGCCTCCACCACGTCAAGATGCTCGCGGGACGCAAGACGTTCGTTCACGGCTGTCCGCAGTGTAAGGCCGACGAGGCCGACGCCACCGAGGACACGATCATCGGCGAGTGTCCCGCGTGTGGCGACGACCACGGCGGCGAGCTCGCGATCAAACACCTGCGGTCGGGATCGCGGCTCGTCGGCTGTACGCGCTATCCCGACTGCGACTACTCGCTACCGCTGCCCCGCCGCGGCGAGATCGAGGTGACGGAGGAGACCTGCGAGGAACACGACCTGCCGCACCTCCGGGTCCACTCCGGTGACGAGCCCTGGGAGCTCGGCTGTCCCATCTGCAACTACCGCGAGTACGAGGCCCGACAGAACGGCTCGGAACTCGAGACGCTCGAGGGGATCGGCGAACGCACTGCGGAGAAGCTCGCCGACGCCGGCGTCGACGGCGTCACCGACCTCAAGGAGGCCGACCCGGACGACCTGGCCGACCGGGTCGAGGGTGTCGGGCCGGATACGGTCCGTGATTGGCAGGCGAACGCGGATTGATCGACGTCCATCGACGGATGGATCCACGTCCATCGACTGACTGATCGACGTCCATCGATACACTTCGGAGGCGGGCGCGCGTTCGACCGGCCACGGCTACGGCCCGGATCCCGATCCCCGTGTTTCCGACTTGGATCCGGAGAATCGAATGACTGCGGTGCGGTAAATCCGAATTAAACCCGTTAAATTCGTCTGAAGTACCGTTCGAATATATCCACTCGGCGTCCCTAGTGGAGGACGCCATGAACCGAGACGACCTGTCCTTCGATCGATCGAACGACGACGAATCGCCCATCCATCTGAACCGACGACGCGTGCTCACGCTCGGGGCGGGAGTGGGAACGACACTTCTCGCCGGTTGTTCGGGCGTACCGAGCGGTCCCGGATCCGACGGATCGGAGCCGTCCGGATCGAACTTCCGACTGTTGGTGAGCGACATGCCCGCCGACATCGGTGATTTCGATCGCCTCGACGTCACCTTCGACAGCGCTCGGGTGTTCGAGGGCGAAGGCGAGGAATCCGAGGAGGAGGCCGACTCGACCGACTCGGAAAACGGGTCGGACACGGAGAATCGGACGGGCACGGACGACGGTGCCGACGACGGGACGGACGAACCCGATGAAACGGACGAATCAGACGAAACGGACGAATCAGACGGGGGGCCCGATTCGGGATCCGACGCTCGGGTCGAACGGCGCGAGGGGTTCTCCGTCATCGATCTCGACGGCGCGACCGTCGATCTGACGCAAGTGATCGAGAACGACGCGATGCCGGTCTTCGAGGGTGAACTGTCGGAGGGGAGCTACCGAAAGATCGAGCTCCACGCCTCCGATATCGAGGGGATCGTCGACGGCGATCAGGTGGAGGTGATGATTCCAAGCGGGAAGTTGCAGATCACGAAGCCGTTCGAGGTCCGGTCGGGAGAGACGACGAGCTTCGTCTTCGACATCAACGTGGTCAAACGTGGGAATCAGGCGAGCTACAACCTCCAACCCGTGATATCGGAGAGCGGGGTCGCGGGAACCGACGTCGACGTCGATGAGGTCGAACCCGAGCAGTCGAGGGACGAAGGCGATGAGGATGCCGACACGGATGAGGGGGGCTCCGACGACGATGAAACGTCTACGGGAGACGATGAACCGTCCTCGGGAACCGAGCGCGCTGACGACGAGACGACCGAGTCGACTCCCTCGTCCTGACCTCCCGACGCTGGCGTCCGTTTTCGCCTTCGCGACGTTCGCCTCGGATCCGGTGGCGATTCGGGCGTCCCGCACGATCCATCGCTTGCTTTTTACACCCTGCCGGTGTGGCTCCGTGTAATGACGAACCCGTGGGAGGAGTGGGATCACCTCCTCAAAGTCGATCCCGACAAGGAGCTGTACGGGAACGAGACGTTCGAGGACGTCGTTCGGACCGGGACCGACGCGATCGAGATCGGCGGCACGCTCGGCGTGACCGAGGAGAAGATGCAACGCGTGATCGAGGCGTGTGCCGCACACGACGTCCCGATCTACCAGGAGCCGTCGAACCCCTCCGTCGTCATCGACTCGCCGGAGCTCGACGGCTACCTCATCCCGACGGTGTTCAACGCCGAAGATCCCTTCTGGATCGTCGGCGCCCACAAGGAGTGGGTCCGCATCGAGGACGGTCTCGACTGGGACCGAACCCACACCGAGGCCTACATCGTGTTGAACCCGGAGGCCTCCGTCGCGGAGTACACGAACGCCGACTGCGACCAGTCGCCAGAGGACGTCGCGGCCTACGCGAGCGTCGCCGAACGTCTGTTCGGACAGGACGTCGTCTACGTCGAGTACTCGGGGACCTTCGGCGACCCCGAGACGGTCGCGGCCGCCGGGGACGCCCTCGAGGAGGCCACGCTGTTTTACGGCGGCGGGATACACGACTACGAAACCGCCCGGGAGATGGGAACCCACGCCGACGTCGTCGTCGTCGGGGACCTCCTCCACGACGAGGGCTGTGCGGCCGTCCGCGAGACCGTTGAGGGCGCGAAGGACGCGAACTGACGGATCTGTATCCGGTCCCTCACGTAGAGTCGGATCCGATCCCGCACGTATTTCCGCCACCCCGACCAACACGTCGATGATGCTCAGCGACGTCATGGAGGACTACCTCAAGGCCATCTACGTCCTCCAGACGCGGGACGGTCCGCCGGTGTCGACCTCCGACATCGCCGAGGAGGTCGAAAAGACGTCGCCGACGGTCACGGACATGCTCTCCAAGCTGGCCGACCGCGGGCTCGTCGACCGCGAGCCGTACACGGGCGTCGAGTTGACTCCCGAGGGCGAGGCGGTCGCCCTCGAGGTCATCCGCCACCACCGGCTGCTCGAGGCCTACCTGGCCGAACACCTCGATTACGACTGGAGCGAGGTCCACGACGAGGCGGACCGCCTCGAACACCACATCTCCGAGGAGTTCGAGCGGCGCGTCGCCGCCGCGCTCGACGATCCGGAGGTCGACCCCCACGGCGACCCGATCCCCGGCGCGGACCTCGAGCCGGTCGACGACGACTCCGTCGGGCTCGCGAAGTGTTCACCCGGCGATCGCGTGACGGTCACGCGCGTCTCCGACCGCGACGACGAGGAACTGGCCTACCTCGACGAGGCCGGAGTGACCCCCGGAACGGAGATGGAGATCACCGACGTGGCCCCCTTCGGGATGATCACCGTCCGGACGCCGGCGGGCGAACAGAGCCTCCCCGAGGCGGTCGCGAACTCGATCCGCGTTCGCCCGGCGTGAGGCCACCTCCCCGGGCGTCCTCCTTCACCGACCGCTGCGAGTTCGATCGATCATCGTCTCCAGCCTCGCGATCACGTCCGCCGCGTCGTCGAGCGCGGCAGTTCCAGCGGTTCCGGCTGTTTCCGTGGTTCCGTCCGTTCCCCCGGTTTCGGCAGCCGCCTCGGTCGTGGGGGCTTCCACTCCCTCGACCGCCGATCGGCCGACAACGAGGCGTTTCGTTTCGGGCACCGACTCGACGACGGAGCGGTTTCCCGTCGCCGGAAGCCCGACGACGACGAGCGCGTCGGCCTCGGCAGCGCGATCGCGTGCGGCGCCGGCGGCCTCGTCGTTGATCTCCGAAAACGCGGGCACGAGGATCGGGTCGGCTCCGACCTCGCGGGCGGCCTCGGCGGCCGCGTCGCCCGCGGGGACGACCCCGACGCTCGCCTCGAATCCCTCCCGTGCGATCGCGCGCACGACCGTCGCGGCCCTGGATCCGGTCCCGACGACGTGGACGTGCGGGGGTGTCTCGTCCTCCCGAGGTTCTCCGTCGTCCGGGAGCGCGGTGACGAGCGGCGCCGCCGTCCCCGGTCGATCGGTGACGAGCGTTCGGGCGTCGAAGGCGTCCCGTAGCGTCGAGGCAGTGAGCACCTGCCGGGGCGGTCCGGCGGCACGAATCGATCCGTCGGAGAGCAGCGCGAGCTCGTCGCAGTAGCGCGCGGCGAGGTTGAGGTCGTGGATCGCGGCCACGACCGTCTTGCCGTCCGCGACCAGCTCGCGGACCAGTTCGAGGGTCCGAACCGCGTGGTTGATGTCGAGGCTCCCGGTTGGCTCGTCGAGGAGGAGGACGGACGTCTCCTGGGCGAGCGCGCGGGCGAGCAGCACGCGCTGGCGCTCGCCTCCCGAAACCGACTCGATCGATCGTTCTCGAAATCGAGAGACGTCGGTTCGATCCATCGCCCGCTCGATCGCCTCGCGATCGTCGGAACCGATCGAATCGAACCGCGAGAGGTGGGGCGTCCGACCCATCTCGACCACCTGCTCGACGCCGAAGGAGAAGGGGAGCGAGGTCTCCTGGGGCACCGATGCGACCCGCCGGCCGATCGCGCTCGCGGAGAGCGTGGCAACGTCGTCGCCGCCGAGCGTCACCGTTCCGCGGTCCGGCGCCAGCGTCCCGCGAAGCGTCCGCAAGAGCGTGGTCTTTCCGGCCCCGTTCGGGCCGACGAGCCCGAGGAACGTCCCGCGGTCCACCGAGAGGGACACCCCCGAAAGCACCGTGAGATCGCCGAACGAGACGGTCAGATCGCGAACGCGGATCGCCGGAGGCGAGTCCTCGACGGCGTCGTCGACGTCGGAGTCCACGTTTCGTGATTCGCCCGCGGCGTCGCCCGACTCGCCCGTGGTCTCCTCGGGCCCGCTCACAGATCGTGCACCTCCCGGCGCCGAAGCAGAAACAGGAAGAACGGCGCGCCGACGGCCGCGGTGACCACTCCGACCGGCAGCTCCGCGCTGGCGAGTCGGGCGGCCGTATCGGCGATCACCAGGAACGACGCGCCGGCGAGCGCCGCAGTGGGAAGCAGGATCCGGTGGTCCGGTCCGACGACGAGGCGAAGCATGTGGGGGACGATCAGGCCGACGAAGCCGATCACGCCGGTGACCGCCACGCCCGCGGCGGTGATGAGCGAGGAGACGCCGAGCAGGACGCGCTTCGTCCGCTCGACCTCGATCCCGAGCCCCCGCGCTTCCTCCTCGCCGAGAAGCAGGACGTTCAGATCGCGCGCGTAGGCCAAAAGCACCGCGAACAGGACGGGAACGACGAGAAGCGTCACGTGTACCTCCGCCCAGTTCGCGCCCGCGAGGTGGCCCATCAGCCAGCCGACGACCTCGCGCAGGCTCTCTTCGGCCCGCAACTGGAGGTAGGAGATGACGGCGCCGAGAAACGTCTGGACGGCCACGCCGGCCAAAAGCAGGGTCGAAACCGGCGTCCGTCCGTTCCTCGTTGCGATCGCGTACACGCCGAAGGCAGCGACGAGGGCGCCGAGAAAGGCCATCCCCTGAAGGCCGAGCCATCGGAGCCACGTCGGAAACGCGAGCGGCGCCACGATGAACGCGACCGCGCCGACCGCGGCGCCCGAGGAGACGCCGATGATCGATGGATCGGCCATGGGGTTCCGGAAGAACCCCTGCATCACGGTGCCGGCGGCCGCGAGCGCGAACCCGACGATCGCCGCGAGCAGGATCCGCGGCAGCCGGATCGCGACGACGATCTGTCGGTGGAGGTCCGAGACCGGATAGGAGAAGGGCGAGACGTACCGCAGCTCGACGGCCGGGACGAAGAGCGGGCCGGGCATCGACCGCAGTCCGAACTCCGCGCCGACCGGAACGACGAGCGCGTCCAAAAGCACCTTCGCGACCGCCGTCGGGGGGACCCGAACCGGGCCGAGCGCCGCGCTCGCGGCCACGACGGCCGCCAGGAGCGTCGTCAGGCCCAGACACCACGTCGCGGTTCGGGTCCGTCGCACGGTGTCACAAACCGGCTTGCAGTAGCTAAATATTTATTGGACTGACGGTGAGGAAGGGATGATGCGAACACGAACCGCGGTGACCGTGGTCCTCGTCGCGACGTTGCTCCTCCCCGCGGCGGCCGCGCCGGTCGCCGCCGCGGAGTCAGGAGCGAGCGATTGTGCGTTCCCGGTCGAACTCACCGACGCCTCGGGCGAGACGCTTCGCCTCGAGGAGCGCCCAGAGCGCGTGACGACGACGAATCCCTCGGCCGCCCAGACCATGTGGGAGATCGGCGGGCGCTCGCAGGTCGTCGGCGTGACGCGGTACGCCTCCTACCTCGAGGGTGCGGACGAGCGGACCCCCGTCTCCTCGGAGTTCGGGGTGAGCATCGAGGAGGTCGCCGGCACCGAGCCCGACCTCGTGTTGGTCCCGAACTCGACCGACACGGAACAGCTGGCGGGGATGCGCGATGCCGGCCTCCCCGTCTTCCACCTCCCGCGTGCACACTCGATCGAGGACGTCGCGGCGAAGACGACGACGATCGGCAGGCTCACCGGCAACTGCGAGGGGGCCGCCGAGACGAACGCCTGGATGAACGAGAGCGTGGAGACGGCCCGGGTCTCGGTCGACGACGACGACGAGCGACCCACCATCCTCTATCCGCTCGGCAGCGGCTACGTCGCCGCCGGCGACACCTTCATCGACGAGATGCTGACCACGGCCGGCGCCAGAAACGTCGCGGCCGAGAACCACACAGGCTACCCCCAGTTGAGCGCGGAGGTCGTCTTAGAGATGGACCCGGAGTACATCCTCATCACGGACCGGGACTCGGATATTCACGCCGAGGAACCCTACGCGAGCACCACCGCGGGTCGCGAGAACAACACGATCTACGTCCCCGTCCAGTGGGTCAACCAGCCCGCGCCGCGAAGCGTGGTCTACACGGTGGAGAACGTCTCCGAGCAGCTGCGAGCGGATTCGGCTCCGAGTTCGGGGTCGACCGTCGAGGCGACTCCGGACGGAACGACCTCGGATACGGCAACCGAGGGAGGAACCTCGGCGCCGGCAACCGAGGAGGGGACCTCGGATCCGACCACGGACGACACACCCGGGTTCGGGATCGCCATCGCGGCGGTCGCGATCGTCGCGACGGCGCTGTTCTCGCGGCGGCTCGATCGGTGACGGCTACCGAGTGAGATCGAGGTACGCAGCCCCGATCCCGAAGCTACTGAGAACCAGTCCGACGACCGCACCGAGGATCGGGACGGCACCGACGATCGCGGACACGCCCATCGCGACGAGCAATGCGGGACCCCACTCGTCGGTGACGGCCCTGCCGGCGGCGAGATATCCGAGCTCGCTCGCGACGATCGTAGCCAGGATCAACGGGATCGCGAGAACGATCCCGAAGACGGTGATGAACAACACGACCATGCCGATCACCAGCACAATGCCGATCCCGAGCCCGTAGAGGACGGTTTCTCCCGGATCGTCGAGGATCCGTCCCGTGGTTCGATCGACGTAGTCGGGCGCGAACGCGAGCAGTCCGCCGCCGATGACCACGGTGAGGAGCACGGATCCGAGGACGCTCCCGATGAGCGACACGTTCGCTCCCGGTTGTGGCGCTCCCGGCTGTGTCACCTGGGCGAGTTCGGGGACGAGGACGGTCGAAAGTGACGGTTCGAACGCGAGGGTCGCAGCGAGCGGAGGGTTCATGCACGACGGTATCCCGCGACCGTTTAAGGTTTTTGGAAGGGTCAAACTCCTGTCGTCGTCTCGCGAGCGATCGTTCCGTGAATGGATCCGCGATCGTTGACCGTTCGAACGACGTCTTCGATCGAACGGCTCCGATCGAAGGCCGGAGATCACGAGTAGGGCGAGTGACGGGTCGTCACTCCCACGGAATCCGGTCGTGGAACCGTCTCACGTCAGAGAGCGAGGAGAGCGCCGTCACCGCCTCGCACCACCTTGCGGACAACTTTTAATTGCGATCACGCGAGTCTGTCGCACGGGGGACAAGTATGAACGAGCGAACGGCCAAGATCGTCAGGATCGTGGGACTCATCGTGTTCATCGCCACCGTGACCGGGGCGTTTCCGCTGGGGTTGATCGGGATCCTCATCGGGGTCTACCTGATCGCCTTCGATCGGATCAACCCGTATCTCTCCCGGATCGCTGATGCGGTACGCTGAGCGACGTCGATACTCCCTACGCTGAACGGCGGGCAGGGCGCCGACCGGGAGCCGGTGCAATGGGGGGCCGGTGCAATTGGGCGGCGGCGTGATCGGCGACCGCCGCGCCGGTCCCGCGAGCACGTCCCACGACGTCTCGAGAGCGACGTCGGGGGCGCTCCCGCCAGTCGAAACGACCTTACGGCCCGGGGACGGCGGATCGGTATGGTCGAGAACGTCATCTATCCCGCCTATCTCGACGCCGATCTGTCTCGGTCAGCGGGTCGGCGCGTCGCGGGCGATCAGGCGCTTCCGGATCCGACCGTCGACGAGATCGCCGAGGCGGTCCAGCAGGTCGGCTACGACGCCGTGATCGAACGGGACGCGAGCTACTCCCGCGAACACGAAGCACGTGGGCGCGTCCTCGTGCGAGGCACGGAGGACACGACGAAGAACGACCTCGTGCAGGCCGTCGCTGCCTACGTCGGCCTCCTCAGGGACGACTCGTGAAACGCGTCGGCGACGTCGTGCGAACGGCACAGGGGCTCGCGATCGCTCGCGGATCGACGGGCGAGGATCCGCCCGGGATCGGCGAGACGGTCGTGGACGAGTCGCTCTCGACCGTGGGCCGCGTGGTCGACGTGTTCGGCCCGGTCGACCGCCCCTACGTCGCGGTGACGCCGAACGACGGGGTCACGCTGGCCGACCTCCTCGGGGGCAAGCTCTACGCGCGATGATCCCCCGCGAGTACCGCGGCGTCGCGTTCGCCGCCGCCCTCTTCTTGATCGTCCAGCTCGGGGCGCTCGCGCTCGTCCCGGAGTTCGTCGAGAGCGGCTACCAGCCGGTCGAGGACCCCCAGGACCCGACGAACAGCCTCGCGTACTTCGCCGCCATCCTGGTCGCGACCGGGTTCATGCTCGCCGCGTTCCGCTACGATCTGGACCGAGCGGTCCGGTACGTGATCGTCGGGACGGCCGGGCTGTTGGCGTGGTACGTCTTCTCCGCGCTCTTCGATCCGGTCCTCGCCGTCGTTCCCTCCGCGGCCGTGTCGATCGCGCTCCTCGTGTACCCGGAGTGGTACGTGATCGACGCCGCGGGCGTGCTGATGGGGGCCGGCGCGGCCGGCCTGTTCGGCATCTCCTTCGGGATCCTCCCGGCGCTCGTGTTGTTGGGCTTCCTCGCGGTCTACGATGCGATCTCCGTCTACGGGACCGAGCACATGCTCTCGCTCGCCGAGGGAGTCATGGACCTTCGGATCCCGGTCGTTCTCGTGATCCCGCTCTCGCTCTCCTACTCGTTCCTCGCGGAGGCGGACGAGGACGGTGACGGGAGTGAGGACGGCGACGGAAGTGAGGACGGAGTCGACAACGGGGACGAAAGCGGTGCCGCCGACGTCGACGGCTCGAACGACGTCGACGGAAGCGCCGCGGACGAAGGCGACGGAGACCACGAAAACGACGACGAGCGCGATGCGTTCTTCATCGGCCTCGGCGACGCCGTCATTCCGACCGTGCTGGTCGCGAGCGCGGCGACCTTCTCGCCGGCGCCCGATCTCGGGGTTCCGATCGTCGGGCTCAACCTCCCGGCGCTCCTCGCGATGGTCGGGATCTTCGCCGGGCTGTTCGTGTTGCTCCGATGGGTGATGCGCGGGCGCGCACACGCCGGCCTGCCGCTTTTGAACGGCGGCGCGATCGGCGGGTACGTCCTCGGCTCGCTCGTCGCCGGCGTTCCGATCCTCGAGGCGCTCGGCATCTCGGGATTCCTCTGAGTAGGATCCCCGTGACCGCGGATCCCTCCGACCGTGAACTCCTCCTCCCGTGAAGCCGTTTTGATGGCTCGACCGCCCATCACTCCTGGGACTCGAGCCAGACGACGAACCGATCGAACCCGACGAAGACGACGAGGAAGGCGATCACGAACGCGATCCACTCGAAGATCGCGAACCGGCCGGCGAAGGCCAGGACGGTGGTGACGTACGCGATGGTCGCGGCGATGAACCCCGACACGTAGAGTCTGGTTCGGTCGTCCATGCGGGCACATCGACGGTGGTGCCCATAGTGATGGTGGTCGCGGCGTTGCGATTCGATCGCTCGAGCTACTCGACGGCGGCGTCGAGTCCACAAAGGAGGGCCGTCGCGCTCGATCGGTTGGTCGCGAGCGGGACGTCTCGAACGTCACAGATCCGGAGCAGCGCCGTGATGTCCGGCTCGTGGGGCTGTGCGGTCATCGGATCGCGAAAGAAGAAGACGGCGTCGCAGGCGTCGTTGGCGACCGCCGAACCGATCATCAGATCGCCCCCGAGCGGCCCGGACTCGAGCGGCGTCACTTCGAGATCCGTCTCGTCGTTCAGGCGGCCGCCCGTTGTTCCTGTCGCGATGAGGTCGTGTTCGGCGAGGATCTCCTCGTGTTCGTTCGCGAACGCGATCATCTCGGGCTTCTCGTCGTCGTGTGCGATGAGTGCGATCCGCATCCCGCCTCGACGGTTCTCGCGGAGCGACATCGAGGTTTCGGCTCGAGTGCCGTTCGAAACCGCCGGAGCCGTCACTCCCGATCGGTCTCCGCCTCGGTACCGGTCTCCGTCTCGGTACCGGTCTCCGTCTCGTCCCCAGTCTCCGTCTCGGTACCGGTCTCCGTCTCGTCCCCAGTCTCCGTCTCGGTACCGGTCTCCGTCTCGTCCCCAGTCTCCGCCTCGTCACCGGTCTCCGCCGGCGCCGTCTCGCTGTCGGACACGCTCGTTGCCATCCCGCCGTCGGCGTCCTCGATGGCCACGCCGCGATCGGAACCGTCGCCGTTCTCGCCGAACTCGAAGCCCCGATCGTCGGGCGGCGATCCGGACGAGTCCGTCCGATCCGCGGCCGCCGAGGCGGCGACTTCCTTCGCGGCGGCGGACGCCGAGGTGGTCGCCTCCTCACGGCTCGCGAGACCGCGGCGCTGCAGTTCTTCGACCCGCGGGACGTCGGTGACGTTCGCGAAAAGCACCGTCGCCGTGATCGAGTCGGCACGTGAAAGCGGCTCGTCCCCGGCGAGCACCTCGACCGTCCCGGTCTCGTCCTCGAGGAGGTACCGTCCGGTCTCGAAGCCCTTCCGGGAGATCTTCGCCGGCGGCCCCGAGAGGATGAGCAAGACGCGATCGCTGGAGGAGACGTCACACGGCATCGTCAGCTTGGACTCGAGGGCGCGGCGCACGAGCCGCTTGATCGTCGCGGCGTCGGTCGTCGTGTCGGGGTCGTCCTCGCGGAGGCCCAAAAGCGCCAGCAGCCGCCCGATGAGCCCGTTCGGGCCGGAATCGATCTCGATGGTGGCGTGCCCGATTGCGGCGAGGCCGCCGACGCCGAGCGTCCGGCTGACGTCCGTCGGATCGATCCGCATCTCGGAGGGATTGTCGGGCTCCAGCTCGCCGGCCGCGAACAGCGCGAGGATCCGGGTCGCGATCTCGTCGTTGATCGCCGCGTAGCGGTCGTCGATCCGCGCCTCGCCCGCCCGCCAGGACTCGTTGTCAACCGGGATCACGGCGTCGGCGAGCGGCACGATCGTCCGTACTCCGCGGGCAGCGGTCAGAGCGCGCTCGTCCGATTCCGTCTCGGCAGGCAGAACGCCGAGGACGTAGACCGGCTCCTCGTAGCTCGACTGAAGCTCCTCTAAGAGGACGCTCCCAACGCCGCTTCCGGTGCCGCCGCCCAGCCCGGCGACCACCAGCGTCGCGTCGACCTCCGTCTCGTCGACCATGTCGAGCGCGCGACGGATCTCCGGGAGGTCGTCGCGCGCGACCGCGGCGCCGACGTCCGGATCGCCGCCGACGCCCGGTCGCTCGCTATCGACGACGGACGCGGAATCGTCGGCGTCCGCGTCCGCAGGGGGGCCCGCGTGATCGCCGTCGGCATCGCTATCGGCGTCCCCGTTCGGGTGGTGCTCCGTGACTTCGGGATGGGTGTCGCCGATCAGCACCCGACGGTCCTCCGGTATGGTCGTCGTCTCCTCGAACGCGACCGTCGAGGTGTCGAACGCGAGGACGTTTCCCTCGGTGAACTCGCGGCCCGTCTCGGCTTCGGCCTCGACGAGCCGGTCGACGATCCGGGTCCCGGCGTTGCCGACGCCGAGAAGCGAGAGCTTCATTCGTTCGCCCCCGACGTCCCCCCTCCCCCGAGCGGCACGCTAGACGATCGGGTCCAGGTCATTGTCGTCGTCGGTGATCAGCGACTCGATCTCCTCCTCGCGGACCGCGTCGAGCTCGCGGATCTTGTTCTGTGCGTCGACGGCCTGGTTCTGTATCTCGTCGATCCGCGGCGTCTCGGTCACGTTCGAGAGCAGCACCACCGCCGCGAGCGTCGAGGAGTTCCGCCGGGGGTCGTCGCCCGCGAGCACGTCGACCGTGTCCGCCTCGTTCTCGAGCCACTCGCGGGCGGCCTCGACGCCCTTTCGCGAGATGGCCGCCGGCGGACCGGCGAAGACGATCAGCGCGCGGTCGGCGCTCGAGACCTCACAGGGGACGGTGAGCCGGGAGTTGACCGCCCGGCGGACGAGCCCCTTGATCTTGGCCGCGTCCGTCGAGTCCTCCTGGAGGTCCTCGCCCTCGTTGAACCGCGAGAGCAGCCCCTCCGACTGCGTGGCCAGCTCCGTGGACGCGTAGCCGATGGAGGAGACGCCGCCGATCTCGAGGGTCCGCATGATGTCGCTCGAGTCCATCGCGTTCTCGCCGACGTCGGAGTCGTCGACCTCGCCGGCCGCGAGCAGGGTGACGATCCTGGTGGCCAGCTCCTCGTTCATCTCCTCGTAGCCCTGTTCGATCGTCTGACCGCGCGAGCGCCAGGCGTCGTTGTCGAAGGCGATGAAGTTGTCCACCTTGGTGACGAACGACTGGAGCGACCGGGCGGCGTTGAGCGCCGGTCGGCCGCCCTCGTACTTGCCGGGGAGCACGCCGAGCCCGTAGACCGGCTCGTCGTACATCTTTTGAAGCTCGTCGATGACGACCGGGGCGGCCCCGCTGCCGGTGCCGCCGCCGAGCCCCGCGGCCACGAGGATCGCGTCGACCTCGTGGATCTCGACGTCGTCGAACACCCGACGTATCTCGTCGATGTCGGTCTTTGCGACCTCGGCGCCGACCTCCGCGTCGCCGCCGACGCCGTGGCCGCGCGCCTTCCGATGGGTGTCGCCGATCAGGACGCGGCGGTCCTCGGGCACGTGTTGGGGCTTCGCCAGGTCGGTCCGGGCCGTGTTGATCACGAGCGCGTGTCGACAGAGGTTTCGGCCGGTGTCGCGCTCGAACTCGATCATCCGGTCGATGAGCTTGCTGCCGGCGTTTCCGACGCCGATCGTCGCGAGCTTCATCGCCGGATCCCCCGGATCGTCCGGTTGGAGGGCCGGTCTCGTCGGTCGGGGCGGTCGACTCGCTCGTGGGTCGCTCGAAGCATCGTTGGTTGAACCCTGTATGTCGACGCATATTAACCTGTGTCAGACGTCCTGGTGACCCGAGTCGAGCGTGATCGGATGCTCACGCCGTCGCGATCCCACCAAACGGCGATGCGGTGGTTATCCGACCAAACGGTGAAGCGGTGGTTGTCTGACGTAGGTTTAAGACACAACCCGACCTGGATCGGTTATGCCGCGGACGAACCGGTCAGTCTCCGAACGCGTCATCCGACGAGTGGCTGAGACGACCGACAGGGACGTTCTGGATCTCCCGGTACTGTACGACGCCGTCGATCCGGACGCGCTGAACGCGGTCGTCGAGTCGATGTCGGACGGCGAGGTCGCCTTCCAGTACGCGGGACACGAGGTCACCGTCGACGGCGACGGGAGGATCGAACTCGAGGACGGATCGATCGAGAACCCCGTCGTCGGACCTCCCTGAACGTCCGATTCGAAACGGCGCCGATCGGATCGACGAGCGGCTCGACCGGATCGTCGGGTTCCTTGCGACCTGCCTGCCGTGATCGTCACGGCGGCGTCGAGACCTCGACGACCTGCTTGCCGACGTTGTCGCCGGCGAAGAGTCCGAGGAAGGCGTCCGGCGCGTTCTCGAGCCCCTCGACGATCGTCTCGCGATGGACGATGTCGCCGTCGTCGACCCACCGTGCGAGCCGGTCGTTGGCCTCGTCGTGTCGCGTCGCGAAGTCGCGAACCAAAAGTCCCTCGACCCTGGCGCGGGTGGCGATGAGCGACGGGAGCTTTCGCGGACCGGTCGGGACCTCCTCGTCGTTGTAGTGGGCGATCTGGCCGCACACGGCGACGCGTGCGTCGCGGTTGAGCTTCGTGAACACCGCGTCCGTGATCGGACCGCCGACGTTGTCGAAGTAGACGTCGACGCCGCCGGGCGCCGCCTCCTCGAGCGCCGCGGCGTAGTCCTCCCTGGCCCGGTAGTCGATCGCGGCGTCGAAGCCGAGGTCCTCGGTCAGCCACGCGGTCTTCTCTCGGGACCCGGCGAACCCGACGACGCGACACCCGTTCAGCTTCGCGATCTGGCCGACGGTCGATCCGACCGCGCCGGCGGCGCCCGAGACGACGACCGTGTCGCCGGGCTTCGGCTCCCCGACCTCGAGCAGGCCGAAATAGGCCGTCCGTCCCGGCATTCCAAGCGTTCCGAGATACGCCGGGAGGTCGGCGATGTCGGGATCGACGGCCGTGACGTCCGCGGCGTCGAGAACGGTGTAGTCGGCCCAGGTTCCCCTCCCGGAGACCAGGTCGCCGACGTCGTATCGGTCGCTCTCGCTCGCGGCGACCTCGCCGACCACGCCGCCGCGCAGCGGGTCGCCGACCGCCCACGGGTCCGCGTAGGACTCGCTGTCCCGCATCCGCCCGCGCATGTACGGATCGACGGAGAGGTATCGCACGCGGATCAGGACCTCACCTCGCTCGGGCACCGGGACGTCGCGTTCGTGCAGTTCGAAACAGTCCAGCTCCGGTTCGCCGTGGGGTCGCTTCGCGAGACGCCACTCGCGGGACGTGTCGGCCATGGCTGGCCTTTCCCGCCGCCGCCCAATAGCCTTTGGACCGATCGACGTTGATTCGATCGAGAGGTCGGCGTTTTCGGCGCCTCTCGTCGCCGTCCTATTCGATCTGGAGCTTCTGGAGCGACTCGCGGATGTGGTAGCGCGCCTCCGGATCCTTCGTGTTCTCGAGGGCTTTCAACAGGTGCGTTTCCAGACTCTCTCGGTCCGCAACAGGGGTGCTCATGGACGGAGAAGGGACGTCTCCACGGATAGGTATGTCCCGACTTCGAATCCGGTAGGAGCGACCTACGGCGACTTCTACCGGTCCGGGACGCCAACGCCGAACGGCGCACCTTTTTACGCGAGGACGACGGAGTCGGGGACATGTCCGACGACTACAGCATGGTCCAGGTTCACGACGTGGAACCGACTCCCTCGGCGAGCTCGGGGACGGACCACGTCGATCTCGTCTCGGAGCTCGGCTGTACGGAGATGCGACCGAAGGTGTGGTACCTCTCGCCGGGCGACGCGATGAGCTACCACCGCCAGACCGAACAGGAGGAGCTGTACTACGTCCTCGAGGGGCCCGGTCGGATGAAGATCGAGGGCGATCTGATCGACGTGCCGGAGGGCTCCGCGGTCCGCATCCCGCCCGAGACGAACCGACAGGTGCTCAACGACACCGAGGGCGAACACGTCTGGCTCATCGTCGGCGCGCCGCCGGCGACCGACGACGGGCGTCCCGCGGACGAGGACGCGTAGGCGATCGATCGTCTTAGACGAGACCGTCGGCGCGCCGCCGGCGACCGACGACGATGGGGGGACTTATTAGGTGTGCGCGCGAGCGAAAACCCGTATGAGCGGACGATTCGACGGAGAGACGGCCATCGTCACGGGATCGAGCAAGGGGATCGGCAAGGCCATCGCGACCGAACTCGCGCGCGAGGGCGCGAACGTCGTCACGAACTCGCGGAGCTACGAGCGCGCCGAGGCGGCAGCCGAGGAGATCGCGGAGACGGTCGACGGCGCCGAAACGCTGCCGGTCGAGTGTGACGTGACCGACCCGGACTCCGTTTCGGCCATGGTCGAGGCGACGGTCGAGGAGTTCGGCCGCCTCGACGTGATGGTGAACAACGCGGGAATGACGATCATCGGCCCCGCAGAGGAGATGGCGCCCGAGGACTGGCGACAGGTCATCGACGTGGACCTCTCCGGCGTCTTCTTCGGCTCGCAGGCGGCCGGACGCCAGATGATCGACCAGGATGACGGCGGCGCCATCGTCAACGTCTCGAGCATGATGGGATCGATGGGCCTCCACCGGCGCAGCCCCTACTGTGCCGCGAAGGGCGGCGTCGACAACCTGACGCGGACCCTCGCGGTCGAGTGGGCCGAACACGGCATCCACGTCAACGCGCTCGCGCCGGGGTACATCCGCACGGCCATCACCGATCAGACGATGGAGTCGGCGGACTACACACAAGAGGAGGTCGAGAACCGCACGCCGATGGGGCGGTTCGGCACGACCGAGGAGATGGCCAACTGCGCGCTGTTTCTCGCCTCCCGGGACAACTTCGTCACCGGCGAGGTGTTGACCGCCGACGGCGGCTGGACGGCCTTCGCGTGGGGCAGCCACGGACCCTGATCAGGCCCCATCGAACGCGGCCGCGGTCGAGAGATCCGCCAGGGCACCCTCGACCGCGTCGACGAGCGCGTCGATCTCGGGTTCGCCCATCGGCGTCGAGAGGTTCACCAACCCGCGATCGGCGACGAACACGCCCCGGTTCCGCATCGCGAGGGAGAACCGTTCCGTGATCGCCTCGTGGGTCGTTCCGGTCCGCGCGTCGCGCACCTCGTCGTCGGTGAAGTGGACGTTGAGAAACGACGCGTCGCCGGTGACCTGCGCGGGTACCTCCGCGTCCGCACAGACGGCTTCGAGGCGCTCGCGTGCCGTCGCGCCGAGGTCGTTGAGCCGCTCGATCGCGTTCCCGTCGAGGGCGTCGAGGGTGGCGGCGCCCCCGACCATCGTCGCCGGGTTTGCGTTGAACGTCCCCGAGTGGGTGACCGACCCGGTGGCGGGATCGAACACCGACATCACGTCCTCGCGGCCGCCGAAGGCGCCCGCGGGAAGCCCGCCACCGATGAACTTCCCGAACGCCGTGAGATCCGGGCGGATCCCGTACCGCTCCTGGGCGCCGCCCGGGTCCATGCGAAAGGTCATCACCTCGTCGAACAGCAGGAGCGTGTCGGTGTCCGCCGTGAGATCGCGGGCGGTCTCGAGGAACCCCTCGCGTGGGGGGATCATCCCGGCGTTTCCCATGATCGGATCGACGATGAAGCAGGCCAGGTCGTCGCCGTGTCGTTCGAACGCCTCCACGAGCGCCTTCGTGTCGTTGAACGGGACCGTCGAGACGCGCTCCTCGACGGTGGTCGGGACGCCGGGGTTCTCTCGCCCCTCGTCCTCGACGCCGACGAGCACCGTGTCGTGAGTCCCGTGGAACGCGCCGTCGAGTTTGAGCACGTGCTCGTTGCCCGTGTGGGCGATCGCGGCGCGGATGGCGTTCATCGTCGCCTCGGTTCCGGAGTTGGCGAACCGGACCGTCTCGACCGAGGGAACGCGCTCGACGATCCGGCGTGCCAACTCGGTGGCCTCCGTCGTCGGCGCCGCGAGTCCGTTTCCGCGGGCGAACCGCTCCGTGACCGCATCGACCACGGTCGGCGGTGCGTGGCCGAGGACCGACTGGGTGTAGTTGTTCAGGAAGTCGAGCAGCTCCTCCCCATCGGCCGTCGTCAGCGTGCACCCGGACGCCTCCTCGACGAAGGTCGGATACGGATCGACGTAGGTCACCTCGCGCGTGTCGCCGCCGGGAAGATACGTTCGCGCCTCCTCGAAGTGTTCCTTCGAGGTCGGCGTCCGCCGCTCGTACTCCGCCTCGAGATCTGCCGCGTTGGAGTTCGTCATGACTGACCGGTTCGCGGAGGGTGCACAAAACGTTGATCCTCGATCACACGGATCACGGACGGGGATACCACGGTATCACTCATAGACGCGGCTTCCCGTCTCGTTGTCCTCGATGAACGCCCAGTCGTACTCGACGCCGAGGCCGGGGCCGTCCGGGATCTCCACGTACCCCTCGTCGTCGATCGACTCCAGCTGATCGTCGTAGCCGTCGGCGTAGACCGGCGGCGTCGTGTTCGGGACCTCCGGATGGACCAACGCCATCTCGTAGTAGTTCGTGTTGCGCGTCGCCGCGATGCACTGCCGCTGTGCGGGGCCGGGAGCGTGATACTCGACGTCGAGGCCGAAGCCCTCGGCCACGCGGGCGCGCTTCATCGCGCCGGTGATCCCGCCATCGTACTCGGGATCGGCACGCACGAAGTCGGTCGCCTCGTTCGCGATGAAGTCCGTGAACGGCTCCAGTCCACGGACGTGTTCGGTCTGGAGGATGGGCGTGTCGAGCTTCTGGCGGAGCTTTCGGTGGGCGTGTTGGGAGATCCCGCCGTCGCGGTAGGGATCCTCGTACCAGTAATAGTCGTGTTCGTCACACGCCTTTCCCACCTCGAGCGCGTCACCCCACGTCTCGATGTGGCATGCCGGATCGCACATGAGGTCCATCTCGTCGCCGACGCGCTCGCCCACAGCGTGGACCACGTCGATCACCTCCTCGGTGTCGCGCCACTCGCCGCCCCAGACGTGGATCTTGAAGGCGGGGTATCCCATCTCGAGACACTCCTCGGCGAAGTCCGCATACGCCTCCGGCGAGTCGAGCCCGCCGTTTCGATCCCCGCCGTACGTCGAGGCGTAGGTGGGGATGCGTTCTCGGTAGGTGCCGAGCAGCTCGTGGATCGCGGCGTCGTAGTACTTGCCGGCAAAGTCCCACAGCGCGATGTCGATCGGCCCGATCCCCATCCGGTCGTACTTCCGCAGCGCGCGTTTGATCTCCGACCAGTGCTTCTCGCGGTCGAGCGGGTTCTTGCCGACGAGATAGTCCGCGACCATGTTCAACTCCGCCATCCCCGGCGAGTTCCCGCCCACGTACTCGCCCGTGATCCCCACGTCCGTGTGGACCCGAACGCCGAAGAGACGGCGCTCGGTCGTTCGTCCCGGATGATAGCCCATCCCGAATCCATCGGGGTACGGGCCGCGATCCTCGAGTTCGTAGCCGAACTCGGTCGACTCGATCCGCGTGATCGTCGGTGTCATGTGATGATCGGCGACACCCAACATGATAAATCCGACTCCGGCTCCACATCACGGAGGAGACGAACAGCGGAATCAGGTTCGATCGGAATCGCGTTACGTCTCGTCGGTGACGTCCCCGTCGTCCGGAAGGACCTTTCCGGGGTTCATGATCCCGTTCGGATCCAGGGACTCCTTGATGTCGTACATGAGGTCGACGGCGACGCCGTGCTCGCGCTCCATGAACTTGCGTTTCCCGATGCCGACGCCGTGTTCGCCGGTCGCGGTTCCCCCCATGTCGATCGCCCGCTTGACGATCCGGCGGTTCAACTCGCGGGCCCGCTCGACCGCGTCCGAGTCGTCGAGGTCCGCGAGCGGCGCGTAGTGGAGGTTTCCGTCGCCGGCGTGTCCGACGGCCGGACAAAAGAGGTCGAGGTCGTCGCTTTCGGTCTCGACCGCCTCCACGATGTCCGGATACCGCGATATCGGCACGACCACGTCGCCGACGATGGCGGGTTCCTCGCCGGGACGATGGCTGCGGACGGCGTCGTAGGTCTCGCGGCGCGCACGCCAGATCTCCTCGCGCTCGTCGCCGGCGGCCGACTCCCAGCTCGTCGCCCCGTTGTCCTCACAGATCGAGCGGACGAACTCGACGTCCTCCTCGACGCCCGCGGTGTTCCCGTGAACCTCGACGATCAGCGTCGGCGCGGCGGTCAACGAGAGGTCGTCTGCGTACTCGTCGATGATCTCGACGGTCCCCTCGTTCACGTACTCGATCGCGCCCGGTCGGACGCCGAAGCGGATCACCTCCGCGACGGCCTCGCTGGCGTGGCGCTCCGTCGGGAACGTGACGAGCGCCGCCCGCCGGTGTTCGGGGATCCCCTCGACGCCGAGGGTCGCCTCCGTGATCACCCCGAGGGTTCCCTCGCTGCCGACGAAGAGGTCCTTCAGACTGTAGCCCGCCGACGTCTTGACGACGTCGCCGCCGCACTCCACGATCCGCCCGTCCGGGAGCACGACCTCGAGACGGCGGACGTGATCGCGCGTCTCCCCGTAGCGGACGGCGTTGAACCCGCTCGCGTTGTTGGCGATCATCCCGCCGATCGTGGCGAGATCGCCGCTGGAGATGCCCGGCGGGAACCGTAGTCCGTCGCGGGCCAGCCGCTCGTTGAGGTCGTCGTAGACCACGCCCGGTCCGACGACGGCGTGGAGGTCGTCCGCACGCACCTCGATCGACTCCATCTCGTAGGTCGAGAGGACGATCCCGCCCGCGACCGGGATGGGGTTGCCCTCCAGGCTCGATCCGGCGGACCACGGGGTTACGGGGACCCCGCGTTCGTTCGCGGCCGCGAGGATCCGGGATACCTCCTCGGAATCGGTCGGCCAGACCACCGCGTCGGGCGTCCGGGGCTCGTGGGGGCTCGCGTCCCCGGCGTACTGCTCGCGGCGGCTCGCCTCGAAGCTCACGCGCCCGTCGTCGACGACGTCCTCGAGAAACCCGCAGTCGTACTCCGCCTTTTCCATGACGGGTGAAACCGTCGTGCCGGGTTAAGCGTTATCACGCGCTCGCTTCGGCCGCCAACTCCTCGAACGCCGCCTCGAACTCCTCGCCGAACGTCGCCTCGAACGGCTCCATCGGGCTTCACCGCCATTCCCGCCTGCTTCGGGAGGCGACGACGTCGACGCCGGGGGCGTAGTAACACACCGGATCGGCGTCCGGTCGCTCGAACCCGTGGGCCGACCACAGCGTGTTCACGTCGACCTCGGCGTCGGCCCGGTAGAGCGTCCACGGTTCGTGGTCGACGTTGGCGTACCGAAGCGTCCCCCGTTGATCCTGCGTGTAGAACCGATACCGCTCGAGGAGGAACTCCGCCATCGGGTCCTCCGGCGCCCGAAACGGCTCGCCGGTCGGCCGGTAGGTCGCCGCATAGCGGGCGGGGCGTGCGCCCGGATGTCGACGACGCGAGCGAAACCGCACTCGTCCGTCCCGCCACTCCAGGGATATCCGGGCGTAGTAGTACGGCAGGTGCTGAAAGATTCGGGCGCCGAGTACGCTCGCGATCCCCTGTGCGTCGAGGCTGAAGAAGTAGACGCTCGGGACGTCGTCGCGGGTGACGTACGTTCGGACGTTGAGCTCCGGCAGCCGGATCCCGAACGGTTCGGGAACCCCCTTCGGACGAACGGCGACGTTGGTGAACGGGACGATCGAGATCCACGCGGACCCGTCGTGGACGTCCGGCTCGAGCGGCTCCGGAAGCCGCGCGTCCAGCGTCACGGGATCGACCGGCCAGTTCTCGAACAACAGACGCCGCCAGCCCATCTCCAGGGGAACGACCATGCGATCCCTCCGTTGTCTCCGCCCAAAACGCCTTTGGGCGTTCCGAACGCGTCGCTCGAAGGGTCGCCTAAAATCATATTGCGATACATAGTTTATTTCTTAGAATTCGACGAAAACACGTCGAGATCCGGTCCGTACTTCACTCGAGGAGGAAGGCGAAGACGCCCGATCGTCGTCGACGAACCGATCCCCGATCGCGAGTCCCGATCCATGCGTTAGTCGAATCGTTGAGCGGAACGATCGACGCACAAATCGCCGATATCCCGGATATTTGCGGATGAGGTGTGGATAGAGCAGGTACGTCGATCGGGGGACAGTCATCGTGACCGCGAGGACGACCGCCGGTTCGAAGACACGAACGATCCAGGAACACCGCCGGATCGAATGAATCAACGAACGGATAATTCGTATGTATAGTACGATATCGTATATGTCTCGGCGAGCGTGATCGGCCGT
The DNA here is from genome assembly GCF_055397165.1 of Halopenitus salinus. Lineage (NCBI taxonomy): Archaea > Methanobacteriati > Methanobacteriota > Halobacteria > Halobacteriales > Haloferacaceae > Halopenitus > Halopenitus salinus. Next base: position 696,769 of record NZ_AP043853.1, read on the forward strand.
CACGTCCGAATCGATCGCTTCCAAGCTCACGCGGCCAGTATCAGGTGATCAGTCCCACCTGGCCAGTCTCACGCGTCCGGTCTCACTCGGGTGCGTTCGATCCTCAGCTGTCGCTTTCCAGTGCGATCGTTCTCGGCCGCGAGCGTGGAGTCCGCGTCGACCCGATCTACTCCTCGAGCTCCTCGACGACCTCGACGACGTATCCCTCGGGGTCGGTGAGGAACGCGATCCGGAGCCCCTTGTCCTCGAGAGTCTTCGGACCGCGGACGATCTCGCTTTCGAACTCCTCGGTCAGAACCTCGATGGTCTCGTCGACGCTCTCGACGGCGATCCCGACGTGATCGAAGCCGGTCGGCGCGTCCTCGGCGTCGTCCTCGTGGAACTTGAACTGGATCTCCGCGTCGCCCTCGCCGCCGAGGAATCGGTTCGTCGCGCCGTCCCCGCCGGTGAACTCGCGGGTCCGCTCCAGACCGAGACCCTCCGCGTAGAACTCCTCCATCTCGTCGGCGTCCGTGACCCACATCGCCGGGTGTAACACGTCCATACCGACGAACGGTCGGGGACGAATAAATAGGTGTGCGATCCGATCGAGGACCGCACGGTTGCGGCTGGTCGCTCCCCGCCGATGGGGTTCTCCGTTCGGGAACAACATTGATCGGCGTGTAACGCCTCTATATCGGGTTCAAACCGGGATTCCGACACGTCGGAAACACATTCCCGATCGTTCGAGTATCGGGGGCACTCACGGATCGGTCGATCTGTCGGATATCATTACAACCATACAGTAGTAATTATTTTGCTCGATATCGGCTCACGGCTCACGGATGGCGAGCCGGCTCGAACGATCCGCAGTCCGTTCCCGACAGAAGAACGAGTCACTCACGTCATGAACTCGCCCGCCTGGGGTTCGTCCGGATCGGTGGGAATCTCGACGAGGGTCGGACCGTTCCCGATCGACTCGCGTGCGGCCTCCCGAATCCCGTCCGGCGTCTCGGCCCGCCTCGTGTCCATGCCCATCCCCTCGGCGATCCCCGCACAGTCGAGCGGGGCGTCGGTCCACCCGTAGGCGTTCGCACCGAGTTCGTAGCTCCGTTCGGCCTCCTCGCTGATGATCGCGTAGTCGTCGTTGTTGAACACGAACACGGTCACGTCGAGGGACTCCGCGACGATCGTGTGAAGCTCCTCGAGACACATCATCAAGCCCCCTTCCCCGATCAGGACGGCAACCGGCTGATCCGGATTGGCGATCGCGGCCCCGACCGCGGCGGGGATCGCGAGTCCCATCGACGCCCAGGAGCCCGGATTGACGTAATCGCGCGGGTCGTAGGCCGGGAAGGTCATGACCGTCCAGACGCGCGAGCCGCCGGCGTCGGCGGCGACGATCGTCTCACGGGGCAGCCCCTCCCGGATGGCGGCGAGCGCGCTCACGCTCGAAAGCGGGGGCTCCGTGACCGCGCGGAGCTCGGCCGTTCGTTCGGCCTCGGCGTTTCGAACGTCCCGGGCGCGGGAGCGACCGGATCCGGACGCCGACGTGTCCACTCCGACTTCGGAGCGCTCCCCCAGTTCCGCGTTGACGGCCTCGAGCGTCCGCTTCGCGTCGGCGACGACGGCGACGCTCGGGTCGTAGCCCGTTCCGACGTCGGACGGATGGAGGGTGACGTGGATCAGCTCCGCGGGGAGGTCGTACGACCAGCGTTTGCTCCAGACGGCATCGAAGTCGGAGCCGACGGCGAGGAGGGCGTCCGACGTCTCGAGACACCGCGTCAGTTCGGGACTCGTCGCGCCACAGAGCGCGCCCGCAAAGAGGGGGTGGTCCTCGGGGAACGTCCCCTTCCCCTTGTAGGTCGTCGCGACCGGCGCATCGATCGTCTCGGCGAGGGTTCGCAGCTCGGAGCTCGCCTCGGCGGCACGCACGCCGCCTCCCGCGATGATCGCCGGGGAGTCGGCTGCTGCGAGGCTATCCGCGGCCCGTCCGACCGCCGACGCCGGTGGACGGGGCGGTTCGGCCGGCTCGGTCTCGCCCGATTCGGCCTGTTCTACCGCCATCGGAACGAAGTTCTTCGGGATCCCGACCCGGACCGGCCCCTTCGGCGGCGTTTTCGCGATCGTGATCGCCCGATCGAGCTCCGCGACCGTGCTCTGTGGCGTCTCGACCGTCACGTTCTCCTTGACGACGTTGTCGTAGGTGTCGGGCGGCGTCTCGTGGATCCCGTCGCCGCCGCGGACCTCGGGTTCCGTCTCGACGGCGACGTGCACGAGCGGCGTGCAGTCGTTGAGCGCGTTCTTCAGCCCGTTCATCGCGTTCATGTCGCCCGGTCCGGGGATGACGACCGTGGCGGCCATCTCGCCGCTCGACTCCGCGTATCCCCACGCCTGATGGGTGACGTTCGTCTCGTGGCGGGCCATCACGAACCGGACGTCCTCTCGACCGCTTATCACCTCGTTCAACGGCAGGGTCTGTTTGCCGGGGATCCCGAAGACGGTCGAGATCCCGTGTTCCGTGAGACAGTCGACTATCGCGTGATCGTTTCGCATTGACCTGTGAATGGTCACCCGAGATCGATAAAACGTTTTGGTGGTATCGACCCCCGCCCGAGACGCCCGCGCCGATCGGCCCTCACCGCTTGCGGTGTTCCTCGACGACGTCCCAGTCGAGTTCGATCCCGAGTCCCGGATCGTCGGGGACCGCGATCCGGCCGTCCTGAATGAGGGGCTCCTCGCCGACGACGAGGTCGTCCCACCAGGGGACCTCGCGGGCGTGGAACTCGAGGGCGAGGAAGTTCGGAACGGAGGCGCCGACGTGGACGCCCGCCATGGTCGCGACCGGGCTGCCGATGTTGTGCGGGGTCAACGCGCAATAGCGGGTGTCCGCGAGGTCGCCGATCTTCTTCGATTCGGCGATCCCGCCGGTCTTCGGGACGTCGGGGGCGACGAAGTCGACCGCGCCGGCCTCGAGGAGGTCGCGGAACCCGTGGCGGCCGTACCGGTTCTCGCCGGTCAGGATGGGCACGTCGACCGCACGCGAGAGCTGGGCCATAGCCTCCGTGTTCTCCGGCGGGAGGGGGTCCTCGATCCAGATCGGACCGTAGGGCTCGACGGCCTCACAGAGACGCCTCGCCGACTCGGGGGCGAAGTTCCAGTGGAGGTCGAAGGCGTACTCCGCCTCGTCGCCGACCGCCTCCGCGACCGCCTCGACGAGCCGACGCTTGTGTTCGATCTCGGGGTCGGTGAGGTGTCTCGCCTCCGTCTGGATCTCGCGTCCCGAGGGGACGTCGAGGTCGAACTTGATCAGGTCGTACCCCTCCGTGACCGCCTCGCGCGCCTCCTCGGCGTAGGCCTCGGGCCGGTAGGTCTCCCGCGACTGTCCCTCCAGGGCCGCATCGATCATGGACTCGCCGGCGTGGCAGTCCGCGTAGATGCGGATCTCCTCGCGCATCTTCCCGCCGAGGAGCTGGTAGACTGGCTGGTCGAGCACCTTGCCGGCGACGTCCCAAAGCGCCAGCTCGACCCCGCTTATCGCGATCGTCGCGATCCCCTGTTGGGATCCGCGTCCCGAGAGGCTCTCGCGCATCAGGTGATAGAGCCGCTCGACGTCGAGGGGGTTCTCGTCGACGAGCACCGGACGGAGGTAGTCCGTGATGATCTCGTGGACGCCCGGTGCCGGATAGGCCTCGCCGATCCCCCGCACGCCGGCGTCGGTCTCGATCGTGACGATCGTCCACGGGAAGTTCCCGTCGATCACCACGGTGTCGAGGTCCGTGATCGCCGGCGTGTCCGTGGTCCGCCCCGGCGTCTCGTCGTAGTCGCCCCACATCGTCGTTGCGAGTTTCCTCGCGAAGTCCTCGTACATGCGTGAGACGCGTTGTGATGCCACATGCATTAAACGCCACGGTCGCGGTGATCGGCCGGGGAGGGCGCTACGCCGCCCCGCGATCCGGGACGGCGGTTGGAACACGGGTGGACACGCCGGGGTGCCGGATCGGTATCTATATATTTATCCTCTCGGCACGCCCGGGTATGAGCCACCGAGGCGACCCGGAAGACGGTCCCGTACGCGTCGGGTTTCGAACCAACACGCTCTCGGACGAGCGACTGCAGTACATCCGACAGCTCGGCGTGACGGACGTCTTCGTCAATCCCACGGAGCCGGAGGGCGGGACCGGCGGCGACATCTTCGTCGACGAGAGCGATCGGACCGAGACCGACCGGCGGCTTCCCCTCGGTCCCGAGGAGGTCCCCTCCGTGGAGTACCTTCAGTCGCTTTCTGCGGCGTGTGAGAGCTACGGCGTCGACCTCGCCGGGATCCACACCCTCGGGTACAACTGCTACGGGGACGTCAAGTTCGACCGCGAGGGCCGCGACGAGCAGCTCGCCGCGATCGAGGAGCTGCTCTACAACATGGGCGAGGCGGACCTCCCGATCCTCGGCTACCAGTGGAACCCCCGCGGCGTCGTCCCGATGCGGACCGGCACGGTCCCGGTCCGGGGCGACGCGGAGGCGACGAGCTTCGACCTCGACGACGTCGAACACGCCGGCGACCCGGCCCTCGAGCGCGAGTACACGGAGGCGGAACTGTGGGAGAACTACGAACGGTTCCTCGAGGAGATCCTTCCCGTCGCCGAGGAGGCCGGCGTCACCCTCGCGTTACACCCGATCGATCCGCCGAACATCGAGGAGATCGGCGGCATTCCGCGGCTGTTTCGGAACGTCGAGAGCTTCCGGCGGGCGATGGAGACGGTGCCGAGCGACCACCACGGACTGAAGCTGTGTCTCGGCTGCTTCTCCGAGATGGGCATCGACGTCACGGACGTCGTCCGGGAGTTCGGCGAGAGCGGCGACATCACCTTCGTCCACTTCCGCGACGTGGAGGGAACGGCGGAGTCGTTCAACGAGACGTTCGTCGACTGCGGCAACTACGACGAACTCGAGGTCATGCGGACCCTGATCGACGCCGGCTTCGAGGGAGTCGTCATCCCCGATCACGTCCCGGCGGTGCGCGACGACACGGACTGGGGCCACCGCGGTCGCGGCTTCACGGCCGGCTACCTGCGCGGGCTCGCGCGGGTCGCCGGCGAACGGTAGATCGCTCGTCCCGTATCCTCGCTCGTCGCAGTTCCACTCTCACTCGTCGTAGATGAACTCCGTCCAGGCGCCCTCCGTGGGCGGGTACTCGTCGATCACGTCGAGGTCGACGGTCACGCCGAGTCCCGGGCCGTCCGGAACGCTCAGGGTTCCGTCCTCGACGTCGATCGTCTCCTCGATGACGTCGAAGGCCAGCTCGAATGGGTACATTCCCGGGTCCTCCGGGTGATCGAGTGCGGGGTCGTCCTCGAAGATTGGATACTCGAGCAGCCGGACCTCCGGCGCCGCCGCCACGAGGTGGGCGTTCGCGATCAGGCCGAGCCACGTCCCGAAGTTGTGCGGGACGAACTCGACGTCGGTGCCGAGACAGTAGTCGATCGCCTCCGCACAGCCCGTGTAGCCGCGGTGATGGCGGACGTCGCCCTGGAGGAACGAGACGGCGCCGGTCTCGGCGAGCGAGATGAGACCGGCCGGGGAGGACTCGCTCTCGCCGCCCGCGAGCGGAACGCCGCGACCCGCGAGGTCGACGTACCCGTCGTAGTCGTCGGGCGCGGCCGGTTCCTCGACCCAGAAGGCGTCACGCTCGCCGGCGTGTTCGACGATCTCCGCCCTCGTCGCCGCGTCGTAGACGTCGCCGTCGAGCTTCCACCAGGTGTGGGCGTCGAGCATCACCTCGGTCTCCTCGACCGTCTCGGCGAGGAGGTCGATCGTTCGGACGTCCTCGTCCGGGCCGATCCCGGGGCGGTACTTGTAGCCGAAGAAGCCGAGCTCGTCGACGATCCGCGCCTGGTCGGCGTAGCCCTCCGGCCGCATGTACATCCCGCCGCTGGCGTACATCGGGAGGTCGTCGTCCGGCTCCGTGCCGTATTCCGCACACAGCAGCTCGTAGATCGGGGCGCCGACCCGCTTGCCCCGCAGGTCGTAGAGCGCGACGTCGATGGCGGAGGCCGCCTCGTGGCGAACCCGCTCCGGGAGGTTCGTCGCGTCGATCAACGCGTGTGCGTCCGCGATCTCCTCGATAGTCTCGCCCTCGAGGGCGTCGGCCACCTCCCCCTCGACGAGGTCCGCGAAGCTCGCCTGCGAGTCCCCCTCGAAGTACTCGCGCATCGCGGAGCTGCTCGCGCCCGCGGAGGCAAACCCGATCTCCCCGTCGGCCGTCTCGACGGTGACGAGCACGACGTCCCGCTTCAGCAGGCGGCGACGGCCGCCGTGAAACGGACGCGACTGTACCGGGTCGATGGGCGACGAGAGGGCGTACCCTCTCACCTCGCTGATTCGCATACCGGGAGAATCGCGGGGTGTGACATAAAACCACGTGGTCGGAACGCTTCGCGCCGATCCGGACGATTCAGGTCGATCCGGACGCTTCGCGCCGATTCGAACGCCTCGAGTCGGTCCGCACGTCCCCACCGCACCACGAACGCGTGACGCGAGTTTTAACCATCGTCCGTGCGAGGAGTCACCATGGCAGACGAGACGGACGACCGGATCGACTCGCGTGTGGTCCCCGAGGCGACGATCGTGGAGGCCTGTGGAGCGGTCGAGCTGCCGGAGTTCGGGGTCATCGAGCAGGTGTGGGAGACGGACCCGATCCCGGAGGCGGAGATCGCGGAGCGCGCGGGCGCGGCGGTTCGCGACCTCGAGTTCGGCGACGTGCCGGCCGGCGGCGAGGTCGCGGTGGGCGCGGGCTCGCGCGGCATCGCGAACCTCGCGTCGATCGTCGGCGGCGTGGTCGCGGAATTACAGGAATTGGGTTACGAGCCGTTCGTGTTCCCCGCGATGGGGAGCCACGGCGGCGCGACGGGCGAGGGCCAACGCGAGATGCTCGCGGAACTCGGCGTCACCGAGGAGTCCGTGGGCTGTGCGATCCGCTCGTCGATGGACGTCGTCGAGGTCGGCCGCACCGCGGACCGCGACGTCCCCGTCTACGCCGACGCCACCGCCGTCAACGCCGACGCCATCCTGCCGATAAACCGGATCAAACCGCACACGATGTTCGCGGGCGACGTCGAGAGCGGCCTCTCGAAGATGCTCGTCATCGGCATGGGCAAACAGAAGGGCGCGAAGACCGCCCACGCGTGGGCGCTCGACTGGAGCTTCCGCAACATGATCCCCGAGATCACCGAACGCCTCCTCGGGGAGCTCCCCGTCGTCGGCGGCGTCGCCATCCTCGAGGACCAACGCGATCGGACGGAGCAGATCGAGGGCGTGCCGCCCGAGGGGTTCCTCGACCGGGAGGCCGAACTCCTCGAGACCGCCTACGAGCTGCTCCCCACGCTGCCGTTCGACGACCTCGATCTCGTCGTCTTCGACCGGATGGGCAAGGAGATAAGCGGATCCGGGATGGACACGAACGTCACCGGTCGGCTGTTGGCGTTCAACGAGCCGTCGCCCGAGGTCCCCGACATCCGGCGTATCTACACGCGGTCGCTCACGGCGGCCTCCCACGGCAACGCCGCGGGCGTCGGCCAGGCCGACTTCATCCACCGTGACCTGCTGGGTGACCTCGAGGTCGAGGACACCGCGATCAACGCCGTGACCTCCGGGAGCGTCGAGAACGCCCGGATCCCCACGACCGTCGAGACCGACCGGGCGGGGATCCTCGCGTGTCTCTCCACCGTCGGCGTCCGCGATCGATGGGACGCGCGCGTGATCCGGGCGACCGACACGATGCACCTCGAGCGGATGTACGCCTCCGAGGCGCTCCTCGAGGAGGCGCGCGAGCGCGACGACCTGCGGGTCGTGGCAGAGCCCGAGCCGATCGCCTTCGAGAACGGCGAACTCGCGGCGCCCTCGCCGACCGACGCGGACGCGCGGCCCCGGTGAGACTTCCCGACGAATCGGTCGACGGACGCGTCGGAACGGTCCTCGACGTTCGAGGTGATGAGGGCCGGTACGGTCGCCTCGTCGGACCAGACGCGTTCCACGGGGAAGCGAGGCGGTTCACCGAAGCGGTTCCGGCAGCGACGCCCGAACGCCGAGATCCTCGGCGATCTCCCGGAGGTTCTCGACCACGGCGTCCTCGAGCGGGATGCCCGACTCGCGCCGGTCCCGCGCGGTTCGGTACTCCGGTTCGCCCGGCAGGAGGACCTCCCCGCCCTCCTCGATCGGTTCCGCAGAGCGGAGGAAGCGCGCGAGCCCGGAGACGCGCTCGGCGACCGCCTCCCGCGTGGTGAAGGCCGTCGGATCGATGGCGACGAATGCGGCGCCGTTTCCGGCCCAGTTCTGCTCCGCCTCGGTCGCGACCGCGCCGCCGCCGATGATCGCCGCGAACAGCTCGGTCATCGTCGCCAGGCCGAACCCCTTGTGGCCGGTCTCGATGCCGCCGAGGGGCAACAGCGCGCCGACCTCGTTCTCGAAGTCGGCGGCGTACTCGACCGGCTCGCCGGTCTCCGTGATCGTCCAGTCCTCGGGGAGCCGCTCGCCGGACCCGTCGCGTTCGATGATCTTCCCGTGGGCGATCTGGCTCGTCGCCGCGTCGTAGATCGGATCGAACGGGAGCGCCCCGAAGCTGGGCACGCCGAAGGTGATCGGATTCGTCCCGAGCCGCCTGTCGGCGGTGCCGTGAGGAGCTATCCGCTGGGCGCCGCCGTGGAGGTTGACCCACGACGCGAAGAGGTACCCCTCGTCCGTGACGATATCCGCCCACTCGCCGATCCGACCGAGGTGACCGGAGTCGTGAACGCCGACGATGCCGACGCCGCGTTCGGCCGCCGTCTCCGTGACCAGCTCGACCGCCCGTCGACCGGTCACCTGGCCGAACGCGCCACCGCCGTCGATCCGGTGGAACGGGCCCGCTTCCTCGAGTTCCGGCATCGCGGAGGGATCGAGCGCCCCGTCGTCGATCTGGGCGGCGTAGTAGGGAAGCCTGACCACGCCGTGTGAGGAGTGGCCGACGAGGTCCGCGGAGACGAGCGAGCGGGCCACGGTCTCCGCGATCCCGGACGGCGCCCCGCATCCTTCGATCGCGACCTGTGCGAACGCCTCCAGCGAGTCGGGAGAAACGGTGTGCATCCGTCGGAGCCATTCGGACGTTCGATATTAACGATACCGTTCGACTCACCCGAACTTCGTGTTCAACTCGATCACGTTCGCCGCGCGCCGTACGCTGTCGGCGAGGTCGCCGTGGAGCCGCTCGTCGGTGATTCGGCTCGAGGGTCCGGAGATGCTGATCGCACCGAGGACCTCGTCGTCGTCGAGAACGGGCGCCGCGACACAGCGGAGCCCCTGGATGTTCTCCTCGTCGTCGATGCCGTACCCGCGATCGACGATCCGATCGAGCTCCTCTCGGAGGGCCTGGCGGTCCGTGATGGTCGTTTCAGTACGGCCGTCGAGGTCGAGGGCGTCGACGATCCCCTCGCGATGGTCCGCGGGGAGGTGTGCGAGGATGGTCTTTCCGAGCGCGGTCGAGTGAATGGGCTGTTGGGTCCCGATCCGGGAGGCGGTCGTGACCGCCCGATCTCCGGCGGCCTTATACAGGTAGGAGACGCGCTCGTACTCCTCGATTCCGAACTGCACGATCTCTCCGGTCTCGAATGCCAGCTCGTCGACCTCGTTCTCGATGACGTCGTAGTCCGCGACCTGGTCGCGGACGTCGCGCGCGATGGAGAGGAACTTCAGACTCAACCGATATCCGCCGTCCTCCGCGACCACGAGACCCTCGTCCGCAAGCGTCCGGAGGTGGCTGTGGACCGTGCTCTTCGAGTGTCCGAGCTCGTTCGCGATCGCCGTCACCCCGAGCGTTCCCTCCCGTTGAAGCAGCTCGATGACGCTGACCCCGATCTGCACGCCGCGGATCCGTCTGCCCGTCGGTTCCGTCGTCATGTGCGCCGGCAGTTCCGCGACCGACATAAGTCTGTTCCCGAAACGAGAACGTGATTCCGGGGCGAGAATCGACATCGGAGCGAGATTCGACGGATACGGGTAGACCGTGAGCGAACGGTCGACGGATACCTTTATGCTGCGTGCGGATAGTTCACACGTCCGTGCAGTATCAACGCATCAAATCCGACCTTCGGGGCGTCGCCTTCACCAATCCGACGCCGTTCGACGAGAGCGGCGAGGAGATCCGACACGACGCGCTCGCGAGCAACGTTCGCCACGTCGTCGACGCCGGGGGGCGGGTGATCATCCCCTGTGGAAACACGGGCGAGTACTACTCGTTGACGAACGAGGAACGGGTCGCGGTGGTCGAAACCGTGGCCGAGGCGGTCGGCGACGAGGCGACGATCGTCGGCGGCGTCGGCGGGAGCACCCAAACCGCGATCGAGCTCGCGTCCGCCTACGAGGACGTCGGGGCGGACGCGATCATGGTCATGCACCCGGTTCACACATACATCCATCAGGTCGGCCTGATCGACTACTACCGGGAGATCGTCGAATCCACCGATCTCGGCGTCGTTCTGTACAAGCGAGGTCCGGCGGTGACTCGGGAGTTGCTCGCGGAGATCACGGGCTATGAGAACGTCGTCGGCGTGAAGTACGCGGTGAACGACGTCAAGGGCTTCTCCGAGATGGTCGAAACGATCGACGCCGACGTCGTCTGGTCGAACGGCATCGCGGAGCGGTTCGCCCCCGCCTTCGCCGTCGAGGGGGCAGAGGGGTTCACCACCGGGATCGGAAACTTCGTGCCCGAGCAGGTGCTCGCGTTGATGGACGCCCTCGAGGCGGAAGCGTGGGATCGGGCGCGGGAGCTTCGCGAGCAGATCCGGCCGTTCGAGAACCTCCGGGAGGAGCCGGGCGAGGAAAACGACCTTGCGGCCGCGAACAACGTCCCGGCGGTCAAGCACGCGATGGACCTCGCGGGACTCCACGGCGGCCCGGTGAGGGAGCCGCTCGTCGAACTCTCGGAGACGGACCGACGGCGGGCGGAGGAGTATTACGAACGGATCCGCGAGGCCACCGACGAGCACGCCACCGCGCGATGAACAACGCCGAACGACGGGAACCGACGACGGATGCGGTCGGCCGGTGCGTGAACTGACGCGTTCATGGACATGCGTTGGCACTACAGACACACCGTTCTCTCGCTTTGTACGCTCGCGTTCTTCGCGACGATGGTTGGACGGCTCGCGATCAGCCCGGTCGTCCCGCGGATAACCGACGCCTTCGAGATCTCCAACACGGTGATCGGCGTCGCGTTGACCGGGATGTGGATGGCCTACGCGCTCTCGCAGTTCCCGAGCGGGGTCCTCGGGGACCGATACGGGGAGCGGCGTATCATCCTCGTGGCAGTCGGCGGGACGGGGGTGATGGCCCTGCTCGTCGCCGTCTCTCCGGTCTATCCGGCCTTCGTCCTCTGTGTGATCGCGTTGGGTGCCGTGGCGGGGCTCCACTACAGCACCGCGACGACCCTGCTCTGGCGGACCTACGACGACATCGGGACCGCGATCGGGATCCACACGATCGGCGCGCCCGCCGGTGGACTGATCGCCCCGGTCGCGGCGGCGTGGGTCGGCACGCGCTACGGATGGCGGCCCGCCGTCGCGATCGGGGCGATAGTCGCGGTTCCCGTCTTCGCGTCGTTCGCGCTGTTCGTCCGCGAGAGCGAGCCGCAACGTCCCGACGAGCCGATGCGCGATCGGATGCGGATCGGGCCGGTCCTCGAGCTGCTCTCGCGGCCGACGATCGCCTTCACCGCCGTCATCGCGGGCACGGGAGCGTTCGTCTGGCAGGGGGTCGCGTCGTTCCTCCCGACGTTCCTCATCGCGCATCGGGGGCTGTCCGCGACGACGGCCGGCGTCGTGTTCTCGTCGTACTTCGTGGTACAGGCGGCGACCAAGCCCCTCCTCGGCGCGCTCTCGGACAACTACGAGCGGGATCTCGGCGTCGGCGTCAGCCTGCTCACGAGCGTGGCGGGCATGGCGCTTTTCGTCGTCGGTCCGGGCCTGGTCGGCATCGCTGCAGCGGTCGTCATGATCGGCACCGGGCTCGGGATGGCCGTCACCGTGGAGCCGCGGTTCGTCGACGAGCTGTCGGAGGACGAACAGGGCGTGGGATTCGGCCTCGTCAGAACGGTCTATCTGGTCGTCAGCGCGCTCGGGTCGGTGACGACGGGATTTCTGGCGGACACCGTCGGGTGGTCCGCCGCCTTCTCCATCCTCTCCGGGCTCCTCGCCGTGATCCTCGCGGCCGTGGTCGTGAACTACGTCCTCGGGTTGGGATACTGAGAGGGATGCATCATCGATCGGGCGCTTCGGCGACGTTGCGGCGGATTTTTTAGGCAGTCATGGCTACTCTCGGTCGATGATACACCACGACGTCGCGGTCATCGGCGGCGGCTGTGTCGGGCTGTCGACCGCGAAACACCTCGCGGAGCGGACCGACCTCGACGTGTGCGTCCTCGAGAAGGAGTACCACCTCGCCGAACACCAGAGCGGGCGCAACTCCGGCGTGTTACATCCCGGCTTCAACTACCCTCCGGACTCGGTGAAAGCGGAGTACGCCACGGAGGGGACGAGCCGGATGAAGGAGTACTGTGCGGAACACGACATCCCGTGTGAGGAGTGCGGCGTGCTCGTCGTCGCAAAGGACGACCGCGAGGAGGCGCACCTCGAGGAACTCGCCGCACAGGCGGAGGCCAACGGGGTCGCCTACGAGCTGCTCGACTCGCAGGCGGCGATCCGCGAACACGAGCCGCACGCGGTCGGGCAGGCGGCGCTTTATGCCCCCGAGGCGGCCTCCGTCGACTCCCAGCAGTACGTCTACACCCTCGCCCGCGAGGCACAGCAGGACGGCGTCGACCTGTACATGGGCCACGCCGTCTCGCGGATCCATCGGTCGGGCGAGGGGTACCGGATCCACACGAGCAACAGCGACGTCGAGGCCGACTACCTGGTCAACGCCGCCGGACTGCACGCCGACACGCTGGCCCATCAGGTCGGCGTGGGCGAGGACTACCAGGTCGTCCCGTTCCGCGGCGAGTACTACGAGCTTACCCCCGAGAAGGCGCACCTGTGCCGGACGATGATCTATCCGACGCCGGACCCGGAGCTGCCGTTCCTCGGGGTCCACTACACCCGACGGACCGACGGGAAGGTGATCGTCGGACCGAACGCGGTCCTCGCGTTCGGCCGCGAGGCCTACGAGAACACGGACGTCGATCTCCGTGAGCTGTACGAAACGCTCACCTACGAGGGGTTCCGGCGGCTCCTCGCCTCCCCGACGATGCTTTCGGTCGCGGTCTCCGAGCTGAACAAGTCCTACCGCAAGGGGAAGTTCACGGAGGCCTCCAGACGGCTCGTCCCCGAGGTCAAAAGCGAGGACTTGGAGAAGAGCTACGCCGGCATCCGCGCCCAGCTCGTGAGCGCCGAGGGCGAACTCGTCAAGGATCCGCTGTCGATCGAGACCGACGACGCGGTTCACGTCCTCAACGCCGTCTCGCCCGGGTTGACCTGCTCGCTCCCCTACGGCGAACACGTCGCAGAGCAGCTGGCCGAGAAGGTGTAGGGTTCGAGGGGGCGCCCCCGAGGCGGTCTACAACCGTGCGATGATCGCGTCGGTCATCTCCGCCGTCGTCGCCGACCCGCCGAGATCCCCGGTCCGGGGGCCGTCGGCGAGGACGGACTCGACCGCGGTCCGAACCCGCCCGCCGGCCGCCGTGTAGCCGAGATGCTCGAGGAGCATGGCCGCAGAGAGGATCGCGGCGGTCGGGTTCGCGATCCCCTCGCCGGCGATGTCCGGCGCGGTGCCGTGGACCGGCTCGAAGAGCCCGTTGTCGGTGCCCACGTTCGCGGAGGGGAGCAGTCCCAGCCCGCCGACGAGCCCCGCCGCGAGGTCCGAGAGCACGTCGCCGGCCAGGTTCGGACAGACGACGACGCCGTACTGGCTCGGATCGAGGGGCAGCTTGGTCGCGAACGCGTCCATCAGCTCCTCGTCGGCCGCGACGCCGCGCTCGTCTGCGACCTCGAGAACCGTCTCGCGGAACCGACCGTCCGTCTCGCGCATCACGTTCGCCTTGTGTGCGACGGTGAAGCCGTCGCGGTGGTCGGGGCCGCGACCGGCCTCGACGAACTCGCAGGCGAACTCCGCGAGCTGTTGGGACGCGGAGTCGGTGACCACCCGCGTGAGCGTCGAGAGGTCCGCGGAGAGGCGGTCCTCGTGGCCGGCGTAGACGCCCTCGGTGTTCTCACGCAGGAAGACGACGTCCGTCTCCGGGCGCAGGGCATCGACGCCGGGGTACGCACGCGCCGGCCGAACGTTGACGAACGAGTCGACGGCGTCGCGAAGCGGGAGGATGACGTCGGCGGCCGTCTCGCCGGCCGCCCCGAACAGCGTCGCGTCGGCGTTCGCCGCCAGGTCGTAGGTCGCCCGGGGGAGCGCCTCGCCGGTCTCCGCGAGGACCGCATCGCCCGCGTCGGCCTCGACGTACTCGAACGGGCCGACCGCGTCCGAGTCGTCCGCGATCGCATCGAGCACCTCGACGGCGGCCGGGACGACCTCCCGACCGATGCCGTCGCCCTCGATGACGACGATCTCCTCGCTCATTCAGTCGTCCCCCGCCGCGGCGTCAGCGTCCTCGTCCGGCGAGGAGACGTGATCCTCCGGAACGTAGGGGAGCGAGCGGGCGGTCTCGCGGACCGCGTTCGCGTTCGCGCCCATGAGCGCCGTCGTGTCCCAGACCCCCTCGACGAGGGCCTTCCGCTGTGCGTCGTTGACCGTGGCGTCGATCTCCTCGTCGTCGTAGACGACGCGCTCGTTCTCGACGTCGACGTCGATCTCGGCGTCGGGGTGTTCCTCGACGTAGTCCTGGAGCGCCTCGATGTCCGCCTGGTCGGCGGTCACCGTCGGGATGCCGAGCGCGAGACAGTTGCCCGCGAAGATCTCCGCGAACGACTCGCCGACGACGGCGTCGATTCCCCATCGCATCAACGCCTGCGGGGCGTGTTCGCGCGAGGAGCCGCACCCGAAGTTGGCGTTGACGACCAGGACGTTCGCCCCCTGGTACTGCTCCTCGTTGAACGGGTGGTCCTTCTCCTCGTCCTCGTCGTCGAATCGCTGGTCGAAGAAGGCGAACTGGCCGAGCCCGTCGAAGGTGACGACCTTCATGAACCGCGCCGGGATGATCTGGTCGGTGTCGATGTCGTTTCCGCGGACCGGGATCCCGGTTCCGGACACCGCCGTCACCTTCTCGGCGGGGGCCTCGCCCTCGGCGAAGCCCTCGTGGTCGATCTCGACGTCGGAGCCGCTCATGCGGTCACCACCTCCTCCATCTCGCGGACGTCGGTGACCTCGCCGGTCACCGCCGCCGCCGCGACCATCGTCGGGCTCATCAGGACGGTCCGGCCGTCCTTCGAGCCCTGCCTGCCGACGAAGTTCCGGTTCGAGGAGGAGGCGCTCGCCTCGTCGCCCTGCAGCTGGTCGGCGTTCATGCCCAGACACATCGAACAGCCCGGCTCGCGCCACTCGAAGCCGGCCTCGGTGAAGACCTCGTCGAGGCCCTCGGCCTCGGCGGCGGCTTGAACGCGCTGGCTGCCGGGGACGACCATCGCGCGGACGTCGTCGGCGACCTCGCGGCCGCGAACGAACGCGGCCGCCTCACGCAGGTCCTTCAGCCGTGCGTTCGTACACGAGCCGAGGAAGGCGACGTCGATCTCATATCCCTCCATGGTGTCTCCGGGTTCGACGCGCATGTGCTCCTGTGCACGCCGTGCGGTGTCCTGCTTGTCGGCCGGCAGGTCCTCCGGGGCCGGGATCGGCTCCGTGATTCCGATTCCCTGTCCGGGGGTCGTTCCCCACGTGACGGTCGGCTCGATCGCGGAGCCGTCGATCGTCACGACGTCGTCGTACTCGGCGTCGTCGTCGCTCGCGATCGACTCCCAGTACGGCTTCAGCCGCTCGAACCGCTCGGGATCGTCGGCGAAGGCGTCCGTCTCGCGAAGCCACTCGTAGGTGGTCTCGTCGGGGTTGACGTAGCCCGCGCGGGCGCCGCCCTCGATCGACATGTTGCAGATGGACATCCGTCCCTCCATGCCGAGGCTCTCGATGGCCTCGCCGGCGTACTCGTAGACGTGGCCGACGCCGCCGTCGGTGCCGAGCTTCCGGATGATGGTGAGGATGACGTCCTTGGCCGTGACGTGCTCGCCGAGCTCGCCCGTGACCTCGATGCGTCGGACCTTCTGTTTCTCCATCGCGACACAGCCCGTCGCGAGGACGTCGCGGATCTGTGAGGTCCCGATCCCGAACGCGAGCGCCCCGAAAGCGCCGTGCGTCGAGGTGTGTGAGTCGCCACAGACGATGGTCATGCCCGGCTGGGTGATCCCCTGTTCGGGGCCGATGACGTGGACGATCCCCTGGTTCCCGGAGTCGGGATCGGAGAACTCGATGCCGGACTCGCGGACGTTCTCCTCGAGTTCGGCCATCATGTTCTCCGCCGCGTCGTCGGCGTAGGGTCGATCGCGGTCGTCGGTCGGAACGATGTGGTCCACCGTCGCGTGGGTCCGCTCCGGGAAGGCGACCTCGACGTCGCGCTCGCGCAGCATTCCGAACGCCTGCGGGCTCGTGACCTCGTGAACGAGGTGGAGACCGACGAACAACTGGTCCTGTCCGGTCGGCAGCTCGGTCACCTTGTGGTTCTCCCAGACCTTATCGTAGAGCGTTCCGCTGCTCATCGGGGGATCCCCCGCTCGCGACCGCGGACGATTGCACGCGATACGTCCGGCACGTCCTCAGGCATCGGCGGTCACGCGCTCCGTCTCGTCCTCGTCCTCGGTCTCCTCGGACCAGGCGAAAAGCGACCGGAGCTCCGCTCCGACCTGCTCGATCTCGTGGTTGCGCTCGGCCTGGTGCAGCTGCGTGAACGAGGGACGTCCGGCCTGGTTCTCCGCGATCCACTCGCGCGCGAAGGTGCCGTCCTGTACCTGCTCGAGGACCTGCTCCATGTTCTCGCGGGCATGCTCGTCGACGACGACGTCGCCCTGTGTGAGGCCGCCGTACTCCGCGGTGTCGGAAACGGAGTCCCACATCTCGCCGAGTCCGCCCTCGTACATCAGATCGACGATCAGCTTCATCTCGTTGAGACACTCGAAGTAGGCCATCTCCGGGGAGTAGCCCGCCTCGACGAGCGTCTCGTAGGCCTGTTTCACGAGCGAGGTGACGCCGCCACACAGGACGGCCTGCTCGCCGAAGAGGTCGGTCTCCGTCTCCTCGCGGAAGGTCGTCTCGACGACGCCGGCGCGGGCACACCCGATCGCGGCGGCGTAGGCGAGTCCCTCCTGTTTGGCCGTGCCCGTCTCGTCCTGATAGATGGCGAGCAGGCCCGGCGTCCCCTCGTCGTTCTCGTAGTTCCGGCGGACGAGGTGGCCCGGCGACTTGGGCGCGACCATCGTGACGTCGACGTCCTCGGGCGGACGGATCTGGTTGTAGTGGATGTTGAACCCGTGGGCGAACTGGAGCGTGTCGCCGGGATCGAGGTTGGGCTCGATCGCGTTCTCGTAGACGTCCGGCTGAACGGTGTCGGGGACGAGCACGGAGACGATGTCCGCACGTGCTGACGCCTCCGCGGGGGTGGCGACCTCCAGACCGTCGTCCTCGGCCGCGCCCCACGAGGAGGAGTCCTCGCGCAGGCCGACCACGACGTCGACGCCGCTTTCGTTCAGGTTCTGTGCGTGCGCGTGACCCTGGGATCCGTAGCCGAGTACGGCGACGGTCTTGTTCAGGATGTGGGACGTGTCCGCGTCGTCTTCGTAGTAGATCTCGGATTCGAACGGCGTGTCGTTGCTCATGGATGTATCTGTATTAGGGATTGTCGTAACTTCGCTGTGTCGATTCGCCCACGCTCGTCGCGTGGGCGGTCGGTTCGCCCGAGGTCCCCGGCTCCTCGCCGGGAACCGTCTGCGTGTCGCCGCGGGAGAGCGCGGTCTGTCCGGTCCGGGCGATCTCGATGATCCCGAACTGGTCGTAGGCGTCGATCGCGTCGTCGATCTTCGACTCGTCGCCGGTGAGTTGGACCGTGATCGTTCGCGGCCCGGCATCGAGGGTCTCGCCGTCGTACATCTCGGTGATGGCGTGGACCTTGTCGGGCTCGTCGCCGCGGACCTTGAGCAGGACGAGCTCCGTCGTGACTGCGTCGTCGGCGAGCTCGCCGACGGAGATCACGGGTTTCAGCTTCGCGAGCTGACGTTCGATCTGGTCGATCCCGGGATCGGTCTCCTCGACCACCATCGTGAGCCTGGAGTGGCCCTCGACGGTCGTCGGGCCGACGGTCAGGCTCTCGATGTTGAACTGTCGCCGCGAGACCAGTCCCGAAACCCGCGAGAGGACGCCCGGCTCGTCCTCGACGAGCGCGGATATCGTCGCCCGTCTCGGTTGGTGTTCGGCCTCGACCGCCGGATCGATCCGGATGCCCTGGCTGTTTCGCCGCCCCTCCGGATGGGGTCGCTCCTCCGGGGCCGGACCGGGCATACCCGAGCGGTCGGCGTTCGTCCCCTGGGTGTCCCGATGGGGCGATCCCGGATCGGGTTTGTTCGGGGTCGCGTCGTCGGCGTTCCCGCTCATAGCTGCTCCTCCGAGAGCGCGAACTTGCCGTTGTCGCCGCCGCTTGGAACCATCGGGTAGACGTTCTCGGCGGGGTCGATCCGGAAGTCGATGACCGAGGGACCCTCGTGGTCGAGGGCGGCCTCGATCGTGTCGGCCACCTCGTCGTACTCCGAGACGGTCCAGCCCTTCGCGCCGAACGCCTCCGCGAGCTTGTCGAACTCGGGCATCCAGCCGTACTCGGAGGCCATGTGTCGCCCCTCGAAGAAGGCGTCCTGCCACTGTCTGACCATGCCGATGTACTCGTTGTTGAGCACCGCGAAGGTGATGTCGAGGTTCTCACGGACCGCGACCGAGATCTCCTGGATCGTCATCAGGAACGACCCGTCGCCGTCGAAACAGACCACCTCGCGGTCGGTCTCGCCGGCGTTGTCGGCCGCCAGTCGCGCGCCGATCGCCGCCGGCACGCCGTAGCCCATCGTTCCGAGCCCGTGTGAGGAGACCCAGGTCCGCGGCTCCGTGTACGTCCAGAACTGCGCGGCCCACATCTGGTGTTGGCCGACGCCCGTGGTGACGATCGCGTCGTCGCCGGTCGCCTCGTCGAAGGCCTCGACGACGAACTGCGGCTTCAGCGGCTCGTCTTCGGGCATCGCGTAGGTCATCGGGTACTCGTTCTTCCAGTCCGCACACTGCTCTCGCCACTCGTCGGCGTCCGGCGACGTCTCGACGGTCGCGAGCAGCTGTTCGAGCACGGTCGCGGCGTCGCCGACGAGCGGGTAATCCGCGTGGACGTTCTTGGATATCTCGGCCGGGTCGATGTCGACGTGGACGACCTCGGCCTCGGGAGCGAACGTCTCGATCCCGCCGGTCAGCCGGTCGTCGAACCGGGTCCCGACCGCGATCAGACAGTCGGTGTGGGTGATCGCCATGTTGGCGTAGCCCGTGCCGTGCATGCCCGCCCACGACAGCGAGAGCGGATCGTCCTCGGGGAACGACCCGATCCCCGGCATCGTCGTGGTGACGGGGATCTCGTGCTCGCGAGCGAACCGTCGCGCCTGATCGCTGGCGTCGGCTTTGATCACGCCGCCGCCGAACAGACAGAGCGGCCGTTCGGCACGTTCGATGGCCCGAGCGGCCCGATCGACCGCGTCGGGATCCGCCTCGGGGTCGGTCTCCGAGCCGGCCGGCGGCTCCGGCGGCTTCGGGGTCCGGTCGGTCTCGCCGAGCGTGACGTCCTTCGGCAGGTCGACGAGCGTCGGACCGGGCCGGCCGGTCTCCGCGTACGCGAACGCCTCGCCGACGGTGTCGCCGACGGTGTCGGACTCGCTCGCGAAGTAGTTGTGTTTCGTGATCGGCGCCGTGACGCCGATCGTGTCGGTCTCCTGGAACGCGTCGTTGCCGACGAACTCCGTCGGGACCTGGCCGGTCAGCGCCAACAGCGCGTCCGAGTCCATCGAGGCGTCGGCGATCCCGGTGACCAGGTTGGTCGCGCCCGGACCGGACGTGGCCAGGCAGACGCCCGTCTCGCCGGAGACGACGCCATAAGCGTCGGCCGCGTGCGCGGCGCCCTGCTCGTGGGCCATCGTGACGTGGCGGACCGACGAGGCGTAAAGCGCGTCGTAGACGGGCATGATCGCTCCGCCCTGAATGCCGAAGGCCGTGTCGGCGCCGGCCGCCTCGAGCGCGGCGATCACCGATTCGGCACCCGTCGTGGGCGTGCGGTTCACGGCCTCCGCGGCCTCCTCTCCGGCGGCGTCCGCCTCGGCGGCCGCGGTTCCGCCGTCGGCGGCGGCGTCGCTCGCGGGGTCCTCCCCGTTCGCCGCCGCCGCGTCGGCGTTCGTCGGGTTCGATTCGTCGTGGTCGATCGGTGCGTCTCGAGTGGTCATGGGTCGTGTCGTGGCATCTGTGTGTCGCGATCGGTGTCGATTGCCGTGATCTCCGGGTCGCGAGGATCGGTCCCTCGCGGGGAACGTGCGGTACGCCGGCTTCGAAGAAGGGTGGTGGTGTAGGGGCTCAAGCCCCTACGATGGCTCCGATACCGATCACGAGCCCGAGACTGTCGAGTCCGGGGGAGCGGGCGAGCGTCGCGGTGGCTTGCTCGCCCTCGTCCGCGAACGTCTCGTGTCGGCTCATCACGAGATGAATTCCGCTCGCCACACTTAAATCTGTCTCGACGCTCCGCGATCCGGGGCTGTCGCTGGCGGTCGAACCCCGACGCGGAGGGGGTCATCAGACCCTGACCTCCTCGCGTCTCTCGATGCCCTCGTCCTCCGCGAACCGCTCCACGTCGCCGACGGTGACGCGGCGTTTGTTCGCGCCCTGCTTTTTGACCCGCTTCGTGACGACGCGGACCTCGGCGTCGGTCGGGTCGAAGCCGGCCTCCTCGAGGTGCTTGCGCACCGCGTGGGTCCCGGTGTGTTTGCCGAGGACGAACTCGCGTTCGGCCCCGACCATCTCCGGGGTCATCACGCCGGGCTCGAAGGTGTCCGCGTTCTCGATCACGCCCGCCGCGTGGATGCCCGACTCGTGGGAGAACGCGTTCCGGCCGACGACCGGCTTGTTGGCCGGGACCGGGATGTCCGAGGCGTCCTCGACGATCCGAGCCAGCTTGGTGATCTGGGTCGTGTCGATCCCGGTGTCGACGCCGTAGACCGACTCGACCGCCATCACGACCTCCTCGTATGCGGCGTTGCCGGCTCGCTCGCCGATCCCGTTGACCGAGACCTGCGCCTGGTGGGCGCCGTTCTCGAAGCCGGCCAGCGCGTTCGCGGTGGCCAGCCCGAAGTCGTCGTGGGGATGGACGTCGACGCGGGCGTCGGTCGCCTCGACGACCGCCTCGACCGTCTTGCCGAGCGCCGTCGGCGTCCCGACGCCGCATGTGTCCGGAATGTTGATCCAGTCGACGTCGGCCTCCGAGACGGCCTCGACGATCTCGATCAGGAACTCCGGCTCGGTTCGGGTCGCGTCCATCGGCGAGAACATGCACTCGACGCCCGCGTCCTTGACCCGGCGAACGCTCTTCACCGCGCGCTCGACCGCGTCCTCGCGGGTCGCGTGCATCGAGTCCTCGAGCTGGACGTCGCTCGTGGAGACGAACACGTGTATCATCTCCACGCCCGAGTCGATCGCCGCCTCGATGTCGCCTTCGACCACGCGGGCGAGCCCGCAGGTCGTGGCGTCCGTCGCGGCGGCGATGTCGCTCACGGCCTCGAACTCCGAATCGGAGTTGACGGGGAACCCGGCCTCGATGACGTGGGTTCCCATCTCGTCCAGCGTCGACGCTATGCGTCGCTTCTCGTCGTAGCTGAACGAAGTACGTGGTGACTGTTCGCCGTCTCGCAGCGTCGTGTCGAAAATTCGGACAGGACCGATATCGATGTTAGAAGCTATCGTGCCCTGGAAGAACTCGATCCGCCGGGGTGTCCGACGAAGCCTCCGTATGATGTGTCATCGCACTTCGTCCTGAGGCCTCTCCACTATTAAACCTTTTCGCGATGGGCCCGGATCGGACGGAACAGTTCCCCACGATCACGGATCGACGACGTACAGATCGCGTGACTCGGACGAGTCGTGTTCGAGAGATCGGCCGGTTCTCTCCCGGGCGACCGCGTCCGGTGGTGATCCGGCACCGGGTTTATGACCCGATTGGACGTTCGTCCACCCCTCAACGAGACGGGCCCGGCGTCCACCCAGCCGTTCGAAACGCGGCTCGCCGGCGGATGCGATCGATCCGGCCGGAGACGTCGTCGACCGGCTGGGGGAACCGTTTTTACCACGGGCGTGGACCTCCGGGTATGGGCGATTGGGACCTCGACCTCAGGCACGCGGAGGACCAACTCGACGAGATCGGCGCACGCGGGGACGTCGTTCTCGGGGTACTCGACGGCTCGACGGCTCCGGAGGAGTGGATCCGCCACGTCGAGTACGGAAACACGCTCGTGTTGTCGATCGAGGGGGACCTCAACGAGCTCGCCGCCGGATTCGCCCGCGAGATCCGGGACATGGACGGCGAACTGATGCACTTTCGCGGCTTTCTCGTCGTGACGCCCCCCGACGTCGCCATCGACACCGATCGACTCTCGGAGTGACCCGCGTCGGCGCCGGCCGTGTTTTAAGCGCCCTCGGTCCCTACCTCGCGTATGACTGCGTCCGATCCCGGCGACGAGTCCGACCCGGAGGCCTCGGACGGGAACGCGACGGCCGAGGACCGAGAGTTCCTCCACGTGATCGATCGGTTCGACGGCGGCGTCGGCTGGATGGCCCATCCCGAGGAGGCGATGCAGCGGGCGAGCCACGCCGTCACCGTCCCGAACGAGGAAGGCGGGGGCGCCCCGGACGTCTGGGTGATCGACCCGGTCGATCCGCCCGGACCCGACGGTTCCGACCAGCTCGACGAACTCCTCTCGGATCCGGGGAGCGTCGCCGGCGTCGTGTGTTGTCTGGACCGCCACAAGCGCGACGCCGCCGCGGTCGCGACACGTCACGACGTCGCCGTCTGGATCCCGGAGTGGATGACCGGCGTCGAGGAGGAACTCGACGCGCCCGTCGAGCGGTTCGGGTCCCGGCTCGCCGACACCGGATTCGAGGCGATCCGGGTTCGAAACGCCTCGCTGCCCCCCTGGCAGGAGGTGGCACTCTTCGACGGATCGACCCTGATCGTCCCGGAAGCCGTGGGGACGAACCCGTTCTTTCGTGCCGGAGGCGAACGCCTCGGCGTCCACCCGATGTTGCGTCTCATCCCGCCGCGGGCCCCCTTCGCCGGGATCGATCCGGACCGGATCCTGGTCGGGCACGGCGAGGGAATCCACGACCGCGCGGGCGAGGCGCTCGCTGACGCGCTGGCCGGCGCACGGCGGCGCGCGCCGTCGGCGTACCTGAACGCACTGCGCCTGGCGATCGGTCGGTGAGACGCGGGACCGATCGCCATCACCATCCACCGATACGCGGGACTTTCGGGGAACCTTTCCCCGCGGCCTCCGCAGGAGCGTCCATGGCGGAGGACTCCGAACGGAAGGATTCCGAACGGGACGGTCCTGAATCGGGTGGACCGCGCCCGCGGGACCGCGATCCCATCGCGACGTACGATCGGATCGCCGCCCACTTCGCGAAGACGCGCGAGTACGCCTGGCCGGAGGTCGAGTCCTTCCTCGAGGGACGGACGGCGACGCGGGCGCTCGACGTCGGCTGTGGAAACGGTCGCCACACGGAGACGCTGGCACGGCGTTCGTGGTCGGTCGTCGGCGTCGACGCGAGCCGCGGACTCCTCCGGGAGGCGGCCGATCGGCGCGACTCCCGAGGATTCGATGCCGAACTCCTGCAGGGCGACGCCGCGTCCCTGCCGCTCCGGACTGACTCCGTGGACCTCGGCGTCTACGTCGCGACGATCCATCACCTCCGATCCCGCGAGCACCGGGTTCGAAGCCTCGACGAACTCGCCCGCGTTCTGTGTGGCGACGGCGTCGCGCTCGTGAGCACCTGGAGTACGGCCCACGATCGCTTCGCGGACGTCCCTGGGACCACCACCGACGACGCGAACGTCGAGGACGCCGACGCGGAGGGGTTCGACACCACGGTCGACTGGACGCTTCCGGGCGGCGAGACGGTTCCCCGGTTCTACCACATCTACGCGCCCGCGGAGTTCCGTGCGGACCTCGAGGCGAGCGACCTGTCGATCGAGGAGTTCGAGATCTCCAGCGGCAACTGCTACGTGGTCGTTCGGCCGGATCCGGCCGCCAGGTGAGGTGTGAACCGTCCCGACCCGGTCCCGATCGAAAAGGGCAAGGTCCTTATTCCACCGGCGATTTCCCGTAGATGGGCGCCGGTGGTCTAGTGGTAGGACCTGAGCCTTCCAAGCTCATGGCCCGGGTTCAAATCCCGGCCGGCGCATACGGCTCTAACACGCCCGATTTCGCCTTTTTCCACCGCAAATTCTGTGAAAAGGCCTAAAAGAAAATCGGTCCTAACACCACCCGAAAAACCGCCATATGGGGTAGGGGTAGGACCACAATCCAGGCTCACGGTGGAAATATGAAAATCAACACGCGCGAACAAGAGGAAACAGAGCTACCAGTACCCCCCGTTGCTGAAGCTACGAACGAGTCGCTACAATCATTCAGCGAGATGATCCAAGACGACTACAAGCAGTACAAAATCACCTTCATCCGCTGGCTGATGAACGAGGGGAAAGACACGTACCGAGGAGAAGGCTTCTCAGAATCTACAGTCAAAACTACCCACTACAAGATCGATGAAGTGTACAAATGGTTGTGGGAACAAGAAGGGGAATTCACCAAAGAAATAACCCAAGAGCAAGCCACCGAACTTCTCGATACGTTAATGAAACACTCCACCCACCCAGATAGCTACGTCTACACGTTCGAGAAGTGCATCCGCCGGTTATTCAAATACAAGCGCGAGGCTCAGAATCGAGACATTCCCGAGTGGGAACACGACATTCCGATCGAACCATCGCGCAATTCCGACGACTCGGAGAAGGTTAAAGATCGATTCTACCCTGACGAGATGAATCGACTCTATGAAGCCGCACTAGAGAAATACTCCATCAAGAGTTACTGGAATCTCACGTCCGACGAACGGGCGGAATTGAAACGGTTCGTCGCTCAACAACAGGGGATCAAGAAGGAGAACGTATCGAAAGAAGACTTTAAAAACGCCTCGTCGTGGAAGTACCCCTCGATTATTTCGGTCACTTCCGATCTCGGACTCCGACCTATTGAGGTGGGGAAAATGCAGCCGGAGTGGATTGACCTCGATCGGAACATGATCAATATCCCCGCAAAGGAGTCTACTAAGAATAAGGAAGCCTGGAATTGCGAAATCTCGTCTACCTCTCGAAATGCTCTGAAACATTGGCTTCAGGAGCGGCAATCGTATGAAAAGTACGACGGTGAAGACGAGCTGTGGCTTACGAAATATGGAAATCGATACGATGCTCGGAATCTGAACAAACTGCTGGACCAACTCATAGAGGGTGCTGACCTCCAAGGATCGAACCGTACCCTATCGTGGTACTCATTCCGTCATGGGGTCGCTTCGCTCTGGACCGAGAAAGAGGGAATCGCACAAGCGGCGGAACAAGTCCGACATTCCAATCTCAAAACGACTCGAAAGTACCTTCGAACGAATAAACGAAGTGCAGATAACCGAGCTGAAGATAAGTGGTAAAATAGAAAAAAGCCCCCGACCTGTTAAGGCCGGGGGTGGGGTGTGTCATTCATCAGCATTATCGATGTAGGGTGAGGTGCGGACGAACTCTCGGTGTGTCGAGACACAGATTGAAGGGATGACGGGGAATCCATCTCGAACCCCCCATGGCATATTGTTCTCACACTAGTATTAAGGAAGTGGCTACCGTCTGTACAGTAGAGGCATTTTACTGGCGTTACCCTCTCTGAGATCCGGCGCTGTCCGTCGATGATGGGTATCGCCAACCCCTTCGTTAACCTATGAGTGCCAACCAAACCAGCCACACAGCCGAAACGATAACTGAACCATCTGACGAATACGCCGCCACGCCCGAGGTAGATCCGCCAACCGACTCGAAATCAGTCTACACACCGACCGACTCTGAGGATGACGGCGACAAGGACGAGATACACATCAACGGGGAGGCGTACAACGACCTAACGAAACCTGACCCTCATTGTGCGACGTTTTTCTCTCCAAGCGACGTTCGAGGTGAGAAGTGGGTGTCCGACTTTCTTAACCTCAATCGGGAACGATACTTTCGGATGCTTTCCGCCATCAATCGCGGCGAGAAGAACGGCCCGACGTGGGAACACAGCCAACTCCACACCTACCGGCTTCGAAAAGACCTCGTCGAAATCATCGGCCAACGGCTCAATCTGACGGAACGGCAGATCGAGCGTTCGATCGCGAGGGCAACGAACATCGACGGCGAGAAATTCGGACAGCGGTTGGAACTGGCCGTCTTCTGCACCTGTGCATACGTCGTCCATCGGGACGAGAGCGGGTACACCAAGGAAAGGCACTTCCATCCGAACAGTCCCGAGACAGACGAACTGTTCGAGGAGGTAGCTGAGGAGTTCAATCTCAGCGAGAACCGTATCGAGAACGTCTGCCGAATGTTCGACCAAACCTTCGGAGAGCTACCGCCGGTACAGTTCGACTCGCGGAAGCCCAACTGGAAAGCGAACGAACATCCCGATCGTCGGATCGTGGAATCACCCTCGGTGGACGAGAAGCACGGACAGCGTTGGAGGGGTGGTATATAAACCCCTTAGCATTCATTAGGGTGGATAAGTAGTGATACACCGGGGAAGTGCCAGGGAAGTATCAACAACAACGGATTGTATCATTGTTTGAAATGTGTAGTTTAACACATAGAGGGTGTGGGATCGAGTTATCTTAGAGAAGTAGATATGACGTGAATAGAAATATTACTGAGACGATTCAGTGACTAACGCCGACTCTATGTGTTGAACTACTGAAACAAACACGAAGATGAGACTGGTGAAGGGATCAGTGGAAGTTACCGTTGAAGATGTTCGCGCTCGTTGATCCGACCACGGGTATCGGTAGTAACCAGTCGGCTACGTTTCACTCAATCCTTTCGAGTAGGAACTCTGAGGTCAGACTCAGGAAGTTGTTGAGCTTTTGCGTTTGTGAAGATTTCACGCGACTATAGGTAGCAGTCGGAGATTCAGGTCAGATCACCAATTCTGGGAGAAATCGCATTCCAAACCCACCTTCTCGGGGAGTTCTGATGTGTATCGCTTCTTGTCTTCTGAGTTTAGGTTCGTGAGTAAATAATACCCACCTGAAACTCTCTTTTGTGCCCGCATATCTGAACCGTTCGGATGCGTGGGTTCATCGTTGAGGAGTGCGCGACTTCCCTGTCCTGTACCGGGAATGTAAGGTATATCGATCTCGTCAAGAAGCCCCTCCTCCCCTATGAGGTAGTTCACGAGTGACCCAACTGCCTCCGATTGGACATCCTCTGCCACTCGGAAGACCTCGTCGCCATTTCGATTGAGACTAATGATGTACTCTCCACCCTCGGGTTTGTCGTCACCTCCCTTTGGGTCTTGAATTACAGCTGTCCGGTGGGCCTCCTCCTCCAACGTCTCGATGAGGTCGTCGACGAACGCTTTCGCTTCATCCTCGATTTGCTGTGACACAGCACTTCCGGCGACCTCCGTAACCTCACCCGTCACGTCCTCTGCAAGAGTTTCCTTGTTTTTTCGGAGGGAGGCGACAGCGTTCTGTACTGCTTCGATCTTCTCAGCAATTTGTCGGGATTCTCCCGAGTCGATAGACTCCCGAGAAAGAGCCTTGAGGGGGTGTTCGTTAGCAGGAACTCTCTCGATGGTGAACTTCGCAAGTGAGATTTCGTTGGGGCGGTTGCTGGATACGTCTCGCCGGAATATTTCGAATTTACGACCATTAGTGAGGAGTCCCCAATCGACCCCGACTTGTCGCATGTAGCTTTTCAGCTGATTCTCGTGACTTTGGCCAAGTGGCGTGTCACATCCCTTCGCCTCCACGAATACGATGGGTGTTCCCTCCCGCTTGAGTGCGTAATCAACCTTCTTTGTCCCCGACCCCATCTGAACAGAGTACTCAAGCTCAACGTCAGAGGAGAGAATATCCCATCCGAGAAGCTCAATCAGCGGTTCGATGATCTTCCGCTTGGTGTTCTCCTCGTCCATCTGTGGGGAGTTCTCAATCAGTTGAACTGACCGCTCCGAATACCGCGACAACTCATCGTTGAGAGGCATTACTTTTCACCTCGAATCCCCTGAACGAGACTGGCGATCTGTTCCTTACTCTTGTTGGTTACGTCGTATTCAACTTTCAATTTCAGTTGCTTGGCAGACTCGTCAGCCTTCAACACCATTTCGTCCACGTCAGCGGATACTTTATCGGCTTCCACATCTTTGCCCGCTTCGGTAGATTCCTCCTCAACGGTTTCTTCGGGTTCGGGTATCGGGTACTCCTCGGCCAGTTCGTTGACAAATTCCCCATACTGGTCGGACACTTCGAGGCGCGTCTCAAATCCCTTTCTTCCGGTGATGAACTCTCCAAGTCCAGCCGCCTGAGCGGTTTTGATCAGGAGATTGATTTCCCTATCCGAATGCTCGTCGCCAGTCGATGCTTCCGCCTTCTCCTTGAATACGCTCTGTTTGACCGCCGGATTGTCTTTGACTTTCTCCACTAAGTTTCCGGCGTGGATACGCAGTAGCGTGTCCCGGTACGGTTCGTAAAATCCGATGGCTTCTCGAAATGCGGTCTGTACCGGCTTGTCGTCGATGTTCTCGGAGTAGCTGATACCTGAACCTCGATTGGTGTTCTGAACGTCGTCGTCCTCGACAGTCAAGAAGCCAAGTTTCGCGCCATAGTCAATGCAGGCTCGAATCTGCCGCTGATCAATTTCCAGTTGGTCATAGAGGTCGGTCTTCTTGGAGCCGCTAACCTTGTGAAGGTGGCGGCAGAGTTCGTGTAGCGCCTCGGGCTTGGCCCGGCTTGGGAGTTCGACGGGGGTCATCTACAAACAGGTACTAGTCCCCCCACTATAGTAGTTACGACGCCGGCGTGTAATAGAACCCACGTTATTAACGGCGTTTTTTGGCATTTAGAAGACTTGTATTTCGTAGTTAGGGTTAAACGGACGTCCAAAACAAAATGGGCCGTTTGAAATCCCGCGTTCAGCTGTTTGGCTATATCTGCTGACGGAAAGGAGGCTGAATGGAGAAATACAGCCCACAGTACCGAGTACTTTGACTGGAGTGTAGTCAGAACACTTCGAGGTAGTCCTCGATAACCTCCCGCTCCTCATCGGTGAGGTCGAACAGGTTGTACACCGTCTCGTCGATCTCCGCTTCGAGGTCTTCGATGCTTGTTTCTTCGACTGTTTTCCGGTCGGCTTCCAGCACCTCTATGAGTTGTTCCACGCCGTCCCGAGAACGTGGGATCGGGATCGTCTGTTGTTCTCCCTTCTTCATATTCCGCCCATCTACAGCGGTGTGAACGTACTTCGCTCGGAGCTTTCGCTCCTCTTGGTCGCCGCGATCCATTAGCGGGTCGGTAATCTCGTCGGAGCGGCCAGCAGTAACCGCGAAGCGTCCATCGGTTTTCTGCTGAATGTCGGCGTCAACCGGGTAGCGTCGGGTCTGCCACTCATAGTCGATGTACCCGAGGTCGCCGTCGAAGTCTCCGAGATAGGCTTCAGGGAAGCGTCCCGTCTTATTGTCTATATCGAGAGTAGCCACGATTTTGTCTGCCCGTGACTGAATCGTATCGAACGAAGACGCATCTCCCTCTGTAATGGTGGGTAATTGTTCCAGATATTGCGCCCGGTACTCGTAGAATCCTCCAGCCTTAACAGTCGTAATATGCTTGAAATAGAAATCGAGAGCCTTCGAGTTCATTTGAGCGGTGACAACTTCGGTAAGTTCGTCAATTTCGGGTAATAGTTGGATTCCGTAGGCGGTTTTGAAATACCAGACTCCGACAGAGTCCACCATAAATCGCGAATTTTCCGATATGTGTGCTCCGATAGCTTTCGGTCGCTCAAAGCGATCGTGGCTTTTCGGATAGATGAAGCCATACCAGTCATCACGACCGTTCATTTTCCCTCCCTCTCGTCCTTCAAGCGTTTCTCGATGTTCCTCGAAATACTCCCACGAGAGTGGTAGATTCTTTTTTAGATGGCTTTCTGTGTAGAGGTCGGATGTTAGCTCTCCATCCTCATTCTCCTCTATTTTGTACGGGAGAATTACATGCTGACCCGACCAATCCGCTTCCCATCTCTGAATGTCTTTACCATCAAGCCAAGGAGAAAGAAGATCTGTCTCAATCTCGTACTCACGGTCTTCCCCTGATGGAACGACTCGAACCGTGTCGCCACCTTCATCAGGTTCCATCCGGCCTGCATTCACCGGAGTGACGACGTACACTTTGTTGGCACTCGTCTGAGTACCCGCAAAAACAGAATCTGTTATCTCATCCAGCCTGCTATCGCTTTTGCGCTCAAGCTTCCGAAACACCTCCAGTTCTTCCGGTGGCATCATCGACCAGTAGCCGTCACCAAGTTCCATTTGTGGGAAGTCGAACACGTCGATGAACTCGTCCGAATACCCCGGTTCTCCACGGTGATCGCGCACAGCGGCGACGATCTCCTCGTCCAACGCTCTTCCTGTGTCTTCTTCGACGTTCGCCTTCACCCGGACACACCGAATCTGATTCTTCTCACGAGCGTCTTCGTCCGGTTCGTCTTCCGCAATTACGATAGCCGGGTAGTTCGTCGCGTCCTTAAACACGCCTGAATCCCGGAAGTCGTACACTTCA
Organism: Halopenitus salinus; assembly: GCF_055397165.1. Taxonomy (NCBI): domain Archaea; kingdom Methanobacteriati; phylum Methanobacteriota; class Halobacteria; order Halobacteriales; family Haloferacaceae; genus Halopenitus; species Halopenitus salinus. The sequence goes on from NZ_AP043853.1 coordinate 727,654, forward strand.
TCGAGGGCGGTTTCTTCTCGAAGGACACGACGAAGCCCGTCCCCGTAGTCAGTCACCATGAACTGGTTCGGTGTAATATATCCGAGTCTCCCCGTCCCTTCTTCGAGCCAGTCAATTCCCCGCTCATAGAACGGACAGTAGAGATCGTAGTTACCTGTGGTGGAGTCGTACAGTTCGTCGAGGATCGCTTTCTGTTGATCGGGAAGGTTCTGAATACGGACGTAGGGAGGATTCCCAACGACGTACTGGTACTCCATATAGTTCTTCACGACGAGCGCGAGAACGCTGTCCTCGAACATCTTGAACAGCCGTCCGTCACCGTGATCCTCTCGAAGGTAGCGAACCGTCGCGAGAATGTCGTTGACATACGGCTCGAAGAATTCCTCGACGCCGTCGTACTCTCGGGTCGTGTAGCGGTGGATTCCTTGTTCGAGGCCACCGCCATACTCCCACCAACTCTCCTGCATGTGGAATTTCACCACATCGAGGACGCCCTGTAGGGCTGCGTAATATTCCCCGAAGTTCCGAACGCCGGCGTTCATCTTCGCGGTGTCGTACTTCGGCATCCGGACACGCTGAACGAGGAAGCCGTCTTCGAGTTCGGAGTCGGCCACCTCACCCTCATTGACCTCGATGGGAAGGGGAACTGGGATCTTCACGTCCTGACTGTCCTCCGTGATCGAGTCGAGCGTCATCTGCGTCTGCTCGTCGTCGCCGAGATCTATTCCCGTCAATTCACGCTCGTTCCGTAGCGAGTCAGTTCGGAAGATCGGAAGCCGACGTATGGTGAAACTCTCCGTCTCGCGTTTTGCCTCCCGGTACTCGGGGAGGATGGCGACCATAAAGCGAATCTGTGCCATTAACACTGCGAACGGGTGAATGTCAAGACCGACGATGTGCGGCGTCGTACACAGTTCCGTGAGGTGTTCCGACCAATCGGGATCGTCGTTGTACCGCCGCACGTCGTCGAGATAGCGGTTCACGGCTTCCACGAGGAAGGTCCCGGAGCCGCAGGACGGGTCGATAAGGCGCTCCTGTGAAACGCCGACGTTGTAGTCCACACCATCCATGATGTAGTCGATGACCGGCTGTGGCGTGTAGAACTCCCCGAGGGCCTTCCGTGTCTCCGGATCGAAGTACCGCTGATAGAGATCCCCGAGCGGGTCGCCCTCGATCTCCGCGAAGTCGAACTTGAGGACAGCGAAGGAGACGTGAGCGATAGCGCGACTGAACCGCTCGCGGGTGGCGGGACTCACACGGCTCACCTCACTTCCATCTTTGGCTACGTCGCGGAAACGGGTGTACGGGCTGTCGTGTTGGCTCGCGGTCTGTTCGCCGTAGCCGTCGGTCCACCAGATGAAGATGTCGTCCTCAAACAGACTCTGGACGAGCTGATTCCGCATATCTTCGATCATCCCGTTCGCCGCGACGGGATAGGCATCCAGTTCGATGTTCCCGCTGAAGCCGCCGAGTTCATCGAAGTATCGACGAAGCCCCTTGCTGTTCGGGAAGAAGTCGTGATCGTCGGTGGCCTTCGCCAAGAGGAGACGAGCGAGGAGCGCGTGGCCGGACTCCAGACAGAACATAAAGTCCCGAAGTGATTGCTTCCCTCCGATAAACGGTTCCCACGAGTCGGGCGTCTCGTCGGGTTCGCTTGCGTAGCTGGCCTCCCAAAAGTCGTAGGCCCCCTTCACGAATTTCGCTTCCTGTTCGTCACGGAGTTCTTCGAGCAAGTCCATCATCGCCGTCACGAGATTGGCAAAGGGACTGTCCTCCTCCAAACGGAACGTCTCGAAGAAGTGTTCCTGTCCGAGTTGCCCGTCGAGTTCCACTTCATCGAGGCGGTCGAGGAAGGCTGTGACGCTCTCGGGATCGGTTATGTCCCACTCGGGCTTTTGGAGGGCGGCTTCGAGATCGGCGGCGTCACTCTCAGTTGCGTCTTCGAGGGAGACGGTGAGGAGGTGAGTGTGTCCGTCACGGCGGTAGAGGCGGAGTTCGTCGCCGTTGGTGAGAACGCCATAATCGGCCTTCAGTTCGTCTACGTAGTGAAATAGTTGATCTTCGTGGGGAGTAAGATCGCGTCCCGTCGTTTTGAACTCATAGACGGCCGTGACAGACTCGTTGTTGTCCAGAGTTACGTAGTCGGGACGTCGATCGTCGGGAAGCGTCCACTCACTACGAAGGTCATATCCCGTTCCCTGATATCCGAGATGGGTATAGAAGTTCTCGTTGAGAAAGGCATTTTCAACGTCTTTCTCGGTCATATTCCCATCCAGTCGGGAGGAAACCTCGTGGAGGGCGTCAAGAATCGCAGACGTATCGGACATAACAAACCCGAGACAGCCACACGGTAAAAAGGTTGTATCGACGGAGATTTACTGACTTATTTCACCATCGGAGCTTCGACACGATTTAACCAATCCCGCTCACTTCTATCGATATTACGCTGAGAAATTTATTCGAGGCGAGCAGCGAACCACTCTCGCTATCTGAGGCTCGAAACCGCCTCTATGAAACGATACACAAGGCGTTCGAACAACGCGGAACGTCTCTCGTCGAAGCACTCCCTGCGATGGGAAAGAGCTACGGTGTCGTCGAGTGGGCAGAGGCGACGGGGAATCAACTCACTTTGTTCACTTCCCGCCACGAACTCTACGGTCAGTACAAGAAGTGGTGTTCCGAGCGTGGGTTGACGTATCGGATTCTACCGGCGTTTCATCGAGAGTGTGAGACGATGGGCGGGGACTACCCCATAGAGGGGGAGATACAATCGGTATACGCCACCGGGATTTCGGGAGCAGATATTCACGAGAATTCGAAGATGCACTTCGGGAAGCTCCTTCCCTGCCAAGTGAATGGCCGATGTTCCTATATGGAACAGCGTGATTTCGACCCCGACGAGTATGATGTACTAATCGGTCACTACCTCCAAGCACACAACGAGAACTACATCGAAGATAGATACGTCGCTTACGACGAGTTTCCTGGTGACGCATACTTCTTCGAGCCGACACACAATGAAGCAACGCGAGCAATTACGAACTATCTCCAAATCGACGACGATCTCCCCTTCGAGAACTGGAAGCAGCTGACTCGTCGTCGATTCAAACCGGAGTATCAGGATGCCATTGATGCTTGGAAGGATGATATGAGCAGCTACGCTCACCGAGACACTCGGCGAGAGTCACAGCAAAGTCGGGGTTTCCACGCTCACGCACCCCTTTTGGCACACGCCGGCCTTGAGTTCGAGTTACTAGATAACGAATGGGAGGTTGCAGAACTTGATGCAGGACGTGTCGCAACCAAAAGTCCCGATGACGAGTGGACAGTCCTCATTCCACCCCCGCTCTATGCGGCCGAAAGCGTAGTTGCCCTCGACGGTACACCCACGATCACAAAATGGCGGCTCATACTCGGTGGGGATTGGGTATATCACGAGGAGGTACTGGAATCAAATCAGGAGAAGCGCACATACCTTCGTGACGTTCTCAGCCTTCAGATCGTCCAAACCAATGCAGGGACAAAACCCTACCAGAGTGGCGCACACGTTAACCACAGATCGGATGGCGCTCTTCTGGAGAATATCCACGAACAAGAGGGACAGAAGCCAGCAGTAATTACGTCAAAACAGGCGAAGGAACAGTATGTCTCCTTCGGAGTGGATAAACACATAGAGCGGGCGGAACACTATGGAAACCTCAAAGGGAGTAACGAGTTCGCTGAAACACGACTTGGTGCGGTTATCGGAAGTCCACATCCCCCTGAGGATGAAGCAGTCGAACGATGGGGCGCTCTCAATGGTGATGCCGTATCACGGAAGGAAGACAGCGATGGAAACGTAACGAAGGGAAATCGCTTAGACTTCGGTCCACTTGGGAACGCACTGTTTGCGGACGTTGTAGGAAAGGAAGTTCTTCAAGCAGTAATGCGATTCGGTCGAACAGCAAGCGGTGGAGAAAAAGGTGCGATCGTATACGTACACACATCTCGTCTCCCTCGATGGATCAATCCTCACGAAGAGGTAACCATCAAGACGTGGTCCAAGGGAATGCAGGAGATCGTCTTGACACTCCGTGAATCCGACAAGTGGCCTGATGGAGAGTGGACAAACAAGGAGATCGCGGAGGGCGTTTCGATTCAGCCTCGTCAAGTGGGGAAGTTGATGCAGGAGCTGGAAGAGGAAGGATACGTAACGTCACGTCGCGGCGGGCGCGGGAACGCGTATCACTGGTCAAATGTACAGCTTGAGAAATTCGCCGAGTTCGGGCGTATGGAGTAGCCGAGGGTTTCCGAACTCTCACGTACGAAGTCTATACGTGAAAATTCGGAAATAGTCGTTCGGGCGGCGCATACGCAGATGCACGAGCTAGTGAGCGTGTGAACGGTGTGTTCGCGCACACACACTTACGCGCCTAGTCATTCTCGATCGTTACTACGGTTGACTCGAGTTCATTGGGTGGATAAATTCATAGACGGGAGTGGAATATGCTTCTGGACTGGCGTAGGTGACAGTAAACGATCTTGTCGCTCGTCGTGGTGAAACACACACACAAATATAAGATAGGTAGGTATTATATATTTCTTATATTTTTAGATCATGAATGGAGAAGCGTGAGATCTTGGTTCACTTCTCTCGGTCATACCATCCACTACCCCCCATCATTACTATAATATATATACTACTGTATGACCACAACAATATGATAGTGTAAAAAGAATAGTTTTACCCTCCCCTCTATGTGTTAAAACACTCTAATTAGTCCACAGAGTAAGGTATTACCAAAGAACAGGTAACAAAACCCACTCTATGAAGTGAATCACTCCGATGTAAACCTATCTGAAGATCACAAATGAACCGTATGTATATACTATATGTATGCCGGGGAGATCGTACTATCAAAGCTGGAGAACAGCCACCGATCTCAAAGCTATTCTAAACCATCTGATGCAAGTGTGAATTAATCTTCCCATCGTACGAGTAGGTAGGGACGTTTCGGTTGGAAAACGCGATAGCAGCCGTCTGTGGAGTTCCGGGACCTCCAAATTAACAATATGGTTATACTATCACCTATGTATAAGTATATAAATAATAAACACCGGGTTAGAACATTGATGTATATCATAATGTGTAATATACGTAACCCCATCTGCGAAATTTCTGATCTGAGGTCAGGAAATATGGGTCGGTTGATGGCCAAATTTAGGGAATTCAAAGTCGTGAAAACTGGGTGTATAGATGATCTCAATTGTGGAACGCTAATCAGATATGTTGGTGGTTCTCAGGCAACTCCTGATATTCAGGGTATAAATATCTATCGACCACTATAATCATAAACAACCGATACAGAGCCTAAGACAGCGGAAATTCTCACCCCGATGGGGGGTATATAAACCCTTTACCATTAATACTATTGGAGGGGATGAGCGGGCGTCCCTGCTATTGTTAGAATGGTACGAGATACTACGATTAGCGTTAGCCGTGCAGAAAAGAACGCGCTCGACGAAGCAAGACTCGTGTTGTACAGAACTGATGAAATACCATACGGTGCAGTGATATACGAATTGGCAGGACGGTATATCGAATCACAAGAATAGCGGCGGCGATTACTGAATCTCTTTTTTATCATATGAAATCAGACACATCTACTGGCGAGACGAACTGTACCTACTGGACACGTGAAGATGCTCGGGAATTCATTACAGACCCGAATGGCGAGATCGTCAACCTTGCTCGACTCACCCTCTATGCAAAGTCCGGCGACGAGATATACGATGCACAGTCCCACCATCAATTACCACTCCTCAAAATAGATGCTCCAGCGTTTCTGGATGCACTATCACAAACGGAACACGGACAGCTTCATAGAGGAGGCTCTGACCCTGTCGAAGTTGACGGCATACCGATGCTCTGTGCCGACGGATGAGTGTCCCAGATGACTATGGGCCAACTAACGGAAATCCACCAGGAACGAGGACGGCAGTTGTACCCGAACCGGGAGATCCATCTACTGCCAACCACGCTACACGTCGGAAACTCCCATTAGCTCCGCCATCGGTGAAGGTAGAACGCCTTCCAGCACCTCTGACTGACTGTGGGGAGCCACAGACAGTTGAGGAAGCACGGGAAACGTACCTACGTACTCAGCGAGCATCGTGGAATGCAGTCGGACGCACGTCGAAGTACGAGCGTCACCGCTACCATATATATCCTCGAATTCTCGAAGCCGATCGACACTTTCGGACGAACTACGAGAACGTCACGACGGCGATGCTCACCCGACGTTTGTCGCCACTCGATGAAACCGACAACTGGCTCACTCCCTGGGAATGCAACGAGATGTTACACGGCGGGGGAGTTCATCGATCCGTTCGTGAAGCGTTGAACTACCATCTCGGTGATTTCACATTCGAGTGGATAGCTGTGACAGCTCCAACTCGGAGTGCCGGAACTCCCCACGAGCATATCTACCTCTGGATCGACGATCTCGATGATGATGTAACGACGGAGCATTTCGAGCCGGGATTGGAAAAGCATCTCAAATATTGTGCGAATGCGTACGAGGAGGATCACCGGTATCGAGCTGACGGCACAAGTGGCGCGATCACTGTTGAACATACACCTCGAATTGTCAAGCAAATCCCGGACAAGCTAAACGATATTAATGACGAGACGAACAGCAGGCTGCTTCCAAATACAGCTGGAGCGCAGTATCTGGCTTCGCAGCTCGCACATTTACCCCTCGGAGATTTCTATGATACCGAACGAGAAGATCCACCGCAGGCATTGTTTGAGGGAGCAGCTCTCGCGTGGGCAAGTCCGAAGGACTGGTTTCGATCGAGTCAGGGCGTCCCAGCGTTGTAGTGTCGTTCCGCTTGGTAGCCCATAGTCGTCAACTCTTGATGGGGCTTAGAATTCTTCCAGATAGGTATTGAAATCCTCAAACAGTTCCTCAAAGTTGTTAAGAGACTCCGGATCGATTTCTTCACGTAATCTCTCCAGGTTCTGCTGTAGATATTCTGCGGGAGCGAAGTGCTCAAAGTTTCCTTCGTTAATATGTTGCCTTTCAAAATATTTTTCCAAGCGCTTGACGACTCTTGGGTTTTCGTTTTTGAAATCGCTGGCAACTATCTCACCAACTGGGTGGGGACCTTGTGCAAGTTCAGCTTGGTACGTTTGATTGACTAGTTCAAGATAGAAGTCTTCACTGAACAAGTCCTCAATATCACTATAGTTTTGGTCAACAAAGTCAGAGGTGGAGCGAATATGTTCATCACTCATCACTCCTTTAGAGGTAATGTCTTCTTTTCGTTGGTTGTATCCAGAGTCCCCGTCCAGTAAGACACCAAGATCAAGATCATTAGCACCGAATAACGAAACAAAGGTAGGGACGTTACTTCCGCTTCCAACCGGAATAACTGTCCAAGACTTGTCTAAGCCCGTCCGTCCTCGTTTCTCCAAGATATTTGAAATAGCGTATAGATAAGCGTGATCTGACTTTCCCTCAACAAGAAGAGTTTGCGGTCGGATCAGAAGCGTGTCAACAAGGTCAAATTCGAATACATTCTGTAGAGGGAGGCGCGTGGCTTCGTCAGTCGCCATAACGTCGTCGGAAATGTTTGTCTGTCCCTCTGGGTCGGCCATTACCATCTTTGATCGGTTCAGATTCCGAGGGTCAATCATAAACGGAGAGTGGGTAGCATAGGCAACGATATGCTCCGCTGATAATTCTTGATCTAGGAAGTCCAAGAAGTCCTGCTGGGCTTTAGCATGTAGATGGAGGCCAGGTTCATCTAATAGTAGGACCAAGTCTTCATCCGAGTCTCGAATATCCCGGAACTGGCAAAATGAGGAGAAGAACCAACGGAACCCTTGCGACCGCTGATCAAAGCCAACCTCAACACCATCACTATTCTCTACAGTAACATCCACAATTTTTCCTGAATTATAATCTGAAGGACCTTCCTGTTTGGCTTCATTTCTATCGAAGGAGAAACGAAGATTCTGATTTTGAGTCCAGTAATTTAGCAAATCTTCCGTCACTCTTCCGGAGGCTGCCTGGAGTTCGGTTCTTATTTTCCGCCAGTCAGGATTGTCCCTCAACTCTTGCAAGTCAAGGTTCGCAACAGAGAGTAGAGACATAAAGACCTCATCAGATTCATCCAGATTATTATTGTTTTTATCTTTGATTAGCTGGTTTATACTCACAGTATCATTCATAATAGAATATTCGCCTATATAATGGAAAGATGGAACCTTCGCCTTCAAGTGATTACGCCCTATCCTCTTCTGAAGGCCCTCTAAATACTCCCCAGAGATCTTGTTCTCCAATTCTTCCAACGCATCATCATCCGAAGTTGACTCTCGGATATTTGCTTTCAATTCCGATATCGAATCTGATCCCAATAGCTTGGTTTCTGTCTTATCATGCAGCCCTCTGTCCGGGACAAGGCCTTGAACGAGAGACGCCTCCTCAATCTCTAGTTCCCACTCCTCGGAATCATCGAGATACCTTTTGTAGATCGCTTCTGTATCCCCAATGATACCACTGTATTCACGGCTTTCTATCTCCACTATATCTTCATCTTCTAACTCGAATTTAGCACTCGCAATGAGGGCTGGTTCGGCATCGTGGTTCCGTTTATATATTGGCCACTTATTTCGGGGGTAGTCTTTGTAGGGAGTATAATCAGGAGATCCAAATCGAGGGTTGATTTGCTCAACAGCATTCATAAAGGCTGTTTTACCAGATTCGTTCTTCCCAATGAAGCACGTGAGATCGTCGATTGAAACCCACCCAGAGTCCTCTATCGATCTGAAGTTCTCCACCTTGAGGGCTTGTAGATCCATGAATACCACATTAAAATACACCTAAATGAATTTGTTCCCAAATAGGATTTTGACACTGTTGAAATCCAATTAGACAGACATTTTGCTTGCTAACAGTCGTTAGGTAGGCACACTCGTTCTAACAGAGCATTCGATAATGAGATCGTGAAAATAATCAATTAGAGATCTTCACTCATATAACCCGACTCTAAGGTTCGATCCACGAGTGTGAGACGACTATGGACGATCACACGGAATAGTCAAACAGAATTATCCCTCCATGAGATCCTTGTGATTAGAATTCCAATATACATAATCGGGAGAGCAAACAATCCGATCCCGACCAAGTCGTTAACGTCTCCTCTGATCACTCTCGCTACAAGACAGATGAAAATCACTACTGCTGCGACTACTGTCAACAAACAGCTGAAAAGCACATAGACTCGCATTCGACTGTGGTCTGGAAATTGTTCGAAGACAACATCCAGAAGAATCAACCATTGGTTTCTTTCGTTGTTCCTTCGGTTATCCCGCTCAACTCTCTTCCTAATTTTATCACGACTCTTCGATTGTTTTACTGCTTTCCGCGCATTTCGAATTAGAATAAACATTGGTGCACCAAACAAGCATAGAAGGATACACGCAACCAACCACATCCATCCACCGTTGAGTGAGTAAATATAGCCAGAAGTGATCGCTGGCCAGAATGAGAGTTCTTGTTTACCCTCCGCGGCGGTTTGTATTGCGATATTCATTATTTACGTAGAGGTTGAGAACAAATGAGTAACAATCTATGGGCCGTCTCCTGCGGTCTCTCTCCGCTATCCATCTCCACTTTCAACGAAAATGTAGGCTTTCCATACAATTATATAGCATTCTCGTGTTGTTTGTGAACGGATGGCACAAGTCCAACCACAGACGATAACGGTTGACCGCGTTAGCAACAGCGGTAACGCCATCGCTCAGCAGCAGCACGCTGGTAAGACCATACACGTCCCTGCCGGCGAGGTTGGTGTTGAATACGACGTGCGTCTGGTCGATCAAGGCTCTCACTTCGAGGCCCGGCTTATCGACCGCACCGAACAGACACAACCCTCACAACCGAGTATCGGCCCCGATACAAGCGACCTCGGAAAAGGCCGTGGTTCAGCGTCTCATTCCCACGAGATACGTGCCTCTCCTGCCGGTGGGAGACTACGCGGGACTCCGGGAAGGGGATCCGGGAAGAAGCGACGCCAGCGATTGTCGCGCCGTAAGAAGTAGGTCTACGGGCGGCATTCACATTTTTCGATTAACGTACTATTAGTACCAACTAGAAAACTTGGACAATTCTCGCGTTCAAACCCCGTCTAAGGTTCTATCCACAAAGATGACAATGGATGGTCACACGTAAAACACGATCTCGGGTTTTCGCCGTTGTTTTGGGAACCGTATCTGACTATCTATCGATATTACTCTTCTCGCTGAATAGAGATCACTAGTAGTGGCATATGTCGTTTATAACAAATATATGATTTTTCGGTGGATAACGCATAGTCGTCTCAAAGGACATGGTTCAGATGAATACGAGTTAGACAAATCTTGTATGCCTAGAAAAATCCATTTGAGCCATAGATCTAAAGACAAAGATCGGTCGTTAATTCTTTATATAATAAAATTTATATTTATGGGAGTGCTATAATCATATACAGATTATGGCTGCTACCGAAGATCTCGATCAAGTTGATCAGAATGATATACTTCTCACAGAGGCGGTTCTGGGATACGATATTCGTCTTCAGGAAAGCTGTGTAGGAGCCATAGAAGGGAAGCCAGGAGAGATCAACTATCTCTTAGTCGAACCGCCGTGGGAGGGGAACGGGATTGCACGAGCTGCCCTCAATAAATTCATCAGCCTGAGTCGGAGCTACGGTGCGTCCGAAGTTATAACGAGCAACGTCATTCACCCAGCCATGAAACACATTTTGGAGACCGAAGGCTTCGAGGAGCGATCCGATGATATTGGGTGGGTTAAAGAATTCCGCTGAAACCGAACCAGAATCTAATAAAATATCTGGTACAGATGTTTGCCTCTGTTGATATCCTCTTCTTCAGACATATCCTTGTCTGAAACAGCCGGTTGCTGAAGAGTGCGTATTCGCCACTAGGGTTTTGCCTGTTCAAGGAAGTGTTCCGGTAGCCGTGCAAAATACAACGCGCATACTCAGCAAGGGGAAACTGTTATCATATATAATCCGTACTATCTTGATATATGTCAAGACCCCTCCCAAGCGACTGGTCGAAGCGGCGGAGGGAGGTTCTCCGCAGGGATGACTATATGTGCCGACACTGCGAGAGACACGAGGATATGAGAGGTGTTTCTTTAGAGGTTCACCATATTGTTCCACGAAGCCGTGGCGGAAGCCATGATAAATTGAATCTAGTTACGATGTGTAGGCACTGCCACGACCGCGCACATAACGGGAATGTGAAAGCTCCTGATGAGCCTATAGGTTACATTGGACGTTTGAAGGAAGAAGTGAGGAGCTTTCGATGGCGCCAAGCAAATATCACAAATATTGACCCTCAATCACTTGCCAGAACAGTTGCTGGGTCGTTGCCGGATCCCACCTCGGTTAAGACCCATACATCATTAAGAAATACCATTGCTGATCCTCCTTCCCGAACTTTACCCGATTTCATTATAGATGTTGGAAACCATATAACTGAAAGAGAATCTGCCTGTGCTGAATGAATTTTGTTGACGATTCTTGGAAGCCTGTGGACGATCGCTCTTGCTTTGGTGTTCGAGAAAGATGAGGAGTCGTGGTGTGAGAATTATATAAAGAAACCACATCGTGAGCTTATAAAAGATGGTGATGAAGTACTGTTTTTCGGGTGTGATTACGCGAGGATTTCTAAGCGGTCTTCGGGTGGGGTAGACCGATACTTTATTACAGTCGGTTGGTGTAGATGTGGGTATAGGATTTGCCGGTGGACGATTCCGGATATTATTTCCGGTAGATGGGCGATTTCGGGTGTGGTACATTCACGAGCCTTCCAAGCTCATGGCCCGGGTTCAAATCCCGGCCGGCGCACTTTGTGACGAACGGACGTGAGAGACATAATCGCCCTGCCGGCGATTTGAATCAGGGAGCGAGCGAAGCGAGCGACCGTGGTTCAAATCCCGACCGGCGCACCTCCCTTCGGTCGCGCGCCGGCCGTACCCCCACTCGCTTCGCTCGCGGGGATCCCGGCCGGCGCATTTCTCCTTCGTCCGCCGGCCCGCTCGCTTCGTTCACGGGAGTCCCGGCCGGGTGAAGGATCGCTGCGAGAAAGCGGCGAACGACGAGTTCACTCGGAAAAATCGGCCAGCCCCGCCTGCGTCGATCCCCTGCGTTCGTCCTCGGGAACCGTCGTTGCGATGATCTCGTCCACCTGATCGCGGTTATCGGCGTCGCTGTTTATCGCCCGCGTGGCGCCCTCGGTCTCGACGTCGAGTCCGGCCTCGCGATAGCGGTCGTACATCACGCCGCTGTTCGAGAGGACGACGTGGACGCCCTCGTCCGCGAGCGACGCGGTCACGTCCAACAGACGCTCCTGATCGTCGCGGTCGAACCCCTCGGCGCTGTAGTCGTTGAAGTCGGCGGTCGGGCTCATGGGCTCGTAAGGGGGATCGACGTAGATCAGATCGTCGGCCTCGGCCGCATCGAGAACGTACTCGAAGTCGCGGTTGTACACCGTCGTTCCCGAAAGCACCCGGCTCGCCTCCCGGATGCGGTCCGCCTGGACCCAATCGGGGTCCGCGTATCGGCCGATCGGGACGTTGAATCCGCCGTCGGCGTTCTCGCGGTACAGCCCGTTGTAGCAGGTCCGGTTGAGGTAGGCCAGAAGCGCCGCCTCCTCGAGGGGATCGAACTCGTGGCCGTAGGGGCGTCTGTTGAACCGCGCGCGCTGTTGGTAGTAGTAGCTGTCCACCGACGCGCCCCTCGACGTCGTCTCCGCGAAGGCCAGATCGGGGTCCGGCTCCGCCTCCGGATCCGCGAACGACCGGAGCCGATCGATGAGTGCCTCCGGGCGGTCCCTGACCTGCTCGTAGAAGTTGACCAACCGGGGATTGGCGTCGTTAACCGTGCCGGCGTCGGGCTCGAGATCGAAGAAGACCGCGCCGCCGCCGAGAAACGGCTCGTGATAGCGGTCGTAGGAGACGGGAAACCGCCGGTAGATCGCCTCGAGCAGCTGGCGTTTGCCGCCGGCCCACTTCAGAACTGGCCGTGCCATCGTCGCTCGCCACTCGAGTGCGGACCGGCATAAACGCCTCGTCCGGGAGGAACGGAGACGACAGTATTCGAGGAGGCGCGGGGGCGGCAGCATTCGAGGAGGAGCGGAGGCGACGGCGTTCGGGAGGCCGATCCCCGTCCACACCGTATCGTTTTGTACGATCGGCACCCACCTCCGTCCGTGATACCGGACGCGGAGTTCGGCTACGAGCTGCTCGTCTGCCGGTGGGCGGAGCTCGCCTGGCACCCGGACGGGGACCCGACGCCCGCGATCGTCGCCCGCCAGATCGGGACGCGCGAGCGGCGCTGGGACGTCCTCGTCGTCGAAGTCGATCCCGCCGGGTTGCGACAGAGACGGGCCTTCGGCAAGCGCGAGCTCGATCGCGAACTGCTCGGGATCGTCCGCGAGGCGCCGGCCGAGTGGACGTGGTATCGCGACACGCTCGCGAAGCCGGCGTACCCCTGGCGGTACGTTCGCGAGGCGATCCACCGCGCGGCCGACCGGGATCTGATCGACGAGCGGACTCGAAAGGGCAAGATCGAGATCCGACGCCGGCGGCCGTATCCCGACTGGGTCCGACGGATCGTCGCGATCGAGAACAAGCCCGACCTCACCGCGAGCGCCGCGGCCACGCTCTCCGGCCAGCTCGAGTACGACGTCGAGGCGGGACTCCTCGACGAGACGTGGCTCGCCACCGAGACCACGGGAGATCGGCTCGAACCGGCGCTTCGACGGGAGATGCCCGTCGAGGCGGGGATCCTGTTGACGGAGTTCGCGGGCGGGGTCGATCCCGACGCGGCCACCGTCGAGTGGCTTCCAAGCGATCTGGGGCGAGCGGTCTCGAACGCTCCCGACCAGCGTGATCGGGATCTTCGACGGCTCGTGCTCGCCGAGCGCGCGTACGGGCGCGGCTTCCGTTCCTACCACGAGACGATGCGCCCCGACTGTCGCCACTTTCGGCTGGAGCGGGCGGGCGAGGCGATGGTCCCCGACTGTGCCGCGAAGGGGAGGTGTCCAACCGCCAGGGAGTGTTCGGGCTCGTGTGAGTCGTTCTCGCCGGAGCCGCCCGGCTGGCGCACGAAGGGGTGGCCGATCGAGGGGGGTCCCGGAAAGGGGATCGAGACCCTCCTCGATCGCCGACGCGAGCGATTTCGCTATCGGATGCTCCGTCGGTGACCGGCCGTCGGGACGGGCGGTGAGATCCTGATCGAACCGGATCGTCGATCAACCGAACTCGACGGTGACGGTGTTGTCCGTCACGTGGAGGTAGGTGACGTATCGGCCCTCGCCGGTCCGATCGTACTCGAAGGTGACGGTGGAGTCGTCGTCGATGTCCATCGAGTTGCCACCGGTTCCGCCGTTACCATTTCCGTTACCCTTATCGCGGCCCCACGTCGCCTGGAGCTCGAAGGAGGGACCGAGCCGCTCGAGGTAGTCCGGAACGAACGCGTCGGGCGCCATCGCATCGCCGAGGTTTTTTTCCACCGTGTCAGCCGTGGTGTTTATTTCGGCGGGTTCCGTGTAGTCGCCGCCCCAGACATCCTGGTACTCGACACGGCTTCCCGGGTCCTCCTCGACGTAGGTGAACTCCTCCGTGGCGAGGAAATCGATCCTCAACATCTCGTTCTCGCACGTCGCGAAGTCGCCGCCCGTCTTCCCGGAGGTATCCGCGAGCTTCCAGTGGTGGGCGACGTCGCCGTCGGTATAGAGCATTCGTGCGTCGAAATTCGCCTCACAGATGGGCGTACTGGCGCCCTGTCCGTTATCGAACTGGAGGACGGTCTCGAAGTACTGATCGCCGCTTTTCCCGTGGAAGCTCACCCACCCCTGGTTGGGCTGGTTGACGTCGAAGGTCGTAGAGAACTCCTCGAGCGCCTCGCGTTCGGTGAACCCGTCGACGGGGATCCGCTCGCCGGATCCGGGAAGATCGAAGCTCCCGCCGGTTCCGGCGGTTTCGAGCTCGAGAACGACCGTCTTCTCGGGATCGTCGTAGTAAAGGTCGCTCTCCCACTCTGCGGGGATGTCCTCTGTTTCGACGACGCGTCCGTCGGTCCGGTCCTCGAAGTACTCACGCCACCCCTCGTGGTACTCGCTCTCGACGACCACGACGACGGTGCCGTTCTCGACGGGGTTGTCGGCCGTCCCGTTACTGGGAATCGTGTCGCCGCCCTCGACGCGGATTTGGGACGATCCGGATGCGGCCGCCGTCTCCCCTGCGGCCACGGAGACGATGGGGAGCGTTAGCGTCTGGCCGCGGTAGTGGAACTCCGGCGGCGAGACCATCCGCGCCGGGTTCTCCCCCCGTTTGCTCCAGACGCCGCCGCCCTGATAGGTCGTGGTTCGGTCGTCGTTCCGGTGGGTCACCTCGCCGAGGGTGCTGTTCGCGATCGGATCCCCAACGTTTCCGTCCCCGCTCGCGTTCACGTGATAGACCTGCATCCGTCCCGTCTCCTCCGTGACTGAGATCGTCCCCTGCGTATCACCGGTCGTCATCGACTGGCTGCCGGTGTCGCCGAGGGCGGCCATCGCCGCCTTGGAGGCGAACTGCGTCATCACGTGTTCGCCGCGCTGGACGTCCGCGGCCTGCTGGGTGTCGCCGATCGCCGTAGAGCCAAGCGTAACGACCGCGGTCGCGCCCATGAGCGTGATCGCGACGATGAGCACGACGCCGACCGACGCGCTCACGGCACGCTCGTCTTTCCGTGTCCCCCCGAGACCGCGCCTCATAGAGGCGTCTTGGGCGGCATGCGGCTTAAGCCTACGGTCGCGAGCCGCTCGGAGGAGGAAACTCGCAGCCGACCCGACCTGCAATCGATCCGGCCGCGTTCGATCCGACCGTTAATCGATCCGGCCGCGTTCGATCCGAAGCCCCTCGCCGTCCACGTGTCGGATCACGACCGATCCGCCATCGATCGAGCGGTTGCTCACCGGCGTGTGGGTCCGGAAGCGAACGGTGTGGGTGACCGACCCGTCGGACCCCTCGAGTTCGATCTCGTTCGTGTAGCGCGGACCGTCGGATCCGCCGGTGACGCGTATCGCGTACCCGGCCGAAGCGATCCGATTCGGCGCGTCGACGGCGACGTCGACGGTGGCGGCGCTTCCGTTCGCGGACTCGACGAGCCGATCGGCGTCGGAAAAGCCGGTCGCGATGCGCTCGCCGGAGGCCTCCAGGCCGGTTTCGACCGCCGTCCGACGCTGGTCCTCGAGGACGGAGCCGCCAGCGATGAACAGCCCCGAGATGAGGATCGCCGCGATCGCGAGCCCCAACACGTATCCGACCGTCGTCGAAACGCCGCGATCGGTTCCGGCGATCCAGCCACGGTCGCAGCTCCCGGGGGCGACGTCGCGGTTCGCGTTGCTCCCGGAGCCACCGGAGACGTCGAACGCGTCGTCAGGACGCATCGTACGGTGCCTCCTTCGGCGCGATCCGGGTCCCGTTCCGGTAGTGAAGCGAGTCCGAGCGACGGACGACGTCGTACTCGAGGTCGTAGATAACCTCCGTACTGTTCGGTGGTTCATCATCGTAGACAACCGAACCGTCGTCCGACTCGACGACGAGATCGTATTCTCCGGAGATATTACCTGGATTGTGATATGTGATCGAATGATTCGGATCGAGATCCTGGAAAAAGGTAGTGTTGAACTCTGAAGAATCACCGGTGGAACTGTTAGAGATCGTCGCGGTCGAATTCGTGGGATCCGCGGTGAGGTTCACGACGAACGTCGGCCCATCCACACACGCTCGATCGATTCCATCCGTTCCATCGTGAACGAGCGTACAGCCATCTCCGGAATCGCTCTCATAGAGGTAGAGATAGTACGTCTCGTCACCCTCGAATTCCACGAAGAACGTGTCAGTAACGTTTCCCGGATCAGTGTCGTTGAGCGTGTCGGCATTGACCTGGTTCTCCGGTGTCGCGTTGATCGTGTAATTTCGAACTCTCGTTGAATCGGCGAGATCCCACTCGGTCGTGTTATCATCGCTGTTTGGATGGAAACTATCGTTGGTCGCTTGCTGGAGCCGATATCCATCCGTGGTCTCCACGTTCTCGATCGACGACATCGTTCCCCGGATCGCGGCGTGTTCGGCCGAGGCGGTCTCCCAGGCGCCGATCCCCCCGGTGAGGTTCGCCTCGAGCTGGGTGTGGTTTGCCTCGTTTTCGTCCGCGTAGTCGTTCGTCGCCGTGAACACCTCGAGGGCGGCGTCGTGCGCCGCGTCGTCGTATTCGATCGTGGCCGCAACGTCCGCGCCGGTATCACGGGTGGCGAGATTCCCGGTGTAGATGACGGCGTTCAAAAGCACCGCCAGCGCGACGAGGAGCACCGCGAGGACGATCGCGCCGACGAGGAACAGCTGTGCGCGATCCCGGCGTGGACGATCGGTGGACTCCGAGCTAGCGGCTCTCGGAGGCTGCTCCGGCCCCCTCACATCCGCCATACGACGACCTCCACTTCGATCACGTTGAAGACGTCCGAGTTTCCGGACGCATCGCTCTCGATGTCGTTGGTCGTAAAGTAAGTACAGCCATCGGCCGCGACCACATCGGCGACCGTCTCTTCCGTCGGACACCCGCTCGAATTGACCAGCTCGTCGGATTCCCGGAGCGTGATCTGCCAGGTCGCAGTCGAGGAGTGGTCGCTCGGCGTTCCGAGGTTGATCAGCGGCTGGGATCGCCGTTCGCCGCCGGATCGGATGTAGTGAAGGTCGACGTTGACGGCGATCCCTCGTTCGAGGAAGGTCTCCTGAAGCGCCGTCCCGAAGGTGGTGTTCGTCGGGAGACGCCCGTCGTACTCGCCGTCGTCGCCGTTCGCGCCGTGGAACCGATCCGCATCGCTCGAGGTGTTGTAGTAGAGGAGCATGTCCTCGAGCGAGCCGTTCTCCGCCTCCGCCTCGAGGAGCCCCTCCGCGACGTTCCGTTGCTGGTTCTCGATGTGCTGGTTCGACGTGCTCCCGGAAAGCGGCGTCACGGCGGTGACCTGCAGCGCGAAGAGGACGGCGGACAGGAGGATCACGGCGGCCGCGACCGCCTCGAGCGTGTGCGCCTGTCCACGGTTCCCGGAAGCCGTCGATCCGTCGGTCTCGGTACGTGATCCTCGCATGATCACCACACTCGCACCACCAGTCTGTGGCTCCGGCCGTCGAGCAGCACGACCTGTCTGGAGACGGTTACCTGTGCTCGGCCGCCGGCGGACGGTCCTGCACGAAGCGGCGTGTTCTCTCCATCATACTCCATCGTCGCGATCTCGCCCGTGCGATTTTCGATCGTGACGTTGACCGCGTGGTCGGTCGCGAGCGTCGATCGGAGATCCGTGTCGTCGCCGTCGAATCGACAGTCGGTCGTCTCCGTCGCATCGTCCTGCATCTGGGTGAAGAACGCGGCGGTACAGACGGGATCGATGACCCGGCCGTCGGCGGGACCGCTCGCCGGATCGGTGAGCAGATCGCCGGCGAGCGTGATCGCGAACCGATCGGCGGCCTGCGTCGGCTCGACGGCCTCGAAGGGGGCCAACAGTCCCGGAATGAACGCGACGACGAACGCGACGACGACGAGGAAGACGCTCGCGCCTATCGCGAAATCGAGCGCCGTCTGTGCGCGGTCGCGGTCGGCCTCGTTGCCAAAGTCGTGCGTGCCGCGTTCGAACGCTGGTGCGTGTGAATCCATGCCCGGGTCACCCAACGTAGATCCACGTGCCGAGCGCGATGGTCATCAGGATAACCACGAACTTGACCCCGGAGATGATGTCGGCGTTTCGGATGTAGCCGCTTATGAATCCCGAGAGGATCGCCTGGATGGTGACCGCATGGAAGAACAGAAGCGAGAGCAGCGCCGGGTCGACGCCGCCGCCGAAGTTCATCTCGCCGCCAGCACCCCCGCCACCCGCGTCGCTTCCGGTGTCGACGAGGCTCGCCATGACGTCGATGAACTGCGTCTGGAGGATCGCCATCACGCCGAGAAGCGTCACGTAGGTCATGAGGATGATCGCGATCTGCATCCGTGTCCGCGAGCGCCGCTCCCGTTCGATGTCGTCCTGGTTCTCGGAGGCCTGTGCCGCGGTCGTCAACACGTCCGTGATCTGTGAGGACGCCTCCTGGGCCTCGGAGATGAGCTTCACCGTCCGTGCGAGCCGGGGGATGTGGTATTTGTTGTTGAACTCGACGAGCGCCTCCCGGAGGCTCATCCCGTAGTTGACCTTCGCGTACATCACCTCGAACTCGTCGGCGAGCCGCCCCGAGGAGGTGTCGGCGACGGTGTCGACCGACTCCAGAAGCGTCTGTCCGGTGTCGTTGGCCGACGAGAGCTTCCGGAGGTTCTCCGAGAGCTTGCCGACGATGGCGTTTCGCGTCCGCTCGTGCCACTCGTGGAAGACCGCCAGGGGAACGAGCGTGAGATACACCGGAATGTACACCCAGATGACGGTGCTCCAGATCGGCCTCGCGACCCACGCGTCGATCGACGTCGGCGCGGCCCCGACGGAAACGGCGCTCGCGATCAACACGGCCGCCGCCGGCACCGTCAACGCCAGCGTGTAGGTCGGATTCCGCTTGAAGAACAGGTGCGGCTCGGAGAGCAACTGTTTGGTCTTGTAGGTTCCCTCGCGGTCCTTGATGCGATCGAAGAGGCTGAACCGGCCGACGAATCCCTCAACGAGCCCGAGGTGGAACAGCCCCTCCCGGCTTTCGGTCTCGAGCCGGTCGCTCGTCCCCTTGGGTCGGAGGAACCCGTCGCCGGGCTCGTCCTGTTTGACCGTCGAGACGAGCACGAGAAAGCCGACGCCGGTGAGCGGAATGAGGAGGTAGACGGTCGCATACAGCAGCCGGTCGTCGGAGTCGCCCATCATCCCCATGATGACGAGGATGATGATGAGAAGCAGCGGAAAAAGCGACAGCGTCATGTACATCTCCCCGAACAGCTCCAGGGTCTCGAGCGTCATCTCCTGCTGCTGTTTGGCGGTGCGGAGGTGTTTCTCCTTTTTGTCGCTGAGGAATCCCTCCATGTCGCCGCCGGAGTTGACGATGGACAGCATGTCGGTGAGGAACTGCGAGAGGTCCTCGGAGGGCGTCTCCATCGCCTGTTGGCGGATCGCGTTCCGATAGTCGGTCCCGAAGTACTCGGTCTCGTTGACGATGCTTTGGAACTCCCTCGAGACCTCGCCGTAGGTGTCCTCGGCGTCGGCCATCGATCGGAGGATCTCGAGCTGGTTGAGGCCGCCGACCGAGAGCGCGTACATGAACGAGACGGAGTCGGCAAGAAGCATGTTGATCTCGCGTTTCCGTGCGGACGACCGCGAGTACGGGATCGAGAGGAACCCCCCGAACCCGGCGGCAAAGCCGATCGATCCGAAGACGATCCCGGCGATGAACACCGCGGTCGGAACGACGAGCGATCGCATGAACGTGGCGACGGTCGGGTCCGGGACCGGGATCCCGAGACGGAGGGCCTCGGGATCGACCAGGTCCAACGCGAAAAGCGAGTAGCTCAGGAACGTCCCGACCGCCCAAAGCGACAGCCCCGAGATGATCCCGATCGCGAGCGCCTTCGAGACGAACAGCTCGACGGTATCGGACATCCGTGCCTCGGCGAGCTTGGTCTCGACGTCGTCGACGAGGTCGCCCTCCGAGTCGAAGACGAACGAGTAGACCGGGTAGAACAGCTCGCCGAGGACGTCGAGCCCTCCCGATTGTCCCTCGACCTCCGTCCCGAAGCTCATCGACGCTCACCCGACGCGGGGAGACCCTGAACCGATCCCGAAGGTGGGTTCGAAATCGCCCTCGAAG
This sequence comes from Halopenitus salinus, assembly GCF_055397165.1. Taxonomy (NCBI): domain Archaea; kingdom Methanobacteriati; phylum Methanobacteriota; class Halobacteria; order Halobacteriales; family Haloferacaceae; genus Halopenitus; species Halopenitus salinus. Next base: position 748,518 of record NZ_AP043853.1, read on the forward strand.
GACGATCAGTCATCGTCCTCCTCCGGCGTGTCGAACCGCCACTCGTCGATCTCGGCCACGTCATCGTCCGAGTCATCGTCCTCCGATTCCGCTTTCGTCTCCTCGGCGGACCGTTCGTCGACGTCCCCCTGATCCGTGGCGTCCCCCTCCGAACCGGAATCCGCGGAGGGTTCCGGATCGAGATCGGCCGAAGTCGGCCTGTCCGAGGGCAGATCCCCACCCTCGGTTGCGGTCCCGTCCTCTGCGTCATCCTCGGTCCCGCCCCCGGCCTCAGCGCCGTCCCCGGTTCCGATCCTGGTCCCGTCCTCAGCGTCGCCGTGAGTTCCGTCTCCTTCCTCGGTGTCGAACACCCCGGAATCTTCCGTCGGGTCCGAGAGATCCAACGGGTCTCGCAGCTCCGCGCCCGAGTCCTCGGACGCCTCCGATCGCGTTTCGTCGGTCGAGATGGCCCCGTCGATCCGGGATCGATCCCCGCCGACGTCGGTTCCCGCCTCGGAGTCGTCGGTCGTCCCGGAGTCGTCGGTCGTCCCGGAGTCGTCAGTCGTCCCGGAGTCGTCAGTCGTCCCGGCGTCGCGGTCAACGGCCCCCACATCGGCGTCGTCGGCCGCGTCCTCGTCTCCCGATCGCCCCCCGTCAGAATCGTCGGCGTCAGCCAGCGCGTCGAGTTCGGTTCGATCGCCGCCGTCGTGTGGTTCCGCCTCGACGTCCGCCTCCGGTTGGACCTCGAGGAGGGCGTCCGCGACGGAGTCGGGGACGGTGCCGCGATAGCGTTCGAAGAGCTCCTCGGCGTCCTCGAGAATCGACGCCGCCTCCCGTTTCCCCTCCTCGTCCGGCTCGGGACGGGGGACCATCGCCTCGGTCTCGGGATCGACGTCGATGTGGACCGACTCCATCTCCCGCAGGTCCGCGAGCGAGCGCTCCAGCTCGCCGTTGGCCATCAACGCGAGGATGGTCTCGGGATCGTTGATGAACGCCTGGGCCGTCGCGGCCACCTCGGCGTAGGTGTTGAGCCCGCGGTCGATGAGGTAGGCGAGGATGACGCGGCGTTTGAACATCTCCTCGGAGAGCGTCGCGTGGTCCCATCCGCGGTCGAAACGGATCTCCGCGAGGGTGTTCGACTCGCCCATCTGGAGGAACTCGTCGGTCTCCGCCTGCCACTGGTAGACGTCCTGGACGTTGATCTCGTCGTTCTCGGCGTCGTAGTGGTTGATCTCGGTGAGCGACTTGTTTCGGCGGACCTTTCGACCCTTGACGCGCGTCGACGTCTGGATCGAGACGAGATCGAGGGCGGTGAACATCGTCTTCGAGACGTTGATCGGGTCGGTTGTGAACCGCTTTAGCACCTCGCCGACGGAGTCCGCGTGGAAGGTGGTGTAGGTCGTGTGGCCGGTCGACATCACCTGAAAGAGCGTTCGCCCCTCCTCGCCGCGGATCTCGCCCATCACGATGTAGTCGGGCCGCTGTCGCAGGGCGGCCTCGAGCAGGTCGAACTCGTCGACGTCGCCCTTGTCGTCGTCGCTGAAGGATGGCCGCGTCACGGAGGCGATCCAGTTTCGCTGCGGCAGCTCGACCTCGCGGGTGTCCTCGATCGAGACGATCTTCGAGTTCGAGGGGATGAAAAGTGAGACCGCGTTCAGGCTCGTCGTCTTCCCGGAGGCGGTCCCGCCCGCGAAGATGAGCGACTTGTGGTTCTCGATACACAGCCACAGGAAGGCCATCTCGTCGAGCGAGAACGTCCGCCAGTTGATGAGGTCGACCGGCGTGAACGGGACGTCCTTGAACTGCCGGATCGTGTAGTTCGTCCCGTGGTCGGAGACCTCCCTCCCGAGGGTGAGCTGTGCACGCGACCCGTCGGGCAGGCTACAGTCGACCTGTGGCGATCGCTTGGAGATCCCCTTGCCCGACCGCTGTGCGAGCTTGACGACGAAGTCGTCCAGTTCGTCGGTGCCGTGGTGGACGTTCGAGATGATCTGTTCGTACTCGGAGTGGTAGACGAACACCGGCGAGTCGTAGCCGTCACACGAGATGTCCTCGACGTTGATGTCGTATTTGATCGGGTCGATCCGCTCGTAGCCGATGAAGTCGCGCTGGAGGTAGTACAGCAGCTTCTCGACCTGGTACTCCGTGAGCGTCTCGGGATCGTCCTCGAGGACCGCCGGCTCCGGCCTGGCGGTGAGTCCCTCGATGTCGTCGATGCTCTCGGACGCGGACGCGTATCCGAGCGCGCCCGCGATGCGGGCCGCGATCCCCTCCGTGGGTTCGAACCCGAACCGATCGAGGAGGCTCGAGAGCGGGTCCGAGCCGTCCGGTCTCGTGTAGAGATCGTATCGATCGAGGAGCGTGTACGTCTCCTCGGCAATCACCTCGCGTCGGTACTCCTCGTCGCCACCGGCGATCGACTCGTCGGCGTACTTGATCGAGGTTCGGAGCTTGCCGGTGAGGTACGTCTGGAGCTCCGTTTCGATCTCCGTCATGTACGGCTGGATCGCGTAGTACTTCCGCTCGTTCTCCTTCGTGGAATGGAAGATGATCACGAACGCGTACGGCTCGTTCACCCAGTAGCGTTCGACCTCCTCGAAGTGCGACTTCTTCGCGTTCGGTACGGCCTTCTCCAGGTCGTACCGGTTGACGAGCGTCGTGGTCCCGTCCGGATCCGAGAAGAAGGCGTCCTCGTCGACGTCGTCGGCGACCGTCACCGTCCGCTCGTCGACGATCCCCTCGAGCTCCGAGGCGGCGGTGCCTGCGGCGCCCACCACGTCCTCGATCGCCGTCGGATCGAACCCGAGCACGTCCGCGGGATCGAAGTCCCCGAATTCGCCCTCCTCGTCGGCCGGCGGATCCCCGTCGGCTCCGTAGACGTACTCGCGTTTGTAGTCCTCCCAGGTGTAGTAGTCCTTTTTGACCGGCGTACGGTCCAGTTCGTATCGCTCGCGACAGCGCTCGCGGACCGTCTCGGCGGCCGCCGCCGAGACCCCGAGCCGCTGGGGGAGCGTTCCCGGATCGAACCCGAGAAACTCGGCCGGGTCGATCCCGGCACGTTCCCAGTCCTCCTCGGACGGGATCGCTCCGTCGGCCGACCCGTCGCGATCTCGGAGCCTGTCGGCGGCGTCCCCGTATCCGTGCTCACGCAGGAACGCCTCCCAGGTGTACTCGCCGGCGGTCGCGCCGTCCCCCCTTCCGGACGTCGGCGACGGCGACGTTCCGTCCCGTTCCGGGTCGGAGTCGCCGTCGACGTCCTCGATGGCCATAACTCCGACCAATCGTGGGAGAGGCAAAAACCCTTCCACCGTTCCCGTCAACGAGCCGACGAGAGGTCCGAGAGGTCCGGAGACGGCCGAACGGAACTGCGAACGGGGGTCAGCGACTCGTCCGTGTCCGCGCGTCCATCGTCCGCGCGTATGCTCGCCCGACTCGCGAGGTTTTTCGTCGCGGGGGCGTGATGGAACGGTGTGGCACGGCTCGACAGGCTTCGCGATCCCGATGTCAGATCGCGGATACGGGAGGCGTACGCCCGGGAGCTGCTCGGCGACTCACGGAGCCTGGTGAGCGTACTCGGGATCTGTGCCGTCGGCGTGCTCGTCGGGATCCGGTACTACGTCGCGACGATGCCGGCGGTTCCGACGCTCCTGTGGCCGCTGTACGTCGATTCCCCGACGGCGCTCGCGCTCGCGATGCTCGCGCTTGCGACCCTGATTCCGACGGTCGGATCCGGTCGGGACGTAACCGCGATCCCGGCCAATCGTCCGCTCGCGTACCTCCAGACGTTGGCGTTCGTCTGGCTCGTGAAGTACGGGCTGTGGCCGCTCGCGGCGTTGCACGTCCGCCCGGAGCTCTACCTCGGCGCGCCGGACGCGATCGTCGCCTACTGGGGGATCCTCCTCACCCATCTCGGGTTCGTCGGACTCGCGTTGCTCCTTCCCGCCTTCGGACGTACGACGCGCGGTGCGCTCGCGGTCGCGACGGTCCTGTCGCTTCTCAACGACGTCGTCGATTACGGGTTCGGGTATCACCCCCCGTTACACTACGATCCCGGGGTGGTCCTGCCGACGGCGACGGTCGCCGTCGGCCTGTTCGCCGTGGGGCTGGCCGCGCGGTCGTTTCGACGACTCGAGTCCTGAGGAACCTCCCTCGAACAGACCGGTCGTGACCATCGAACGTTGACGAGATCGAAGCGATCTGCGAACTCCCGTGAGAACGCGGAAGAAGCCCAATACACCAAACCAATATGCGAATGCCCGGGGGAGGACGCGGCGGGAGTCCCGCGAGCGAACGCAGTGAGCGAGTGGGACTACGCCGCGTCCGCGAGCGCAGCGAGCGGACGCGGCGGGATTCGAACCCGCGATCGAGAGGTTAGGAACCTCTCGCCCTATCCACTAGGCCACGCGTCCGACGAGAAGGGGTCGGCCCGACGGGTCACTCACCCGAACGGTTCGGCCGTCTCACTTCGACGTCTCGGTCGCCGTCTCGGAGTCGGTCGCCGCTTCGGTCTCGGCTTCGTCGTCGTCAGCGTCGGTCGTCTCGGACGAGTCGGCCGAGGAGGTCGTCGAGTCGGACTCCTCGGTGGGATCGATCTCGCCTTGCATCTCCTGGAGCTCCTCCTCGACCTCCTCACGACCCTTCTTGAACTCGCCCATCGCCTGACCGGTGGAACGAGCGAGCTTCGGGATCTTCTGTGCGCCGAACAACAACACGAGGACGAGCAGGATGATGAGTAGCTCGGGACCGACCGGAAGCGGACCGAACAGTGGAATCGCGGGTGTCATCTCACCTCGCAGTAGCCCGGTTATTATTATATGCCTTTTGCTCCCCTCGGGACCCCGACCGACCATCCAAGGCCATCGTCGCTCATCGAGGACGATCGCTGCGTTCCGATCGACGCGAGCCATAAAGTAAAAACCGCGCGCGAACGACCGGCCGATATGGCATCCACCGGCGATACGGCACCCGATTTCGAGGCGACGTTCGTCGCTGACGACGTCGAATCGATGCGTCTGTCGGAGCGGCTCGGCGACGGCCCGGTCGTTCTCGCGTTCTTCCCGGCCGCGTTCACCGGAACCTGCACCACGGAGCTGTGTACGCTTCGCGACCGGTTCGACCGGTTCGAGGCGCTGAACGCGACGGTCATGGGGATCAGCACCGATCTCCCCTACGCCCTCTCGGAGTTCCGGTCCCAGGAGGAGTTCACCTTCGGACTCGTCAGCGACGCCGGCCACGAGGCGATCGCGGCATACGACGTCGTCGACTCGTTCGACCACGTCGGGATCGACGAGATCGCCCGCCGGTCCGTGTTCGTGATCGACGACGAGGGGACGATCACCTACCGCTGGCTCGCCGGCGAGCCGGGCGAGGAGCCCCCGTACGACGAGGTCGAAGCCGCGGTCGAGTCGGCCACCGCCGAGGCGATCTGAAAGCCGACGGGAGACGAAGCGTCAGACGCTCCCGATCGTGGTCCGCCAGCAGGCTTTTTAAGTTCGGACGCGACGACCGACGAGGCATGGACGACGACGCCGACGAATCGACGGAACGACGCGAGTACGATCCGGGCGCGGACCACGCCTTTCCGGACGGGCGTTTGAACGAGGTCCTCTCCGCGATCGAATCCGATCCGGAGATCGCCACGTACCTGCAGGCCCAAAACGTCAACGCGGTCACCCGAAAGGGGTACAACGACCACGGCGAGAAACACATCGAGATCGTTCGCGACCGTGCGCTCAGACTCTACGACCTGTTGAAGGCCGGCGGGGTCGAGTTCAACGGCGCCAGCGATCAGGGACTCGAGGAGGCCGACGAGGCCGTCATCGTCGCGCTCGCGGCGACGCTTCACGACGTCGGCCACGTCGTCCACCGCGACGACCACTCCTACTACTCCATCCCGCTCGCCGCCGATCTCCTCGATCGCTTCCTCCCCGAGTTCTACGGGACGGAGGCGGCCGTCCGCGTGAAGGCGGAGGTGCTACACGCTATCCTCTGTCACCACACCGAGGAGACGCCGCTGACGAGGGAGGCCGGCGTGATCCGGATCGCGGACGGGCTCGACATGGAGCGGGGGCGCTCGCGCATCCCCTACGAGAAGGGCGGCCGGGGCATCAACACGATCTCCTCACGGGCGATAGAACGCGTCGCGCTCGCGCCGGGGTCAGACCACGCCGTCGAGGTCGAGATCACGATGAACAACGCCGCCGGCGTCTACCAGGTCGACTCGCTTTTGAAGTCGAAACTCGAGGGATCGATGCTCGAGTCCGACGTCCGGATCGTCGCGATAAACACCAAAGGTGACGGCGAGGATCGGCTCGTCGAGCGGATCGAGCTGTAGCGACCGGGCCGTTCACGCCCCGGCGATCCGGACGAGGTTGTACCCGGCGGCGAGACACGAGAGCACGCCGACGCCGCCGAACATCACCGCCAGCACGACGTCGCGGTCGCGGTCGGCGACGACCGCCGGGATGGCGATCAGGACCATGCCGGCCAGCTTCGTCGCGATCATCCCGCGAACGAGGCCGTACCGGTCGATGAGCCGTCCGCCGATCGGGGACCCCTCCACGAACGGCCCGTGAGCGATCGCCACGTAGGTGGTGGCGACGTCGGCCGTCACGCCGAGGACGAACAGCGCGAGTCCGATCCCGAGACGGCGATCCATCGCTCGCGGCTATGCGAGGGGGATATAAGAAAACCGGGGACGGACGACGTCGGAGGCTCGCCCGTCCGCCTCACCCATCCCCCGAAACGGGCGACCGATCCGATCAGCCCACCAATACGAGGATCAAGGCGGCGGCCGCGACGAGCGTGATCACGAGGACGCCGCGGCCGATCCCGGACCGGATCTCCGAGTCGATTCCGAGGCGGCGAGCCGCGGATCGGGGGTTCATCGCGGTCCACTCGAGGAGCGCGACGAGCCGCATGGTCGCGCGGTCGACGGCGGCCCACAGCTCAGTCACGCCCCAGATCAATCCGCGTCCGGCGTAGAAGAACGCCGGGTAGGTGACGGCGTCGACGTCGCGAACGTGGTGGGCCAGCCAGCCGAGCGGCCGCTTGAGCGCGAAGAAGCCGACGAATCCGGCGACCAACAGCGCGGCGGACTCCCGAAGATGGCCGGCGCTGTAGGGGTGGAGCTCCGCGAGCAGGTACTCGGTGTGGGGCATCAATCCGATGAGCGTCTCGTAGGAGACGCCGAGGAACACGCAGGCGGCGGCGGCGAGCGTCATCCCGACGGTCTGAAAGGCCGTCGCGTCCCGCGGTGAGCTCGAGGCCGGGCCGTGGAAGAACGTGTAGTAGCCGAGCTTGATGAACGACATGAACGTCCCGACGCCGCCGAGGATGAGGAGCCACCACAGGAGCCCGCCGCCCAAGGCGATCTCGAACTGGTGGATCTCGTGGGCCGAGTCGATCACCATCCCCTTCGAGACGAAGCCGTTGAACCCGGGCACGGCCGTGATCGACGCGGCACCGACGAGGTAGATCACGAAGGCGATCGGCATCTTCCGCCAGAGGCCGCCCATCTCGCGGATGTCCTGTTTGCCGGTCCGGTAGATCACGACGCCGAGCGCCATGAACAGCAGGCTCTTGTAGAGGACGTTGTTGAGCAGGTGGGCGAACCCGCCCGCGAGCGCCTTCTCGCCGACGTAGCCAGCGAGCCCGATCCCGGCGAGCATGTAGCCGACCTGCGCCTGGATGTGGTAGGAGAGCAGCCGCCGCGGGTCGTACTGCAACAGCGCGAAGAAGGCGCCGTAGACCGCCATCGCGCCGCCGAGGTAGGCCATCCAGAGCCCGCCCTCGGGGAACGCCCGGTAGAGGACGTAGACGGCGGTCTTCGTCGTGAAGACCGACAGGAACACAGAGGCCGCGATGTGCGGGCGCGGGTAGGTGTCGGGCAGCCACGTGTGAAGCAGGATGAACCCGCAGTTGATCCCGATCCCGACCGCCGCGAGCGGGGCGGCCGACGCGTGGATTCCCGTCTCGGCGGTGAACAGGAAGCTCTCGACGGCCCCGAAGTGAACGACGACCGCCGCGAGCAACAGCGTCCCCCCGATGCCGTGGAAGATCGCGTATCGGAATCCGGCCCGGACCGCCTCGCCGCCGTGGTGCCAGACGAGAAGCGTCGAGGTGACGGCCATCAGCTCCCAGAAGAAGACGAGCGTGAGCCAGTCGCCGGCGTAGACGGTCGCGACGGTCGAGGCGACGTAGATCAACGCGAGCCCGCTCGTCCACTTCGGGGCGTCGCTGCCGTAGGCGTAGGCCACCGCGGCGGTCGCGAGGAACCCGATCACGGCGCCCATCAGCCGCGAGAAGTCGTCGACGTTGAGGAACACGACGTCGAACCCGAGGAACCGTCCCGCCAGGAGGGGACCGTAGACGCTCGGATCGAAGGCGAGGGCCTGGACGAGGACGAACGCGGTCGCCGCCGCTCCAAGCAGGTGACCGATCCGTCGGGGCAAGGCGACGACGAGCAGCGCGGCGATCGCCACGAGCGCGTACGACGGGAGCGAAAGCAGCGCCGGCGGAAGCCAGGACGCGAGCGCGCCCAGATCGACCGCGCCGACGCCCGTCATGGTCCCACCCCCGCGCCCTCGAGGCGCGTGTCGACGATGAGCTGGATCAGCTCCAGGAAGCCGGTCTCGGTCGGCACGACCCCGACGAGGACGGCGAGGGTCATCGCCGTCAGGATCGGCGCGAGCATGAACCACGTCGTCTCGCGTCCCAGCAGGGCGTCGAGACCGCGGATCGACTCCCAACCGCCCGGCGGCGGCCCGCCGTGGTGGTCGTGGTCGGCGGAGTCGTCAGCGTGGTGGTCGTGGTCGATGCGATCGTCACCGTGGCGACCGTGATCGTCGCCACGATCATCGTGATCGCCACGATCATCCTCTGGCTCGGGCGTCGAATCCCGAAAGCCGACGGTCGCGTCCGAGGGGTTCTTGTCGACCGCGTAATCGCCGGTGTCGATCCGCTCGGCCGGCTCGGAGAAGTCCCGATCGCCGGGGGAGAAGTCGGGTCGTACGACACCATCCGGATCCATCGCGACGTCCTCGGCGTCCGGAATCGTCTCCTCGGCGACGGCGGTGTCCTCCTCAGCGACGGTGGTCTTCTCCTCGAAGTCGGCGGGTTCGGAGGCCTCGGCGGCGTCCTCGGCGTTTTCGTCACCCTCCTCCGCTCGTCCGTCGACGGGGGCGTGATCGTCGTCGGCGACGTGGTCGTCGTCCGGTTCGCGTTCGCCGCCGTCGGTCCGCGGCGACTCCACGGTTGCGGTCGTCCGTCCGCCGAGCGGGAAGTCGACGAGCGGCTTGGAGTCGTGAGATTCCTCCGACTCGAAGAACGCGGTGTAGACGACCGGCCAGAAGTAGGCGATGTTGAGGACGCCCGAGAGCAACAGCGCGCCGGCCAGGTAGTAGCCGACGGGCGTGAGCGCCGCGCCCATCCGGACGCCGCCGATCAGCATGTAGTACTTGCTTACGAACCCGGCGACGAGCGGGATGCCGGCCATCCCGGCGGCGGCGACGGTGAACGCGCCCATCGTCACCGGCATCCGCTTTCCGATCCCGGCCATCTCCGAGATGTAGTCGGTGTGGGTCTCGACGTGGATGCAGCCGGCACAGAAGAACAGCGTGAGCTTCATGAACGCGTGCGCGGGGATGTGAAGCAGCGCCCCGACGAGGCCGTACCACCCGAACAGCCCCAGTCCAAGCAGGATGTAGCTGAGCTGGCTCACCGTCGAGTAGGCGAGCCGCTGTTTGAGGTGGTCCTTGCGCAAGGCGATCACGCTGGCCGCCGTCAGCGTGAACGCGGCCGCCACCGACAGCCAGATCCCCACGCCGAGATCGAAGACGACCTCGGGTCCGTAGACGTCGAGGACGAGCCGCGAGACGCCGAACGCGCCGGATTTGACGACGGCGACGGCGTGCAACAGCCCCGACACCGGCGTCGGGGCGACCATCGCCTCGGGGAGCCACTGGTGGAGCGGCATCAGCCCGGCCTTGACGCCGAATCCGACCGCGAGCAGGACGAAGGCGATCTTCGCCATCAATGGGTCGGTGCTCGCGGCGGTCGCGAGCGCGTCGATCCCGCCGGCCGAAAAGGAGACGGTCGGCTCGCCGACGAGCCCGGTCAGCCAGTAGACCAACACGGTCCCGGCGAGCACGAGCACGCCGCCCCCGAACATGGTGTACGCGAGGTACTTGCGGCCCGCCGAGCGCGCCTCCGCGGTCTCGTCGTGGGCGACGAGCGGGTAGGTCGCGATCGACAACAGCTCGTAGAAGACGAAGATGGTGACGAGGTTGCCGGCGAAGGCGATCCCCATCGTCGTCGACAGCGAGACGGCGAAGGCGGCGAAGTAGCGCGTCTGGTTGGGCTCGTCGAGCCCGCGCATGTAGCCGATGCTGTAGAGCGAGGTCACGATCCATAGGCCGCTCGCGAGGAACGCGAAGAGCATTCCGAGGGGGTCCGCCCGCAGCGTGAGCTGGACGCCCGGCAGGAACGCCAGGAGGTTCGAGACGTAGACGGTGCCGCCGAGCACGCCGGGCAGCATCGAGGCGACGGCGGCGAACTTCCCGACGGCGGCCAGGAGCGTCCACCCCTCCCGGAGGTTCGGTCGCCGGTAGGAGGCGACGATGAACCCGGACGCAACGAACGATACGAGGACGGCGACGAGCGGTCTCAGTGATTCGACTTCGGTCATTTAGAACATCCTCCCGAGGAACGGGTCGAAGAGATCGTAGACGGCGAAGCCGGCGAAGCCGAGCCCGACGGCGGTCAGCGTGACGGCCACGAGGACGACGAGGGCGCCGGTCGGAACGGGCCCGACGGACTCGCCGCCGTCAGCGAGCGCGTCGGACGGCCCCGAGCCGGACGATCCGCCATCCGCAGTCGAGTCGACGGCGGGATCCACGCCGGCGAAGTAGAGTTGTTCGACGATCCGAGCGACGTACGCGAGCGTGAACAGGGTGCTCAAAAGCATCACGACGGCGATCCCCGCACCGGCCGGATCGCCGGTTCCGGCGACCCTGACGGCGCCGAGGGCGATGTACCACTTCCCGAGCAGCCCGACCGACGGGGGAATCCCGACGAGCGCGAGCCCGAGGACGACGAAGGCCCCCGAGACGTACGGCGCGCGTCGAGCCAGGCTCGCGAGGTCGCGAACACGTCTGGCTCCGTAGCCGTACGCGAGGAGGCCGATCGCGAGGAACAGCCCGAACTTGAGGAGCCCGTGGCCGATCAGGTGGACGATCCCGCCGAGCAGCGCGGTCTCGTTCGCCAGTCCGATCGCCGCGACGATCATCCCGAACTGGGCGACCGAGGAGTAGGCGAACAGGCGCTTGAGGTCGGACTGCATGACCGCGAGCGCGGAGCCGACGAGGATCGAGACGCCGGCGACGAGCAACATCCCGTTCGTGATGTGGGGATTGGCCTCGAGGAACTCGACGGTGAAGACGGTGTACGTGACGCGCAACAGCGCGTAGGCGGCGGCCGTCGAGACTAACGCCGCGATCAGCGCCGTCACCGAATCCGGCGCGCGCTGGTAGGCGTCCGGCTGCCAGACGTGCAGCGGGAACAGGGCGATCTTGAGCCCGAAGCCGACCGCGATAAAGGCGTAGCCCGCCTGGATCAGCGGGTCGCCGTAGCCGACCGAGGCGATCGCGCCCTGGAGGTCGACCATGTTGAGCGATCCCGTCGCGAGGAACGTGTAGCCGACGCCGACGAGGTACAGCGAGGCGCCGACCGTCCCGACCATCAGGTACTTGATCGAGGCGTAGGCGCTCGCGCCCGACCGGTCGGCGGCGACGAGCGCGTAGGTCGTCAGGCCGACGATCTCCAAGAAGACGAACAGGTTGAACAGGTCGCCGGTGAGCGCCATGCCCATCAGCCCGCCGACCAGCATGAGGTAGGCGGCGTAGAACGCGTTCCCGCGCGGTCCGGCGACTCGCGAGAGGACGAGCGTGGCCGCGGCGACGATCGCGATCAGCGCGACCATCGCGGCCGACAGCTCGTCGGCGACGAGCTCGATCCCGTACGGCCGCTGCCAGCCGCCCAGCTCGTGGACGATCCCGATCGGGGAGGGCGGATCGAGGAACGCCGTCCGAACGACCGCCCCAGCCATCGCGAGGAGGGCGAGAGCGGTCGCGGCGGCGATCGGCCACCCGACGTCGTCGTAGCGAAGCCCGAGAGCGATCGGCATCGTCGCGGCGACGATGGGCACCACGATCAACGCGGGCAACAGGACGTCGATCACGCGGCGTCACCCCCTTCGTCGGTCCCGGGTGCATCCGGAGCGGCCGGTGCGTCGGGGATCGCGTCCTCCTCGCGCATCACCTCTCGTAGCGCGTCCGTACGGAGGGTTCCGTACTCCGCGTAGATCCGCAGACAGAGCGCGAGTCCGACCGCCGTGAGGCTCACGCCGACGACGATGGCGGTGAGGACGATGACCTGCGGGAGCGGGCTCACGTGGAGCGTCTCGCCGCCGCCGTCGTGGACGATCGGTATCGCCCCGCCGCGCACGTACGCGGAGGCGATGAAGAGGAGGAATATCGCCGTCTGGAACAGGTTGAGTCCGATGATCTTCTTCACCAGGTGCTCGTTGGCGATCATCATGTACAGGCCGATACAGAGCAGGATCGCGAACACGGCGTAGGCGTGTCGCGTCGCCAGCAGGTCGACGACGGTGAGCGCGACGCCCGTCATTCGGACCCCTCCGTCGGCTCGGTGTCGTTCGGCCGGGTTGAGCCGCCGTTTCCGGCGTCGTGGTCGTCGAAGCCGGCGGCGAGGAGGAAGAACAGCCCCACGAGCACGCCGGCGACGATGGGCCCGATCCCGAGGATCTCGACGCCCTCCATGCCGTACTTCACCGGATGGGGGATCGGAAGCAGCGCGTACTCGAGGAAGGTGCCGCCGCGGGCGAGCCCGACGATCCCGATGCCGGCGAAGACGAGGACGCCGCCGACGCCGAGTCCGACGACGGTCGCGTTCGTGAACCACTCGCGGGTGGAGTCGATCCCGAACGCGAAGGCGATCATCAACACGACCGCGGCGACGATGGCGCCTCCCTGGAACCCCCCGCCCGGCGACCCGCCGCCGTGGAAGGTGACGAACAGCCCGTAGGTGAACGCGAACGGCGAGACGATCTTGACCGTCGACATGATCACCTGGCTCTCCGTGTAGGGCGTCTGTTGACGCTGGATCCGGGAGAGATGCGGCCGCTCGTCGCGCCCGGAGTAGGTCGGCTCGATCGGGGGGGCGCCGGAGCGCTCGTCGTCGCCCCCGTCGCCGTTGGGGACGGCGGAATCGGTCGTTTTCCCGGCGTCGCCGGGGGAGGAGCGGTCGCTCACGAGAACACCTCCCGGTGGAGGACCACCATCGCCGCCACGCCGGCGGCGAAGACCACGACCGCCTCCCCGAAGGTGTCGAACCCCCGGTAGGAGGCGAGCACGGCCATCACCGCGTTCTCGACGCCCGTGTCGGCGTAGGTGTTCGCGAGGTAGTAGCCGGTGACGTCGGGATTCGACCAGACGGGCGCGTCCGGGTCGCCGACGGCCGGCATGAACGAGACCGTGGCGAGCATCACGGCACACAGGGCGCCCACCGCCGCTGCGGCCGACCAGTCGACCGTCTCGAAGACGACCTCGCGGTCGATGCGCGAGGTCTTCGCGATGGTGAGAAGCAACAGGACGGTCGTGACGCCCGCCGAGATCGCCGCCTCGGTGAGCGCGACGTCCGGGGCTCGATAGAACGTGTACAGCGCGGCCATGCCGAGGCTGTAGGCCCCGAAGACGATGATCGACGAGAGGACGTCCCGGGCGAGCGCCGTCACGAGCGCCGTGGCGATCACGAAGACGAAGAGCATCGCCTCGATCGCGGTTACGCTCGCGCTCATCGGCGCTCGTCCCCCTCGGTCCACGGCACGATCCCGTCCTCGAAGGCGGCCCTCGCGATCGCGTGTGCCGCCGTCGGGTTCGTCACGAAGATGAAGAACAACAGGATCACCGTCTTGATCGAGGCACCCTGCCACCCGAGCGTGAGCGCGACGGCCGCCAATCCGAATCCCGCGCCGAGCGTGTCGGCCTGGGAGGCGGTGTGGGCCCGCGCGTAGACGTCCGGAAGCCGGATCACGCCCGTCATCGAGACGAACGTGAAGAACAGCGCCCCGGCGAGACACGCGACGACGAGGACGATCCGGGCGATCGTGACCGGATCGGTCGACTCGAGCGCCATCAGAGGACCCCCCCGCGTTCGACCGTGAACTTCGAGATCGCGATCGCCATCAGGAAGTTCAACAGGGCGTAGACGAGCGCGATGTCGAGGAACGTCGGCTCGCCGAGCCCGGCGCCTAGAAGCGCAAGGATGACGACCGTGTTGGTCCCGAGCACGTTGACTGCGAGGACCCGATCCTGCATCGTCGGGCCCTTGACGGCCCGATACAGCATTCCGAGCGCGAGCAGGACGAACCCGGCGGCGGCGGCCAACAGGACGTCCCCGACCGTGTACCCGCTCGCGATCGCGACGTCGGCGATGCTCATCGGTTCGGCCCCTCCCGAGGGTCGTCGTCAGCCGGTTCGGACGAGCCGTCCCCAGTCGCGATCGACCGTCCGCCGTCGGCGGCGAGAAGGGGCATGTCCTCGTCGGCGTCGGGGCCCTGCAACACCGCGCAGTCGTCGCGCTCGCGCGGCGTCGGGAGCCGTGCGGCCTCGCGGCCGTAGAAGACGAACCGGGTCCACCGCTCGAGCCCGCCGTCGAAGAGCCCCTCGCGGGCCCACGGGATGAGCGTGTGGACGTAGAGGTCGGCGTCCCGCGCGCGAACCGTGAGCGTGCCGGGGGTCAACGTGATCGAGTTCGCCAGCGTCGTGACGGGGAGGCCGGACCCGACGAGTACGCGCATCCGGGTCATCGTCGGCTCGATCGGCAGGGAGGGCGAGAGGATGACTCGGGCGACGACGAGGTTCGATTTGAGGATCTCGAAGAACAACACGGGGACGTAGATGACGCCGCGAAACAGGCGCATCGGCGTTTCCGGAAACGTCGGATCGTGATCGAGGCTGACCCGGGAGAGCGATATGGCGACGACGAGCGCGGAGGCGACCCCGGTCACGAGGTCGAACCAGTAGGTGGGATCGCCGAGCACCATGTAGAAGACGAACGAGAGGCCGAAGACCGCGGCGAACCGCAGCCCCGTGAGCTCCTTTGCGATCCGGACGTGACGTGCGGGACGGTCGACGGTGGCCTCGCGCACCGAAAGCGGCGTCGAGGCGAGTTCGAACTCCATGGGCTGTAACAGCGTCGTGTTCCCCACCGGGGTGTACTCGGGATCGAGGATCACGGTGTCGATGCCGTGATCGTCGGCGTATCGGTGGAGCTGATCCGCGAAGTCTCCGGGGCCGAACAGGTAGGCCTCCTCGCCCACGATCGACGTCTCGACGGCGACGTCCTCGACGCCCGCGTCCTCGAGGTCGTAGCGGGCCCAGACCGCGACCTCCTCGAGCAGGTCGCTCGCGGCCGCCCGCCGCCGCGTGGCGCTCGGATCGTCGGTTCGCCAGGAGGCGAGATGGACGAAGTGGATCGCCTCGATCCCGTCGGCGGCCGCCTCGCTCGTGACGTGTGAGACCGTCGAGCGAAGCGTGGACGATTCCTCGACCGGGACGAGCACCCGGGCCTCAGCCACCGGGAGCACCTCCCGGGATCGGTGATGGAGCGGATGAAGACGACATACGGGGTTCTCGTTCGATGGGTCGAACGGACGACCCAAAACAGTTCTTATCCGACGCGGCGGACGGGTCGACCCCGTCGCTTGTTTCCGTTCTCCGCCGTTCCACTTCGACGCCGACGCTGCCGGCTCAAAAGGTGCTCTTCAGCCGCTCGAAGAAGCCCTGTTCGACGTCGATCTCCTCGCCGCCGGCCTCGGCGAAGGCCTCCAGGGCCTCGCGCTGTTCGTCGTTGAGCGAGTCGGGGACGACCACCTGCACCTGGACGTACAGGTCGCCGCGGCCGCGACCCCGAAGCCGGGGCATGCCCTTGCCAGAAAGGCGGAACGTCTCGCCGCTTTGTGTGCCGGCCGGAACGTCCATCTCGACGGTTCCGTCCACGGCCTCGATCTGCACCGTGTCGCCGAAGACCGCCTGCGGGAACGAGACCGCCTCGTGGACGTGCAGGTCGGCGCCCTCGCGCTCGAACCGGTCGCCGACGTCGACGTCGACCTCGATGAGGAGGTCGCCGTTCGGGCCGCCGTTCTCGCCGGGAGCGCCCTCTCTCTCCATCCGGAGGCTCTGTCCCGACTGGATGCCCGCGGGGATCTCGACCGACAGCGTCGCCTCGTTGCGGACGATCCCGTCGCCGCCGCAGGCCGAACACCGCTCGCTGTAGGTCTCGCCGGTGCCCTCACACCGGGGACACGTCGTCGTCTGCTGGACGCGCCCGAGCGGCGTCTGTTGGACCTGGGTCACCTGTCCCTGGCCGCCACACTGTCCGCAGGTGGAGACGTCGGCGTCCGGCGGGTGACCCGCGCCGTCACACTCCGCACACCGCTCGGGACGGGTGACGGTGAACTGCTTCGTGGCCCCCTCGAAGGCCTCCTCCAGATCGATGGTGACTCCCGTCCGGAGGTCTTGACCCTGTCGAGGGCGGTTCGGGTCGTTCCCGCGGCCGCGACCGCCGCCGCCGAAGAACTGGTTGAAGATGTCCTCGAAGCCGCCGCCACCGCCGCCGCCGAAGGGACCGCCCGCGCCGCCCGGCCCGCCGCCAGCGCCGGAGCCGGCCGCGCCGTGTTTTTCGGCCTCGACGAATCGGTCGTGGCCCAGCTGGTCGTACTGGCGGCGCGTCTCCTCGTCGGTGAGGACCTCCTTCGCCTTCTTGATCTTCTTGAACCGCTCCTCGGCGTCGTCGTGATCGCTGACGTCGGGGTGGTACTCGGCCGCCTTCTCTCGATACGCCCGTTTTATCTCGTCGACGTCGGCGTCCCGTGAGACCCCGAGTACGTCGTAGAAGTCCTCGCTCATGCGTGTTGGTTCGGTCTTGTGACCCCGTAATTCGTCGGGCTACTTGAAAAGCGTGCACCCGGACCGCGCGGGGGCGCGGTCGGCGTCGGTCGATTCGGAGCGTGCGTCCGTTCGCTCGCCGGTCCGGACGGGGGCGACTCGTCCCCGTCCACGCTCGAGAGGGCGACGCTCCCCTGATCGAGCGCGAACCGGAACTACTCCTCTTCGTCTTCGTTTTCGTCGACGTCCTCGAAGTCGGCGTCGACGTACTCGTCGTCGCCGGCCTCGCCCGCACCGGGACCCGCGCCACCGGCGCCGGCGCCGCCCATGCCGCCGGGTCCGGCACCGCCCATGCCGCCGGCACCCGCGCCGCCGGCCGCGCCGGCCTGGGCCGCCTGTTCCTGATACATCTGCTTGCCGATCTCCTGAAGCTGCTCGGTGAGCGACTCGGTCGCCTCCTCGAGGTCCTCGATGGAGGCGTCCTCGTCCTCGAGGACCGCCTCGACGTCCTCGATCTCGGCCTCGATGTCGGCGGCCAGGTCGTCGTCGACGTCCTCCTCGTTCTCCTCCAGGAGCGTCTCCGCGCGCTGGATCGTCGATTCGGCCTCGTTTCTGGCCTCGATGAGCTCGCGGCGCTTCTCGTCCTCCTCGGCGTGCTCCTCGGCCTCCTCCTGCATGCGTTCGATCTCGTCGTCGGAGAGACCGGCGCCGCCCTCGATCGTGATGGACTCGGCGTTGCCGGAGCCCTTGTCCTCGGCCTCGACGTTGACGATGCCGTTCTCGTCGATGTTGAACGAGACCTCGATCTGCGGCGTCCCGGCCGGCGCCGGCGGGATGCCGGTGAGCTGGAAGGCGCCGAGCAGCTCGTTCTCCTCGGCGATCTCGCGTTCGCCCTGGAAGACGCGGACGTTGACGGAGGTCTGGTTGTCGGCGGCGGTCGTGAAGACCTTCGAGGCCTCAGTCGGGATGGTCGTGTTCTTCTCGATGAGTCGCTCGAAGAGGCCGCCCTTCACCTCGATGCCGAGCGACAGCGGGGTGACGTCGAGCAGGACGATGTCGTCGACGTCGCCGGAGAGCACGCCGCCCTGGATGGCCGCGCCGAGCGCGACGGCCTCGTCGGGGTTGACGTTCTTCTTCGGCTCCTGGCCGACGAGGTCCTCGACCTTCTCCTGGACCTGCGGCATCCGCGTGGATCCGCCGACGAGGATGACCTCGTCGATGTCGCCCTTCGAGTAGCCGGCGTCCTCGAGGGCCTGCTCGGTCGGGCCGACGGTCCGCTCGAGGAGGTCCTTCGTCAGCGACTCGAAGGTCGCCCGCGTGATCGACTGTTCGAGGTGGACGGGACCGGAGTCGGTCGCCGTGACGAACGGCAGATTGACCGTCGTCTCCTTTTTGTTCGACAGCTCGATCTTCGCCTCCTCCGCGGCCTCGGTGAGCCGCTGGAGCGCCTGTCTGTCCTCGCGGAGGTCGATCCCGTGGTCGTTCTCGAACTCCTCGGCGAGATGGTCGATGATCGCCTGGTCCCAGTCGTCGCCGCCCAGGTCGTTGTCGCCGTTCGTCGCGACGACCTCGTAGACGCCGCCGCCCAGATCGAGGACGGAGACGTCGAAGGTCCCACCGCCCAGGTCGTAGACGAGGACGGTCTGGTCGGACTCGTCGTCGAGGCCGTAGGCCATCGCGGCCGCCGTCGGCTCGTTGACGATCCGGTCGACCTCGAAGCCGGCGATCTCGCCCGCGTCCTTGGTCGCCTGGCGCTGTTTGTCGTTGAAGTACGCCGGAACCGTGATGACCGCCTTCTCGATCTCCTCGCCGAGATACTCCTCGGCGTCGCGTTTGATCTTCTGGAGGATCATCGCCGAGATCTGTTCGGGCGTGTACTCCTCGCCCTCGACCTCGACGGCGTAGTCCTCCTCGCCCATGTGACGCTTGATGGACTGGATCGTTCCGTCCGGGTTCTGGACGGCCTGGTTCTTGGCGGGCTTTCCGACCAGCCGATCGCCGTCGTCGGAGAACGCGACGATCGACGGGGTCGTCCGATCGCCTTCGGCGTTCGCGATGATTTCGGGGTCGCCACCCTCCATCACGGCGAACGCGGAGTTGGTGGTACCGAGGTCGATACCGAGGATCTTGTTGCTCGCCATCTTGGCCGAATATACCGGCTTGCGTCGGTTAAAGGTTACTAGACGCGGTCACGAACGAGTTCCATTGAATCGGCCGCAGTCGTGCGTTTTTCCCGGGAGGTGTCCCGGAACGTTCGGTGTTTTTATGCTGATCCGCATTTCCACCGCCGCGTTCGCGATCGGAATCGGGTCGCAGGATCAAAAAAGCCGGTCGCGGGAGTGATCCAGTCGGGGAGCGAACGTTCACTCGCGGCCGTGGCCGAGCGGCTTCTTCCGGTCGACCTCGACCTCGACGTGGATCGAATCGGGGAACTCGCGGTCGACCATCTCGCGAGCGACGTCGTCGGATCCGTGGATCTCGAGACGGCGGCCGTAGACGGTGTATTCCCACGGCGAGAACTGGTCGCCGGGCGCGAGCCGCTTGTACAGCTGTACCCGCGCGTGCTCGGGCGAGGACGCGTGCGGACCCTTGCACTCGGCGCCCTTCCGTTCGACCGTCCGCTTCAGGTCCTCGACCGTCTCCTCGAGGACGGCCCGGTCCCCGGACTCGAAGGAGAGTTTGGTTACGAAGGTCATTCTGTGATGTTCGAGCGTCCGTGTCCGAGGCCTAAAAACGCACCTACCCGCTCTCGTGTTTTCCCGGATCGACGGGTCGAAGGCCGGTAGCGGCGGCGACGTCGGGCGATGAGGCGGGAGCGATGAGCCGTCCGACACCCTCTTTAGCGGTGACGTAGTACGGTTTCGCAATGACGGTCGAAGCGACGAGCGCCGGAGCCATCCTCTTCCGCGACACCCGCGGCCATCGGGAGTACCTGCTCCTGAAGAGCCGACCGGGGGACTGGGAGTTCCCCAAAGGCGGGGTCGAGGGGGACGAGGAGCTCCAGCAAACGGCGATCAGGGAGGTCAAAGAGGAGGCGGGGATCGAGGATTTCCGCCTCATCGACGGCTTCCGCGAGGAGTACGACTACGTCTTCGAGGCCAACGGCGAGACGATCCACAAGACGGTCCACCTGTTCATCGCGCGCTCCTTCGAGGCGAGCGCGGAGCTCTCGAACGAGCATCGCGACCTCCAGTGGCGCGATTACGACCAGGCCGCGAACACGATCACCCAGGACGGACCACGGGAGATCTTCGAGGAGGCCCACGAGTTCCTCGACGACATCAAGGCGGAATCGGAAAACCGATACGTCTGATCCGTCCGGGGCGGCGATCGGCCAGCCCCCGGGAGCGGGTGGTCTCGGAGAACGTCCCCGGAGAGCGGCTACGAGCGGTCGCCGTCGAACCCGATGAACCGTCGGATCGACGGATATCGAGGGGACCTTTATCCGTAATGGCGAGGAACTCACCCGCATGAGCCGCGATCGGGACGACCTGTTGGCCTCGCTGTTTCGTGACACGAGACGGAACGCCATGATCGGCTGGGCGATCCTCGCGGCGGTCGCGCTCGTGTTCGTCGAGAGCCTCCTCGACCTCGAGCCGCTGTGGGCGCTCATCTCGGCGGCGACGATGGTGGTGATGGCGCTGCCGGCGATCGCCCGCCGCGACTGGCGAGTGGTCCTCCCGTGGGAGCTGCTCCTGCTCGCGGCGCTTCCGGTCGCGACGCGGGCCGTGATCCCGGACGTGGAGATCGGGGTGTTCGCGTCGTACCTCGCGCTGGCGGCGTTCGCGCTGTTGGTCGTCGTCGAGCTCGACATGTTCACGGGCATGCGCGTCACCCACTGGTTCGCGGTCGCGCTCGTGGTGGTCACCACCCTCGCCTCGGGCGCGGTCTCGACGATCGTACGGTGGTTCCTCGATCGACGGATCGGCACGGCGTACCTGCTCGACAACGAGGCGCTCATGGTCGAGTTCGTTCGGATCGCGCTCGCCGGTCTCGCCGCCGGGTTGCTCTTCGATCTGTACTTCCGACGGCGGGACCGCGCCCTCAAGCGGAAGCTCGAGCGCGAGTTGCTCGATACCGAGGGGACGGAGGAGGTGACCGAACCGTGATCCGGCGGATCCGGCGACGTCTCGGACGCGACAGCCAGCGCCGGCTCGCGCGGGCGATGCAGGTCGTGCTCGTCGGGCTCGTCGGATACGGTCTGTGGGCCGGGGAGCCGAAGGTCGTCACGAACGGCACGGCGGGGCTCGCGATCACGTTCGCGCCCGCGGTCATCGACCGGAACTACCGCGTCGCGATCGACCCGTTTCTGGCCTTCTGGATCACCACGGCCGTCTTCTTACACACGCTCGGGTCCGCCGGGTTGTACTCCTCCGTCGGCTGGTGGGACCACCTCACCCACGCCACCTCGGCGTCGATTATCGCGGCGATCGGTTACATCCTCGTGCGGGCGATCGACGCCCACCACGACGAGATCGTCCTGCCGAGGCGGTTCTTCGTCGTCTTCGTCGTCTCGTTCGTGCTCGCGTTCGGCGTCCTCTGGGAGCTGTTCGAGTACGGCCTGGACGTCGTCGCCGCGACGACCGGGATCGAGATGCCGCTCGCCCAACACGGGCTCGACGACACGGTCAAGGACCTCGTGTTCAACTCGATCGGCGCGTTGATCGTCGGACTGTGGGGACAGGCATATCTCACCGGCGTGGGAGAACGGATCGCAGAGCGGATCGCGGACCGTGGCTCGAAGTGAGACGGAACCACGTTCGAGCCGGACCGGCGCCGGCGGGACGGCCGGCAGCCACAACCGCCAGGCTTTATCCCGCCGGGTCTGTACCGGCGACATGGATCAGTTGGAGCAGTCGCTGCTCGACGCCCCGATCATCGAGAAAGGCGAGTACGAGTACTTCGTCCATCCGATAAGCGACGGCGTTCCGATGCTGAAACCGGAGCTGCTCCGGGAGATCGTCATCCGGATCATCCGCAAGGCCGAACTCGAGAACGTCGACAAGATCGTCACCCCGGCGGCGATGGGCATCCACATCTCCACCGCGCTCTCGCTCATGACGGACATCCCGCTCGTGGTGATCCGCAAGCGCCAGTACGGGCTCGACGGGGAGGTCCCGCTGTTTCAAGAGACCGGCTACTCGGAGTCGGAGATGTACATCAACGACGTCGAGGCGGGCGACCGCGTGCTCGTGATCGACGACGTGCTCTCGACCGGGGGCACGATGAAGGCGGTCCTCGACGCGCTCACGAACGAGATCGGCGCGGACGTCGTCGACGTCGTCGCCGTCATCAAGAAGGCGGGCGAGAACGAGCTCGACGACACCGACTACAACGTGCGAACGCTGATCAACGTCACGGTGGAGGACGGCGAGGTCATCGTCGTCGACGCCCACGGCGACGGATAGCGGCGTCGACGATCACCCGCTACAACTCGTCTGTCACGTCGGCCCCGGAGCGTCAGTTCGTCCCCGGAGCGTCAGTCCGCGTTCGCAGGTTCGGTTCCGATCGGCTCGAACTCGGCCGATTCGGCGTCGATCGTCCGCACTCCTCTCACCTCGAAGCGCGCGCCGCCGCCCTCGGCGTCCGTCACCGACACCCCCCAGTCGTGCGCCTCGGCGATCTCGGAGACGATCGCGAGCCCGAATCCGGTCCCGTCCGTGATCGTCGTATGGCCGTACTCGAAGACGTCCTCGCGGTCCTCCTCGGGTATCCCCGGGCCGTCGTCGGCGACGTAGAATCCCTCGCCGCCATCGAGGTCCCCGACGGTCACGCTCACGCCCTCGCCGCCGTGTTCGACCGAATTACGAAACAGGTTCTCGAGGAGCTGTCTGAGCCGTTCCGGGTCGGCCGTGAAGGCGACGTCGCTCTCGATGGAGAGGGTGCTGTCGCCGGCGTCGATCACCTCCCAGGCCGCCTCACAGACGTCCGAGAGGCGGACCGGCTCGGTCTCGTCGATCGGCTGGCCCTGACGGGCGAGGGTCAACACGTCCGCGATCAGCTCCTCCATCCGATCGAGCGCCCGGTCCGCGGCCTCCAGATGCTCGAACGCCTCGGCGTCGTCCGGACCGACCTCGAGTGCCAGATCGAGCCGCCCCTGTGCGACGTTGAGAGGATTCCGGAGGTCGTGTGAGACGACGCTCGCGAAGCGGTCGAGCCGCTCGTTTTGTCGCTCGAGCTCCGTTCGATAGCGCTCGCGGTCCGTGACGTCCGTGATCGTGAGGAGCCGACCGAGATGTCTGGAGCCGGCGGTGAAGGGGCCGACCGAAACGTGGTAGTATCGCCGCTCCCCGTCGACCTCGACGGGGCGGACGTTCTCGTCGGTATCGATCGCATCGCCGATCGTCGGAAGCACCTCGGAGACCTCCCGGCCGATGGCGGTCGAGTCCGAAAGCGAGGGGAAGAGCCGCCTCGCGGAGACGTTGTAGTCGGTGATGCGGTCGTCATCGTCCAGAACGATCACGGGGTCGTCGGACTCGGTGGCGATGCGGGTAGCCTGAAAGCGATCGAAAAAGATGGAGGTTACCCCGACCGCGAAGACCGCGACGCCGAGCGGCTCGTAAGTCATGTCGACGACGAACGGGAGGAGGTACCCGAGGACGTCCAACACGAGCGGCAACGCGGTGAAGCCGACGAGCACGGCGAGGGGTCGCGTGTCGGCGCCGACCTGCGTGAACTGCTCGAGGAGCATGAAGATCCCGACGGTCGCGAGCGCGTAGGCCAGCCCCATTGCGATCCAGTGGCCGATGAGGTGCTGGACCCCGAGGTGGACGAACGGTCGGGTGGCGGCCTCGGTGGTGAAGTACAGTCCGTGGATCGGGTTCGTGAACTTCACGAGCATCACTCCGAGATAGACGCCGAGCGCGAGCCGTCGATAAAGCGGCTGTCTGTGGAGGGACCGACCGGTGTAGGCCGAACAGAAGTAGAGCCAGGCGCCGATGGTCGAGAACCCGGAGACGAGACCGGCGAGGTAGAAGGCGACCGCGATCGGACCGGGAGGCGCCAGCAGAAATCCGACGTGCGCGGCCGCCCAGCCGCCGCTGAGGACGAGCAGTCCAACGAGTCCCCGGCGGGTGTCCGGGTCGTCGAATCGGCGCGCTCGCGGGATGGCCGCGAAACACGCGACGGCGGCGATGCCGAACGCGAGCACGTAGAACGCGAGGACGACCCGACCCGGCAGCGGCGACTGAGCGATCACGACCGTCCGTTTCGTGCGACCCAATAAAGTCGTTTATGCCGAAACCGACTCGCGTGTACGTCGGTGGAGCCTCACGGATGCGGAACATTTGCCCTACTCGATCCGGAAGGTCGGCTCGTCGATCCGCTCGCTGCGACACTCCGGACAGCGGGACGGAAGCGTGAGCGGATCGTCGAACCCGTCGAATCCGCATTCGCGACATCGCGGCGGCGCGACCAAGAGCCGCTCTCCGCCGTCGCCGCTCGCCTCGGCGTCGTCGTCCGAGATCGAGTCGGCGACGTGCTCGAGGTGGTCGTAGACGACGGACCGGGGACGCGAAACGACCTCGGACAGTTCGCTCGCCGTGGCGTCCGTCTCGCGAAGGTGGTCGGCGATCCGCTGGCGCGTCGTGCGCTCCATGCACGCTCGTAGGTGAACGCGGTACAAACCGGCGGCGATCGCGAGTCACGGGGATGCGAACCCGGATACCGGAATCTGCATCCGAATCCCGAGGATCCGAACCCGAACACCCGGCGAGACGAGACGGAAAGAGTGATACGACCCCTCCTCGTCTGCGCGAGTATATGAAGGCGGTTGTGCTCGCGGGCGGGTACGCGACGCGGTTGTGGCCGATCACGAAGGACCGACCCAAGATGTTCCTTCCCATCGGCGAACACACGGTCATCGACGAGATATTCGCCGATCTCGAGGCCGACGACCGCATCGACGAGGTCTTCGTCTCCACGAACGAGCGGTTCGCCCCCGACTTCGAGACGTACCTCGAGGAGACCCCCTTCGAGAAGCTCACCCTCTCCATCGAGGACACCGAAAACGAGGACGAGAAGTTCGGCGTCGTCGGCGCGCTCGCCCAGCTCGTCGACCGCGAGGGCATCGACGACGACCTCGTCGTCGTCGCCGGCGACAACCTCATCAGCTTCGACATCGCCGAGTTCGTCGACTTCTTCGAGGACGCCGGCGATCCCGTGCTCGCGGCGTACGACGTCGGCTCCCGCGAGAAGGCCAAGTCCTACGGCCTCGTCGACCTCGACGGCGATCGGGTCGTCGACTTCCAGGAGAAGCCCGACGACCCCAAGAGCACGCTCGTCTCCATCGCCTGCTACGCGTTCCCCGCCGAGCGCCTCGGCGACCTGGCGACCTACCTCGAGGCGGGCGAGAACCCCGACGAACCCGGCTGGTTCATCCAGTGGTTACAGGAGCGCCGGACGGTGCGCGCGTTCACCTTCGACGGCGCCTGGTTCGACATCGGCACGCCCGAGAGCTACCTCGACGCGATCGAGTGGTCCCTCGACGGCGGCACGGTCGTCCACGACGACGCCACCGTGAGCGACTCCACCCTCGGCGAGACCGTCCACGTGATGGCCGACGCCACCGTCGAGGAGGCCACCCTCGAACGCGCCGTCGTCTTCCCCGACGCCACCGTCCGCAACGCCGAGATCCGCGGCTCGATCATCGACCGCGACACCACGATCGAGAACTTCGACCTGTCGGGCGCGCTCATCGGCGCCCACACGTCCATCACCGACGGCGGCCAGTTCTGATCGCCGACGGCCAGTTTACTCGCCGCCGTCGGCCATCGACGGGCGTCCGAGCCGGGAGGTCTCTAGGTCAACTCCGCATCGAGAACTCGGAGGTGTCCCCGCGAGCCCTCCCAGACCGGCTCGGTCTCGAGTTCGATCGCCCGGTCCATGTGCGGGCCGTCCGTGACGAACGTCTCGAACTCGCCGCCCTCGCCGAGGACGTGGACGCCGTAGTCGTCGTTGAGATCGCGGAGGTCAGAGAGCGCATTCCGATCGAGGGTGCGGCCGAGCCACGACTCGTCGAGGCCGTAGGCCGCCACCTGGACGATCGTGATCTCGAAGCCGGCGTCGATCATCGACTCCGCGAGCGCGACCGGGTCCTCCTGCCACAGCGGGGCGAAGAGATCGATCCCGAGGCGGTCACACATCCCCTCGATCCGCGAGGTCTGGAACTCGCTTTCGACCGCTCCGGCGGTGACGCCGGCGAGGTCGAACCCCGGGACGTCCAGAAGGTCACGAAGGGCCGCCTCGAGGGGCTCGATCTCGGCGTCGCCCCTGGTTCCGGCATCCGAATCGGCGGCCTCGCCGGACTCGAAGTCGGCCGGCTCGACGTCGATCGCCTCGATGCCGGCGCTCTCGGCGGCGAGCGCCGACAGCCGCGTCGCCGGGGTGTGATACATGTAGGAGTCGCCAGCCGGGTGGACGGTCAACAGCCGCGAGACGGGAAGGTCCTCCTCGAGGGCGCGATACAGCGCCCACGAGGAGTCCTTGCCGCCCGAAAAGAGGCTCACCCAATCGTCGCTCATGGATCGAGACGGGAGCCACAGCGATAAAGACGCCGCGGTCCGACCACGGCGGGGGGTACGTTGATACGCGGGGGCGTCGAAGATCGAACCGGGACAGACCGATGTACGATCACGTACTCGTGCCGACGGACGGCAGCCCGACTGTCGAAACGACCCTCGATCACGCGATCTCGATCGCCGAAGACGACGAGGCGACGGTACACGGCCTCTACGTCCTCGACAACCGGATCCTCACCGCGGCCGACAGCGACACGCGGGCGGACCTCGAGTCGTCCCTTCGCGAGGAGGGCGAGGCTGCCGTCGAGGCCGTCGCGGAGCGCGCCGACGCGGCGGGCCTCAAGGCGGTGACGGGGATCCGCACGGGGACCCCCTGGAAGGAGATCCTCGCGTACGTGGACGAGACGGACGTGGATCTGATCGTCATCGGGACGCGCGGAAAGAGCCCCCGTGAGAAGATCGTCTCGCTCGGGAGCGTCTCCGAACGCGTGGTCGACAACGCCTCGACGCCGGTCCTCGTGGTTCGCGGCGACGAGTGAACGACGTCGGTAGGGGCGCTCGATAGTAAACGGAGATCGATCTCCGAATAGATGTGAATGAACGTCCAGAAGGCACGTTTTTATTGATCGAATAGGATCCCACAGAGTCGATCGGCACACAGGACCTTATACAGATCCGGATAGACTTGAGAAACAATATACTACAACACACACCCATTGTTGTACGATCAATACATAGATAAGCCATATATGTAGACACTATTGAATCATAATCGAATAACGATGTTCAAACGGTCAGTAATTTGGGTTGGCTCGCATGGCGCATAAAAAGGAGTCGTGGAAGTCGGAGGCCTACGGGGACGAGATCAGGGAGACGATCCTGGAGTTCGCCGATCGCGGGTGGGACTCGATCCCGGAGGAGGACCGCGAGAAGTGGTTCTCGCGGTTCAAGTTCTGGGGGCTGTTCCACCACCGGGACGGCCAGGAGTCGTACTTCATGATGCGGCTGACGAACTGCGGCGGGGTCCTAGAGCCGGAACAGCTTCGCGCGATCGGCGAAGTCGCCCGTGAGTACGCCCGCGGGCCCGCGGAGAACCCCGAGTTTGGAAACGGGTGGATCGACTTCACGACCCGACAGTCGATCCAGCTCCACTGGCTCAAGCTGGAGGACGTCCCGGAGATCTGGGAGACGCTCGAGTCCGTCGGCGTGAGTTCACGGTCGGCCGGCGGGGACACGATGCGCAACATCACGGGCTGTCCGGTCGCCGGCAAGGCCGACGAGTACGTCGAGTCGCGGCCGATCCTCGAGGAGATACAGGAGACGATCCGCGGCGACGACGACCTCTCGAACATGCCGCGGAAGTTCAACATCTCCGTGACGGGCTGCAGACAGGGGTGTGCCCAGGACGCGATCAACGACGTCGGACTGGAGCCGGCCCACAAGTTCGTCGACGGCGAGGAGGTCACCGGGTTCAACGTCCGCGTCGGCGGCGGCCTCGGCGGCCGCGAGCCCCGGAACGCCCGGCCGCTCGACCTGTTCGTCCGCCCGGAGCGGGCCGTCGAGACCGTGCGGGCGTTCGTCGAACTCTACCACGAGGAGGGCAACCGGCAGAATCGATCGAAGAACCGCGCGCGGTTCTTCGTCGACGAGCGGGGAACCGACGAGATTCGCGAGGACCTCGACGATCGCCTCGAGTTCGAGTTCGAGTCCGCCGGAACCGACTTCCGCGGCGAGTACACCTACAACGCCGGACGCCCGAGCGAGCACGGCGCCCACGACCACGTCGGCGTCTACGATCAGGCCGACGGACGGAACTACGTCGGCCTCTCGGTCCCGGTGGGTCGGTTGCCCGCCGAGGACGCGATCGCGCTCGCGGAGTTGGCCGACGAGTACGGCTCCGGCGAGGTCCGGCTGAGCCGCCGACAGAACCCGCTCGTGATGGACGTCCCCGACGAGGAGCTCGACGCGCTGCTCGAAGAGCCCCTCCTCGAGACCTACACGCCGGAGCCGAACCCGTTCGTGCAGGGCGCGATGGCCTGCACCGGAACGGAGTTCTGCTCGCTCGCCCTCACGGAGACGAAGGCGCGGATGGCCCGGCTGCTCCGCTGGCTCGGGTCGAACGTCGACCTGCCCGACGATGTCGATCGGATCAAGATCCACTTTTCGGGCTGTACGGCGGACTGTGGACAGGCGATGACCGCCGACATCGGCCTCCAGGGGATGCGCGCGCGAAAGGACGGCGAGATGGTGGAGGCGATGGACGTCGGCGTCGGCGGCGGCATCGGAGAGGATCCCTCGTTCATCGAGTGGGTTCGCCAGCGGGTGCCCGCGGACGAGGTCCCCGGCTTGATCGCCAACGTGGTCGAGGCCTACGCCGCGCTGCGCTCGGAGGGACAGACCTTCCGCGAGTGGGTCGACGCGACCGGCCACGAGACGATCGTCGAGCTCGCGGAGCCCGAGGAGGTCGACGGCTACGTCGATCCGTGTCTCGCCGACGGCAAGCAGTCGTGGTACCCCTTCGTCGACGGCGAGAGCCCGGCACCGACCGCGGCCGACGGGACGCCCATCGAGGCGGGTGATTGAGCGTGTCGACGACCCGCGTGCGGGACGACACGGAGACGAGCCAGGAGGCGCGCCGGACGCCAAACCGCGAGGACGGTCCGATCCCGGCCTACGACGTCGCCCCGGAGCTGTACGAATAGTGGCGGAACGCGCCACCGCGGCGTCGGCTCGCGGGCGAGGACGGACGCGAGTGCGGATGCCGAACGACGGAACGAGCGAACGCGACCGAACGGAGGCCCCGGGGAGCCGATGAGCGACTGGGTACCGACGACGTGCATGCGGTGTGCCGTCGGCTGCGGCCACGCCCACCGTGAGGTCGACATCGGCTACGGCGTCGACGTCGCCCGCGGCGACGCCAGCCACCCGGTGAACCAGGGGCTGGCGTGCGCGCGCGGGCTCGAGGAGAGCAAGGACCCCGACGGGGAGTGGCTCACCAGACCGCTCGTCCGCAAGGACGGGGCGCTGAGACAGACTACCTGGGACGTGGCGCTCTCGCGTGCCGTCGAGGGGCTTCGGTCGGCCCACGACCGCGATCCGGACGAGGTCGCTATCCTGGGCAGCGGTCAACAGACCAACGAGGCGGCATATCTCCTCGGCAAGCTCGCGCGCGGAGGATTCGGAACGCGGCGATACGACGCCAACACGACCCTCTGTATGGCGAGCGCGGTGACCGCCTACTACGAGGCCTTCGGCAGCGACGCGCCACCGTGTACCTACGACGACATCGACGCGGCCGATCGTCACGTGATCTGGGGCGCGAACCCGGCGGTCGCACACCCGGTCATGTTTCGCTGGATCCGCCGGGCCGCCGACGCCGAGGACGTCGAGATCGTCGTCGTGGACCCGGTCCGATCGGAGACGGCCGAGAACGCCGAACGCCACGTCGCGCCCGAACCCGGCAAGGACCTCGCACTCGCGCGGGCGGTGCTCGCGCGCCTCGTCGAGACCGACCGACTCGACCGCGAGTTCATCGAGACCGCGACGGACGGGTTCGAGGACCTGGTCGCGTCGCTCCCGAACGCGGCCTCGGCCGCACGCGAGGCGGGCGTCGACGCGAACGAGGTCGAACTGCTCGCGGACGCGCTCTCGAGGCGGGCGCTCATCTACTGGGGGATGGGGGTCAACCAGCACGTCCAGGGGACGGAAACCGCGCGGGCGCTCATCGATTTGACGCTCGCGACCGGCAACGTCCGCCCGGGCGCGGGCCCGTTCTCGCTGACCGGACAGGCCAACTCGATGGGTACCCGGATCTGCTCTTCGAAGGGAAGCTGGCCGGGACAGCGCCCGTTCGAGGATCCCGACCACCGCCGAGCCGTCGCCGACCACTGGGGCGTCCCGGTCGAACGCCTTCCCGACGATTCCGGTCCGGATCCGGTGGGCATCCTGGAGGCCGAGCCCGAGTCCGTCTGGACGGTGGCCACGAACCCCGCCGCCGGGATGCCGGAGGCCGACGCCGCCCGCGAGCGGCTCGAGGACGCCTTCCTCGTGGCCCAGGACGCCTTCCACACCGAGACGACGGCGCTCGCCGACGTCGTCCTGCCGGCGGCGACGTGGGGCGAGTCGGACGGGACCACGACGAACATGGAGCGGACGATCTCCCGCGTGCGTGCGGCCACGGACGTTCCGAGGGGAGTGCGAAGCGACCTGGAGATCGTCGCGACGATCGGCTCCGCGCTGTTTCCCGACCTGATCGCCGATCGGTCACCCGACCCCGAGGCCGTCTTCGACGAGTTCGCCGAACTCACGGCCGGAACCCTCGCCGACTGCTCCGGGATCACCTACGATCGACTCGAGGAGGTTCACGCGGTCCGGTGGCCCGCGCCGGACGCCGAAAGCGCCGGCGGCTATCGCTACCACGAGGGCGACTCGTGGTCGTTCCCGACCGCGAGCGGGAACGCCATCTTCTCGACCGGACGCCAGGAGGCGCTGCCCGAACCGACCGACGAAAGCTACCCGCTGACGCTGACGACCGCCCGTGAGGCCGACGGCTACAACACCGGGATCCGCTCGCGCGGCGACGAGACGGCGAGTGAGGGTCCCTGTGCGCGCATCAACCCGGAAACCGTGGAGGCGCACGCCGATCTCGTGGGGAACGACCGCGTGGCCGTCGTCTCCCGGCGCGCGTCCGTGACGGTTCGGATCGACCCCGACGAGGGCGTCCCCGAGGGGATGGTCTGGCTCCCGATCCACCACCCTTCGACCAACCGACTGACGCTGCCCGACCGGGACCCGAACTCCGGCGAACCGCACTTCAAACAGTGTGCGGTCCGTCTCGTCGCCCCCGAGTCGTCCTCCGAAGCCGCGGTCGAAACCGCGGCGCGCGCGGACGACTGAACGGTCGATCGGCGTCAGGTGGCCCGATCGAACCACGGGCGATGGAGGCCCGATCGGACGACGATGGGGATTCGATCGAGCCATGGATGACGGACGAACGGCCGAGCGGCGGCGTCGTCCCGTCGAACGGTCGGCTCACCACGATGAGTCCGGTGAGGTGGATCGCCTCGAACGTGGCCTTAATCATGGTTATATACACCCACCACGATCAAACAGACACCGATACACCACAAGACTGGGTATTCAGTAAGGAACGACCTTATTAACCAGACATTCATGAAATGAATCGAGAGAATGTGGTCGAACATCCACACGAAGTCGGATCGCGTACACGGATCGTCGTTCGGGCGAAGAGAGGCCAAACGATCGGTCAAAACGGGAGCTGACGGATGGGCCTGATCCGGATGACGAAGTACCGGACGCTACTTTTGGCCACCGTCGGGTTCAACTTCTCGTTTCTCATCTGGTTCTCGTTCGCCCCGTTCACGGGGCCGATGGCCGAGGAGTTCGGGCTGTCGCTTGCCGAGATCGGCGTCCTCGCGAGCGCCGCGATCTGGCTCGCCCCGTTCGGTCGCATCCTGACCGGCTGGCTCTCCGATAAGTTCGGCGCGCCGTCCGTCTTCGCCATCGTCCTCGGATACGTCGGCGTCTTCTCGATCGCCAGCGCGTTCGCGGAGTCGTACTCGGTGTTCTTCCTGACGCGGCTCATCGTCGCGACCGCGGGGATCACGTTCGTCATCGGCATCCAGCACGTCTCCGAGTGGTTCGAGGAGGGCGAGTTGGGGACCGCGGAGGGCATCTACGCCGGCGTCGGGAACGCGGGCGCGGCCGGCGGGGCGTTGATCCTCCCGCGGGTGTTCACGACGGACTGGAGCGGACCGCTCTTCTCGACGAACTGGCGGGCCGCCTTCTTCTACACCGGCGTCGTCTCCATCCTCCTCGGCGTGGCCTACTACGTCCTCGGCGAGGCGGCGAAAAGCGAGGAGAAGCGTGAGGCGACCAAGCAGGGGGCCGGCTTCCGCGACTGGTTCTTCACGGCCACGCGCTACGGAACCGTCGTCCTCGCGCTCGCGTACGTGATGACGTTCGGCCTGGAGCTGTCGATGAACGGCTGGCTCGCCACCTACTACCGCGAGGGGTTCGACACCCGGAACCTCACCCTCGCCGCGACGTTCGCGGCGACGTTCTCCATCGCCGCCGGGCTGCTTCGTCCGTTCGGCGGATACGTGAGCGACCGCCTGGCTCGCACCGAGCGGAACATCCTACCGGTGTTCACGGGGCGCTACCGCGAACAGTGGACGTTCGCCTCGCTCTGTTTCGTCGTCGTGGCCATGTTCGGGATGACGCTCGCCGGGCTCAGCGGTCGAGTCCTGCTCGCCGTCGGGGCCGGATTCCTCGTGGGGATGGGCTGTGCGTTCGCCGAGGGGGCGATCTTCGCACAGGTGCCCGCGATGTTCCCGAACAGCTCGGGGTCGGTCGCCGGCGTCGTCGGGGGGATCGGCACCGTCGGCGGGATCGTCTACCCGCTCGTCTACTCCGCGCAGTTCCTGCCGAACCTCCACGTCGGCTACTCGATCGTCGCCGTGACGATGATCCCGATCGTGGGACTCACCGCCTGGGTGTTCCAACCGCGGATCGCAACGGTGGCAAACGAGAGCGGGTTCACGAACGCTCGATCGGGGGCCGCACCCGGCGACGACTGATCCCCGCCTCCGAGACGGATCCCCACCTCCAAGACGGAGCTCCGACTCCGAGCGAGAAAACGGAACGAAAAGCGTCCGGGGGCGGCTCGATCGCCGGCGAGGCCTCGATCAGTCCGAGATGAACTCGTTGTCGCGCCAGTTGACGCCGCCGTTCCCCTCGCCGTTGCCCTGCGGGCTCTCGACGACCTCGACGGTCGCGGGACGTTCCTCGCCCTCGACGATGCGTGTCGCCCGGAGGTCGCCATCGTCCTCGGTGATGGCCGTGAGCGTGCCCTTCTCCGACCGCAAGGCGATCTCACGGAGGACGAGGAACATGGGGTACTGCAGCGCCGAGTTCTGCAGGACGGTCTCGCGATCGCCTTTGAAGCAGGCGAACTCGACGAGCTCGGAGGGGATCTCCTCCTCCTCGTCCATCCACTGGGGGCCGCCCGCGCGCGGCGGCTCCTCCTCGTAGACGCGCGTCTCCGTGACGGAGGCCTTGAGTTGGGCCGTCGGCGTGTACTTGCTGATGCTCTCGTCGTCGCTTTCGGCTTTGAAGATGAGCGTGTTGTTTCGGCGTGTGATGTCCACGTCGTCGATCTCCGGCGGCAGGTCCGGATCGTTCTCGAAGTAGTCCTCTACGTCTTCGAGTGGCAGTTCGAGCGTCGAGTGAAGTCGGAACACGCGGCCTGACATGGTTGAGATGGTGGATCGTCACAGCGGCGACACTGGGACGTGATCTACCCGTCTCTAGGGGGTGGAGCCTTATGGGAGTTTCGAGGCTAAAACCCGCCCTTCAGGGCGGGAATACAGCCGATAACCCCCCACAGACCCCGTTCGACGGCACCACCAGATATTCAACGCCCAGCCGCCATATTTAATATTCAACTATCCATAAATATTTATGGACACAGTCCGATGCTGGAGACTACCCGCACCCATCGAGCGAAAATCGCCAACCACCAACAGGTGCAAGACGACCTCGACCAGTGCGGGATCTCGGCATCCAAGCTGTGGAACGTCGCCCGATATTACACGCAAGGCCGGTGGGACGACGACGGGGAAATCCCCAACGACGGCGAACTCAAATCCGAACTCAAGGAACACGAACGATACAGGGATTTACATTCTCAATCCAGTCAGCGAGTTCTCGAAGAGCTTGCTGAGTCGTTCACCAGTTGGTACAAAGCACGCCAACGAGGAGACGAAGATGCCAACCCACCTGGCTACCGCAAACACGGCGACAACCACCCACGCTCCACCGTGACGTGGAAGCAGAAGGGCATCAAACACGATTCCAAACACAATCACCTCCGCCTTTCCAAAGGCTTCAACCACAAAGCATCGCCTTCGGACTTCATCCTTGTAGAGTACGAGACGCGACCGGACGTGACCGTGGAGAACATCCAGCAAGTACGTGCCGTGTGGAACGGCGACCGTTGGGAACTCCACCTGGTCTGCAAGGTCCAGATATCCATCGAGGGCGCTCCCGGTGACAACACTGCTGGAATCGACCTCGGCATCAAGAACTACCTCGCCATCGCTTACGACGACGGGGACGCGGAGTTGTATCCGGGAAACGTTCTCAAGCAGGACAGGCACTACTTCATCCGCGAGGAGTATGACACCGAGGGCGAGAACGGCCCGTCAAACCGTTCCCTTCGCGCTCGGCAGACACTCTCGCGTCGGAAAGACCACTTTCTACACTCCCTTGCAAAGCACATCGTTGAACAGTGCATCGACCACGAGGTCGGTCGCATCGCCATCGGTGACTTGAGCAAGATTCGTGAGGACGAGAACGGCAAGTCTCGGAACTGGGGTCGACGTGGGAACAAGAAACTCCACGGATGGGAGTTCGACCGCTTCACCACGTTGCTCGAATACAAGGCGGAAGAACACGGCATCCTCGTAGACCGAAAAAGTGAGCGAGACACGAGCAAGACGTGTTCGTGCTGTGGTCGAAAGCGAGACGCCAACCGCGTGGAGCGCGGTCTGTACGTCTGTGAATCATGCGGGGCGACGATGAACGCAGACGTGAACGGTGCGGTGAACATCCGGCG
Organism: Halopenitus salinus; assembly: GCF_055397165.1. Taxonomy (NCBI): domain Archaea; kingdom Methanobacteriati; phylum Methanobacteriota; class Halobacteria; order Halobacteriales; family Haloferacaceae; genus Halopenitus; species Halopenitus salinus. The sequence continues at coordinate 783,620 of NZ_AP043853.1, forward strand.
AAAGATAACTCAGAATCCTCCGACGGAGGATATGAGTAACGGTCGTTTGGCACGGCCAGTAGCCTACCTGTTCAACCAACACTCTGGGTCGTTCCGCCCGAGAGAACAGGTAGGTTGCGAACCGTAATATCCCAACGCTCGGGAGTCCTCGCTCTTCAAGGCGGGGAGGATGTCAAAGGACCTACTCTTCTTCGAACGGCGTCGACGACCGTCGCCGACCGGCGAATTCACGGGGAATACGACCGATCGCCGACCGCGATCACTCGGTCGAGAGCGTCGACTCGAGCTCGCCGCGTTCCTCGAGTTCCGCAAGCACGTCGCTGCCGCCGACGAACTCGCCGTCGACGAACGTCTGCGGGATCGTCTCCCAGTCGCTGCGGTCCGAAAGCGCCTCGCGGTACTGCGGCAGCGCCGGCAGGACGTCGACCGTCTCGAACTCCGAGACGTGCGTCGAGATGAGCTGAACCGCCCGCTTCGAGTAGCCGCACTGGGGCATCAGCCGGTTGCCCTTCATGAACAGGACGACGTCGTTCTCCGCTATCGTCTCCTCGACACGCTCTTCGATCGCCGCGGCGTCGTGATCGCTTTCGGGACTGAAGGTCATGAACGCGGATACGCGTCGGGGACCGAAAGAGGTTGCGCTGTATCGAAGGTGTGCTGTATCGGAGGAGAGTGCGCCGTATCGAGGGGATCAGTCCTCGCGGTCGACGCGAACCACGTTGATGAGCGAGTACAGCGGCACGCCCTCGATCTCCTTTCGGCCCTTCTTGTCGACGAGCACACAGCAGCCGACCGGCTCGCCGCCCTGTTCGCGGATCGCCGTTATCGTCTCGGCCATCGTCGTCCCCGAGGTGACGATGTCGTCGACGACGTAACACTCGCGGTCGCGGATGCCCGCGAAGTTGCGCGAGAAGCCGCCGCCGTGGTCGGCGATGTCGCCCTCCTCCCACTGGTGTTTCGCGGGCGCGTACGCGCCGAGATCCGTATCGAGCGCGCGTGCGACGACGGTCGCCAGCGGCACGCCGGCCTTCTCCACACCGATCGTCAGATCGACGTCGTCGTCGACCTTCGAGAGCAGATCGGCCATCGCCTCGCCCGCATACGAAAGGCGCGCGGAGTCGCGACCGATCGCGGACCAGTCGACGTGGATGTCGGCGGTGGCGCCGTCACCGCTTCCGGCGGACGCCGTCGACGTGTCCGTGTCGCCGCCGGCGCGATCGACGAGCCAGCTCGCCGTCTCGCGGGAGACGTTCAGTTCGTCCGCGATCTCCCCCTTCGAGAGCCCGCGATCGGCGAGCTCCGAGGCGTTCGCGATGAGGTCATCGACGTTCTTCATGTCCGGGCGTTCGACGGCCGTTTTAATAGTCGTGTCGTCATCGGCGGGGGGTCGTTCGCGGTCGCGTCGCCATCGACGGCGGGTTTTTGCCGGTCGCGCGCGGACGGACGGGCGTGTGTACGCTCACGCTCGCCTGGAACGTCCTCCCCGGAACGCCCGTCGCGGCGGCGGCGAACCGCGACGAGGCGCTCGATCGCCCGTCCGAGCCGCCGCGCGTCCGCCCGCGTGAGGGGGACGTTCCCGGCGTCGTCGCCCCGCGGGACGTCCGCGCCGGCGGCACCTGGGTCGGATGTACGGACGAGGGGCTCTACGTGACGATCACGAACCGGTGGCTCGACGCGGAGATCGACGGCGACCGGTCGCGAGGGCTGCTCGTCGACGAGTGTCTGCGTCGGTCCTCCCCACGGGCAGCGGCGGAGTACGTGAGAGGGGAACTCGCGGAGCGCGCCTACGCCGGGTTCTTCCTGATCCTGGCGGACCGCACGGACGCGTTCCTCCTCGCATACGACGGGGAGCTGGAGACGGTTCGGCTGGATCCGGGCGTCCATGTGGTCTCGAACGTGGGCGGAATCCTGGCCGGGACGCCCCGGTTTTCGATCCCGGACCGCAGACGGGAGCCGGGAGTGCGACGACGCGAGAGCGCGGTTCGACTCTTCGAGCACCTTCGCCTGGATAGCCACGACGGCGGCGCGAACGACGCGGACGCCGAGGCGTGGACGCGGCGCGCGCGGGAGGCCCTCGCCGACCACGACTTCGGAGCCTGCGTGCACGGGGACGGGTACGGAACGCGGTCCGGAACGGTCGTTCGCGTCGGCACGGGGATCGACGTCGAGTACGCGGACGGGCCGCCCTGCAGGACGGAGTACGAGCCGATCGAGATCCCCGACTCGTGGCCGCGGCCGTAGCGCACCGGCGGGTCGAGACCGGAAATAGGAGGGCGAAAACGAACGGGAGGACGGGACGGGCTGGAGACCGAGACGAGCTGGAGACGGAGACGAGCGGGAGGCAGGGAGGAGCGAGAGGACCAGGACGGCGACGCGCGGAAGGTCACTTTTAAGCGAGTCGCGGGCCCCAGGTAGGGTATGAGCGCGTCCGAACTCGAGGCCGACCTCTCGGAGGACCAACGCGCCGGGCTCGACCTCATCCGGGAGACCGGCGGGATCCACCAAAGCGACTTCTGGAAGGAACTCGACGTCTCCTCCAGAAAGGGGAGCCGGATCGCGGAGGCGCTCTCGGAGGCCGGACTCATCGAGCGCGAGTCGACCGTCTACGACGGACACAACACCTACTTCCTCGAACCCACCGCCCGCGATCTGGACTTCTCGTTGTTGATGGCCGGCGACATGCTCTCGCCGTTCATCGGCGAGGAGGAGATCGACCCGCAGTCGGACGCCTTCTCGCAGTGGCTGATGAACCTGGCCTACGAGGAGTGACGGGCGGCCTCGCCCGACCCTCGAACGAGTCGATCGAGTGACTCCAGTCAGTCGGTCGTCTTCCACCAATCGGTCGTCCTCCCTCAGTCGGTCGTCCCCTCGGAAAACGGGTCCTCGACCGGCGGCGTCTGCGGGGCGTCCGCGACGGTCTCGAAGAACCGCCCCGAGATGCTCTCGCGGACGACCTCCGTGAGCGTCTCCGTCGAGTCCTCGTCGACGGCGGCGAGGATGCCGAGGGGGATCTGGGCGCCGGCCATGTCCGCGTGGCCGCCGGCCGATCCGATCTGGCCGAGCGCGTCCCGGAGCGTCTCCCCGACGTCGACGTCGGTGCCGCGGGATCTGGCCGACGCGTAGACGACCCCCTCGAGGTAGCCGTAGACGAAGGTGATCGTGATCCCCTCCAGGTCGAGCAGGCGCTCGGCCGCCTGCGCGAGCGCGTCCCGGTCCGTTATCTCGCCGACACAGGAGGCGACGACCGACCCGCGGACGTCGCGTTCGCGGATCGCCGTTGCGATGATCTCGAAGGTCTCCGGGCTCACGTTCGGACGTTCGACCCGCTCGAGGATCGACACGTCGGCCGTCTCGAGCAGCCGGGCGGCCGCCTCGAAGTCCGCGACCGACACCTCGCGGGTGAACTCGCGGGTGTCGATCCGGAGCCCGTAGAGCAGCGCCGTGGCGAGACGCTCGTCGAGGTCGATCGACAGCCGATCGAAGTAGTCGGCGATGAGGGTGCTCGTCGAACCGATCGACGGGCGGACGTCGACGTACCGCGCGGTCACGGGAGCCCGTGGGGGATGGTGGTCGATGACGATGTCGACGTTCGTTCCCTCCGGCAGGCCGTCGTTGACCCCCGACCGCGAGTGGTCGACGAGCGCGATTCCCGCGTAGGTGTCCAGTTCGACCCCGTCGAGATGGCGAAGCGTGATGTCGAGGACGTTCACGAGCGCGCGGTTCTCCTGGTGGGAGATCTCGCCGCCGTAACAGGCGTCAGCGTCGACGCCGACGGCCTCCGCGATCCGCTGGAGGCCGATCGCGCTCGCGATCGCGTCGGGATCGGGATTGTCGTGGGTGACGATCGCGAGCGGACCCGAAAGCGACCGGAGGACCGCCACGAGCTCGACGATCCGCTCGTCGGCGTCCAAGCCGACGGCGTTCAACACCCGGTCCGCGATCGCCTCCGCGGGGTCGACGAGCCGGTCCGCGACCGCAGCGAGCGACTCGCGAACCGACTCCGCGGGAGCGGTCCCAACGCAGGCGACGATCGAGGCGTCGGGATACCGCTTTCGGGCGGTGCGCGCGGCGGCGAGGTTTCGATCCGGGTCGTCGTCGGCGACGATGACGACGTCGGCCCGATCCGGATACGATCCCGGGTCGGCCGGGTCGGCCTCGACGGCGGCGACGTTCGACTCCCGGAGGGTCGTCACCCACCCGGGATCGTCGGTGACGACGTAGACCTCGCCGCGCCGCTCGCGCGCCTGCTCGATGAGCGTGTGGCCGATCGAGCTACAGCCCAACACGAGTCGCCGAACCATGTGGTGACGGTAGGACGTTCCGGGGGTAAAACGGTGCCGTCCGGGTCCGAGCGAAAGCGATCGGGTCCGGGCGAGAAACGATCGCGTCCGAAGCGAACGAGGTCGACCGGAGACACGCGACGGGAGGCGGTCGAACGCCTCGACCGTGGTCGTCGGCCGACGACCCTCAACCGAACAGCGCCGTCGCCGCCGCCTCGGCGGTCTCGATGACCGGACCGAACCCGGGCAACACGAGCACCGTGGCGACCGCGGCGAAGATCACGGTCGCATAGAGCGCGGTGGGTCGCGAGTCGATCGCCGGAAGCGAGCCGACGGGGTCGTCGATCCACAGCGCCTTGACGACGCGGCTGTAGTAGTACAACGAGAGGACGCTGTTTATCGCGCCCACCGCCGCGAGCCACCAGAAGCCGTTGAACACGGCGTTCATGAACAGGAAGTACTTCGAGAAGAACCCGCCGAGCGGGGGGATCCCCGCCAGCGAGAACATGAAGACGGTCATGGCGAGCGACGCCATCGGCGCCGCGCGCCCGAGACCGGCGTAGTCCTCGAAGGTCCGACCGACGCCCCAGTGTTCGGCCATGGCGATGAACAGGAACGCGCCCGTGTTCATGAACCCGTAGACGAACAGGTGCGCCATCGCCGATCCCATCACGGCGCCGTTGTGGCTGCCGCCTGCCGACAGCGCGGCCAGACCGATGAGCGCGTAGCCGGCGTGACCGACCGAGGAGTACGCCAGCATCCGCTTGAGGTTCTCCTGGACGGCGGCCGCGAAGTTGCCGACGGTCATCGTGACGACGGCGAGGACCGCGAACGCGAGCGGCCAGTCGATGCCCGCCGCGAGGGACGCCCCGATCGGGAACGCCTCCGTGAACACGCGGAAGGCGACCGCGAACCCGGCGGCCTTCGAGGCCGACGAGAGGAACGCGCTCACCGGGGCCGGTGCGCCCTCGTAGGCCTCCGGCGCCCAGAAGTGGAACGGCACGGAGGCGGTCTTGAACGCGAACCCGCCGATCATCATCACGACGCCGATGCCGGCGACGCCCGAAAGCGATCCGAGGTCCTCGAAGGCGGCCGCGACGTCGCCGAGAAGCAGCGACCCGGTGGCCGCGTAGACGAGCGAGATCCCGAAGACGAAGATCGCGGAGGAGACCGCCCCGATGAGGAAGTACTTCATCGCCGCCTCGACGCTGCCGCGGTTCTCCTTGAGGTAGGCCACGAGCGCGTACGACGGAAGCGAGACCATCTCCAGGGCGACGAAGATCGTCGCGAGGGAGTTCGACGACGCCAGAAGCGCCATCCCTGCCGCGGCGAAGGCCACGAGCGAGTAGAACTCGCCGGGCGTGTCGTGGTCCGCGAGGTAGTCGTGGCTCGCGACGACGACGAGCGTCGTCACCGACGCGACGATGGCGGTGAAAAACAGCGCCAGGGCGTCGATCTTCAACGCGTCCGCGAACAGGTAGATCGCGCCGCCGGTCGCGGGCTGTCCGGTCCCGGCCGCGAGATACCACACCGCGAACGCCAACGAGGCGAGCGAGCCGATCGCCGCGAGCGTCGAGGAGGCCGCGTTCGTGCCGCTCTTCGGATACACCGTGTCGTAAAGCAGCAGCACGAGCCCGGTGATCGCGAGCGCCAGCGCGGGCGCGAGCGCCATCCACTCGGGCAGCGGCGCGGATCCGGTCTGGGCCGGCAGGGCCGCGAGCGGTTCTGCGACCGACGACTGGAGCGTGAGCGCCATCAGTTGACACCTCCTTCAACGACCGGAGCGACCGCGTCGCGCATCATCTCGAAGATGAGATCGGGCGCGACGCCGAGGACGATTATCGCGACGAGCAGCGCCGCGAGCGGCAGCGTGTCGTGGAGCGCGGCCGGCCCGAGCTCGTAGTCGGTGTCGAGCCGATAGGGGCCGAACAGCGTCCGCTGCATCGCGAACAGCAGGTAGCCGGCGACGATCACGATGCCGAACATCGCGAGCGCCGTGAACGCCGGCATCAGCCCGTTCGCGACCGGCGAGCCGAACGATCCCACGAAGACGTAGAACTCGCCGGCGAAGCCGGCCATGAGCGGCAGCCCCATGTAGCCGAACGCGCCTGCGACGAGGATCCACACCGCGACCGGCATCCGATCCGCGATCCCCGACATGTCCGTCACCATCCGGGTGTGGGTTGCGTTGTAGATGACGCCGACCGCCATGAACATCAGCCCGGAGATGAGCCCGTGTGCGACCATCTGGAAGGTCGCCCCGCCCACCCCGTAGACGGTGTAGGCGACGAGCCCGAGAGTGACGTAGCCCATGGAGGAAACGGAGGAGTAGGCGACGATCCGCTTGAGGTCCCGCTGGGCCAACGCGAGCATCGCGCCGTAGATCACGGAGATCACGGCGACGATCGCGATGGGGATCGCAAGCGCGGTCGCCTGGTCGGGCAGCATGGTGAAGTTGAACCGCAACAGCGCGTAGGTCCCCATCTTCAGGAGGACGCCCGCCAGAAGCACCGACGCGGGCGTCGGCGCCTCGACGTGGGCGTCCGGCAGCCAGGTGTGGACCGGCACCATCGGGACCTTGACGGCGAAGCCGGCGAACATCGCGAGGAACGCGATCATCGCGATGGCGTCGGGAGCGATCCCGTAGAACGACTGGAGCTCGCCGGCGGCGATCGACGCCGCGATCTCCGGCATCGCGAACGTCTCGACCGGGAGGCTGAACACGAGCGTCATGAACCCGAGGAACATGACGAGCGAGGCCGCGTTCGTGTACACGAAGAACTTGATCGCGGCGTACTTGCGGCGCGGGCCGCCCCAGACGCCGATGAGGAAGTACATCGGCAGGAGGACGGCCTCCCAGAAGACGAACCACGCGAAGAAGTCGAGCGCGGCGAACACGCCGAGCAGGTTCGCCTCCATGAACAGCATGAGCCCGTAGAACTGGCTCTGTCGCTCGTCGATCGGCGTCCACGCCGACAGGATCGCGAGCGGAACGAGGAACGTCGTGAGCACGACGAGCGGCAGGCTGATGCCGTCGAGACCGACGAACCACTGGACCGTGTAGCCGCCGATCTCGATCCAGTCGATCCGCGTTTCGAACGCGAGCTGGCCGCCCGTGAGGGCGTTTCCGCTCCCGTCGAACCGTGACCACAGGTAGAGGCTCCCGACGAAGGGAACCAGACTGAACGCGAACGCGAGCCGGCTCGCCCACCGGTTCGGCGCGGCGAGCACCGCCAGCGCGGTCGCGAAGGTGAATGCGATGAGTGCTTCGATGATCACAGGAACCACCCCCCGAGAACGCCCAGGACGACGAGCAACCCGACGAGCCCGATCGTCAGGATCGCCGCGTAGTGGGTGACGATCCCCGTCTGGAGTCGGCGGATCCGTTCGCCGGACGCGAGGCTCACGGAGGAGACGCCGTTGACCACGCCGTCGACCACGCCCTGGTCGAAGGTGTCCGCGGCGCCGGCCAGCCCCGCCGTCCGATCGGCGAGCCAGACCTGCAGTTCGTCCTGGTAGTAGTTGTTGTACAGTACGGTCTTCACGCCGCCGAGCGCGGCCGTGTGCTCGGCCGGCTCCGCGACGTTATACAGCTTCCACGCGGTGGCCACGCCGAGCAGCGCGAGCCCGAGCGAGACGCCCGCGCCGATCAACACGGTGGCCGCCTCGCCGCCGGCGATGTAGCCGGAGGTGTAGGGGCCGAGATCCGCGTAGTGGTGGGACGTGAGCTCGGAGAACCCGCCGTAGTGGCCGTCGAGCCACAGGTGGAGGAAGTCGATCCCCTCCACGCCCAGCACCTTCTGGACCGGCACCATGTTGGCGGCGCCTGCGACGACCGCGAGGACGCCGAGGACCGCGAGCGGTCCCTTCACGTTCCAGCGGACCGCGTGCGGGTCACGTGCGGTCTCCGTTCGCGGCTCGCCGTGGAAGGTGAGGAACACCATCCGGAACGTGTAGAAGGCGGTGACGGGAACCGCGAGCAGCCCCATCGCCCACGCGGCGAGCAACAGCGGCTCGTTGAGCCCGTGGACGAGCGCCTCATAGAGGATCTCGTCCTTCGACCAGAAGCCGGCGAACGGGAAGATGCCCGCGAGCGCGAGCGATCCGGCGAGGAACGTCCAGTAGGTGACCGGCAGTTTGTCCTTGAGGCCGCCCATCTCCCACATGTTCTCCTCGTGGTGCATCGCGATGATGACCGCGCCGGCGCCGAGGAACAAAAGCGCCTTGAAGAAGGCGTGGGTCATGAGGTGGAAGACCGCGGCGACGTACCCGCCGGCGCCCAGCGCGAGCATCATGTACCCGTACTGGGAGATGGTCGAGTAGGCGAGCACCTGCTTGAGCTCCTCTTTGACCACGCCCATCGTCGCGGCGAAAAGCGCCGTGAATCCGCCGACGAACGCGATGATCGCCATCGTCGTCGGCGTCAACACGTAGAACCCGTACATCCGGGCGACGAGGTAGACGCCGGCGGCGACCATCGTCGCGGCGTGGATGAGCGCGGAGACCGGCGTCGGACCCTCCATCGCGTCGGGGAGCCAGGTGTGCAGCGGGAACTGGGCGGACTTGCCGATCGCCCCGCCCAGGACGAGGAGGCCGAGCGCCGTGAACCACGTCCCGGCGTCGAGTCCGAACGGCGTCCACGCGTCGAACTCGCCGGCGAGCGCCTGCTCCGCGAGGACCGGGAACGATTCCGACCCGACGAAGGAGGCGGTTCCGAAGGTCGCGAAGATCGCGACCACGCCGACGAGGAAGAAGTAATCCCCGAAGCGCGTGACGAGGAACGCCTTCTTCGCGGCCGAGGGCGGCCCCGGCTCACGGAAGTGGAAGCCGATGAGCAGGTACGAACAGAGCCCGACCAGCTCGAAGAACATGAACGCCATGAGCAGGTTGTCCGCGACGACGAACCCGAGCATCGAGGCCGTAAAGAGGCCGAGTCCGGCGTAATACCGCGGCAGATCCGGCTCGCCCTCGTCGTTCATGTATCCGAGCGAGAAGACGTGAACGAGCAGCGCGATGAGCGTCACGATGACGAGCATCAACGCGGAGAGCGGGTCGATCAACACGCCGAAGGTGAGCGCGATCTCCTGGGGACCGATGCCGCCGGCGATTCCGTCCGCCGAGACCCAGGTGTAGAGCGTCTCCGCGTGTTCGCGCCCGCCCGCGACGGTGGCGAGCACCCAAAGCGACAGCAGGAACGATCCCGCCGTCGCGGCGATGCCGCCGAACGCGCCGCCCTTGGGCAGATACCGGCCCAAGAACAGGGCGACGAGGAACGACACGAACGGCAATACGACGATCGCGGGTACGTAGGCGAATGCATCCACCATCTTACCACCTCATCTCCCGTGGAACGGTCACGTCGGTCACGCCGAAGTTGCGGTACAACACGAGGATGATCCCGATCCCGATCGCGACCTCGGCGGCCGCGAGCGCGATCACGAACAGCGCGAACACCTGTCCGGTGAGATCGCCGTAGTACTGCGAGAAGGCGATCAGGTTGATGTTCGCGGCGTTCAACATGAGCTCGACGCTCATCAGGAAGTACAGCGCCTCACGGCGCGTGAGCACGCCGAACAGTCCGATACAGAAGACGGCGGCGGCCAAAAACAGGTAGTACTGGGTGGCGACCACGGTCACTCACCGCCCTCCCCGGCCTTGCGACCCGCGGTGAACGCGGAGCCGACGGCCGAGACGATCGTTCCGTCCTCCTCGCGTTTCGCGAGGTACAACGCGCCGTCGATCGCGACGTCGAGCGTGAGCGCTACGATCAGAAACGCCGCGAGGAATCCCTCGGTCGAGCCCGCGAGCGAGCCGATGTCGAGGTTGAACAGCGCGAACCCGATCTCGTGGGTGATCCCGTACTCGCCGAGCTCGAAGCCGGCCGGCTCCCCCAGATCCGCGCCGAGGAAGGCGGCGGCCATCACGGCGAAAAGCAGGGCCGACGCGAGGCCGGGGACCAGTCCCCGATCCTCGGCGTCGTAGCCGGGCCCGTCACGTTCGCGTGTGTCCGGGTCGTCACTCATACGCTACTCACCTCCGGTTCGTCGGTACGCGTGAGCATCACGGCAAACGTGATGAGGATGAGAACCCCGCCCACGTAGACGAGGATCTGCATGGCGGCAAGGAACTCCGCATGCAACATCACGTAATGGACCGCGACGCTCAACAGGGCGGCGCCCAAAAACAGGGACGCGTGAAAGACGTCCCGTGCGAGGACGACGCCCAGGCTGCACGCCAACGTAACGAGGGCGAACAGCGCGAACGCGATGGTTTCAAGCACCATTGTGTGTGTCTCCGTTCAGATGTCCTTTGAAGATTTCGAGAGCGACTCCGCGTCGCCTCGGACTACTGGTAATCGACCTCCCCGTCTCCCTCTCCGATCCAGGCGCCGCGATCGGGGTTTCGCGAGCCCAGCGGGTCGATACCCTTGTACCACGGGACGTTCTTGAGCTGTTCTTTGTTGTACACGAAGTCGTCCTTCGTGTCGGCGGTGAACTCGAAGTTCTGGGTCAACAGGATGGCGTCGACGGGACAGACCTCCTCACAGAGCCGACAGTAGATGCACTGTCCGATGTGGAGGTTGTACTGTTCGCCGTTTCGCTGTTCGTCCTGTACGATCTGGATGGTGTCGTTCGGACAGACGTTCTCACACTGTCGACACCAGATACACCGCTCCTGACTGAACTTGTGGACGCCACGGAACCGCGGGCTCACGTCGGGGGCGACGTCGGGATATTCCACCGTGAACGTCGTCCCGTCGAGCGCGTGTTTCATCGTGGTCGCCATCGATTTTAACAATCCGATCATCAGACGATCACCCCCACGAGCACCGCCGTGAGAAGCAGGTTCGCGAACGACAGCACCAACATTCCCTTCCAGCCGATCTCGATGAGCTGGTCGATTCGAACGCGTGGAAGCGCCGAGCGACACCACTGGGTGAACAGGAAGAAGGCCCACACCTTGACCACGAACCAGACGAACCCGATGCTCTCAGGACCGGGACCGGAGGCTCCGCCGAGGAACGCGACCGTGAGGATCGCTCCCCCGAGGAAGACGTGGAGGAATTCCCCGAGGTAGAACAACACGAAGTACGCCGAGGAGTACTCGGTCTGGTAGCCGGCGACGATCTCCGTCGGCGCCTCCGGGATGTCGAAGGGGTTCCGGCCGATCTCGGCCATGTTGGCCACGACGAACAGCCCGAACGCGAACGGGTTGACGAACGCGTACCACGCGGGGATCGTGATCCCGGCGATGGTGACGAGCGCCTCCTGTTGGGCGCTCACGATGCCGCTCGTCTGGAGCGTGCCCGCAAAGACCACCACGGACATGGCAGTGACGATGAGCGGGATCTCGTAGGCGAGGTTCTGGGCGACCGCCCGAAGCCCGCCGAGCAGCGAGTACTTGTTGTTCGAGGCGTAGCCGGCCATCACGAGCGAGACGGAGGCGATCGACGCGAACGCGAACACCAGCACGAACCCGGTCTCGGGGTCCGCGAGCTGGAGGTTCAACGGTCCGAGCCGTCCCATCGGGATGACCGAGAAGCCGAGGAGCGCGGAGGCCGGGAGGACGATCGGCGCGAGGTCGTAGGCCGGCCGCGTCGCACCCTCCGGGATGATGAGCTCCTTGGCGAGCAGCTGGACCGACGCCGCCGGGATGATGAGCAGCCCGAACGGCCCGATCCGGTCGACCGCGATCCGGTCGGTGAAGGCCGCCGTGATCTTCCGTTTGGCCCACGGTCCGGCGACGCCGGTGAACGCGAGCATCACGTTGCCGATCAGGAAGGCGGCGATGAGCGCGCCGACGACCTCGCCCAGCACGCCCGGCAGTCCGAGCGCGCTCGTGACCTGCTCGGGGAACAGCTGCGCCTGGGCGGGAACCGCCCCACCGGCTGTGAGGGAACCGCCGGCCATCAGCGGTCCACCTCCCCGAGAACGATGTCCAGGCTCCCGAGGGCCGCGATCATGTCCGGCACGTACTCGCCGTTGGCCATCTCGGGCAGCGTCTGCAGGTTGGAGAAACACGGCGAGCGGATCTTGAACCGGGCGGGCTTGTCGGTCCCGTCAGAACGGATGTAGACGCCGAGTTCGCCCTTGGCGCCCTCGACGGCGCGGTAGATCTCCGCGTCGTCGTCCGGCTTGAGCGTCCGCGGGACGTTGGCCTGGATGTTTCGCTCCTCCTCGGGCCAGTCCTCGAGGAGGTCGATGCACTGTTCGATGATCTTGGCCGACTCCTCGACCTCGCGCAACCGGACGAGGAGGCGGGCGTAGTTATCACAGCCGTCCTCGGTGGCGACCTCCCAGTCGAGCTCGTCGTAGTAGCCGTATGGGTCGTCGCGACGGAGGTCGTAGTCGACGCCCGAGCCGCGGAGCACGGGACCGGTGGCGCCGTAGTTCTTCGCCACCTCGGGCGGGAGGATCCCCGTGTCGATGGTGCGGGCCTGGAGGATCTCGTTGGCGGTCAACAGGTCGTGGTACTCCTCGATGGAGCCCGGGAGCTGATCGAGGAAGTCGCGCGTATCGGAGAAGAACTCCGCGCGCGGTTCCGGCAGGTCCCAGACGACGCCGCCCAGCCGGAAGTAGTTGAACATCATCCGCTGGCCGGTGAGGTCCTCGAGCAGGTTCTGGACCCGCTCGCGGTCGTTGATGGCGTACATGAACGTCGCGGTGAAGTCGCCGTTGATGTCCAACGCGAACGTCGCGACCGCCAGCATGTGCGCCGCGATCCGGCACATCTCCGCACCCATCGTGCGGATGACCTGCGCGTACTCGGGCACCTCGATGTCCGCGAGGTCCTCGGCCGCGCGGGCGTAGGCCCACTCGTTGAGCAGCCCGGCCGAGATGTAGTCCCACCGGTCCGGGTACGGCATGATCTGGTGGCGGTAGGTCCCCGACTGGGCCATCTGTTCCTCGTTGCGGTGGAGGTAGCCGATGTCGGATTCGACGTCGGCGACCTGCTCGCCGTCGAGGGTCGTCTTGAGGTGCAAGACGCCGTGGGTGGCCGGGTGGTGGGGCCCGATGTTGATGAACATCGTGTCCGACTCGTCGTCCGCGTGGTCCTCCTGGAGCGGGTTGGCGTGCTCGCGAAGCGAGACGACCTGGGGCTGGTCCTGGTCGTAATCGAGCGACAGCGGGTGTCCCTGCCAGGTGTCCGGAAGGAGGATCCGCCGCAGGTCGGGGTGTCCCTCGTAGTCGATGCCGACGAGGTCGTACGCCTCGCGCTCGTGCCAGTCGGCCGTCCGGAAGACCGGCTCGGCCGACTGGGAGACGGGGTTCTCCTTGTCGGCGGGGACCACGACGCTCACCTCGTCGGTCGGATCGGCGAACTTCTTGAGGTGGTAGATCGACTCGTATCGGTTCTCGTACTCCTGGGCCGTGACCACGGAGAGGTGGTCGTAGCCGGCCTCCTCCTTCAGCGTCGAGAGGACGTCCTCTACGGCGTCCGGGCGGATCACGAATCCGGGCGCGTTGAGGTGTTCCTCCCGTCCGATCACGTGGTCGCCGAGCAGCTCGGCGATCGAGTCGGGATCGGTCGCGGAGACGACGTCGGCGGAGTCGGCCGGCTCGAGGTCGGCCTCCGGGTCTTCCAAGCTCATGGCGAATCAGCGAAGTCGTATCGCATCACGAGGTCGTCCTCGTCGATCTGGTCCGTCAAGTGCTCGACGAGCTCGTCCTGCTCGAGATCCGAGAACTGCTCGAGCTCGTAGGGCTTTACGGTCACCGGGCTCGCCTCGCCGTTCGCGATCCGCTCTTGCAGCTTCGCGACGCCGTAGACGAGCGCCTCGGGGCGGGGCGGACAGCCCGGGACGTGGATGTCGACCGGAATGACCTCCTCTGCGCCCTTGATGACGTTGTAGCCCTCCTGGAACGGGCCGCCGGAGATCGTACACGAGCCCATGCCGACGACGAACTTCGGCTCGGGCATCTGGTCGTAGACGCGCTTCATCCGCGGGGCGAACTTCGAGACGATGGTCCCGGGGACGATCATCACGTCGGCCTGACGCGGCGACGCGCGCGGCACGCCCGACCCGAACCGATCGAGGTCGTGTTTGACCGCGTAGGTGTGCATCATCTCGATGCTGCAGCAGGCGATCCCGAACTGCAGCATGAACATCGAGGACCCGCGGGCCCAGTTGAGGAACTTGTCGAACTTGGTGAGGATGAACGGCGAGGAGCCGAACGCCTCACGAAGCCGCGAGTTGAATCTGTCGCCGCGGCCCTCGCCCATGCGGGCGTCGCGGGTCTCGGTCGTCACCGCGGTGTCGTCCGTGATAAATGGTTGGTTGCTGCTCATAGTTGGTCACGTTCCGTCTTTCGGCGGGTGGCACGGGGACTGGACATCCACTCGACCGCGCCGTTGCGCCACGCCCAGACGAGTCCGATGGTGAGAACGCCGACGAACGCGAGCATCGGCCAGAGGAGCTGCAACATCGGGACGCCGGCCTCCAGCGCGGGCCGATAGATGACGACCCACGGGAACAACAGGACCGTCTCGATGTCGAACACCAGGAACAACAGCGCCACCATGTAGTACTGGATGTTGAACCGAATGTGCGCGCTTCCGGTCGGGATCTCGCCGGACTCGTAGATGGTGCGTTTGCCTTGTTCCGGCACGGTTGGACGGAGTAACGCCGAGACCGCCATCATCCCGAGGGGGATGCCGATCCCGACGACCGCCAATGCGCCGATAGCTATCCAATCGCTCATACAGGTCTCCGTAACGTGCGAGGGTTTGGTTGGACCCTACATAAGCGTTGATTCTCGCACGCGCGGGCAAGACGACGGGTTCAAGCGAACGGGGGACGTTCGGGCGGATCTACACGGGGCCGGAACGGCCCACTCAGGAGTGGCGATCGCGAAAGCCGTCGATCCCGAGGTCGTGGAGGTCCCTCGAGACCTCGGCGACCCCGCCCTGGAGCCCCTCGTGGTACTCGCGAAGCCGGGATTCGATCGTGTCGTGTTGGCGCGCGAGTATCTGGGCCGCCGAGAGCCCGGCGTTGAACGACTTGCCGGCGTCGACGGCGACGATGGGCGCCCCGGTGGGCATCCCGATCACCGAGTCGACGGACTTCTCCTGGACGGGAACGCCGATCACGGGAACCGGATAGGCGATGGAGGCGGTCATGTTCGGGAGGTCGGCCGACTTGCCGCCGGCCCCCGCGATCACCACGTCGAGGCCGCGATCGCTTGCGGTCTCCGCGTACGCGTACATCAGGTCCGGGGTGCGGTGGGCGGAGACGACGTAGCTCTCGTAGGTGAACCGCGCATCGGGCGGGTCCGCGAAGTCGGTCTGTTCGGCGAACCCCAGCTCGGAGAGCGCCTCGTAGGCGCCCTCCATCGTCGGGAGGTCCGAGTCGGACCCCATGATGATGCCCACGTCGGGCGTGGTGTCCGGGTCGGCGTTTCGGTCGGCTTCCGATTCGAGTCGGTCGATGAGGTCGGTGACGGTGGTCATTGTCGGTCTGTCGAAAGCGTGGATTCGGGGGTTACTCGTCGGTGAACGTGACGGCGTCGCGCAGCTCGCGTGCGCGATCGAGTCGGTCTTCGACGTCGTCCGCGGGACCGCCGACGGCGTCCCCGAAGCGTTGGTCCTCGCCGCTCGCGGCGGAGTCGACGTCGTCGCCCGCCGCCTCCGATCCGGTCACGGTCAGGTGTCCCATCTTTCGGAGCGGACGAACGTCCTCCTTGCCGTACCAGTGGAGGCTCGCGTCCGGAGCTTCGAGAATCGACTCGACGCCCGAGAGGGTCGCCGGTTCGGGCTCCTCGACGTCGCCGAGGACGTTCGCGATCGCGGTCGGCCCCCGGAGGTCGGTCGGTCCGAGCGGCCACCCGAGGACGGCTCTGACGTGGTTCTCGAACTGGGATGTCCGCGCGCCCTCGATGGTCCAGTGGCCGGAGTTATGCGGGCGCGGCGCGATCTCGTTGACGAGGATCCCGCCCGAGGGGGTCTCGAACAGCTCGATGCCGTAGACGCCGCGGCCATCGAGGACGTCGAGGACGTCCCGGGCGACCGACTGCGCGCGGCGGGCCACGGCGTCGTCCGTCCGGGCCGGCGTCGCGCTCTCGCGGAGGATCTCCTCGCGGTGGATCGTCTCGGTCACGGGGTACGTCCGGATCCCGTCCGCGCCCGCCACCCCGATGACCGCGAGCTCGCGCTCGAAGGGGACGAACGTCTCGGCCATCGCGTTCGAGCCGATCTCGTCGATCGCCGCCTCCGCCTCCGTCGGGTCGGTCACGGGCCGGTTCCCGCGTCCGTCGTAGCCGCCCTCCCTCGCCTTCAACATGACCTCGTCGAACTCCTCGAGCGCGTCCTCGAGGTCGGCCACCGACGAGACCGCCCGGAACTCCGGCACCGGGATGCCGGCGTCCGCGAGGGCCCGCTTTTGGACCAGCTTGTCCTGGATCGTCGAGAGCGTCCCCGGATCGGGGTGGACGGGAACGTCGTGCGTTTCGCTCGCGTCGGCGAGGACGTCCGGGTCGGCGAGCTCGATCTCGTAGGTGAGCACGTCCGAGCGCCTCGCGAGCTCCCGGATCGCCGCCTCGTCGTCGAAGTCGCCGACGATCTGGTCGTCGACCACCGGCGAGGCCGGGCAGTCGGGCGTCGGATCGAGCACGACGATCCGCACGCCGAGGCGCGCGACCGCCTCGCCGATCATCCGCCCGAGCTGGCCGCCGCCGACGATCCCGAGCGTCGGCCCTGGTAGCGTGACTGTCACGCGCGGGGGTTGCATACGTCGGTGCATAAGGGTTACCTCATGCGACGACCGAATGTCCACGAACGCGGATCGTCCGGACGCACGAGCGGGGCACACCATGCCGTATCAGCGATCCGAGACGAGCGGCAGGGATCCGAGACACGCTATCACGCGGCAGGGGACTCGTTTCGCGCGTCGCGCAGCGCGTCCTCCTCGATGAAGAAGGCGACGCGGAAGTTCCACAGCCGCAGCTCGTGTTCGCGCACGAGGTAGCCGTCGAGGTGGGGGTCGACATCATCGCGCGCGCTCGCGTGTACGATCACGACGGGCGGCGCGTCCGCGAGCGCCCGATCGAGATCGGGGGCGTCCTCGCCGTCCGCGCTGACGCTGTCGACGCGCGCGTTCGACCGCTCGAGGTACCACGGCAGCGGGAGCCGATCGGTCCAGCCGCCGGGGGGATGCATCCGATCGGCGTCGGATTCATCGGCCACGTTGAAGGTGTCCTGTCGGGACTCGAGGTCGACCCCGACGAACAGGACGTCCGTGCCGCCCTCGTGGGCCGCCGCGATCGCCTCGACGTCGTCGATCGTCTCGCGCGCGTCGTTGTGCGGCTGGGCCCACTGGACGACCTCGGTGTGGTCCGGATTCGTCGAGTTCCAGTAGGTTACGGTCGGCGCGAACAGCCCCGCCGTCACGGTCAACACGATGAGGAAAGCGATCGCCGCGGTCCCCGGCTCCGGAACGCGGATCGTCGGGGCGTCCCCCGCGGAGTCGTCGATGCGGATCGCGGCGCGACACTCCCGCAGGAGGTACGCGAGTCCCACGGCGGCCGGGATCGTCGCCGGAAGCAGGATGTGGACCGCCGACCACGGCGCGTTGATGTCGGTCGCCGCGGGATAGCCGACCAGGCTCGCGGCCGCCCAGTAGGCGCCGAAGGCGACGAACCCGCGGTTGCGTCCCGCCGGAACGCCGCCGCGGCCCCGGACGTGCCCGTCCACGACGAATCCGGCGAGGGCGAGCACGGCAGTGACGGCCCCCGCGTGCGCGATGGTCTCGAGTTCGTGACCCACATAGGTCAGGTAGGGATTGCCCTGCATGTCGCCCGTGATCCACAGGTCGACGAGCTCCCTGCCGGAGCCGATCGTCGCCTCGTGGAGGACATCCGACCAGGCGTCCGGGGATCCGATCGCCCCGTAAAACTCCGGCCGGGGCGCGTAGAAGAACACGACGACGGCGAGGAAGACGCAGGCGAGGCCGACGCCGTGTCCGAGGACGAACGCGACCGGGTGACGGTCACCGGCGATCTCCGAGAGTCCACGCCAATACGACCGGATCTCGGCCGCGATGGTCGCGCGAAGTCCATCGCGTCGGGCGTCCCGCGCGATCCGATGGTCGAGAACCAACGCGCCGGCGCCCACGTAACAGAGCACGTAGAGGATCGTGTTCGCCTTCGTCGAAAGCGACAGCGCGAGCAGCGCGGCGGCCGCATACAGGTGTCCGACCCGGCGCGCGTCGATCGCGCGGATCGCGAACCCGAGCGCGAGGACCGCGAAGGCGCCGACGAGCACGTCGTTGCGCATGAACCGCGAGTAGTAGACGAGAAGCGGGTTGAACGCGAGGAGGGCCGAGAGCGAAACCGTCTCGAGCCGGTCCAGACGCGATCGAAACAACAGCGCACCGAGCGGGAGGAGTCCCCCCACGAGCGCGACGACGAGCCGCGCGGAGGCGTCGGTGGGCGGAACGATCCCGAAGAGCGCGCCGTTTACGACCCGCAGAAACGGCCCGTGAATGATCGGCTCGTACTCGAGATGGCCGGTCTCGGCGTATCGAAGCGTCCAGTAGCCGACGCGGCCCTCGTCCCAGTGGAAGACCCTCCCCCCGAGGTCATAGAATCGAAGCGCGAGCCCGAGAACCGTCACGGCCGCCACGGCCGCGAGCGTCCGACGATCGAGGGCGTCGTCGACGCGCCCTCGCCGGTCCTCGGACCCCGGAGGAGACATACACGGAGGGTCCACACGCGTGGTTACAATTCTTGTGTTCCGCGCCGTCGACGGTTCCGGGTGACGCGCCGTCGACGACCCCTATTCGACGGCGACGATCCCGTGTTTCCCACGACATCGACGATCGGTACGGAGCCGACCTCAATCGTGTTTGAAGCTTCGCGATCCGGTGAAGGCCATCGCCATCCCGTGTTCGTTCGCGGCCTCGATGACGTCCTCGTCGTTCACCGACCCGCCCGGTTGCACCACGGCCTCGATGCCGGCCTCGGCGGCCTCCTCGATCCCGTCGGGGAACGGGAAGAAGGCGTCGGAGGCCATGACGGCGCCCGCCGCGGATTTGCCCTCCGCGTCCTTGTCGGCCTTCATCGCCGCCAGCGTGACGGCGTCGACGCGGGAGACCTGTCCCATGCCGATCCCGACCGTCTCCGTCCCCGTGGCGAAGACGATGCCGTTCGACTTCACGTGTTTGATCGTTCGCCAGGCGAAACACATCGTCTCGAGTTCCGTCTCGGTCGGCTCGCGCTCGGTGACGACCTCGAGGTCGTCCGGCGTCGGCGACTGCCGGTCACGCTCCTGGACGAGCCGGCCGCCGACGAGCGGCTTCTCCGTGAGCGTCTCGTGGAACCGGTCCTCCCGGTCGCCGAGGGGACCGACGTCGAGCACCCGCAGGTTCGACTTCTCGGTGAGCACGTCGAGGGCCGCGTCCGTGTAGCCCGGCGCGATGACGACCTCCTTGAACGAGTCGGTGACCGCCGAGGCGGTCTCGACGTCGCACTCGCGGTTGAGCGCGACGATGCCGCCGAAGGCCGACTTGGCGTCAGTTCGAAGCGCGCGGTCGTAGGCGTCCGCGATCGTCGAGCTCGTGGCACACCCCGCCGGGTTCGTATGTTTGATCACGGCGGCGGCCGGCTCCTCGAACTCCTTGACGAGCGAGAGGGCGGCGTCGGCGTCGTTGTAGTTGTTGTAGCCCATGCCCTTCGCGCCCTCGTTGAGCTGGGGCGCGCCGACGACGGTGGCCTCCTCGCAGGCGTCGTCGACGTAGAGGGCGGCGTCCTGGTGGGGGTTCTCGCCGTACCGGAGCCGATCGCCGCGGTCCTCCGAGACGAACCGTCGGGTCGGGAAGTCGCCACCCGTGTCGCCGTCGATGGAGACGGTGCCCGCCTCCCGGTCGACGGTCACGCGGTCCTGTGCGAACCAGCGGACGACCCGCGGGTAGGCCGCGAACTCCGATTCATATAGCACTCTCTGCTTTAAGCTGTCCACGTCGTCGTCCTCGTAGACCGGCACCGGCTCCTGGGTGAGGACGGGTCCGGCGTCGACCTCCTCCGTGACGACGTGGACCGTACAGCCGGTCGTGCGGACGCCGGCCTCGAGGACCTGTTCGTGGGCGTCCATCCCGGGGAACGCCGGGAGCAGGGACGGATGAACGTTGATCGTCGTCGGAGCGTCCTCGAGGAACTCGTCCGTCAACACGCGCATGTAGCCGTCGAGACAGACGAGGTCGAAGTCGTAACTCGAGAGCCGATCGAGGATCCGTCGTTCGTGCGACTCCCGCGACTCCTCGGACCCGCGAACCACGACCTCGGTGGCGATCCCGCGTTCGGCGGCCGACTCGACGACGGGAGCGCCCTCCCGGTTGCTCAACACGACGGACAGCTCCGCGCCGCCCGGGGTCACGTCGTCGATGTGCAGCAGGTTTCGGCCTCGATTGCTGGCCAGTCCGGCGATCTTCATACCCGAGCGTCCTCGCGGCCGACCATATGGGTTGCGGTCGATCGGCGAGGGGGATCCACGAACGCGGATAGATGGACGCGAGTTAGAGGCAGAAACGTCGTGATGTATGCACACCCGTGGGCGATCCATCGATACGCTTTTGCGGTCCCCGACGGCAGCATCGGACATGCACGATCACCGAGGACCGCGTACCGACGGCGGTCACGCGATCGCCGACCTTCCGCGGGACGACCCGCTCGCGGCCGTCTCGCCGCTCGACGGCCGATACGCCCGACGGACCGAGCCGCTCTCGCCGTACGCGAGCGAGGCCGGCCTGATGCGGGCCCGTACCCGGGTCGAGGCCGAATACCTGATCGCGCTCGCCGACCTGGACGCGACGCCGATCGACCTGGGTCCGGACGCTCGCGCCGCGATACGGTCGGTATATCGGGATTTCGACGTCGACGACGCCCGCCTGATCAAGGACCTCGAGGTGCACGGCGCCGAGGGGTACGAGGCGACGAACCACGACGTGAAGGCGGTCGAGTACTTCCTGCGCGTTCGGCTCTCGGAGATCGAAAACGAGAGGACGGCACCGATCGGCGACGCGGAGGGACTCTTCCCGTGGATCCACTTCGGGCTCACGAGCGAGGACGTGAACAACCTCGCCCACCGACTCCTCGTCAAACCCGCGATCGAGGAGGTTCTCGTTCCGGCGATCCGGGAGGTGCGCGACGAGCTGACCGCGCTCGCCCACGAGTACGGGGACGTCCCGATGCTCGCACGGACCCACGGACAGCCGGCGACGCCGACCACCTTCGGCAAGGAGATGGCGGTCTACGCGGCCCGCCTCGGGCGAGGGCTCGGCCGGCTCGAGGACGCGACGGACGGGATCGCCGGCAAGCTCGCCGGCGCGTCGGGAACCTACGCCGCCCACGAGGCCGCCTATCCGGACGTCGACTGGCGAGCGTTCTCCCGGTCGTTCGTGACCGATCTGGGCCTCGAACACGTCGACCTCGCGACGCAGGTGAACCCCTGTGACGACCTGGCCGCCGTCTTCGATGCGGTGCGGGGGATCAACAACGTGCTCCGGGATCTGGATCTCGACGCCTGGCTCTACGTCTCCGACCGCTACCTCGGCCAGGAGACCGTCGCGGGCGAGACCGGCTCCTCGACGATGCCCCACAAGGTGAACCCGATCGACTTCGAGAACAGCGAGGGGAACCTCTCGAAGGCCAACGCCGACCTCACGTTCCTCGCCGACTACGTCACCACCTCCCGGCTCCAGCGGGACCTCTCCGACTCGACCGTCAAGCGGAACGTCGGTGCCGCCCTCGCTCACAGCCTGATCGGCTACTCGAAGGTCGCCGACGGGTTGGGGAAGGTCGTTCCGAACGAGCAGGTGATGCGCGAGGAGCTCGAGGCGACCCCGGAGGTCATCGGCGAGGCCGTCCAGACGATCCTGCGACGGGAGGGCGACACCGAGGCCTACGAGCGCGTCAAGGAGTTGACCCGCGGGAAGCGCGTCACGCTCGCGGACTTTCGCGACCTCTTCGCCGAGCTGCCGGTCGACGAATCGGTTCGCGCGGAGCTCGACGCCCTGACGCCCGCGGGATACACGGGGATCGCCGACGAGCTGGCGAACGTTCCCGACGACCGCGGGGAATGAGTCGCCGCTACTTCGTCGCGGTCACGCCGCCGTCGACGACGAGCGAGTGGCCGGTGACGAACGACGCGAGGTCGCTCGCCAGATAGAGCACGGCGTTGGCGGTGTCGTTCGGTTGACCCGGCCGGCCGAGCGGCATCTCCTTTTCGAAGAACTCCGCTCTGGAGTCCGGATCGACGAACCCGCCGCGCGTCATCGCCGTGTCGGTGAACCCCGGATGCACCGCGTTGACGCGGATGTCCGGAGCCAGCGCGTCGGCGAGCGCGTACGTCATCAGCCTGATACCGCCCTTCGAGGTGCAGTAACTCACGCCGTCGGCTCGACCGCGGAGGCCGGACGTGCTGGAGATGTTGACGATCGACCCCTCGCGTCCACCGTCCAGCATCGACTTGGCGGCGGCCTGCGAGCCGAAGAACGTCCCCTTGGCGTTGACGTCCATCATGGTGTCGTACTCGTCCTCCGTGGTCTCGAGGAAGGACCGGCTCTCGGTGATGCCCGCGTTGTTCACCATCACGGTCACGCCTCCGAACTCCTCTGCGGCCTCGACCGCGGCGTAGACGTCGTCGACGTCCGAGACGTCACAGTCGACGTGGATCGCCGACGCGTCCGTTTCCTCCCGGATTCGCCGGTGCGTCTCCACGCCGCCCTCGCGTGGAGACTCGTTGACGTCGGCGACGACCACGTCCGCGCCCTCCTCGGCGAACGTGAGCGCGATCTCCCGACCGTTACCGCTCGCGCCGCCGGTGACGACGGCGACCTCCCCCTCGAGTAGCTCGGAGTCTGCCATCGGCTCAAGATTCCAACATCGTGTGATAAAATCTTTCACAGTGGCAATTCCTCACACCAGGATATATCTCATTTCGCGATATAAAATCGGCGTCCCGTGGGTGAGAGAACGGCCATATCCGCCACACCAAGCATCCGGCTTACGCGACGAACCGGAAGGCGAGAAGACCGGTACCGAGAACGCCGGTCAGTAGACTGAACACCAAGGCCCCACCACCGTTCGGCATCTCGTCGAACGGTCGTTGTGAGAGGTACAGGGTGGACTCGTTCGTGGGCGTCACCACCAGATCCGCGGGGTGAGCAGTTGACTCCATCCCGTCACGTCGAGGTCGGGCGTAGCCGAGGACGCTAACCGTGTCCCCGGATTTGATCGTCTGTTCGGAGTACTTTCGTTTGCTCGCATCAACGCTGAAATCGCCGGCGAGGGTCGTCATCGGATCGACCGACAGCCCGTCGGTGTGCTCCAAGAATTCCGCGACCCGTCCCGGCGGGGGTTCGTCGTAATCCGTTTCGACGTGTGCATCGAACGCTTCGAACTCGCACTGGAGTCCCTCGACGGAGACGCCGTCCGCCGAAAGCAGGGTTTCCGGCGTGAACACGCCGTCCGTTTCGTTCCCGACGACTTCGTCATCGATTTCGACGAGCAGCTCCGCATCGTCGTTCGAGAGGGAGAACGGGACCGTTTTGACGCCCCACGCGGAGCGCTCCCACGACTTCGTCTTCGGAGAGTCGTATTTTTCTTTGATCTCCCACGCCGATAGAACGCAGCTCTCGTCACCCTTGATCGGGGACGTGAACGTTTCCCGGGGGACTCGTGGAGAGATCTCACCTCGGATCCGAATCACCCCCGGCGATCGTACTTCAGCGATCGGTCGTCGGGGAGTCTCGGAGATGACCCCGGCCAGCTTCCGCTTGTTCCATCCCGTGTAGAACGAAAGGACGCTGGCGAGCAGGAGGAGCACACCGCCCCACAGGGCGATCTCCCGTGCGATCGAATCGATGAACGAAGTGCTTGAGGCCAGCATACGTAGAGTGGAAACGGGTTATTAATAAACAATTGTCCCCACCGCGACCTCCCCCCTACTTGTTCTCCCATCGCGAAATCCGTACAGCAGTCTGCGTTCGCAACGACAGGGCGTCGGGACGTCGAATCGATTCGCGTGGCCGGGGGAGCGGTTCGGGGACGACGACCGGTTGTCGAGGAGACGTCGGCCACACAGTGAGATACCGACCAGGCTCGAGAGGGGCGGGCGATCCCTGGACTCGACGGGGATCATCGATCGCGAACCCGTCGTCGAGGCGTGCGAATACGTTCGGGGAAACGCCCGTCCGTCGAGGTGTCCTTCGATCGAACGCATGGACGCAGGCACACCCGAGACGAGGCCGGCGCACGGGGAAACGTCGAACCGATCGCGGTCCACGGGGGGGATCTGAGGATGCCCGAGATCGACTTCGACGCGGAGCGAACCTACCTGGAGGGGCGCTTCAGCGCGCAAGAGGCGTTTCGAAGCGATCGGGCGAAGGTCGTCTGCGGGTACTTCGAGCCGGGGCAGTTCATCCCGGTCCACGCGCCCGAAAGCGACCTCGTCGTCAGCGTTCGGGACGGAACCGGGATCGTTCGGGAGGGCGAGACGACCCACGCGGTCGAGCCCGGCGACGTGATCGCCGTCGAGGCGGGCGTCGATCGCGGGATCAGAGCCGACGAGGACGGCCGGCTCGAGGCGCTTTTGATCACGGCTCCGCCGCCGACCGACGAGGAGCACGGTCCGGTCCGTCGCGGGATCAAACGCGGGGAATTCGAACCCGATCGGGAGGCCTGAGGATGGCGAGCGTCGAACCGCTCGCCGAGCTGTCGGGCGAGCCACACGCGAACGTCTTCCCGGGCTCGGAACCGACGACGATCCGACTCCGGCTGGACGCGGGCGAGCGCGTGGAGCCTCACGACCATCCGGACCGACACGTGGTCGTGTACCTGATCGAGGGCGAGATCGAGATGCACCTCGGGTCCGAGACGTACGATCTCGACGCCGGCGACGCAGTTCGGTTCGACGGCGATCAGGCGATCTCGCCCGTCGCGACCGCGGACAGCACCGCGCTCGTGTTGTTGGCGGAGAAGACGGAGTAGAGCGAAGCGACCGACGATTCCGGGCGACTCAGCGCTCTCCGACGCCCTCGCCGTCGGTGGCGACCGGACGTCGCGAGCGCGTAACCTGCTCTTCGAGGGTGGATTCGCCGCCGGGGTCGGCGGCCAGCGCGCGGCGCCGTTCGACCTCCGCCCGGATGGCGTCGGTGACTCGCGGATGGCTCCCGAGGGGTGGGGCGTACTCGAGGCCGCCGCGGTCGAGTTCGAGCGCCGCCGGGATCCGCTCCTCGGTGGCCGGCGATCGGGTCACGAAGAGGGGAACGGCCACCGCCCGCGATTTCTCGATCGCGTATCGCGCGCACTCGACCGCCGGATTCTGCACCAGATAGCTGATGTGGACCTGGCCGTATCCCGAGCGCTCGCGGAGCCGCTCGGCGTGGAACTCGGCCGTGCGTCGGTGGTGGGGCTTCGAGCTGCTCCCGAAGGCGACGATGGCGATCGCGGCGTCGTCGTCGGGCGGAACCGACGCCGCGGCGCGCTCCTCCAGGACGTCCGTGACGGCCGGACTGCGGCCGACCGGCTCGCAGTAGCGGACCTCCCCCTCGACGTACGAGAGCGCGGAGGGGACGGCATCGAGGGTGTCGTGGGAGTGGGCCGCACACATGGGGACGGCATAGACGACGTCGTCGTCGATCTCGACGAACCGGTCGCGCAGTTCGCGAACCGGCTCCTCCTCGTAGAGCGCGATATCCACGTCGTCGACGCCGGCGCTTCCACGGAGTCTGTCGGCGTGAACTCGAAAGTCCTCGCGGGCGGTTCTCGTGTCGCGGCCGATGAGCAGGAGTGATTCGGTCGTCATTCGTGTAAGTAAAGTAATTTTGAACTAACCAAAGTTCGTTTGCTAACCACGAGGAAGGCGGATCTAAAATAGGTTGTGGTCGGACGACTCGAACTCCCGAGATCCGCGAATCGAGAGGTCCGGAAGTGGCACCTATCGAAGCGAACGAACTCGAGGGAACGACCGTATCGGATCAGCGGTCGGCGCGAACCGCGAGCACGGACAGATCCGAGAACCGCGACTCGTCGGGGGACGGGTCCGCCGACGCATCCGTTCTCGCCCGCTCGGCGAGTTGGCCGAGGGTCGTGTGCGTGATCGCCTCGTCGTCGTGGGTCAGTCGCTCGAGGACGAGCGCGTCGAGGTTCGCGGACGCGCCGGCGTCGAGGAGGTCGGCGGCGACGTCCTCCGGCATCAGGTCGTAGGGGCGCGGCAACACGAGCAGGTGGCGATCGCCGACGTCGCGGCGAATCCTCGCGAGGTCGGCCTCCAGGTCGCCGCTCTTGTGCAGGGTGACGAAGGTCGTCTCCTCCATCGGCGTGCGCGCGCGACTGGCCGCGACCTGTAGCGAGGAGATCCCCGGTATCACCCGAACCGGGCGGTCGACGGCGGCCTGCACCTTGCCGACGAACTGGTAGCCGGAGTGGTTCGGATCGCCCATCAAGAGCGCGGTTCCGACCGCGCCGTCGGCGACGCGGTTCGCGAAGGCGTCGAGCGTCTCGGCCTCGTCGCGGTACCCGCAGGTGAGGACCTCGGCGTCGACGGCCATCGCCTCCTCGAGGAACGCGACGACGGTCTCGAAGCCGACGACGACGTCGGCCTCGCGGACCGCTCGCCGCGCGCGCGGCGTCAGATACTCGGGATTCCCCGGGCCGATCCCGACCGCGTGGACCGGTTCACGGTCGTCGGGCGTCGGTTCGTCCGTCGTGGGTTCGTTCGTCGACGAGCCGAGATCCGACTCCGGCGCGGCCGCCGCGAGGGCCGCGGGATCCGGTCCGGACTCGAGATCGTAGTCGTCGCTCATCGGAGATCGGCCGCCCACTCGGCGTCGATCGAGCCGTCGCGGACGTCGCTCGCGACGTGGACGAGCTCGTTCGTCAGGCCGGCGGCGAGCCCGCTACCGCCGCGGCGTCCGACGTTCGAGATCGCGGGCACGCCGTGTTCGGCGGCCACGGCACGCAGACGCTCGCGGCTCTCGGCGGCCTTCACGAACCCGACCGGCGTGGCGACCACGACGGCGGGGCGGGTGCCGTCCTCGATGCAGTCGGCCAACGCGAGCGCGGCGGTCGGCGCGTTGCCGATCACCGCGATGGCGTCGTCGTAGACGCCCTCCCGGTCGAGTTCGAGGACGGACGCCGCGGTTCGTGTCATTCCCGTCCGCTCGGCCAGCTCGGCGCCGTTTCCGATGGCCTTTCGCACCGGACAGTCGTGGCCGCGGCCGGTGATCCCCGCCTTCACCATCGTGATGTCGGTCACGATCGGTCGCGACTCGAGGACCGCCCGCGCGCCGGCGCGGACCGGCGCATCGTCGGTCGGTCCGGTGAACCGGACGAGGTGCTGGAACTCCGGATCGCCGGTCGCGTGAACTGACTTCCCCCTGATTCGGTCGGCGATCGTCTCCTGGGGGACGAGCTTTCGGACCCGGTCCATGCTGGTCTCCGCGATCTCCATCGCGTTCTCGGTGGTCGCGCCGAGGTCGGCGTACTCGTCGAAGGTATCCTCAGAGGACACACCTTCAGTCGTTCCGTCGCTCGATGCACCCTCAGTCGTCATCGCTCGTCACCTCCGCAGCGTCGTGGTCGGACGCGCCCGATCCGCTCTCTCGTGCCTCCAGGTCGCCGTCGACCCGGAGGTTGACGTCGCGGATCCGGTCCTCGGTCGCGGCGTCCGCGTCCCACAGCCCGCGGTCGATCGCCTCGAGGAGCGTGTCCGTGATGCTCTCGAGGGCCCACGGGTTCACCTCCCGCATCCACTCGATCCGGTCGGGATCGAGGGCGTACTTCCCCGCGACGTCCGCCCACAGCGCGTCGCTCACGACGCCGGCGGTCGCATCCCACCCGAGGACGACGTCCACGGTCGTCGAGAGGTCGCCGGCGCCCTTGTAGCCGTGTTCTCGCATGCTGTCGATCCAGTTCGGGTTGAGCACCCGGGCGCGCATCGCCTTGCGGACCTTCTCCTCGTTCGTGTAGACGGAGACCGCGTCCGGATCGCTCGAGTCGCCGACGTAGGAGGCGGGCTCCTCGTCGGCGATCTCGGAGACGGCGGTGATGAACCCGCCGTGGAACGCGTACCAGTCGGAGCTGTCGAACTCGTCCTGTTCGGCCGTATCCTCGATCTTCACCGTCGCCTCCACGTTTCCGAGACGGCGCTCGAAGGCGTCGTGGGCCGCGGAGACGCGCCCGCGCTTGCCGAGCGCGTAGCCGCCCCACTGGGTGTAGACGTCGGCGAGATCCCCGCGGTCCTCCCAGTTCCCCTCGTCGACCGCCTTGTTCGTCCCCGCGCCGTAGCCGCCGGGTTTGGTCGTGAACACGCGGTGGGCCGCGGCCGCCTCGGGGTCCTCCGCGCCCTCGACCTCCAGCCGCTCCGTCTCCTCCTCGACGTGTTTTTTCACGTAGTTGCGGTCGTGGGGCTCGTCGAGTTCGACGACCGCCTCGACCGCGTCGTGGATCACGCCGGCCGCCTGCGGGAAGGCGTCGCGGAAGAGCCCGGAGACGCGGGTCGTGACGTCGATCCGCGGCCGGCCGAGCTCCTCGAGCGGGATCGGATCCACGTCGTCGACCCGACCGGCGTCGGTCCACTGCGGCTCGACGCCCATCAGGGCGAGGACCTGCGCGATCGTCTCGCCGCGGGTCCGAACGGTGGGGGTACCCCAGGCGACCACGCCGATCTCCTCGGGGTACTCGCCGCGCTCCTCGCGGTGGCGGTCGGCGACGCCCGCGGCGACCTCGCGGCCCACCTCCCAGGCGCTCCTGGCCGGCACCTTCCGGGGATCGAGCGTGTAGAAGTTGCGCCCGGTCGGCAGGAGGTCGACGCCGCCGCGCGTGGGCGCGCCGCTGCCGCCCGGCGGGACGTACTCGCCGGAGAGCGCGTCCGCGGTTCGGGGAATCTCCGTTTCCGCGCCCTCGACGCGTGGGGCCACCTCCTCGCAGACGAACGCGAGCGCCTCGCGGAGGTCCTCGTGTGCGCCCGGCTTCGCGCGGGCGTCGCCGATCGGGTCGAGATCGACGACGAGGAGGTTCATGTTCACCTCGCGGTCGTCCCCGGTACTCCCCGGTTGTGCGTCCTCCTCCACGCTCTCGCTCGCGTTCGCGTCCCTCTCGGCCGTCGCGCGGTCCCTGCCGTCGACCTCCGAGTCGGGCACGTCGAAGCCGCGTTCGGCCAGGGTGGAGACGAGGTCGAGGCTCGTCTCGTGGACGACGTCCGCCGCCGCCGAAAGCGTCATTCCGAGGTCCTCGTCGTAGGTTCCCGGCTCCTCGAGCATTCGTTCGTGATCGACCCCGAGGACGCCGGCCACGCTCTCGCGGAGGCTCGGTCCGCCGGGGTTCTCCAGGCGCGTGAGCGCGACGAGGTACTCGACGAGTCGATCGTCGGCCGGCGGCTCGCCCATGGTGTGAAGTCCGTAGCGGATCTGGGTCGTCTTCACGTCGGTGAGGTACTCGTGGACGCGCTCGACGAGTTCGTCGACGTCGAGGTCGTCGCCGTCGACGTCGCCCTCGGCGAGCGTCGAGCCGGCCTCCTCGGGACCACGAACGTCGGCCCGGTCGTCGATCGTTCCCTCGATCCCGAGCTCGACCGCGAGGTCGAGGTCGTCGACCGTCTCCCGGAGGAGGCGCTCCAGGTGCTCGCCGTCGTCGGTGCGAGCGTCCTCCATGCCGGCCTCGCGGTAGCGGTCGGCCAGCTCCTCGAGCTCCGCGAGCTCGTCGTAGGTGCCGGCGTTGCCCATCACCGGCGTGAGGTGGTCCACGATCGCGGCGTACGAGCGCCGCTTCGCCTGGGTCCCCTCGCCGGGGTTGTTGATCACGTACGGGTAGACGTTCGGCACGTCGTCGATCAGCCCGTCCGGCGCGCTCTCGCCGTCGAGCCCGACCGTCTTGCCGGGCAGCCACTCCAGGCTGCCGTGGGTGCCGAGGTGGACGACCGCGTCGGCCTCGAAGGCGTTGCGCAGCCAGGCGTAGAACGCCACGTAGTCGTGCGGGGGCTGGAGGTCGGAGTCGTGGTAGACCTTCGAGGGATCCATCCCGAACCCGCGGGGCGGCTGGACGGTGACGAGCACGTTCCCGAACTCGACGCCGGGGATCGCGAAGGGTCGATCGGGGGGATCGCCCCACTCCTCGAGG
Organism: Halopenitus salinus; assembly: GCF_055397165.1. Lineage (NCBI taxonomy): Archaea > Methanobacteriati > Methanobacteriota > Halobacteria > Halobacteriales > Haloferacaceae > Halopenitus > Halopenitus salinus. Next base: position 814,011 of record NZ_AP043853.1, read on the forward strand.
ACGTTCTCCCGCAGCGATTCGTCGAGGGCGTCGAACCACTCGCGGTAGCGGTCGGTGGGGACGACGTCGACGCTCGCCTCGCGGACGTCCTCGGGAGCCACCCACCGGGAATCGAGAGTCAACTGGTCGGTCAGCCGGTCGATGAGGTCGGCGCCGTCGACGGGCGGGCCCGCGCCCGTTCCGGTCTCGTCGGGTCTCGCCTCGTCATCGCCGAGATCGTACCCGCGGTCGGAGAGCTCCGAGAGGAGGTTGACCGTGCTCTCGGGGGTGTCGAGCCCGAAGGCGGTTCCGATGCCGTCGTCGCTCGGCGGGTAGTTGTGGAGGACGACCGCGACGGACTTCTCCGCGTTCGGCGTGTGTCGGAGTTCGGCCCAGTTGACCGCGAGGCGGGCGGCGTGGTCGACCCGGTCGTCGATCGGGAAATGCTGTTTCGGCGCCGTGCCGATGTCGGCGTCGTCGTCGGTCCGCTCCTTGCCGCTTATCGGGTGGGTGATGACGTTTCCGTCGAACTCCGGGAGCGCGACCGAAAGCGCCAGCTCGAAGCCCATCACCCCGGTGTCGCTCGCGTCGTATCGCGATCGCGAGCGCATCGTCGTGACCGTCTGGATCACGGGCACGCCGAGGCGGTCGAGGAAGACGTCCTCGGCGGAGTCGCCCTCGTCGCTCGCCTCGCGCCCGCGCTCGTCCATCGCCAGCGAGAACATGAACGACGAGAGGACGGCGTCGACGACCGGCTCGTCGTCAGCATCGACGAGCCACTCGTCCGTGACGCGTTCGGCGTCCCAGCCCCCGTCCTCCTCGGAGGCCGGGTTACAGAAGATGGGGAGCGCGTTCGCGCCCTGCGCCTCGAGCGCGTGCACCTGCGCGTCGACGTATCGCAGGTTCTCGTGGGTCCAGTGGGACTCGTAGAACCAGACGGCGACCGTCGGCGACTCGGGATCGTGGGTCGCGAGCAGCTCGTCGTAGCTCGCGCCGGGGTGATCCGGGTGGTAGACCCCCTCCGTCGGCAGCGCGACGGGGTCGTCGTAGGGACGGTCCTCGTCGTCCGCGGCGTCCACGGCGGACGCACCGACGTCCTCGGAGCCCGCGTACTCGTCCACGAGGAACCGCAGGCAGTTGGCCACGTTGACGGTCCCGCCCCTGTCGAGGTACTCGTAGACGCGCTCGCGGGCGGCCGAATCGACGGTGGTGTCCTCCATCGCGTAGGCGTCGCCCGTGGACTTGACCACGAGCGGCACGCCGGCCTCCCGCAGCCGGTCGACGGCGCTCTCGTAGCCGGGCATGCTCCCTTCGGAGCCGTGGAGCCAGCAGATAACGGCGGTCGCGTCGGTCAACTCGTCGACGAAGGCGGCTGCGTCGGTCTCGTCGTCCAGGTCGCTCGCCGACCGCACGAGGAGGTCTGCGTCGACCTCCTCGGCCGCCCGCCCGATGGACCCCAGTTCGTTCTCGGTCGCGGTGTAGATCCCGATGGTTGGCATAACGTTGTTAAACCTCCGTGAGTCTAAGACAAGTATGATTGATTTAGGAGAGAACAAAAAGGCTTCGCACGATCGGGGCGAAGCGCCCTCGTTCGCCGGGATCGTCGGTCAGGGGGAACTCAAGCGCGGTTTACTCGCCGTCGCGGCCGACGACGACCTCGACGGTCTCCTGATCCGCGGCGAAAAGGGGACGGCGAAGTCGACCGCCGTCCGGGGGCTCGCGGACCTCCTCCCGACGCGGACGGCCGTCGCGGGGTGTCCCTACGGCTGTCCGCCCGCCGATCCCGACCGACAGTGTGCGGACTGCCGCGAGCGCGCACGAGCAGAACTCGAGACGGTCGAGCGTCCGGTTCCGCTGGTGACGCTCCCGCTGAGCGCGACCCGCGAGCGCGTCGTGGGGACGCTGTCGGTGGCCGACGCGCTGGGCGGCGACTACGAGTTCGATCCGGGGCTCCTCGCGCGGGCCAACCGCGGGATCCTCTACGTCGACGAGGTGAACCTCCTCGAGGACCACCTCGTCGACACGCTCCTCGATGCGGCCGCGAGCGGGGTGAATCGGGTCGAGCGCGACGGGGTGAGCGTGTCCCACCCCGCGGAGTTCACCCTCGTCGGGACGATGAACCCCGAGGAGGGCGACCTCCGTCCCCAACTTCGCGACCGCTTCGCCCTCCAGGCGACCATCGAGGGATGTCGTTCTATCGACGATCGGGTGGCGATCATCGATCGGGCGCTCGGTCGGTCCGGGGACGGCATCGACCGCGAGGAGGCGACCGACTCCACGACGCAGTCGGCGTATCGCGACCGGCTCGAACGCGCGCGGCGGCGACTCCCGGACGTCACGCTGCCTCGATCGCTTCGAGAGGAGATCGCGGAGCTGTGTCGCGACGCCGGGATCGAGGGACACCGCGGCGACATCGCGACCGCACGCGCCGCCCGGACGTTCGCGGCGCTCGAGGACCGCGGCCGCGTCATCGAATCGGACGTCCGGGAGGCGGCCTCCTTCGCGCTCCCGCACCGCCTGCGGTCGCGCCCGTTCGAGGAGGCGCCCGACGCCGAGGACCTCATCGACGATCACTTCGATGACGCCGACTCGTCGGACTCGGAACGCGGGGAGGACGGCGGCGACCGAGGGGACGGGAGCGCGAAGGGGGGAGACCACGAGCACGATCCGACGGATCGCGAAGGTGGCGATGGGGAGCGAGCAGGCGGCGACGAACGAGGAGGCGACGATCGGCCGGACGGCGAACGAGGAGGCGACGATCGAACGGGCGAGCCGGACGAGGACGGAAGGGACCGATCAAACCGGAGTCGGACCGACGGTCGCGACCCCGGAGCCGAGCCGAGCGACGGACCATCGGCGGAGTCGGTCGCGGGCGAGTCGACCCTACCGGGCGAGGAATCGACCGCGGACGGAGAAGATACGGCCGATCCGAACGGAGGAGGGGCGGACGAATCGGGCGAGAGAGAGGCGGGCGAATCGGGCGAGAAAGACGGAACCGGCGACTCGCACGCACCGCGGCCGGGCGACGCGGGGGAACGCGGCGGGGACGTCGGATCGGACGGACCGGAGGCGACGCCCGTCGTCCCGGGCGAGTCGCGCGTCGGGATCGAGCCGGGGAGCGCGCCCGACCTCTCGGTTTCCGAGCCGATCGACGCCGGGAGGGGCGACGTCGGCGGCGGATCCGGCTCGCGATCGCGCCCGGGCGTCCAGGGGACCGATTCGGGACCGCGGATCCGATCCGAGCCGGCGGGAGGGTCCGAAGCGTCCGACGTGAACGTCGGCGCGTCGCTCCGAGCGGCGACCCGCCGCGGGTCGGATTCGATCGAGTCACGCGACCTCCGGCGGTCGGTCCGACGCGGGAGCGCGGACGCGCTCGTCGCGTTCGCGATCGACGCCAGCGCCTCGATGCGCCCGGCGATGCGCGCGGCCAAGAGGACGGTTCTCGAGCTGCTCCAGGACGCCTACGAGCACCGCGACGAGGTCGCTGTGGTCTCCTTCGCCGGCTCCGGGGCCGACGTGTTGCTCCCGCCGACGGACAGCGTCGAGCTGGCCGCCCGACACCTCAAGGACGTGCCGACCGGCGACCGGACCCCGCTTTCCGCGGGACTGCGAACGGTGGGTGAGGTCCTAGCCCGGGCCGAACCCGCCGCGAGCGTCGTCGTGGTGGTCACGGACGGTCGGGCGAACGTGGCCGACGGCAGCCCGAGCGCGGAGACGCGCGAGGCGGCGCGCGAACTGGCGGCGACGGGCACGCACGTGGTGGTCGTCGACGCCGGGGATCCCGAACGGGACGACCGTTCGAGTCTCGTCGACGTGATAGTCGAGGAGACCGCCGGCGAGCGCGTCTCCCTGGCGGCGCTTTCGGCGGACCGGATCGACGCGACCGTCGGAACCGTTCACGAGGGGTGACGGGACGTCGGGTCCGACGGTCGCGTCGATCGAACACAATTCGATCGTCGTTCACTCGAAAGTTTTACAATCTTACTTGATGTTGTGCAAATCGTATTTATCATGACGACCGCGATCGACGCCACGACGGAGGCAGCCGGCGCGACGCCGGAGACGGTTCACGGACGGATCGAACGCTCGCGGGTCGAACTCACGCCGACGCAGATCGCCCTCGGGGTTCTGCTGGTCGCGGCCCTCGGGTTCGCGCTGTTGTTCCTCCAGGAGCCGATGGCCCACGACTCGTTGCACAACTTCCGACACGCCGCCGGCGTCACCTGCCACTGAGGATGTTCGCCGAGTACGTTCTCCGCGGCGTCAAGGCGGGGCTCGTCGCGGGGCTCGTCTTCGGCCTCTTCGTCGCCGTCGTCGCCAACCCGCTCGTCGCGTTCGCCGACGAGCTCGGCCACGGCGAGGCGGCGATCGAGGCGGACGGCGACCCCGGTGCTGCCGGTGCGGATCACGACCACGACGGGAGTAGCCACGACGCCACGGACCACGGCGTCGTCGGTGAGACGGGCCACGACCACGGCGTCGTTTCGGCGACGACCACGAGCGTCGTGAGCATCGCCTCGAGCGTGCTCTGGGGGGTCCTCCTCGGCGCGGTGGTATTCGGGGGCGGGTTCTACCTGCTGGAGCCGGTCCTCCCGGGTGATTCCGGATCGGCGACCCCTGACGTAGCCGCCGGCTCCGCCGGTTTCCTTTCGGCCTCCGTGGCGCCGTGGCTCGTGTTGCCGCCGCAGCCGCCGGGCGCCCGACAGTTCCTCGCCGTGTCGACCCGCGTTCGCCTCTACGCCGGTATGGTGGCTCTCGGCGTCGTCTGTTGTCTGCTCGCGCTGTACACCTTCGATCGGCTCTCGCGACGGGACCGGCGGTCGACGACCGTCGCCGCGGCCGCGGCGCTGGTGCCGTTCGGGCTGCTCGCGGTTCCCGTAGTTCTCGCGCCCGCGAACCCGGTCGAGAACCCGCTTCCCGCGGAGCTGTCGGCCGGGCTGGTCGGGCTCACGGTGTTCGGACAGGCGCTGCTGTGGGCGGTCCTCGCGGGCGCCCACGCGTGGCTGCGACGCGAGTCGTCCTCGCCGCCCGCCGACGATCGACGCGCGGCCGGATCGACGAACGGCGATCGAGTTCCGAGCGCCGACTGATGCGGGACCGGACCAAGGACGTCCACGCGAACGGATTCACGGACCACGTGTTGGTCTGTACGACCGAGCGCGACTCGGAGTACGCCTGTTGTGGGGACGCGGGCGGCGAGGCCGTCCTCGAGGCGGTGCGGACGTGGCTTCGCGACCGGGACCTCTACTGGTCGAGCGTCCACGTCGCGGAGACGAGCTGTCTCGGCCTCTGTAGCGAGGACGGCACCGCGGTGGCGATCCACCCGCGGAGCCGCTTCTACTCGGACGTGACGCCCGGCGACGTCCCCGACCTGCTCGCCGCCGAGTTCGGCGACGAGGGCGGGCTGATCGAGGAACCGGATCCGGGGCGAAGCTCGGCGTAACGTCGAGATCTCGGAGAAGCGCGACTTCGAATGGGTGCGGTTCCGTCAAAAGTTCGCGAGGACGGGAGGGTGCGTTTCTCGACCGGCGGCGTTAAATTCCTCGACCGGGAGTCGTCACCTTCTCGACCGAAAATCGTCAACCACCCGGCCGCAAACCGCTCACTCCTCGGCCGGGAACGTCTCGTGGAGCACGTCGTGGGCGTCCCCGAGTCCATCGAGGAGGCTCTCGCCCTGGTCGGTCAGCCGGCGCACGGCGCGTTCGGCGTCGCGAACGGCGACGAGCCGGCCGCGCAGGTAGTCGTACTCCGGATCGGCGGAATCGGTCTCTGCGACCTCGGCCTCCAGGTCGACGAGGGCCGCATCGAGGTGACGCTCGATCGCGTCGAGCGTCTCCGCGTTCGCGAGCGCCTCGATCGGACCCTCCAGATGGCCCTCCAGTTCGGCCTCCGCGTGTTCGCGGGCGGTTCGGTCCTCGGTGCCGAGGACGTTCATCACTCCGAGTCGTAGCGCTTCGAGTTCGTGACAGCTCATGTGTGTGGATGTTCCGTGTGTCCGGTAAGTGGTTCGCAAGTCGTTCGTAAATGTTCGTATCGGTCCGTCCTATCGTGGCCTCACAGCGTGACGTCGACCAGATCGGAGACGATCCGTCCCCGATCGAGGTGCGAGGAGACGATTCGTCCGGCGTCCGATTCGTCGACGTCGCCGTACCAGACGCCGTCGGGGTAGACGGCCACCATCGGCCCGTCGCCGCAGCGTCCGAGACACGACGATCGGGTGATGCGCGCCTCGCAGGCGTCCGAGTCGCGAACGGCCTGGCGAAGGCGCTCGAGGACCGCCGGCGCCCCGTCGGCCGCACAGGTCTGGTTGGTACAGACCGCGACGTGCGCGTCGGGCGTATCGTGGGCGTGGGGATCGTCGTCGACGTCCTCGCGATCAGCGTGCGACTCGCGGTGGGTCACGGCCCGCAACATCGCACGGGCGCCGCCGACGTCCTCCTCGTAGCCGTCCAGCTCGACCTTGTGCTTGCAGGTGTCACACGACATCTCGACGCTTCCGGTCCGGGCAGCCTGCCAGCGGTCGCCGAGGACGTCGAGCAGCCGCGAGTCGGTCCCGAGCGGATCGCCGGCCGCGGCGTCGACGTAGGGGTACTCCGCGTCGAACTCGGCGGCCCCCTCGCGAATGCGCTCCGTCAACACGCCGTCGCCGAGCATGTACGGGAGCACGACGACCGCGTCCGGCCGGGCCGTGGCGACCCGATGGAGCGTCTCCTCGAGGCGAGGCTCCGTCACGCCGATGAACGACGCGGCGACGCGATCGAAGGCGCGCCCCTCCCGGAGCAGCCGGGCGAGCTTGTGGACGTCGCCGTTGGCGTCGGGATCGCTGGATCCCCGGGCACAGAGGACGACCGCCACCTCGTCCTCGTCGCGATCGGCGCCCAGTTCGGCCTCGACCGCCGCGGCCCGGTCGTCGAGCAGGTCGACGATGGCGGGATGGATCCCCAGATGCGACCCGTTGTGGATCTCGACGTCCGGATGCGCCGACCGGGCCGACCGAACCGCGAGCGGGACGTCGGCCTTCACGTGGCTCGCCGCGAAAAGCGACAGCTGGACGACGGCGATCCGCGAGACGCTCGCCGCGAGCCCGGCGATCGCCTCGTCGATCGACGGCGACGCGAGCTCGATGAACCCCGCGTCGACGGGGATGCCGAGCCGGTCCTCCAGGCCGGCCGCGAGCTCGCGAACCTGCTCGTTCGACCGTTCGCGCCGCGAGCCGTGGCCGACGAGCAGCACGGCCTCCTCGTCGGGGTCGATCGGGGATGCCGACGCGCTGGAGGGGTCACCGGACCGGGACGAACCGTCCCCGAGGCCAACGGCGTCGGAACTCGTCGTCACGGTGACTCCTCCAGCTCGCCCACCGCCGCCCCGGTCGCGCGCTCGACGCTTCGTCGGAGCTTCGCGCGCCGGTCGTCCGCGTACAGGCCGGACTCGTCGCTCCCGGCGTAGACCCACTCGGCGAACCCGGCGACGTCGGCTTCGTCGGCCAGTCCGAACCAGTAGCCGCCCGAGGAGGTCTCGGAGAGGTCGTCGCTCGGGGCGTGCACCTCGGCGGCCGACAGCTGCGAGCGGATCGTCTCGAGGAGCGCCCGGTCGTCGTGGACGAACGAGACGCCGACGGAGGCCGACGACTCGCGGAAGCAGACGGTGCCGCAGGCCTCCAACAGTCCCCGAACGAGCTGCCGGCGGTTCTCACGGAAGGCGTCGAACCGGTAGCCCCCCGGTTCCCCGTCGATCGGGAGTCCGAACGCCGCGCTGGCGCGTTCGGCCGGCGCGCCGACGACGCGGATCTCGTGTTCGTCCTCGAACCGGACGATCGAGGCGTCGTGGGCCGACTCGCGAGCGGCGACGCGGTGGTCGGTCCCGGTCCGGCTCGTCCCCGCGACCGCCGCGAGCGCGTCCGCGGCGGTCTCGTCGCCGGCGCGCGTCGTGATGGAGGTTTCGGTCAGTTCGCCGTCGCCGGCCACGCGACCCCAGAAGTACGCCGTCTCCGGACCCGAAGCCAGCAGGTCATCGACGGGCTCGATCGCGTGAGTCCCGCCGGCAGGGGACGGATCGGCGTCACTCATCCGCGACCACCTCGATCGTGTCGTTCTCGGGGACCTCGACCTCGATCGCGTCCACCGGACAGGCCGCCGCGGCCCGCTCGGCGTCCGCGAGCCGATCGTCCTCGAACCGGGCGACGACGGTTCCGTGCGATTCCCCGTCGGCGTTCGTGGGTTTACCGGCCGGGCCGGCTCCCTCGATCGCCGCCAGTCCGTCTGCGGCCTCGCGGAATCGGTCGTCGCGGACGAGACAGGCGAAGATCCCCTCACAGGCGTCCCGGTCGAGGGTGACGCGGTAGGCCTCGCGGTCGTGATCTGCCTCCGTCGTCTCGCTCCGGTGGGAGGATTCAGTAGTCATACTTGGACTCGTAGCCCCGCGGCGTCACCATCCGGTCGTCGAAGACGTAGGTCTCCTCGTTGCCGACGAGGATCGTGGTCGTCATGTCGATCAGATCGCTCTCGCCGAGCTCCTCCAGCTCGCCGAGTTCGACGATCTCGACGCGTTCGTCGTCGCGGCCCGCGCCGTGGACGACGCCGACTGGCGTCTCCGGGTCGCGGTGTTCGAGCAGGATCTCACAGCACGTCTCGAAGTTCTCGCGGCGCTTGCGGCTCCAGGGGTTGTAGATCGCGATCGTGAACCCCTCGGGGGCGACGGCGTGGAGCCGGGATTCGATCTCCGACATCGGCGTCAGGTGGTCCGAAAGCGAGACGCTGACGGTGTCGTTGACGAGGGGGGCGCCGAGCCGGGCGCCACACGACTGGGCCGCGGGAACGCCGGGGACGACCTCGAAATCGACCGCCGAGGCGGTCGCGCCCTTCGACTCGAGGATCTCGAGCGCGAGTCCCGCGAGCGCGTAGACGTTCGGGTCGCCGCTGCCGACGATCGCGACGTCGTTGCCGGCGAGGGCCCGGTCTATCGCCTCCTCGGTCCGGGAGACCTCCCCGCACATCGGCGTGTCGTAGAGCTCCTCGGCCGACTCGGTCACCTCGTCGGGGAGCAGCTCGATGTAGGTCGTGTAGCCGACGACGTGTTCGGCCTCGAGGAGCGCTCGACGGGCGCGCGCGGTCATCCCCTCCGGCTCGCCGGGGCCGAGCCCGACCGCCACGAGGCGGCCCGGGTCGCCCTCGAAGTCGTCGACGGTCGACTCCACCCGCTCGTCCGTGGCGTCCCTCTTCGACGTAGCCGTCGAGCCGCCGCACGTCGACTCCGAACCCGCACTCGAACTCGGGTTCGACGCTCCGCAGGCGGACCCGGAGTCGTCGTCGGTGGCGGAGCTCGCCGCGCCACAGGTCGACGCGGAGCTGCCGGAGGCGGCGGTCGATTCGTCGTTCGTTTTCGTCGCGTCGATCGCGTCGGTCGCGTCCATCGCATCGGTCGTATCGGTCGATTCCGTCGTGTCGGTGGCGTCGTTCGTGCTCATGATCAGAAGTCGTCGACGTCACGCCCGCCGCGCGGGGTGACGAGGTGTTCGCCGTGGTCGTTCTCCCAGACGGTCGTCTCGTGGGTGCCGACGAGGATGGAGGTCCCCATCCCGCCGACCTCCTCGTCGTGCGCCGTCGCCTCGCCGAGGGTGGTGATCGTGTGGGTCTCGTCCTCGAGGTTGCGCCCGGCGTCGCCGCGGCCGGCGTCGTTGAAGATGCCGACCGGCACGTCGTCGGAGCGCTCCTCGCGGATCACCTCGATCGCGCGCTCGTAGTCGCGCCAGCAGTTGTAGAGGACGATCACGAACCCGCTGATCGCGGCCGCCCGCAGCTTCTCCTCGATCTCCTCCCAGCCGCGCCACTTGTCCGAAAGCGAGACCGTACAGAAGTCGTTCGACAGCGGCGCCCCGAGGTTCGCGGCCCCGCCGAGCGCCGCGGTCACGCCCGGCACCACCTCGATCGGGACGTCGCGGGCGTCCTCGGCGTCGGCCATCGTGAACAGCAGGTCGCTCTTCCCGTAGACGTTCGGGTCGCCCCCGGAGACGTGCGCGACGTCCTCGCCGGCGCGCACGCGCTCGAAGGCTTCCTTCGCGAGCTCGATCTGGCGGCCCATCGACGACCGAACGAGCGTCTGTCGGGTCCCGTTCGGACGCTCCAGGACCGTCCCGGTTCCGGTTCCGGTCCCGGCCCCGTCGCCGTCGTCGCCGACGGATGCGGTCGCCCCGCCGTCCGTGGCCGCGGGATCGCCCGCCTCCTCGACCGCCGCGCTCTCGGGCGGCAGGGTCCCGTCGCGTCGCAGGAACTCCTGATAGAGGTTCGAGGCGATCACGCAGTCGGCGGTGGCGATCACGTCCCGTGCTCGCTGGGTCATCGCGTGCGGGAGTCCGGGGCCGATCCCGACGACGTAGAGGGTTCCGAGGTCGGCGTCGGCGACGGCCGATTCCGATTCATCAGCCGCCATTCTACCGCCCCACCGCCACGGTCACGGCGTCGTCGAACCGCTCCTTCTCGCGGGCGAGTTCGTGCTCGCGGCCGCCGGCGATCGCCGACGCCTCCGCGATGCCCGGCCAGCCGATCAGCTCCTTCGAGCGGGACGGCGAGGGACCCTCGAACTCGAGGAGCGTCTCCTTCTCGAAGAGCACGACGCCGGCGCCGATCGCCTCCGCCGCCGCGTAGAGCCCCTCCTCGCCCTCCTTTCTGGTCCCGGTGGCCACGAAGTCGACGTTCTCGACCGTCAGATCGAGGTCGTCGAGGGCCCTCTCCCAGGCGTCGAGGACCTGCTCCTCGTCGACGCCCGAGACGGTGCCGGTGCCGAGGACGACGCGGTCGTCGGCGTCAGTCGCATCGTCGGCGCCGTCCGCATCGTCGGCGCCGCTTCCGCCGTTCCGCTTGAGGACGGTCACGTCGTCGTCGACGAGGACCGCCCGCGGCCCGTCGAGGCGCGCGACCGGTCCGAGTTCGTCGTTGAGGACGGCGAGGTTCGTCGCCACCGTGGAGTCGCCGTTGACGACGTGGCTGTCGAGCGCCTTCGCCCTGCTCTCGACGCCCTGTTTGCCCGCCGCCTCGCTCGCGGTGGTCATCGCCGGGACCGCGCCGAGCTTCGAGAGATCGTGGGCGACCTGGTTCGCGCCGTGGTGGCCGCCCGTGATCGGGATCGCCCAGGTGAGCGCCTCGTCGACGACCACGATGGCGGGGTCGTCCCACTTGTCGTCGAGGAGGGGTGCGGTCTTTCGCATCGCGATCCCCGAGGCCATGAGCCCGACGAAGCAGTCGTACTCGCCCCAGTGTTCCGCGAAGACGTCGCCGTGGTACTCGATGACGTCGATGCTGTCGTACTCGTCCGCGAGACCGTCGACGATCTCCTCGGCCGTCTCGAGCTTGCGCTCGAAGCTCACGATCGCGATCTCCTCCGCCACCTCGCCGTCCGAGTCGGGGGTGGAACAGTGGCCGCCGGAATCGTCGGCGTTCGAGCCATCGGCGTTCGGGTTGGCGGCGTTCGATCTGCCGGTGTTCGAGCCGTTCGATGCGTCGTCCGTCGTCGTGCCGGTATCGGTGTCGGCGTCTGTGTCCGTACTCATCGGTGAATCGGTCGGGTCATGGTGATCAGTCGTCCGCCTCGTTCGCTTCGCTCGTCCCGGTCGTACCGGCCGCGTCGGCCGTTCCCGGCGCGTCATCGTCCCCGGTCGCGCCGTCCACATCGCCGGCGTCGGCCGCCTCGTTGGGATCGTTCCCCTCGGCCGCATCCGATCCGCGGTTCGCCCAGTCGCCGTACAGGTACGACCGTTCGTAGCCGGTCTTGCGCGCCGCGTCGCCGATCACGACGAGCGCGGAGGCGCGGTAGCCCGCCTCCTCGACCGCCTCGCCGATCGTCTCGATCGTCCCCTCGATCACGTCCTCGTCGGGCCAGGAGGCGTGATAGACCACGGCCACCGGCGTCTCGGGGTCGTGGCCGTCCTCGAGAAGTCGGTCCATCGTCTCGGGGATCGCGTGGGTCCCGAGGTAGATGCAGGTCGTCACGTCGCCCATCTCGACGAACTCGCCGATGTGGTCGTCCTCGGGGTCGAGCGTCCGGCCCTGCGGGCGGGTGAACGCGACGTGGTTGGCGACGCCGTTCAGCGTGAGCTGGGTTCGAAGGGTCGCGCTGGCGGCGAACGCCGAGGTGACCCCCGGGACGAGGTAGGTGGAGACGCCCTCGTGTTCGAGCGCGTCCATCTGCTCGAGGGCCGCACCGTAGATCGCCGGATCGCCGCTGTGGAGGCGGACCACGTTCCGTCCCGCCTCGTGGGCGTCGCGCATCAACGGGATCAGCTCCTCGAGGTCCTTGCCGACGCTCGAGACCAGCTCGGCGTCTGCGCAGTACGCCTCGAGCAGCTCGCTGTTGACGAGCGAGCCGGCGTGGACGACGAGGTCCGCCTCCTCGACGAGCTCGCGTCCCGTCACGGTGAGCAGTCCCGGATCGCCGGGACCGGCCCCGATGAACGGGATCCCCTCCCCGACCTCGCCCGCGGTTCGTTCCTGGATCCGGGGATCGCGTCCGTCCGCCTCGGCGGCCGTCCGGGCGTCGATCGCCTCCTGCGGGTCGGTGGCGTCCTCGGTGTCCCCGGTGTCCCCGGTGTCCCCGGCGTCGGGCGAGCCTCCCGACCCCGTCATCGTGATCGCCTCCTCCGGAGGGCGGACCCGAGGCCATCGACGGCGACTCCGCTTCCGAGCGCGACGTCCCCGCATGCCTCGCTTTCGGCGATCTCCTGACGTTCGACGTCGGTTCCCGCGGCGTCCGAGTGCTCGCTCGATGTGACCTTCGGTCCGTCCGTCACGCGCCCCTCCGACTCGAAGGCCGCGGTCGCCGGCAGTTCCGAATCGAGGTCGCGCCGTTCCGCGTACGCGAGCGTGTAGTAGTCCCGGTCGGCGAGCTCGTCCGGCTCGTCCGTGACGACCGTCTCGCCCTGCTCCATGTAGAGCCGGCGACCGTAGACGACGTCGTAGCCCGCCGCCTCGAGCTTCTCGTGGGTCGCGGGGACGTCCGTGACCTTGAACAGCACCATGCGGTCGGGGCCGGTCGGGGCCGCGCCGCGGGCCGCCTCCCGGAGCGCAAGGCTCGACCCGGCCGCGACCTCGACGCCGAGCGCGGTGGTGAAGGCGGTGACGGCGCTCACGCCGGGGACGACCTCGACGTCGACGTCGGGGTGAAACGCCGAGAGCGTTCGCCGGAGGTGGCCGAACGTCGAGTAGACGTTCGGGTCGCCGAGGGTGACGAACGCCGCGGTCCCCTCGCGAGCGCGCGGGGCGATCTCCGCCGCGGCCTCCCGCCAGGCGGCCCGGAGCTCGTCCTCGTCGCGCGTCATGGGGAAATCGAGGTCGCCGATCCGCGAGTCCGGGACGTGTTCGGTCGCGACGGACCGCGAGAGGCGCCCCGGCGAGTAGACCACGTCGGCGCGCTCGAGGACCTCCCGACCCCGGACGGTGAGGAGGTCGGCCTCGCCCGGGCCGAGGCCGACGCCGTAGAGGGTCATCGATCGCCCCCGTCGCCACGAACGCCGCCGTCGGCGGCGACCTCGCGGTCATCGACGCCGCCGATCAGCATGTAGACGGGGTTGTCCGACTCGAAGCTCGTCGCGCCGGCCAGCTCGTAGCCGTGGCTCACCTGGAACTGCAGCACGTCCTCGAGGAGGCCGCGCTCGCGAAACGCCTCGGTGGCGGCGCCCGCGACCTCCAGCCGGGAGACGTTCATGATCACGCGGTCGACGCCGATCTCGACGGCGCGGTCGAGCACCGCCTCGTAGTTTCGACTGCCGCCGAGAAAGAGCGCGTCGGCGTCCCCGGGGATCCCCGCCGGCGCCTCCGCCTCGCGGACCTCGACGGCGGCGTGATCGGGGGTGGCAGGATCAGGGGCAGCGTGATCGGAGGCGGTGGCGGCAGTGGGCCCCGACCCCTCACCCACGCCCGCGGATCCGCCGTCGGCGGCCGGAACGTCCTCGACCGCGATGCCGTTCGCGTCGAGATTCTTGCGGGTGACCGCCGCCCGCTCGGGTTTTCGTTCGATCGCCGTCACTCGGCCGGCCCGACGGGCGGCCTCGACGGTGACGGCGCCGGTACAGGAGCCGATCTCCACGAAGTGGTCGCCGGCGTCGAGATCGAGCGTGTCGATCAGGACGGCCCGCACCGCCGGCTTCGTCGGCCCGGCCTTCGCGTCGTGGGGAAGCGAGACGTTCGCCATCGGCGTATGCAACTCGGGTGAACCCTAAAACAATTTTGGTTGTATTAGTGCTAATGAGTTTGTTCAAAACCGGCCCGAACCGACGATCGGAACAATCTCGTCGGTATTCGACCAAAGGTATTTGAGTTGGACGGACGGAACTCGGGTAATGCCGGGGAACGCGGAGACGACCGAGGAGTTCGGCGTGCTCCAGAGCAAGCGGAACGCCACCAGGTACCAGATCCTCGTGGAGATCGCCGAGCGCCAGCCGGCGGTCAACCAGCGGGAGATCGCCGACGCCATCGGCATCACGGCCCAGGCAGTGAGCGACTACCTGCGCGATCTGATCGAGCAGGGCTACGTCGAAAAGCACGGCCGGGGTCGCTACGAGGTGACGAAGGAGGGCGTCGACTGGCTGATCTCCAAGACCGAGGAGCTGCGCGGGTTCATCACCCACGTCTCCGAGGACGTGATCGGTCAGGTGGAGATCGAGACGGCGATCGCGGCGACCGACCTCTCGGAGGGCGAGACCGTGACGGTGACCATGCGCGAGGGGATCCTCCACGCGATGGCCGGGGACACCGGGGACGCGACCGCGGTGGCGGTGACGGACGCCGAGGCGGGCGAGGACGTCGGCATCACGGACTTCGAGGGCGTCGTCGACTACGATCTGGGGTCCGTGACGGCCGTCTCCGTGCCGCACGTCCGCGACGGCGGCAGCCACGCGGTCGATCCGGACCGGATCGCGGGCCTCGCCGACGACCACGACCTCGTCGCGGTCGCGGGCGTCGAGGCGCTCGTCGCCGCGCGGACGGCCGACGTCGAACCGGACGTCCGCTTCGCCACCGCGAGCGCGGTCCGGGAGGCCGCGACGAGGGGACTCGACGTACTCCTCCTCGCGACGGCCACCCGGCTTTCGGCACACACCGACGAGCTCCGCGACGGGAACGTGAGCTACGAGGTCGTCGACGCCGCCGAGGAGTAGGCGGAGCGACGCGAGAAAACGCCGAATAGACTCTTCACGGCACGTGCGCGACCGCCCGCACGGGCGCCCCGTCGCCGTCCGCGATCGGGAGCGGGAACGCAAGGAGGGTGAACCGCTCGGGAAGCCCCGTCAGTCCCGTCAGATTCTCGATGATCGGGAGGTCGGCCCCGAGGAGGGCGTGATGGACGGGAACCCCGTCGGGCTCGTCCGGGTCGGCGTTCGCGGTCGGGGTCGGATCCGGGTTGAGGGCGTCGACGGCGACGCCGCAGTCCGCCTCCCGAAGGCGGCGTGCGGCCGCCGGCGAGAGGTAGGGGTGATCGAGATACCGATCGTCCGTGCTTCCTTCCGGCCCGGCGGGCGCGTCCGCCTCCTCCGGCCTTCCGCCGGTCCAGTACTCGTCCCAGCCGGTCCGCAGGACCGCGAGGTCGACATCGGGGTCGTCGATCGAGTCCGGAAGGCGGTCGGGCCCGAGCGCCTCGCGCGGCGAACACGGCGTCAGGTCGCGAAAACACGCGGTGAACACGTACTCGCCGACCGCTCGGTCGTCCAGGGTTCCGCCCTCGGGCTCGGTGTGACCGGGCGCATCGATGTGGGTGCCGGTGTGGGACCCACACCGGATCTCCCGGACAGAGAAGCCGTCCTCCGGTATCGTCGCCGCCGGCGTCACGGAGACCGCCGGGTCGCCGGGGAACGTGCGCATGCCCGTCTCGATCGGGTGAGAGAGGTCGCGGTACTCGTCGGCCATGGCCGGGCTTCGGGAGCCGACTCCAAGTAGGTGTCTCCACGGAGACGTCTCCAAGCCGCTGGGCGCTCGAGAGAGGCCGGAGTTCCGACCCGTGGATGGCGCAGAAAGGATTAACGGAGCGCCGCGCGCAGTTGGTGGCAACGTATTACCACCCATGATCGACACGAGACGAGCCCGCCAGGACGGGAGCGAACGAGCGAGACGGGACGCAAACGCCGGAACGACGGAGGGGAGCGCGTGACGCGAGAGACGCGGGAGACGCCCGCCGAGGCGTTTCGCGCCTCCCATCCCGCCTCGGCGATCGACCTGCCGTACGCCGGCATCCCGACCTTCCTCGACGCCGACCACCGCGACGTCGGCGAGCTGGAGGGATACGACGCCGGCGTTCTGGGGTTCCCGTACGACGGCGCCGTGAGCAACCGTCCGGGGGCACGATACGGCCCCCGAGCGGTGCGGGAGGCGAGCGGCTGGTGGGCGTACCTCTCGGGGTACAAGGGCGGGTTGACGAACATGCGGACCGGCGAGTCCGTCGACTTCGGCGATCTCGCGGTGGCCGACTGCGGGGACGTTCCGGTCTTTCCGATGGATCACGAGACGACCGCCGAGAGCATCGCCGCCCACGTCGCGACGGTGGCCGAGCGGGCGCTGCCGGTCTCGATCGGCGGCGACCACTACTGTACGTATCCGGCCTTCCGCGGGTTCGCGGAGGGCGCCGGCCACGACGACGTCGGCCTCGTCCAGATCGACGCCCACACGGACACCGTCTCCGAGAGCCCCCTCTTCGGCCGCGAGTTCCACGGATCCAGCACCGCGTTGATCGCCGACTCGCCGTACGCCGACTTCGAGACGGTGAGCCAGGTGGGAATTCGCGGCTACGAGTCCCCGGAGTTCCTCGAGTTCGCCGAGGAGACGGGCCTCAACCTCTTCGCGATGCCCGAGGTCGACGATCGTGGCATGACGTCGGTGATCGAGGAGGCGGTCGCGGCCGCGGGCGACGGGACCGACGCCGTCTACGTCACCTTCGACATCGACTCGGTCGACCCGAGCGTGGCGCCCGGAACTGGAACGCCCGAACCCGCCGGCCTCTCGGCGTCGCAGGCGCTCGCGGCGATGGAGACCCTCGGCGCACACGAGGCCGTCGGCGCGGTCGACCTGATGGAGGTCGCCCCGACCCACGACCCGGCGGGCAACACCTCGCGGCTGGCGGCGAACCTGCTCGTGGCGTTCCTCGAGCGGAAGTTCGCGGTCTAGGCGAGGATTTCGGACTGCCGATTTACGCCGCGTCCCGATCGTCCTCGAGAAGCTCCGAGAGCGTCCGGGCGACGGCGCGACCGGCCCACTCGACCTCGCGCACGCGGACGTACTCGCGCTCGGAGTGAGCGACCGCGCCCGTCTCGTCGGCCAGATCGCCCGGCCCGAAGACGACCGTCGGCGCCGGCGAGAAGTAGGACGCCTCCGTCGCGGCCGAGAAGGGACGGACGGTGCCGCCGCGGTCCGGAGACTCGCTCTCCGTTCCTCCCGGACGCGTGGCGTCGACCGCCGCCCGAAGCGTTCCGACGAGTTCGTGGTCGGGATCGGTCGAGAACGCGGCGAGGAACGGCGACTCCCGGTCGGTGAGCCGGAACTCGACGCCGACGTCGTCGGGAACGGCCGCGCGGACGTCGAGTTCGAGCGACTCGCGGAACTCCGCCGCCGTCTCCGGCGGGATGGACCGGCGGTCGACGACGATCGCACACCGGTCGGGCACCTGGTTCGTCGCCTCGCCGCCCTGGATCGTCGTCGGCGTGAGCCGCGCCTCGCCGAGCTGCTCGTGTGGCGATCGGGCGAGGTCGAACTCGCGGATCGCACGCAGGGCACCCTCCGCGGCCGCGACCGCGTTCGTGCCCGCGGATTCGGCGGCGTGAGCCGTCTCGCCGCTCAACTCGATCGTCCCCTCGAAGCGACCCTTCGCGGCCGTACAGACGTCGAGTCCGGTCGGCTCGCCGACGACGTACAGATCGCCGTCGAGCGAGTCCTCGGTCCCCTGCAGCCCCCCGGTGAGCGCCGCGGCCCCGAGCGAGTGGACCTCCTCGTCCGGCGTGATCGCGAGCGTGAGCCGCCCGCGGTCGGGGTCGGCGGCGAGGAATCCGACGAGAAGTGCCGCGAGCGGCCCCTTCGCGTCACAGGAGCCGCGTCCGCGGATCACGTCGACGCCCGACTCGCCCGCCACGGTCGCGTTCCGATCGCGCTCGAAGGGGACGTGCGGCGTCACCGTGTCGATGTGGGTGTTACAGACGACGTGCGGCCCCGCGTCGCGGTTCGAGGACGACTTCTCGGCGAGGACGTTTCCGGCGTCGTCCACGGTCGCGTCGGCTCCCCGGTCCTCGAGCGTCGCCACCAGAAACTCCCGCATCTCGGAGACGTCGCGGTGGGAGGGCGTTTTGACCGCCTCCTCGAGGAACGCGATCGGATCGAAGTCGCCGTGTGTAGTCTCCTCGGGCCCGTTCATCGTGGATCGGTCGTCGTGGACCCGCATCCGGGATCGGGGCCGGGATCGACGGCCGGCCTGGCGTCCGCCTCCGTTTCGGGGTCGACGTCGGGGTCGACCGCCGCCTCGCCCGAGAACTCCTCCGTGACCGGACCGGCGAGGGTGGCCGGACCGCCGTCGGGAACCGTGATCTCCAGTTCGCCGCCCGGGGGTCGCGCGCGGATCCGCGTCGAGTCGACGAGCCCCAGCCGGCGCGCGACGGCCGCGATCGCGACCGCGCCGGTGCCACACGAACGGGTCTCGCCCTCGACGCCGCGTTCGAAGGTGCGCTGGCGGAACGTCGGGACGAGGCCGTCGAACTCCCGGTCGTCGTCGTCCGGCGCGTACTCGACGCGCTGTGCGAGGTTGACGTTCGCCCCCTCCGGGAAGACGTCGGCGTGGCGCACCGGCTCCGCGACGGCGTCGAGATCGACGTCGTCGATATCGGTGATCGCGTCGTTCTCGTCGACGTCCCCCGAATCGGGTAGATCCTCCACGAACGCCACCGCGTGCGGGACGCCGGTGTTCACCGCCGAGACGGGGAGCCCCTCGATCTCGGTGCGAAGCAGCGGCTCGTTAGGATCCGTGGCGCTCCCGCGAACCGCGGGATCCGAGGAGCGCGATCGATCGACGGGGACGCCAGCCGGGTCGAACCGCGGGATCCCCATCTCGATGGTCACGTCGCGCCCGTTCGCGTCCACTGCGGCCCGCCGGTCGCCGGCGAGCGTCCCGATCACGAACTCGGCCTCGCCGGTCCGGTCGAACGCCCACGCGGCGACGACGCGCGCGCCGTTGCCGCACATCGCCGCGGTCGAGCCGTCCGGCTGGACGAGCGACATCGTCACCCGCGTCGGGTCGGGCGCCATGTCGACCTCGAGGAACAACACCCCGTCCGCCCCGCGGCGCCCCTCGGGACTCTCGATGCCCGTGTCGCGATCGCAGTGGGCGATCGCGAAGGCCCTTCGACCCTCCTCGTCGAGGCCGGCCCGGTCGGCCGCCTCGGCGTCGACGACGAGAAAGTCGTTTCCGGTCCCGTGGTACTTCCTGAACGCGATCGTGTCGGTCATTCCTTGGATCTCCCGTCGTCCTCAGGGGTGGCCGCATGGCCCGCCCGTCGCTCGACCGCGGTCACGTCAGCGATCGTCTCGCGGTCGCGAACGAGTCGCGCGACGTCGTCCGAACCGCTCGGTGCGTCGCCAGCGCCGCTTTCGGCGCCGCTTTCGCCGATCGCGACCTCGGCCGGCCGTGGTCTGGAGTTGTACTGGTTCGCCATCTCGTAGCCGTACGCGCCCGCGATGCCCACGGCGAGGAGGTCCCCGCGTTCCGGCGCCGCGAGCGGTCGGTCCTCACAGAACACGTCGGCGCTCTCACAGATAGGTCCTGCGACGGTGACCGGGATCGTCTCACCGTCGTC
The DNA here is from genome assembly GCF_055397165.1 of Halopenitus salinus. Classification (NCBI taxonomy): domain Archaea; kingdom Methanobacteriati; phylum Methanobacteriota; class Halobacteria; order Halobacteriales; family Haloferacaceae; genus Halopenitus; species Halopenitus salinus. Next base: position 833,797 of record NZ_AP043853.1, read on the forward strand.
GGCGTCAGAGTCTCGGTCGACGACGTCGCTGCCTTCGCCTCGTTCGTCGAACCGCGTCGAGCAGTTGCGGATCGGGTGATAGGCGTCGTACATCGCCGGACGGAGCAGGTCCGTCATCCCGGCGTCGACGCCGGCGACGGTCGTCTCGGGGGCCGGCTTGACCGTGTTCACGCGCGTCAGGAGGACGCCCGCGTCGGCGACCACGTAGCGTCCGGGCTCGATCGCGAGCCGGACGTCGTGGACGGGGTCGTCGCTGTCGCTGGCGCCGTCCGTGATCGATCCGAGGGCGTCCCGCGTCGCCTCGGCGACCGCGGGGAGGTCGAGGGGCGGCTCGTCCTCACGATAGGGGACGCCGAACCCCCCGCCCACGTCAACGTACTCGAGTTCGACGGGCACCTCCCCGTCGTCCGGGTCGACGAGCGAGCGCGCGAGCGCGCCCATCCGCGAGACGAGCTCGCGGTGGCGATCGAGGCCGTCGGCGTCGATCCCCGACCCCGCGTGGGCGTGGATCCCGACGACCTCGAAGCGCTCCGTCGCCTCGCGGGCGACCGCGGCGGCGCGGTCGTAGGGGACGCCGAACTTGGCGTGGGCACCCGTGCGGACCTTCTCGTGGTGGCCCGCGCCGACGCCCGGGGTCACCCGGATACAGACCCGGCCGTCGTAGCCGCGCTCCGCGAGGCGGTCGAGGGTGTCCACCGCGCCGACGGTGACGGTGAGGTCCGGCCGGTCGCGCCAGCGCGAGACGACCCGATCGAGATCGCGGGCGGGCGGGTTGACCGCGGTGTAGTGGACCCGATCGCCGGGGAAGCCGGCCGCGAGGGCGCGCTCGACCTCGCCGGCAGAGGCGCACTCGGCCTCGAGGCCGGCCGCCTCGACCGTTCGCAGGACGGCCTGCCCGGTGTGGGCCTTGACCGCGTACCGGACGTCGGCGTCCGAAAACGCCGAACGGAGCCGTTCGCAGTTCTCGCGGACCCGATCGAGATCGATCACGTAGAGGGGCGTGTCGTACTCGCCCGCGAGAGCGCGGAGGTGTCCCGCGTCCCAGTCCGCGAGTCGCCGGACCGGCGGTCCGCCGCGGCCGTCGACAGCGCCATGGCTGCGACTGGCGCAGCCATCGGCCGCCCCGTCCGTCGACGATTCGGCCGCCTCCCCCGGATCGCTCATTCGCGCAGGGCCTCCTCCCGCTGAGTGGCCTCCAGCGTCTCGGTCTCGACGTCGGTCGCGACCACGGCGGGCTTGTAGGCGCCGCCCTCGAGGAGGTCGTGGTCGCTGATCGACGACTCGACCATCCGCGTGAACGCGCGGCGGTTCGCCGGGAGGTGGCCGTAGACGACCTCCTCGTCCACGAGGTCGTAGACGGGGATCCGCGGCGTCAAGAGGGTGTTCTCGCCGACGATCGAGTTCTCGCCGACCCGGAACCCGGAGGTGACCCGACAGCCCGCGCCGAGGGCGACGCCGTCCTCGATCACGACCGGCGCGTCCTCGACCGGCTCGAGCACGCCGCCGATGAGCGTGTTCGCGCCCAGCTTGACGTTCTCGCCGATCTGCGCACACGACCCGACCGTGTCACAGGAGTCGACGAGCGTCCCGTCGCCGACGCGGGCGCCGACGTTCACGAACGAGGGGCTCATCATGATGCAGTCGCTTCCCAGATGTGCGCCGCGTCGGATCACGGTCCCGTCCGGCGTGTTGCGCGTGCCGCGCTCGCCGAGATCGTCGGTCTCGCGAAGCGGGAGGACGTCGTGGTAGGTGACGTCGCCGTAGGCGCGCGCCTCGGTCTCGCGGAGCCCGAAGTTGAGCAGGATGCCGCGTTTCACCCAGGCGTTCGCCTCCCAGGAGGTCACGTCGTCGCCGGTCTTTTCGGCCGCCCGGACCTCGCCGGCCTCGAGCGCGTCGAGGAAGGCGTCGAGGGTCGCCTCGTCGTCGCCCGTGGTCTCGTCGGCCGAGAGTCCGTCGTCGTAGCGCTGCCAGAGGTCGTTCACGTCGGCTCGAAGCGTCATGTGCGATCGGTGGTCGAGTGGCGGTATTTATGCGTCGGTTCGTGAGGCGGGATATCGTGAATCGTTCGTAGGGCGTGATCTCTCGAGTCGTCTCGTCGATCACGAGTCGTCTCGTCGATCACGAGTCGTCGATGACGGTCACGAGCCGTCGATGACGTCGTCGAAGGTGTACCACCCCGCCTCGCGGTCGGCGAGCCAGCCGGCAGCGTCGAGCGCCCCGGCCGCGAACACCCCGCGGTCGCCGGCCCGATGGACCAGCTCGAGAACCTCGTGGTTGTCCGCGAGCAGCACCTCGTGTTCGCCGGTGACGTCGCCGGCGCGGCGCGCGTGGACCCCGATCTCGCCCGGTTCGCGGGGGGCGTGGCCCTCACGGCCGTGGACGCGTCCGTCCGGCGAGAGGTCCTCGCGAACGTCCTCGACGTCCGCGAGGATGGTGTTCGCGGTGCCGGAGGGCGCGTCCCGCTTGCCGTTGTGGTGAGTCTCCGTCACCTCGACGTCGTATCCGGGAAGCGCCGCGACCGCCTCGCGAACCGCGCGTCTGAGGGCGGCGACCCCCCGCGAGAAGTTGGCCGCCTTGAGCACCGGCACCGACGAGGCGGCTTCCTGGAGCTTCGCGAGTTCGTCCCCGGAGAATCCGGTCGTTCCGGTGACGAGCGGCACGTCGGCGTCCGCACAGGCGTCGGCGTACGCGAGCGCGGAGGCCGGACCGGTGAAATCGACGGCGACGTCGGGATCGACGGCGGCGAGCCGGTCCGCGAACTCCGAGGCGGGGTCGACCGCGACGCCCGCGACGGGCTCCGTCTCCGAGCGGTTCACGGCCAGGACCACGGACATCCCCTCACGATCCGCGGCCGCCTCGATCACCTCACGGCCCATCCGGCCGCCGGCCCCGGTGACGGCGAGCCGGAGGGTGCCCGGATCGCCCGAACTCATCGAGAGGCCTCCGGCGTGGCGAACGCGCCGATCTCGCCGGGCGCCGCGGTCTCGTACTCGCGGAGCAGCGCCTCGAGGTCGTCGCGGTGTTCCTCCGAGAGGCGGGTCAGCGGCGGGCGCAGGTCCGGGCGGCCCCGGTCGCGGATCGCCATCGCCTCCTTGACGGGGATCGGGTTCGTCTCGACGAAGAGTTCGCGACAAAGCGGCGAGAGCTCGTGGTGGATCTCGCGTGCGCGCTCGTAGTCGCCCGCGAGCGCCGACCCGACCATCGCGCAGGTCCGCTCGGGCTCGACGTTCGCGACGACGCTTATCGTGCCGGTCCCGCCGACCGAGAGGATCGGCAGGGTGAGGCCGTCGTCGCCCGACAGCACCGCGAACTCCTCGTCGGCGGTGCGTTCGACGACCTCGCTGATCAGGCCCAGATCGCCGGAGGCGGCCTTGTAGCCCACGATGTTCTCGTGTTCCGCAAGCCGCGCCGTCACGTCGACGGGGATCGACCGGCCGGTCCGCGAGGGGACGTTGTAGACGATCTGCGGCAGGTCGACGGCGTCGGCGATGGCCGTGTAGTGCTCGTAGAAGCCCTCGGGCTCGGGCTTGTTGTAGTACGGCGAGATGAGGAGCAGGCCGTCGGCGTCGGCGTCCGCGGCGCGCCGCGACAGCGAGAGCGCCTCGGCGGTGTTGTTCGATCCGGTCCCGGCGATGACCGGGACGTCATCGACCGCCTCGGAGACGGTCTCTATCACGTCGACGTGCTCGTCGTGGGACAGCGTCGCCGACTCGCCGGTCGATCCGACCGGTACCAGGCCGTCGACGCCGGCGGCCTCCAGATACCGCGCGTTGTCGGCGAGCTGTTCGTGGTCGATCTCGTCCCGTTCGGTGAAGGGGGTCGTCATCGCGGGCATCACGCCCTCGAAGGGTTGGGTCGTCGTCATTGGTGGATCTCGTGTGGTTCGTGGTGTGTTCGTGGTCGTCGGTTCGGTCGTTGGTCGTTGGTCGTCGGCTCGCGGTCGTCGATTCGATCGTCGGTCGAGCCGCAGTGGGTTCGCGGTCGTGGATCGATTCGATCGTCGGCCGGTTCGGAGCCATCGGTCGTCTCCCGAACGACGTCGAAGACGTCGCTGTCGGGGACATCGGGGGCCGCCCGGGACGGGGTCGCCACTCCCGCCGACGGGCGTTTCAGGCGCGTTTTTTCGAGAAGAGCCGCGTCGCTGGCGATGCCGGCGTGCCCTGGATGGACGCGGAGTTCGTCACACGCGTGAGTGCGTCCTTCGGTTGCTTATAGATTTCGGCTCGTGAGTCAGCCTCGACCCAACGCTTATCCGACTCATGGCCCGAGGTGGCACAATGAGCCTGTTCAGAAAGGCCGGGACGGAATTCGAGCGGGCGAAGCGAGCGGTCATCGGGAACGAGGAGGCGGCGTTCGTCTGTACGAGCTGCGAGGAGGACCTCACCGAGGAGCACTCGCATTGTCCCCACTGCGGTGAGGCGACCGTCGAATCGCTCGAGTGAGCAAGCTTCGCGGCGTTATCGTCGCTCGATCGTGACCGACAGGTCGTCGACGTAGTGGGTCGCGTCGGCCTCCCAAATGACCGCCGTTCCGACGGCGAAGTGGAGCGTGTCGGTCGACAGCTCCGGAGTCGTCCACTCGAAGGAGTACTCGTGCCACCCATCGGAGAGCCACAGCGGCTCCCGAAGCCCGCCGTAGGGCGTCTCGCCGAAGTCGCTCGAGTTGACGCCCAGCTGCGGGAAGTCCTCCTCCGTCGCCGCCGTCTCCGGCCCGAGCCGCATCACGGCGTGGCGGATGGTGTTGAACGACTCGGACTCGCTCCAGAACTGCGCCGTGGCCTCGATCTCGTACGCCCGCCCCGGCTCGACGGCGATCGGATGTGTCGCCCAGCTCACGCCGTCGTCGTAGTCCCCCTCGTTCCACACGCGCAGGGAGCGGTCGCCCTCGACGGCCTCCGTCTCCGAGACGTCGATCTCCCACTCGAAGTCCTCGAGGTCGACCTCCGGCCCGATCGCCGCCTCGCGTTCCCAGTCGCCGAGCCCGTCCTCGAAGCCCTCGGAGAACGCGGCGCCATCGCTCCCGCCGACACAGCCGGCGACGCCCGCAAGTCCGACCGCCGCACCGGTCCGGAGCACCTCACGACGATACATTACGATCGCCGCTCGCTTGTCGCCCGTATCGCGAGTAGCACGCAGCCGACGCCGATCGCGCGAACGACCGAGACGAAGCGGTCGCGCCAGACGATCGACCTCGGACGCTCGTAGCCGATCCGAGCGCCGAACGCGAGGTATCGCTCCGGGATCGCCGCCGCGAGCGCGCCGATGGCGCCGACGAGCCCCATGGTCCACGCGTACGCCCGGCCGCCGACGAGAGCGATCGCCACATAGGCGATCCCCTCCGCCCGCACGGCCGAGGGGAGCCACGGCTTCGCGGTCGGTTCGTCGGGCGACGCGACGGCGATCGACTCGTACCACTCGATCACGCGGTCGGGAATCGCCGCCAGGACGAGCCCGAGAACGCCGAGGAGGAGTCTGGACATGCCCGGGTCTACGCCCCGCTCATAGAAAAACCGGTGGTCGATCGGCGGGATTCGCCTCGGGTTCCCGGAACGAGCTGGTCACGTTCACGCGGCACCCGACGCCGACCAGTGCCAAGCACCTTAACAGTAGTTGAAAACACAGCGATTCTATTCAGCAACCCCTGCCGAGAATCAGTCGGCGTTTGAGGTGCTCCAACCCTCTCCAAGAAGGTCGCCAAATACCTATAGATCTTCTGATAGTTCGGTCGGAATCTAGAGATCTCGTGGGTCGTCCTCGATGGCCTGCATCCGCTCACCAGCGGTCAACTGCTTCCCCTTGCTCAGGTCTTGGCCAGTCTCTTCCGCAGGCGGACATTCGTCACCGCCCAGGTGTTGAAGAGGAGTGCCGCGAAGTTGGTGTAGAACGATCGAAGCGCCGGGTCTCGTGATCCGCATTTGGTGAGGAGCTCCTTGATCACCCGAAAGTCCGTACCTTCATGGTTTCAAGATACGTGTGGTCCATTGTGAAATTACAAATGGGCAAGGACATCGAGTTTATCGACCGCCCTGAGAAGTATGTGGCGGCTTGTAATGCTGTGGTCAACTTCTGGAAAGATCATACTCAACCACTCAATGACTTGAAACACGGATTCCGCCTTCTTCCATTCGACAGGGACACCTTTGAGGACATGATTGGCTCTGTTGAAATCCCATTCTTCAGACATATTCTCGACTGAAACAGCCGTTCGCTGAAGACTGCGAACTTCTCGGATTTTCACCACCGCAAACGGTATACTGTATTGGAGTTATCGTTCTAATATGTCTGGGACTGTTCGGGAATCGCTTGAAGACTGGTATAATCCGAGTATTCAGTCGGCGATGATTGTCTTGATGGGTTCGAGTTTTTGCCTCTTTCTGTTCCTCAACAGTCCCGATTTCACGAACCCGTACTACGTTTTCGGAGTCGGAGTGATGAGCTTCTCAATCGTCTTTGCGGCGCTTATGCTCATTTCTGTGCTACTGAAGCGCCGATAGACTACTCCCCTGTATTGACCGATCAGAGTGATCGATCTACGTTATGAATGAGACAGGCGATGGTGAGTTCACGGAACTGCTTCCACCAGCGCCGTGACCGGACAAACGCGCCGTACTTCCGCTTGAGTGTTGAGTTGACAGTCTCGGATTGACTCCGCTGACCGTAGAGATCAGTGTCTAAGCGTACGTTCCATGCCTTATGGAGTGACGTGAACTCACGATGCTTGATCAGTGGTCGAACTTCGTGTTGCCGGGCGAGCCGCCTGATCTTCTGATCGTCGTAGCCTTTGTCACCGAGCAACACATCAATATCGTCGGGATTGCGCTTGATCAACGATGGAGCGATCTGGCTATCATGTTTTCGAGTCGTCGTCACGTGTAGATCGAGAATTGCGTTCACCTTCGCATCGACCAGCAACGTCACCTTGAGCTGCTGAATCGTGAGTTCGGCACGTTTTGTGTAGTGTTTCGAAGCGTGACTACGGTCGAACCCTGACGCATCAACACCAACAACGCCGCTCGTCGGAAGTAACGTCGCTGAGAGAGTCAAAATGATACGCCACACAGCCATATCAAGCCGGTTGAACGCCTTACAGAGCGTTGAAGCAGTAGGAAGCTCGGTTAGCCCGAGAACACGACGGATGCGTGGCATCTCGATCAGTTCGTCAAGTAGGCCACGGTAGGTCGTGTTCTTCCGCACTTTGAGACACAGCAGAACAACGTGCTGCGGGAGTGTATAGCGGTGTTTGGAGAACTTCGAGGAGTATCGAGAAACAGCTCGGCGGGCCAGATGGATCGCCTTCTCAGTAAACCGGAGAATCTGCGACTTCGGGAGGGGCTTCATCTCGTCGAATTACAGGACGAACATGTAACTCTCTGAGGATTTCAACAGAGCCACATGATTGATATGGGACTTCTCCACTCCAGCGATGACAGTGTGGACATAGAGGCGAAGCTGGATGAATATCAGAGAACTAAAGACGAGTATCTATACTTTTGGAGGCTTGAGGTCGACGAACTACCAGATCCAGAAGAGTTTGATACGACGGAGGATGTTGAAATCGGAATGAGGTTGGTTGTCTACCGGACAGACGCAACGCAGTGTAAGGAACTGGCTGATATTACTCTCCGACTCCTTCACAATCTGTTCGGGAGAGGTGGAGAAAACAGGGTAGTTGACTCGATTCAATCCTTAGTTGGAGAAGGCAATGAGTCAATGACTATGCTTGATGATTTCTTGAGAGGACATATCGTTTACACAACAGGACGACCAGAAGGTGTAGAGGATCTCGACCGATAAAGGAAGCCTCGCCAGGGCTTTGTCTACGGTGTCACAGATATAAACCAATTTTTGAAGTATCGGAAGTGCTTTTATTACCGCTTAGCTGAGCTAATGAGCTATGGATATACGGGACAGGATTGGGAAGGTACGAGAGAAGATAGATTGGACAAATGCCTTTGCCGGGTTTTTAGTCTCTGCTCTGTTGTCTCCCCTAATTGCTCCTTTCGTAACCTCTCTTGTAACGCCAGTTTTTCTCGGAGCGGGAATATTTCCCACTCCTGATTTGCAAGCGGAGGTTCAACAAACCGAGGCTGGATACCCGGAAGGCGCGACCGTAGAACGCTTCGATAACATCACGTGGGAGTCTGGATACGAGGTCTATCGAGTCAGATTTAGTCATAATGGCGGACCAACTCTTTCGCGAGCGGTTTTTGAGGTTAGATTCCCCGGGTGTATCAAGAACGTTCAAGTTCCAGGTTCGAACAGAGGGTACGGTGCCATCACTATCAATAATCCTCTTAAACCACAGATAGAAGCATCCAATCGGCCAGATTCGGAAGTCGTAGGCTGCACAGCCCAGATTGTTACCGAGAATATCCATACCCACGAAGGCTATACCGCTGAATTTGTAGTTGACCACACTCACTCGAAATGTGATATGCTGACAGCCTATAACCCCAATCGTGAATTCTTCGTTGAGTATGAGTGGCAAGAAAACGGTCAGAAAGTCGAACGACGGTTAGTCGGTGAGATCCAAAACGCGGATGAAGAGTTTAACAACGTAACCCTCCCTTCCAATTCAACCAAATTAACGCAGCAGGAGGACTATGCGGCTTATCTATATGCCGTTGGAAACGGGAACGAACGCCAGGCCATGAATACCTGCTACGGGTCCTAATCTCTATTTAGAAATCGAATTTCGACGAAAAGTCATACTGAGAGTAATAGACTATCTACAGGTAACAGAACCATCTTTTCAAGAAAGGCTCTATGAAATCTCTCCCACCAAGGCAACCCTTTTGACTCATGTAATCAATTTGCGAACAATGACAGATACGGTCGAGCAATCGACCAGAGAGGAATTAACCAATTCCTTTGAGACTGCTGTTGAGTTCATCGGGCGAGATTGGCTAGAAAGCCAATTTGAAGAGCATTTTGACAACGACCCGGATGAGACAGTCGATTTTCGAACTGACGAAAAGCCAGATCTACTTATTCAGTATCATCTTGCTTCTGTATACCTCGGAAAGCGTGAGGAGAAGTTTCCTGAGTTCGTTCCTGAAGGGCAACCGAATGAACCCGCTCTTCGGTTCACGAACTTGGGTAAATTCATTTCCGAATTGGATTCCGCTGGTATCGTTACGCCCGAAGGCCAGTCAGTGGACAAATCTCTTCGCGACTTTTTTTCCCATCGACTTCGAAACCCCGACGAGTACAAGCAATCTTCCTATGAAATCAAGGTGGGAAGTATCTACTCTCAATTGGGGGACGAAGTGTTATTCATCGAAGAAGGGAATCAAAAAGCCCCAGATATTCTGATTCCTTGCGAAAACACAGAAGTCAGAATCGAATGCAAGCGGTGTGGAATACCCGGTGATCTTAATAAGCGAGACGGAATCTACCAGTCTCTGATTAATAGGCTCACATCGGTTTCGCAAACTCCTGCTATCTTTCTTTTTGATTTCAGTAGAGTTCCGACACCAGAAGAGGCTCAGAAAATTGATGAATATCTGCCGGATGAATTGTGTCGTTCGACCGAGGCAGAGGTGAGTGTTCCGTTTGGTTCAATTCGAGTACTCCCTTACCGAGAGTATACCAGAACGAAGCGGATTCCAATAGCGGGATTGGACGCGGGAGAACAACTCGAATTCTTCTACGACTATTATATCAAACCCGTAATATATGCTAAAACCGGAGAAGAGCTAGAGTTATACGAGGACTTTGAAAGAGCGACTATTGAGACACATGAAAACAAAGTTGCCATCTCAAGCAGAGAAGCAGACTACTTTGACCCAATGTTCGTTGGGCTAAGATTCGACAGTGAGGACGACCTGATTACGCCAATCGTTCGGCAGTTTGACGCTACAAGAGGCAAATTTGATAAGGAGCATCCGAATCTCCTTCATATTGATGTTCCCTATCTGGAGAAGCTATCTCGAGACGATTTTGTTAGGCTTCATCAGCGACTGCGCGGTAAACTCAAGGTCAATAGCCGAGTGTCCGCGGTAGTCGTTACAACTGAATTCACCGAATGGAATGAGAATAACCAGTTGGATTACGCTATTTTCTGCGGGTCAGAAGAAAATTTAGACCCGTATATCGCTGTCCCAGATGACTTTGAGCTGCCCGGATATTCCTTGGAAGAGATGCGTGATAACCCGATGTTTGAATGAAATAGCAGATTCGTCGGAAAAGTGTCTGGTCAAGAACTTCTATGACTTCAGCTGGTAGCAGATGTATTCAACACGAAGAGGACGGCTACAAGCATGTTCTGAGTCACGTTTCGACCGCCAGGAACTTCTATAGGAGTCTCAATCAGCCAAAGTTCTTGTTCCATGCTACAGAATCCTCCAGATATGCCTGACCCACTCACCGCGTTTGCCGCTTCAACTCTCGCATCTGAGGTCGCATCCTACGCTACGTCGAAGGTGACTACCGCTGCTCGCACCAAGTACTCGGAACTTACATTCTTAGATGAGAAAATCGAAGAAGCAGCACAGGAGACTGCTGAACGCTACCCAGAGCTAGACACTGAGACCCTACCTGCTCTTTTTGACTCTGAAGAGATCGCAGAACGAGTTAATGATTTTCAGGATGGTGGGGATTTCCTTGAATCGGATGACGTACTTGCATCGATTGATGGTGATTTGCTGGATCCGGACCTCGACATCTCTGAGGAGGAGCTGGCCAACCAGTTTCTGAGTATACTCCAGCAGAAAATAGCCGAAGATGATGATTTGGCATTCAAACTTCTCATCGCATACAATCAGAGAATATTCGATTACGCCCTTCGGCTTGGGGAAACCCAAGAAGAAATCCTGTTTTCCCTTGAGAAAGTAGCAGGTCGAAACCAAAATGAGCGGTCGTATACTGCTTTCACAGGCTCTGGTGAATCGCTGTAAGACGACGGGATAGGTCGTCAAATCAAAGGAAGTGAAGCGGGAAATCGCCGATGCCTATGTCGAAGATCTCCCGCTTCACGAGCAAGGCGGTCACGTTAGCTAAAAATGCTGTTGGTGGCCGAGGCGAAGCCGCCGCCCCCGAAGGGGGTGGTGGCTTCGCCGACTATGCCGTCGTTTCGCTCCATTGTCTCCGGATTTACTTAGAGAAATCCTACCGCGAGGCGCTTGATCTCCTGAGTGAGATGCCACAAATATTGGCCGAGATCGGCCTCGAAGAGGGCGATCTCCCTGATCACTCGACGTTGGTAAAGGCGTTTGATAGGTTCGAGATGAAAGTCTGGCGAGTGCTGCTGCGCCTCTCGGCGCAGCTGCACGACACCGCCGATCACGCCGCGATGGACGCGACATTCTTCGACCGTGAAACCGCTAGCAAGCACTACTGTCGCCGGACGAACTACCGCGTTCAAACGCTGAAAACGACCGCGCTCGTCGATACAAAAACACAAGCTGTACTCGACGTTCACTGTACGACCGAGAAACGCCACGACACGCAGATCGGCTGGCAACTCGCCCTCCGCAACGCGGGCGAGATTGCCAGCCTCGCCGCCGACAAAGGCTACGATTGGCAGCACTTACGCGAGAAATTACGCGAAGAAGGCGTGAGACCGCTGATCAAGCACCGTGAGTTCCGACCCGTCGATTGCGCGCATAACGCGCGCATCGACGAGTCTCTATACGGCCAGAGAGCGCTGTCTGAGACCGTTTTCTCAACGATCAAGCGGACGCTCGGCCACGCGGTGCGTGCCCGAGCGTGGTACCGCGAATTTCGTGAGATCGTCCTGATGTGTGCGGTCTACAACACCAAGCGAGCCGTGAAACAGTGAAACCAAGCGCCTTCTGGCGATTCACCAGAGCCCAATAGAGAGGATGAATTTGAGAAAATAACCAACTTCGTAAACTCAGAATATCAAGCACTGATTGTTGGTGGCTCATCAGGAATTGGAAAAACACGGTTGGCCTTTGAGGCGGCGTTGCGGATACAGTCCTCAAAACCGAGTTGGAATATTTACGCAGTGAATCCATTAGCTGATATTGAACGCGGCCTATCCGAGATTGATTTTAACGAGGAAGAGAATCTTCTGTTCTTACTGGATGATGCCCGAGATTCAGAGAAAATCGAGCTTCTATGCCGTATTGTGGAGGAAAAAGAGAACGATATCAAGCTCCTCTTTACAGAACAGCCTTGGTTCGTAGCAACCAGACAGAAGGAGACTACACGCTCCGGCTTAGCAACAGAACAGATGAGCTTGGGGCCGCTGAGTGCGAATGCGATCCAAGATCTCCTACAAAACGAATACGGAATTCGAGATCCCAATACTTGGCGCTGGGTCACTAGCAACAGTGAGGGAAACGTTCTACTCATACATCAATTGGCCAAATGGCTGCTCTCTGAGGAACCGGATGGTTCAGGTCCCTCGTCGCAAGAGGACAGATTTTCACTAGCATTTGACCAAAACTTTGCCGACCTAGAGCGATACGCATCGCACACGAGTCTCGACCGATCTACTCTGGAGCAGTATATCGGCTACCTTGCTGCTGTTGGACAACTCAATACGAAGAATGACGACCTCATGGAGGAGTTCGTTGATGTACTGCCACTAAATGAATCAGAAGAGAAACGATACCGCCGAATTGTGGGTTCTGCTGGTATCGTTGAAGACAAGAATGGCCGCCTACAGATTCAGCCGCTTGCCCTTAGAACACATATAGCCTATAAAACATTCTTTACCGGTCCGGCGTTTGATTTCAAAGATGACATCTACAAACCGTTCTCCAATTACTTTGAAAAGCCGTTAGTCGATACACTGATTCGAATAGCAGGAAGATATGACTGCCGAGAAGCCGAACAAATTCTAGATGGAGTTGTGGAAGAGTACATTGAATCTACAGATGAGATACCAATCACGAAGCGAGCTCAGATCTTATCCTACTTTGAGAATTTAGGCCATAATCAGCCCGATCTCGCTCTGGAGCTTGTCACTGCGTTTTTAGAGGAAGAAGTTTCTGACGACGCAGACCAGACAGATGAGATTTGGATGCCAGGTCTGCTAGAGGATCCAACTCCAACGGGGAATTTTCTACTTCGATGCACGAAAATACTCTGGCATACCTTATTAAGAAGGCCAGAAGATAGCGTCTCTCTCCTAATGGTGATTGCCCGAGATTATCCTGGTTCAGCGGTTAGAAACAAAGTCTTCCAGTACATCCGACAGGAAATTGAACCAAGTAGAGAGAAACATCCCGAAGCCCAGCTTGAACTGCTTTCTGTGCTGGAAGATCACCTACAATCAGATTTGGACATTGAACTCAAGAATGAGCTAATTGATGTTATCGGTAACCTTTCGCGCGAGCAAACGGAAGACCATTTCCAAGATCCAGCAGAGCGTGACAGATTCTTCTTCCAACGAGGCCCAGTACCTCTTTCCGAACAACGGAAGCAGATTCGAGTTGAAGCAGTCAAGATTCTGTCCGAACTTGTCTGGGATTCAGATTCGCAGCATCTCAGGAAGAATGCAGCTGGAAAGGTGTCTCGTTTCTGCACGTCTCAAGTTCGATATAAGGGGAGAACTGGAGAGCTGATTAACCGCGATGAGCTGGTTCTTATTTATCGCTACGCCACGGCCTATGCTTCGTTCAGTAGAGACTTAGAAAGTCTCCAGCAGCTCGATTCCCTGATCACTCGAAATATAGAAGATTTGGAGGTCGAATCAAGTGCGGTTGCACTCCAAGATGCGTATCTGAAAAATGAACTTTACCAGCAAATGCGGTTGATGAATCCACAAGTTCGTGGATTGCAGGAACAAGAAGCTCGGATAACGGGGTATATTGAAACAATTGACGCGCCGTGGGATGACGAAATTAAGCGGATTGAGGAGGTATTAGCCCGTTCGAGTTCGACATATAATCAGTTCTTCCGATTGCTTGGCAAGCTGAAGCCCGAGATGAGCGATCAAATTCTTGAACAAGATTCTGACGCACTAGAGCCATGTAGAGTATCTATCATTACCGGTATGAGTATCTCATCTCCTGATAAAGCGAAGAGGATTGCCGAAGAAGCGGCTGACAAAAACAATGTAGTTGAGGCGTGCGCTGCAATTCGGCAGTTGTTGGTTTCTGACCGGACATTCGCTGTTAATATCTATGAAGAATTATTGGATGATACAGCACCCCATACGGAGGAGGAAGCTATTCAGCTTGTAAGGTGTATCCATGGTGAGTGGGAAGACAACTCTGAGTGGACAGAGAATAAATTAGCGGAGATTCTTATTGACTCAACTGAGGTCACTCCAGGACTGCTTGAATTTGTCCTTCGTGTACTTCCATCGCATGATGAAGAGGAAATGCAGACCGTATCGGAATCCTTGTTGACTGAAATCTTGTCAGCAGCAGAGACGTTCCGGAGTTTGAATGAACCATATGAACTAAGAATGGTTCTATCGGAGGTATCGGAGCGTAATCCAAAGGCCTTCGTTGATTTCTGCTGCGAAAGAGTTGATCGTCAAGACAGGAGGATAGGGTTGTTCCCCCGTGATTTTTCAATCGATGCAGAACGGATGCGTGACAGCACGCAATACTCAGAGGCTGTAGACACTGTAGTTGAGCTGATTGTTGACCCAGACGAGTGGAGTGCCTACGGTGGCCTATTCGCTGTCTTCCCGACTGCTGAGGTCGTAGAACGACTCATCGAAGATATAGATGATTTCTCGGAGAAGGAGGTGATCAGAATTCTGCATTATTGCGATTCTGCTCCGCTAAATGACCACATTGACCGGCTTTTGAGAGTATGTATGGATAGAGGAATAGACAATATTCGTCGGAACGATCGTGCTCAGTCAGCAATCCACGCCGTGATTATTAATTCGACGGGTGTCCAAGTTGGCCCGACTACTGAGGAATCATACTCACGCCAGTTCGAACTCGTTCGAAGATGGAAAGATGACGAGAGTCTTAGTCCAAGAGTCCGTCAGTTTGCCCGTAATCTTGAGGATGATCTTTATGATATGGTGGAAGAGGATATAGATCCCCTCTAAAATTACTATCAATCTGCGTCTGACGAGGCCCAGCCAGCGTCGAGTATATCTCCAAATACCTGCCGCGTCTCTGGTGGTTCGGTCGGAATCCGAAGATCGCGCGGGTCGTCCTCGATGGCCTGCATCAGCTCTCCAGCAGTCAGTTGCTTCCCCTCGCTCAGTTCCTCGCCCGTCTCTTCGGCGCGGAGGATGTTCGCCACCGTCCAGATGTTGAAGAGGTGGGCCGCGAAGTTAAAGTAAAACGCCCGTATCGCCGGATTCCGCGATGCTGACTTGGCGAGGAACTCCTCCTTAATCACGCGGAAGTCCGTCTCGATGCCCCACCGACGCCGGTACGCTTCACCAAGCTCCTCCGGTGGAACCTCTTCGGGATGCAGGTTCGTGTAGAAGTATGTGTAGTCGTCCATCGGTACATCAGCCTCTGACTTGCGCAGTTTCACCGTCTTGTCCGACTTCAATCCGACCGCGTAGTAGCTGTTCCCGTCGAGGTCGCCGACCCCGTAGGGGTAGTACGACGACCGGGGATCGGCACGCGCCATCCCGTTCAGGAAGTGTTTGACCGTCTTCCCCGACTTGCGGCCCTGCATCACGAGTTCCAGGCCCCGCTCGGTGATGGTCGAAATCGCATCTGAGTTGTAGAACTCCGTTCCAGCGTCGAGGTAGACACGGCCAATATCGACGTGTTGCCGGCTCAAACGGAGCATCCGGCGGATGTACTTCGGTGTCTTCGACTTTATCCTTGACGGGGAGCACGACCAGAATCAGCGGTGTGTCGGTCCCGACGAGAGCGAGTGTGATATATTTCCACGCCCACGAGTAGTTCCGGCCCGGCTTCGTCCCACGGATGAATTCGTTACTCTCTGAGTCGCCGTAGAATGGCCAGTCCGTGATGTCGATAGCAACCTCTGCCTCTTCGGAGAAGTAGTCGTGCCGGGCGGCGATATCGAATAGCACCTTGTTCGCCTCCCGGAACATCCGTATGACTGACTCCCGCGAGGACTTCCGCAGGTGGTGCGTAAGGTTCTGGCCTGTCGGAATGTCGCCATCGTCGTAGAACGGCTTGTACTTGAGGTTCTTCGCGGCGTCGTTGACGAACCCATTCCCGTTCGTGGCGGCGATGAGCACCCGGAGCGCGGCGTCCTTCGTCACTTCCGTGCTGTCGTCGCGCTTCAGCCGGATGTACTTGAACGTCTTCGAGCGCAGCTCCCGAGCGATCACCTGGACCGGCGGAAACCCCTCACCGTCAGTGACTATCGTGTCCGGCGTTGGGTCACGGAACCAGTATTCGATCTTCGTGTCCTGCATCTGCCGGACCAGCGTCTCAGTCTGACTCGCGTAGTAGTGCCGTGCATCCTCGTCCATCCGCCCCGGCATCCGGTTCAACGTCGGCTGACTCACCGAGTCCTCGATGCCTAACGCCTCCCGGATTTCAGGATCGTTGATGGCACGAGCAACCTCCGACTGGTTGAGTGCCGAGAGGTCGAAGAACAAATACAGCCGCGTTGCGTCCTCTCCGTCCAGATTCTCCGTGAGAGCCTCGTTTTTCCCTTTGGACCAGTAGTAGTGTCGAAGCTGGACTTTCCCGAGGGCCTTTGCAAGCCGATGCTCGGGTGTTTCCAGTTCGTCGTACCGATATCCTTTCTCCGCCCAATTGTAGACGCGGTAGGCTTCTGATTTGATGACTTCCCACAGCGGGGGCGTGATGTTGTTAGCCGGATTTCGGACTGGGAGTTCCGTGTAGCCCCACGGATCTATTCGGCGATCATCTGGCAGCTGCCTCTTGGCCTCGGTGTACCGGCTTAAGATTTCTGTCTTCTCTTGCCACCGCTCGTGGATTTCACCCTTCGACTCAGGCTCACGGTCGGCGTCCTCGTCTTTATCCTTTGCCATCCACCGGAGTCCTCCGTCTCACTCCTGCTCGGCCGACCAAACCAGAGAATTACCGACCTTCTTTTTCGAAACACGTCCCTCGTCCAGAAGGCCCCGAAGGCGATAATCCGCACTCTGACGGGCGATTCCAAGCTCGTCAGCCACTTCTTTCGTACCCGCGGGCTCGTGAGTACGCACAGCCTCAAGCACCTCCTCATCGGTGTGTTCGGGCTCGAATCGGCCGCCTTTGTTTCTTTCGCGGTCTTCGTCCATTACTCTCTAAGTAGCAGGTATTTCCCTTCAACCTTCTGCTCGGTGGCAGAAGGCATAACACTTATTACAGTATGCTATGTAGCAGAAGGTACGAAGGAAGCCCGGCCCCTCGGGGCGTGACTGTCGTAGGAAATGCCCGCGTGCTTGGAACACGCGGGCCGGGTTCCCCAAGGCGATTGAAGAACCCATGTCAATGAAGACATCCGCCGGACTTCAGGATTCCGGCACGGCAGACGAATCGGACGGCGAGAACATCGAAGCCGACCCTGCTCTCTCGGAGTTGATCGACCGGCACGAGGATACCGACTGGAGCAAGGTGCCGGGCATCAGCGCAACTGAAGCAAGTGCGTGGACTGCCCGACTGATCGAGGCCCAAGAAACCATTCAGGAGGGTGAGTTCGATGAGTGACGGCGAGGCGTCGGTGACGATTTCCGGCACCGGTGAGGTCGCTGGAGCGGTCGGCTATGATGTCGAGCACGTCGAACTCGACGGCGGTGAGACGCAACTCGTCCGGATCACGTTTGACTTGTGGGAGCTGTCCGCGTCGGTGGACTTCCACGTCGATCAGGCCGAGGAGTTCATAATCCAGCTCCGGGACGAAGTTGTCCGCGCGAAGCAGGCGCGCTTGGAGTGGGAGACCAACACCGATCCCGAGAGCGGCATCGCGGAGGTATGTGAATGACGGCAGACGAGGCCCGCGTTACGGCTCGCATCTTCCGCACCGAGGATGGCGAAACCTTCCACGAATACGAGGTCAGTGGTATCGGCTACGATAGTCTCGATGCCCTCGAATCTGCACTCAACACTCGCTAACTCGAAACTATGCTTGAAGACATCGACCACGACGTGTTCGTGCGAATCCAGACCGACCTGCTGGTGGTCGGCGACAGCATCATGACCGACAGACACCACGCCAGCAACGGCAACTACGAGGACGACGACCCGCAGAACCAGATCGGCGGCATCATCCCGGCGTTCAGCCTCTCTGGTTGGCTTCGCCACGGGATGGAGAAGGTCGTCCAGGAACGCGGTGGCACTGCCTGCCACCCCGGAGAGGCGAACGCGAACTTCCGCAAGGACGGCGTCTACAACCGCGACCTCGACGCCGGGTATCACCCGAAAGGCGACTGCCTCGAAGACGGCAACGGGTGCGTGATTCTGGACCTCTTCGGCGGCTTCGGGAACCGCCCCGGCAAGGTGATGCGCCGCCCGATCCAGTTCTCACCGGTCCGCTCCAGCGTGGACTACACGCGCGGGCAGGCCGAAGGCCACTACCGGCGGCTCAACCGCAACGTCGTCTCCCGGAACCCGGAAGACAACCGTGAGCCGCTACGGAACGCCGAACTGGACGCCGTCGGGAACTTCGACGGTGCGTGGCACCTCTCCTTCCGGGAGATAAAGCCCGAGTTCGTCGCGCTTCTCGCCGAAACCATCGACTACTTGGACGCTCACAAGACCGACTTCATGCACCAACTTGGTGGTGCGCGGAACTTCGGCGGTGGAATCGTCGATTGCGAGCTCGTGAACCCGTTCTACAATGAGACCGAGCTCCGCCGCGTCTTCGACCGCGGGAAGGGCAAGACGCAGAAGATGGAGGAGAAGGACGACGAGTGGGCCGATGAATATCTGCCAGAGTTCAAGAGCGCACTGTCGGCACGTGTGGAGGCTGAATCGTGACCGACACGATGCTCACCGCCTTCCGGCACGACGCTCACAAGTTCACCGGCGAGAGCCACGAGGACGCCCGCGACGTGTTCGCTGGCGTGCCCGTGAACCAGTCGGTGCCCAAGGGCGCGGACGGCGATGCGGCGGCGCTCTCGCGGCCTCAGCAGAAGCAGGAGCAGACCGTCCCGACCCACGACGACCACTACCGACTCTCTCTGCTCACCGGCGAGACGGCCTACGCCCCTGGTGAGTTCTCGCAGGCGACGATCGAGAGCGAAGTGTCGGACCTCATCGGCATCGAGGACGCACAGACCGCGCACGAGCGGTGGCTGGCGTCCGACGTGGCCGCCGCGTTCAACGAGTCGGTGTATCAACCGTACACCTCGTTGAAGTTCCACACGCTGCTCGTGGCGGCGCTACTGGACAACTACCGGGCCGACCACGACTTCGGCGACCTCCAGCTCATCGTGGACCCGGCGGGCGAGGTCGTCCCGTTCCGCACGGTCTTCGACGGCGACCGTTTCGCGCTCCGTATCGACGAGAACACCGACGGGAATCCGTCGGCCCGGCTTGGGAGTCGTCCGTGGCGGTCGTGGGCGTCAGTGTGGAACCGCCTGACGGCGCACCCGCTGGATACCGGCCAAGATAAGTACGACATGACCCTCGATGCCAACCTTCGGCGGATGCAGTCCTGGAGCGCGGCGCTCCAGTACATCGAGGACTACCACGAGTGGAGGCCCGACCGATGACGGCGATTCAGCAAGTGCTGTGGGAGCTGCGGATGGACTACATCGGCCACCCGTACTACGTCTCGGGGAACGCCATCCTGCACGCCCTCGGTCCCGAAACGCACGGGTCGGTGTCGGCCAGTCATGGCGTCTTCGTCCCCGGTCAGTTCGGGACGTTCCCCGAGGAACACACGCAGTCGGGCATTCGCCCGTACCTCGGGAGCGGCCTGCCCGACGTCGAGGCCTACGACGACCTCTTCCTACAGCGGGAAGCGATGCACCCATGGTTGCTGGACACCCGCGCTCGGGACGCGCTGAACACGCACGATCTCCGCGTCCACGGCGGCCACCCGGCACTCGCCCACGAGACGATCATGGGTCGCCGGGAGGACCAGCGGAAGCAACAGCAGACGACGAAATGGTATGTTCACGCCTACCTGCACGCCGATGACCCGGCGGTACTCCCGCTCGGCGAGGATGTGCTGGAGGGCCTCCAGTTCGGCGGCAAGCGGAACTACGGCTACGGCGAGGTCCAGCTGAAAGATACTCAGATGGTGGACCTCGATGAACTGGACTACTCGCGGCTCGAAGGCGCGGAGACGTACCTCATCGAACTCGTGACGCCGTTCGTGGTGGAGTCGGAGTATCCCGACGCGAGCGACCGGCCTGTCCCGTGGTGGTGGGCCGAGGACCGCGACGATCTGCGGCTCCGCGAGGAGAAGATCCTCGAACAGCGCGAGGTATTCAGGCTGGAGACGGTGGACCATGGGCAGGTCGTGAAGTACATCGGGGACCGCCCGGTGGAGACCGCGAAGAACGGCCTCACTCGGGTCGGCTCACACTCCCGATATGGCTTCGGAGAACTGCGTCTAAAGCCCCTCGGCGAACAGTATCAAGAATCAGAGAAGTAACGACTAACAGGCGACTAATGGAACACCAGGATCAGGATGAATCGGGCGAGAAAAGTACAGCGGTGCAGCTGAATAAAGAAATCGTATTACCAACAACTGATAACGGAGGCGGCAGAAGGGCCGGTATGACCGACATTCACCCGGACCAGCGCGTCGCCGTCCTCGCGGACTCACAGAACCTCTATCACTCCGCACAGAGCGTCTACTCGCGGAACATCGACTACTCGGCGCTGTTGGACAAGGCCGTTCAGGACCGCCGGCTGGTGCGGGCGATCGCCTACGTGATCCGCGCGGAGTCGCCCGAGGAGGAGCGCTTCTTCGAGGCGCTCTACGACATCGGCTTCGAGACGAAGATCAAGGACATCAAGACGTTCCCGGACGGGACGAAGAAGGCCGACTGGGACGTCGGGATGAGCCTCGACGCGGTGACGCTCGCGAGCCACGTCGACGTCGTCGTCCTGTGTACCGGCGACGGCGACTTCTCGCGGCTCTGCTCGCACCTGCGCCACGAGGGCGTCCGCGTCGAGGCGATGAGCTTCGAGTCCTCGACGTCGGAGGACCTCCTCGAGTCCGTCGACTCGTTCATCGATCTGGGCGCGAGAGAGGACACCTTCCTGCTTTGAATCGCCTCGAGGCCGGTCGTGAATCGTCTCGGAGGGGCTGCCGTGACTCGCCTCTGGAGATCCGGTTTCGGGTCGCCTCGAACCAACAGGTTTGCTGCCCGATCCACTTTGTATTCCAAACTATTCTCGCACAATTTCTGAAGCCTCAAAAGGGAAAGGGCACTGAATACGGAGCCCGTATGTACGGACAATGAGTCAACGGGAGAGCCACATCGACGTTCGGGGGATGAGTTGTGCGAACTGCTCACGGACCATCTCCGAGGCCGTCGGCTCCCTCGACGGCGTCTCGGAGGCGGACATCAACTTCGCGACCGACGAGGGGTCGGTCGTCTACGACCCCGAGACGGTCTCGCTCGGGGAGATATACGACGCGATCGAGGAGGCCGGATACACGCCGGTGACCGACTCGGTCACGGTCGCGATCACCGACATGTCGTGTGCGAACTGCTCGGAGACGGTCCGGGACGCCCTCGAACGGACGCCCGGCGTCGTCGACGCCGACGTCAACTTCGCGACCGACGAGGCACAGGTCACGTACAACCCGGCCGAGGCGAGCCTCGAGGACTTCTACGGGGCCATCGAGGACGCCGGCTACTCGCCCGTCCGGGAGGACGCCGAGGACGACGACTCGGGCGGCGACGTCCGAGAGGCCGCACGGGAGGAGGAGATCCGTCGACAGCTCCGGCTGACGCTGTTCGGCGCCGTGCTGTCGGTGCCCCTGCTGGCGTTCATGGCCGACCACCTGTTGGGACTCGGGCTCGTCGGCGACGAACTCCTCGGCCTGCCGTCCGGATGGATCGCGTTCGCGCTGGCGACGCCCGTCCAGCTGGTGCTCGGTCGACCCTTCTACGAGAACTCCTACAAGGCGCTCGTGAAGAACGGCCGCGCCAACATGGACGTGCTCATCGCGCTGGGCTCGTCGACCGCGTACGTCTACTCCGTGGCGGTCCTCCTCGGGGCGATCGCCGGCGGGCTCTACTTCGACACGGCGGCGTTCATCCTCGTGTTCATCACGCTCGGCAACTACCTCGAGGCCCGCTCGAAGGGCCAGGCCGGCGAGGCGCTCCGGACGCTCCTGGAGATGGAGGCGGACACGGCCACGGTCGTCGACGAGGACGGCAACGAGGAGGAGATCCCGCTCGAGGACGTCGAGGTCGGCGACCGGATGAAGGTCCGCCCCGGCGAGCAGATCCCGACCGACGGCGTCGTCGTCGACGGCCAGTCGGCGGTCGACGAGTCGATGGTGACCGGCGAGTCGGTCCCCGTGGAGAAGAACGAGGGCGACGAGGTCGTTGGCTCGACCATCAACGAGAACGGCGTCCTCGTCGTCGAGGCGACGAAGGTCGGGAGTGACACCGCGCTCCAGCAGATCGTCCAGACGGTGAAGGAGGCGCAGTCGCGCCAGCCCGACATCCAGAACCTCGCCGACCGCATCTCCGCGTACTTCGTCCCCGCGGTCATCGCGAACGCCGTGTTCTGGGGCGTCGTTTGGTACCTGTTCCCCGCGACGCTCGCTGGCGTCGTCGAGGCGCTCCCACTTTGGGGCCTCGTCGCGGGGGGTCCCGTCGCGGCCGGCGGCGTCTCGGTCTTCGAGTTCGCGGTCATCGTGTTCGCCTCGTCGGTGCTGATCGCCTGCCCCTGTGCGCTGGGGCTGGCGACGCCCGCCGCGACGATGGTCGGGACGACCCTCGGCGCCCGGAACGGCGTCCTGTTCAAGGGCGGCGACGTCCTCGAGCGCGCGAAGGACGTCGACACGGTCGTCTTCGACAAGACCGGGACGCTCACGAGAGGCGAGATGGAGTTGACCGACGTCGTCGTCCTCGATGACGACGATCAGCCGACTGCCGAACGCTCGAGCGGCGACGGGACTCCCGCCGCCGATGGAGGCGGCCAGCTGACCGCACGGAAGCGGCTCGGCGAGGACGACGTGCTCCGGCTCGCGGCCGTCGCCGAGAGCGGGAGCGAACACCCCCTCGCGCGAGCGATCGTCGATGGAGCGAAAGCCCGCGGCATCGACGTGACCGATCCGGACGACTTCGAGAACGTCCCCGGCCACGGCGTCAAAGCGACCGTCGACGGCAGGGCGGTCCGACCGACCGCCGAACGATCGGGGGAGGACGGCACGGATTCGCGAGACGGCGAGGTGCTCGTCGGAAACCGGAAACTCCTCCGCGACAACGGGATCGACCACGAGCCCGCCCAGGAGACGATGGATCGCCTCGAGCGCGAGGGGAAGACGGCGATGCTCGTCGCCTACGAGGGCGAACTCGTGGGCGTGGTGGCGAACGCCGACACGGTCAAGGAGAGCGCCAAGGACGCCGTGAGCCAGCTCCAGGCGCGCGACGTCGACGTGATGATGATCACCGGCGACAACGAGCGGACGGCCCACGCCGTGGCCGAGCAGGTCGGCATCGACCCCGGGAACGTCCGTGCGGAAGTGCTTCCCGAGGACAAGTCGGACGCCGTGGAGTCCATCCAGGACGAGGGGCGGAAGGCGATGATGGTCGGCGACGGCGTCAACGACGCGCCCGCGCTCGCGGTGGCGTACGTGGGGACGGCCATCGGGTCGGGCACGGACGTCGCCATCGAGGCCGCCGACGTCACCCTGATGCGCGACGATCCGGTGGACGTCGTGAAGGCGATCCGCATCTCCGAAGCGACGCTCGCGAAGATCAAACAGAACCTCGTGTGGGCGTTGGGGTACAACACGGCGATGATCCCGCTTGCCTCGCTCGGCCTGCTCCAGCCCGTGCTCGCCGCCGGCGCGATGGCGTTCTCCAGCGTCTCGGTGCTGTCGAACAGTCTGCTGTTCCGCCGGTACACGCCGGACGAGGAGTATCGCCTTCTCCACAGATGGCGATGATCCGAGGCGGCGTGTGTCTCGAAGCGGCAAGGCCGTTTCGGCGGTACACGCTGGATCACGACAACGAGCTGCTCAGCCGCCTTCGGTGAACGTCTTCCGATGGGGTCCACTATCCCTCCGAACGGAATACACGTTCTCCCCGGCCGGAATACACGACCCGGGTCGAGACGGTCACTCGTCGAGAAAAACGTCGAAGTCGCGGGCAGGAGAACGGAACCCGGCCTCATCGATCCAACGTGTGAGGTATTCGTCCGCCGTGTCCGGCGAAAGGTGACCGTCTTCGACGAAACGAACCAGGAGCCCGATCGACCCGGTCAAATCCACCTGGCGTTGGTTCGCGGTAGCACGCGCGTCTCCGTCGTCAGTAACGATTAGGCCATCAGAAACCTCTGCGACGGCTAGTGCCTGTGCCTCACCAGGATCGAGGGTTTCCAAGAGCGTCTCCTCCAACGCCGTCACGGAGCTAGATGGAACGATCACGGTGATCTCCTCCCCGAGCCTTGCTAACGCACGTTCGAGGTACGGATGGGTGTTTGTTCCGTCTTCGAGTTCGTCGCGAACAGCATCTACCGTCACGATCCGAGGGAGATCGACCAACAGCTCGACGGAATCGACGTGGGAAAAGTTGGAAAGGACGGTGGTATTGAGTACCGTTGGCTTTCGTGGCGACGTCGTCATTCGAGATCGCGAGCGGCCTCGATTTCGTCTCTCACAGCGTCCATGTCCTCGGGACCGAACCGCAGTTCGATGCCTTCCTCTCGCAGGATATCTCGCATCTCGAATCGGTTGACTCCGGCAAGCCGGGCAGCAGTACCTAACGTGATCTCCTCATCCCCGTAAAGCGATACCGCAGCCGCAATACGGGCGTTCCGATTTTCCTCGAAATATTCCCGCAGGACATGACGAACGGCATCGCTTTTGTTTTCGAAGATTCCCGCTTTAACGGCCCCCTCCATGAGATCGGTGAGGTCGTCCGGTATGGTGGCGGTGGTTCGGGACATGCCTTCAGTGAATATACGCAGATCATACATTATATGAATTGTGGTGGGACGTACTGCGGATAAGCGAATTCGCCGCGGAGACACTCGTCGACGCCAGTCCAAACACCTGTTACGCCGGAACGTGGAGGGGGCGTATGGATGACGACGAGACGGCTGGCGCGAAGGGGACAGATCGGGGGCCGATCACGCTTCCGCCGAACGAACTCGTGGAGCGGCTCGCGCTTCCGTTCGTGCTCGGCATGGCGCTCGGACTGTCGATCGGACGGTTCCTCGGGGGGCTCGTCGTCGGCGTCCCGCTCGGGCTCGTGCTGTTCGTGGCGTTCGGATGGCTGCGGCTGAAGCTCGCGGAACTCCCGCAGTGAGGGAGGAGTGGCTGCGCTCCCCGATCGCCCGTTCCGCGCGCGTCCTCCTCACGGCCGCAGATCGCGAGAGACGAGGACGCTCGCGAGCGCGCAGGCGGTGATCGTGAACCCGGCGAGCGCGAGGAAGACGGCGAATTCGGAGTCCGCGTAGGTCAACACGACGCCGACGACGGTCGCCCCGAGCGCGCCGATGCCGAAGATGCCGAGGTAGGTGAATCCGAAGGAAAGTCCCCGCGACTCCGGCGGCGAGTAGGCCGCGATCGTCGCCTGGGTGAGCGGCTGCATCGCGAACAGCGCGAACCCGAGCGCGCCGCCGATCGCGAGAAGCGGGCCGAGCCCCGCACGCGAGGCGGGCACGAACGCGAGCGCGATGGTCGTGAGGACGAGCAGCATCGCAACGAGCCCCCGCTCGGGCTCGATCCGGTCGGTGAGGCGTCCGCCGACGTACTGGCCGGCGATCCCCACGGTCAACAGCCCGACGTAGACGTACCGGGCGAGGTCGAACTCCTCGGCGAGCGCGCTGTCGGGATCGAAGACGCCCGGGCGGACGTCGCCGACGATCGCAACGAGAAAGTCGTTCAACAGCTCGGGCAGGAACGTCAACATCCCGCGGTAGAACAGCCCGTTGAACATCACGACGAGGAAGACGAGCGCGAAGCCGGCCGTGAAGACCGCGCGCGTTCCCTCGATGAGGTCGGCGAGCGAGCGGATCTCCCCGTCCGCGTCCGGGCCCTCGACCTCTTCGTCCTCGGCGTCGGTCAGTCCCGCCGTCTCGTCGAAGTCGATCGAGAGCCCGACGAGCGCGGCGACGATGGAGAGGGCGCCGAGCACGACGACGGCGGCCCGCCAGTCGGCGACGAGCAGCAGCAGCGCGGTCGCGAGCGGGCCGAAGGCGATCCCGGCGTTGCCCGCCATGCCGTGGTAGGCAAAGACCGTGCCGCGGGCGTCCGGGTCGATCCCGTTGCTGATGAGCGCGAGGCCGGCCGGGTGGTAGACGCTGGCGGCGGCGCCCCAGAGGCCGAGCGCGATCGCGATCGTCGCGACGTGGGGAACGAGGCTCAACGAGAGGAAGGCGATCCCCATCCCGAACAGACAGGCCACGATCAGCCGGCGGGAGCCGTAGCGGTCGACGAGCAGCCCGCCGGGGAGCGCGCCAATTCCGAAGAGGCCGTACCCGACCGTGACCACGACGCCGAGCACGGCGGCCGTGACCGAGAACTCGAGCAGCCAGACCGTCATCAAGATCGGCACGGAGAGCTCGTAGGTGTGTACCAGCCCGTGTGCAACCATCACGAACCCCGTGATGGACCGGTCGTTCGCGTTCACGCCGACTCCCCCGTTGGACGGCTGGACGGTCGGATCGACGGCGGGAGCAGGGCCATTTGAACTCGGTGACGGATCTGTCCTACGGTCCACAAAGAACCCGTCGGATCCGGAGACCTTCGGGGTGGAACGCGTCGTCGATCGGCCGCACTTATCCGCCTCGTCGTCCAAGCGCCTTTCATGAGCGACACGACGGGAATTCCGGACCTTCGCGTGAGCGCCGACTACCAGTTCGGCGCGGGCGCGGGCGCGGCGCTATTTCCGGACGACGAGCCGCTCTCGATCCGGCGATCGAGCGGCGGACGTCCCAGGCAGGTGCTCGCCGGCGACGTCGACCCCACGGGCGGCGATGAGGGCGAGCGGCTCGTCTCCTACGGGACGGACGGCCGGTTCACCCTCGGGATAGCGGGCGGCCGTCGGCTCCGGGAGGCGCTCGATCCGCCGGCGTATCGCGTGACCGTCGGCGAGGAGAGCGAGCCCTTCGTACGCGACGGGCGCAACGCGTTCGCGAAGTTCGTCCAGGCCGTCGACGACGCGGTGCGTCCCGGAGACGAGGTGCTCGTGGTGACGCCCGACGACGAGCTGTTGGCGGTCGGGCGCGCGGAGCTGGCCGCCGTCGAGATGCGCGCGTTCGAGACGGGCATGGCCGTGAAGGTGCGCGAGGGCGTGGGGACGAAAGACGAGAGGTGAGGATCCCCGGATGCCTGTCCGGTGGTTCGATGACGGAACGACATTTATACTGGGGGACCGATGTGTCGGTGTGACCTCCGAGTGGGACCCGGAGACGGTCTTCGAGATGCTCGGCAGCGAGGAGGTACGCAAGATCCTCGCGCTGACGAACACCGAGCCGAAGTCCGCGGGGGAGCTTGCCGATCACCTGTCGGTCTCACAGCCCACCGTCTATCGGCGCCTCAACGTCTGCCAGGAGCACAACCTGGTGCGCGAAGAGACCGAGATCGACGCGGAGGGGAACCACCGGAAGGTGTACCAGGCCTCGCTGGAACGCGTCACCTTCGAGCTGATCGAGACCGGGTTCGAGGTGAACATCGAACTCCGACACGACCCCCTCGAGGACGAGGCCTTCACGCAGTGAAGTGACGATCTCCGCGTCTTCGACGTCGATACGGCGATATTTCGGCATCACGGGTCACTAGCTGTTCGACTGACGTAGTCTCGCGCCGGTCATAAGCGTCTCCCGCCGCCAGTGTCCGTTGATGTCCGTGATCGACACCGTCAAGGACGCGATAGGCGTCGAGGACGACACACCGACCTACCGCTGTGGGGACTGTGGAACGGAGTTCGAGTCCGAGGCCGACCTCGATTCCTACTGGTTCAGCTGTCCGGAGTGTGAATCCTCCAACGCCGACCGGATCGAGGAGTGACGCGTAGCGGGGGCGGTGACGTTGCCCGTCGATCGCGTCTCCCCAGAGCCGCCGGATCCGTTCCGGCTCCACTCGCCACCGGATCCGTCCCGGCCCTCGAGGATCGCGTCCGCGACGTCCGTCACGCGCCGTCGATGTGACGCCGACGTCTCCACGCTTCGGGCGGCGTCAACGGTACACCGACAGGCGGAACAGCACGAAATTCACGCGCCGTTCCGTTCGGAGGCATCGAACCAGCTCGTGACGGTCTGCTCGAGCGCCCCGGTCGTGCTCCCGAGGTTCAGCATCTGGTAGCCGTTCGTCGCTTTTTCGTTGACGTCGTCCATCCCGAACCCGAGACCCGCAACGGGGACGTCCGCATCGACGGCCCTCGATCGAACCGTCTCGACGGCTTCCTGCACGCGATCACTATCTCCGACGAGGTCCGCCCGGCCTCGAAACGGACCGTCAATCGCCTGCTGGAACTCGGCGTGAAGCGTGTGGTGACCTGGTGGATGACGCCCACCGACGTCTCGAAGACGGTGTTCGTGTCCGCGGTGATCGCGGGACTATCGGACGAAACGTGACTTGTGAGTGTGGTGCTGGGAGGTCCGTTGCCTCAATGTTCTCGACGTCCTAGAACGCCTCTCTGACGGGTGCGTCGATGTCCGTGGCCGGATCATACGGTCGCAGCGTCTCGTTACAGAGGATCTCGATCCCCCCGTTGTAGAGATCGAGACCGATCTCGTCGGCGAGCTCTCGAAAGTCCTCGCCGTCGATTAGGTCGATAGGATAGGGATCACCGTTCTGTTGGAGTCGTTCAGCGTACTCCTCGGCAGGATTGGTGAACCGTCCCGTAGTAACGACCATTCCGCGCTTTGGCCCGTCGAAGTCGAACGTCGCGATCGCCGAGTGGAGCTTCTGGACGACTGGTCGTCCGACCGTTTCCGTGTGCTTGCACTCTACGACTATCCCCCGGCGGGTGCCGTCGACGACCTCCTCCATCATCACATCTCGCCCTTCGTCTGCCGTTTTCTCGGCCTGTCGGACGTTTTCGTAGCCGAGATTCCGGAATACGTCCTCCATCAGATCCTCTAATTCGAATCCCGAGAGGTCGTCTAGTACAGCCATTTCGTTTTGTGTGATGTGTGTATTACCACTACCAAATAGTCACCGTGCGCTATTGATGATTAAACTTGTAACAACATATGTCAACAGCACCGTTGAAAATTGGCATTATTCGAAAAATTGAATACTACACTTCCGTCCGATAGTCATCAACCACCATCTATATATTATATACAACTGAAATTGTAGTACTATGACCAAGAATTCAAAAAATAGTCTCCAATCTATCGAAAGGAGTTTCGATATTATTGAACAGCTAGTTGAGCTGGAGAGTGCGGGTTTAACTGAGCTTTCGGAATGTCTAGATATTCCAAAAAGTACCGTGTATATTCATCTACAGACCCTTGTTCAGCGTGGATATGTCACGAAATATGGCGATGATTATCGACCTTCCTTTAGATTTCTACAGCTCGGTGGACAAATGAGACATCGTTTGCCACTTTATCGTCATGGACGGCCGAAAGTAGATGAGTTGGCCCAACAAACCGGAGAGCTGGTTAATCTTGCAATTGAAGAACGTGGCCGTGGTGTTGTAATCTACATTTCAAAAGGTCAAGATGCTGCGATAAATCTTGAACCAATGGGGAAGTACGGATACCTTCATCAACCCGCTTACGGGAAAGCTATTTTAGCTCAACGAACCCCAGAAGACGTGAACAATATCATTGATCGACATGGCATGAGAAAGCTAACGCAGAACACGATTTCAGATAGGGATCAGCTCCATGACGAATTGAGAAAAACCCGAGAGCGTGGGTACGCACTTGAATTAGACGAGGGAGAGGAAGGTCTGGGTTGTATTGGAGTTGCAATCACTGACAGTGAGAATGGTGTTATCGGAGCTGTTAGCATTTCGATGCCTTCCACCAAAATCTCAAATACTGACGTGCAAAAAGAGATGGCGCAAAAATTACAAAATACAGCCAATGTGATCGAACTCAAAATTGAGCATACCTGAGTAATTAGGTCATGTCTCATCTAAGACAGTTCACGTTAACTTTGGCGTGGATTATGATAGATGGCGACAGATTCAAGCCTGTTTTAAGCTGTCTCTAGCACGACATTGCTAAAACTATTTGTGAACGATGATGTTCGCCGTTCTATTTTTTATAAGATATGTTCGATGGCAATCCAATTTCCATGCTGAATAACTTGAAATGGATAATTGTCTTCAGCAAGAATTAATTCATGATAGCTTCCATTATCGATGAGGAACGTCACGGTATTGAGCTAGTAGTGCTAGTGTAGCTCAGTCAGAAACCATCGCGTCAGTTTTTCATTTGTGGTGGCAGAGAGGTTAACGTGAAGGATTTCGTTCCTATCCGGATAAACTTTGCCGTCCAGCTAGAACTGCGGACCATGGAGTCGGAGCATCTTTTCGTCAACCGCGAGTTGATCCTCCGAGACGATCAAGAGCAGCTATAGATCGACTTTATGAACCTAGTTTCGAATAGCAATGGGACTCAGATCGACCGATATCACTCAAGAAATTTATTTATCTCTCGAAGTGACATACTAGTCAAATGACAGCGAATTCTTTTCTTAATCGTCCGGTGTGGAGTTCGAACTCGCCCTCTAAACGACAAGTCAATCCACGCGATACCTTCCAAGGGCGTTCGATCTCCGCGATAGAACTCTAATTCGGACGCCTCAATCCCTAACTTACCGCGACCCCAAGACACGATCAAACCATCTAGTGTGATTGTACCTTCATTACTCAAAATCACAAACGTACGTATGTAATGCCCATGGATCTGATCTTTGAGTGTAGTCAATATAATTGACCAGGAATATTCGCAATTTAATCTAGATATCCAGATTACACGGCTTCTAAGAGTACTTTTCCCCTAATAAACTATCTTCAATGATATTGACTAACTCGAAGCTGCTCGCTACTGGATTTCCACAGATTTGTGTACCACAAAGATGCTCAATTTTAGAGATATGCCCACAACAAAATATCCAAAACATTTATTAATAATTAGTATCCTCAATAGCACGTATGTCCTGGAATAATGGGCCGGTTGAGCGCAGAGAACTACTGAAAAAGAGTGGCGTTGCACTTACAGTTGGTACGGTAGGTACTGCTGGATGCATGGGTGGAAATGGGAATGGAAATGGTGGTAACGGAGGGAATGGTGGTAACGGCGGTAATGGTGGTAACGGAGATAGCGAAGAAGATGTCGAGATCACCCTTGCTTCGGCTAACGGGCCAGAGAGCACGATTGTTCAGACCATTCAATCGGAATTTATCGATCGTATTGAAAATGAGACTGACGGTCGTATCTCGTTTAACCTGGAAGCAGGCACAATAGGCGGCGCCGAGGAAGTTCTTGACGCTACAGTTTCGGGAACGACCGATATGGTTATCGAGAGTCCTGAGGCGACTGCAACACGATTTGCCCCATCGTATACGTTTGCGGGCGACCCCTTTGTCATCAGGGATATCGAACATTATCGTAGTGTCGAAGAGGAATTCTTGTTGACCGAGGACGGGCTCAATGGAGAGCTCTTGAACAATGGTCTCCGAATGTTCAAAGGCTACCGATGGGGAAATCGGGGAGTCACGGCTAATAAGTCGGTTACCTCACCAGAAGACGTTCAGGGATTGAAGATGAGGCTTCCCCAGTTCGACTCGTGGGTCGGCGTTTGGGAAGAGATTGGCGTTGATGTTACCCCGGTTCCATTCGACGAGCTCTATTCGGCATTGGAGACCGGTGTTGCAGACTCCTCGGAGGGGCCAATAACGCAGTTCATGTCGACGAGCCTCTATGAGGTTCAAAGTCATTTCTCAGAGACGAACCATCTGTTGAGTATGCACCACTTCATCATGAATGAGGAATTCTATCAGGGTCTCTCTACAGACGACAGAGACTACATGGAATCCGTGATAGAAGAGGCGGCCGATGATGTAACAGATAGCATCCGTGAACAGGAAGAGGACGAGTATGATGCGGCTCGTGATGAAGGTACTACCATAATTCGTGCAGATGAGGTTGACCGGGAGGCGTTTGTAGAAGCAGGACAACCCTACCTTGAGGAATTATCTTCCGAGGAATGGGCTGTTGACTTCCAGGAGATCCAGGATCTGTAGGCTCCGAACCTGAATATCGAGGGACTGGATCGGTTTTTCAATATCTATTTTCACGGGCGGATATGATGTGAGAGGAACTGTGGTCTAGATCACGACTAGTCTAAAAGAGAATTCTCTGATGCTGATCTTGTGGCTACCCCATTGACTCGTCAAAACGCACGCGAAGTTCTCGCTTCATCTCCTCATTGAGCGTTGGGAGGGGAGGAAGAGAAGGTCCAACATCAATTCCAGAATAGGTTGTCAGATACTTTATACCGGGAATAAGCGGAATTTCCCTAAAGGAACGTCCGATCTCAATAGTGGATCGTAGTGCGTCCATCATTGCTTCGTCATTGTTGTCTACGAATGAACTGTATACGTTGACGAGGGTCGACGGCATGTAATTTGCCTCACCTGGAACGATTCCGTCAATTCCCAAACGAAAGACAGTAGGTGAATCGATAACCCCCCCTTGGAGAACAGAAAATGACTCCGGAGTCGAACGAACAAGCTCATAGAGATATCCGACATCACCACTAGAGTCCTTAATTCCGTGTATAGCTGGATGTTCTGCGAGCGCTTGAACAGTTGCCACGGGGAGTTCTTGCCCTGTTCGAGACGGGATATGATAGAGGATGATGGGGAGTGATGAGTCGTCTGCTATGTTGGAATAAAACTCCTCAAAACCCTCTGGAGAGCCAGGTAAGTAATACGGGAGGACGATGACTGCAGCATCTGCACCAGCCTTCTCAGCATCATCAATTAGGGAAAGTACCTCTGAACGACTTGTCCCACCACATCCCGCTAATACTGGCACAGAATCTGCTGAATTTGATACGGTTTGGATTATTGTGGATCGGTCCGATCGTGATAGACTCGAAAACTCTCCGGTCGTCCCACATGGGAACAAACCGTGTACCCCATTTTTCACAAGCCGATTGGTTAATTGTCGTAATTCATCTATGGCGATTGTTCCTGAGCGATCTTCGACAGGCGTAACCATGGGTGGGATGACCCCATTGATATCCATGCGAATAGCGATTATATCTAGTCATAAAAGTATTTATGGAATATCCTCCTCGCCTAAATATAATAATTGACACAATTTCTTTTCAAAATGGCGCGTTCCTCACAGCAGACCGGTTGCTCGAGGAACGTATAACGAGAGTTCTGGGAATATAACAATGAATAATAGAACGATCCCCAGCGGAATGTAGTATGGCAGCATAGATTTCATTACATCTGTGAGAGTTTCATCGGTAACTCGTTCAAGTACAAAGAGAATAATACCGAAAGGCGGTGTGATAAGACCATACATCAACGTGACTATCATTACGATTCCAAAGTGAATCGGATCGATACCAAGAGTTGGGAACATCGGCAGTAAGACTGGTGTGAGTATCAGAAGAATCGCGTTAGTCTCCATGAACGTACCTAACACGAGCAGTAGTATCGTCAAGAAGAGAAGTGTGATTACCGTACTCTCAGAGATTCCAAGTATGACTCCTCCGAGGATATCCGGAATTCCTGAAAGCGTAAGCCAGTAGGCATAGACATTCGCGAATCCGAGAATAATGATAATACTCGCTGTATCTTCGAATGTGTCGCGACAAACCCTGTAATACGTCCGAACGTTTAGGCCACGATAATAGAACGTACCGATCAGGATTGCCCATAGACTGGCAACAATAGCGGCCTCAGTTGCTGTGAAGATCCCGAGCATGATTCCGCCGAGGATGATTGCAGGCGTTATGAGGCCTGGGATAGTTCGTAATAACGAAACAGAAAGTCTTCGAACATTAATCGGCTCACCCCGTGGCCAGTCGTGTTTCCGGGCCAAGAAATAGATCGTCAGCATCAGCGCTATAGCCATCATCAGTCCCGGAATCACACCTGCCATGAACAGGGCACCGATCGACTCTTCGACAAGTACAGCGTAAATCACGACCGGAATACTGGGGGGGATAATTGGTCCAATTATTGCAGAGGATCCGGTCACTCCCACTGCATCTTTCCCATCAAATCCATGTGACGTCATCGCGTCATATTCTATCACGCCAAGGCCAGCTGCATCAGCAACCGCAGACCCGCTCATTCCGGAGAAGATTACGCTTACAATCACATTCACCTGAGCGAGTCCCCCTTGTAGCGTCCCAACTAGTTCAGTGGCAAAGTCAAAGAGATCTTCAGTTATCCCCGCCTCATTCATAAGTCGGCCTGCAAAGATGAAAAACGGAATCGCTAGTAGTACCCACACGTCCATTCCCGCATAGACTCGCTGTGCCAAGATGGCAAAATTGAGTTCTGGGCCGATAGGGAGAAACATCACAACAACAACCGTTGAACCAAGTGCATAACCGAGCGGTACGCCAAGCGCGTACAATCCCAATAGTGTAATGAAAAAGGCGAGCAACAAGAGGTTAGACATGATCATCACCTGCGTCAGTTTCGACTCCATCCGTTGATGCTAACGCGATCAATTTCCCCAAGGTATCCGAAATGACATAGACGATTGTTGCACCGAAGGATACGGCCATTACTGCGTATATCCATCGGATGTAGAACCATCTAATTGTAGGAAGCGTGATCGAGTTAACTTGGTAGTATGATAGGTACGAGGACTGAACCATAATTACGAGAAATCCAATTAACAATATGTTACGGACTAAGATGAGAACATTATACGTCTCGTTGGAGAATCGTTCAAGAATTGGTAAGAATGAGATATCCAAGTTATGTTTGAATAGATATGGAAGGGCGACTAATGTGAGAAACACCAACGTTGTTCGTGTTATCTCACCAACCCAATACAGACCGACAGAAATATCGATAAAGCGATTAAAAATTTGAATTAATCCCGTTATTAGCATCAGATGTAGCAGAAGAATACCTGCTATTTGGATAATACTATCATCTTTCTTACCAATAATATCAGTGGCTATTCTTGATAACGCCTGTAATGGCATACCAAGAGATTCCAGACTAATACATGATAAAGATTTTGTATCAAGTCGGGATCGTATTTATGTAAGACGAAGAGTAAGGAAAGACGGTCTTGGAACGCTTCATGTTCCGAGTCGCTCTTCAAAATCGATGTGAAGACAGCTTCGAGTTGGCTTCTCTGGAGAAAGGGCGATCCCCGAGTCAATAACTAAACTCAATATCCACTTGAGCTGGCTATTCTACCTTTACTATATTTTATCTTATATATCTATGTATTTTATATTTATCGCTGTTAACTCATCAGCACATCTAGGTTCAGAAGTCCGCTCGATGGCCGTTTGATGGGACGAGTTCAGATTGCCTTGTGATCGATGGGATTGTGAACTCAATGATGATGGATATGACTGTATTCCGACGGTTATTCGCTACAATCCACTTACTGCATGTTTAGTTTAATATGACGAGAATCCCTGAAGTAAATGAATTTTCGAGGAATTCCACGGAATACATCTCGTCAGCGACGTACGCGTTCTGAACAACAAGATACGGTGGTTATAGACGCCCTTCCAACGATGTCACTGCGTGAAACACGGGAATCAAACCAGCATAAAATATGTATTTAGAAATTAAAAATACTAAACTAACCAATTATCAAACTATTTCTATCCTCGAATGCAGATGTCGTTAAAGCAGGCGTCAAACATTCGTCTTCACATACAACTAGCTTATCTCACAGCAGCGGGGCGAAGGCTGGTGAAAGAGTCACTTATCTTGCTCATTTCCTGATTGGAACAGGGGAACGAGCGAGTCGGATATACGTCTTCCGTCGATCGAGACAACGTCTTAGCAAGCGACTATTTCGATTCGCATCGGATTCCTCGATGGATCCGGGATCGTCGACCACTCGAACGTCCGCCCGTTCGAGTGCGATCGAGGACACGGCATCGAGGGTCGTCGACGTCGACATCCGTTTCCAGGGCGGTGATTCGAAGCGGTGCACGTCCCACCTCGGTCTAGATCGTGGTGCCGGTTCGCTCGATCGTATCGTCACGGCGGTGCGTTCGATCGTTCTCGTGGCGGGTTCGCGATCGCCTTCGACGCCGCGAAGGAGCGTGACCTGCCCTCAGCGATCCGGAGTAGTCGTGACGGTGCAATCTGTCACCCCGCTATTTTGATTTAGTCAGACCCTCTGTCGGAGGACTCTGAGTTATCTTTCGTCGGATGTTCACCGCGCCGTTCACGTCCGCGTTCATCGTCGCTCCGCACGACTCACAGACGTACAACCCACGCACCACACGATTCGCGTCACGCATCCGCCCACAACACGACTCCTTGCTCTTTATAATGTGGCGGGGCGGAGTCAGAGGCGATGAGTCGATGGCGAGAACGGGAGATTCTCGGGGTGACGACGGCGGCGTTTTTCGTGACGATGTTTGCCCGTCTCGTCACGAGTCCGCTGGTCCCCCAGATCACCGACGCCTTCTCGGTCTCGAACGGTCAGGTGGGACTGGCGTTTTCGGGAATGTGGGCCGCCTACGCCCTCTTCCAGTTCCCGGGTGGCGTGCTAGCCGACCGGATCGGCGAGACGCGAGTCGTCTCGATCGCCATCGGGGCGACCGGGATCACGACCCTCGCGCTCGGACTGTCGCCGACGTTTCCGGTGTTCGCGATCCTCGCCGTTGGCGTCGGTGCGGCCTCGGGACTGTACTTCACCGCCGGGGTGGCGTTTCTCTCCAATCAGTTCCAGAATACGGGCCGAGCGCTCGGCATTCACGAGATCGGTGCCTCGGCCGGCGGACTCGTGGCTCCCGTCGCCGCCGCGTACCTGGCGGCGCGCCTCGACTGGCGGGCGGGACCGCTCGCCGCGACGGCGATCGCGGTCGCCGCGCTCGCGCTGTTCGTCTGGCGGGCGCCCGCCACGTCACCCGAGAACCTCGACGCCTCGATACGCGACCAGCTCAACGTGCGCCGACTCCTGGACCTCCTCTCTCGCCGGACCATCCTGTTCACCACCGCGATCGCGATGCTCGGATTTTTCACCTGGCAAGCGTTCGCCTCCTTTTTCCCCACGTTTCTCGTCGAATACGGGGGCCTCTCCACGTCCCGGGCGAGCGTCATCTTCGGCGCGGTGTTCGCGTTCACGCTCGTCGGATCGCCAGCGCTCGGTCGGGTCTCGGATACGATCGGCCGCGACGTCGTTTTGGGCGGTGCGTTCCTCGCTGGCGCCGCTGGATACGCGACGTTCCTGTTGGGCACGGGACCGTTCGTCCACGGCGGCGGCGTTATCCTCGTGGGGCTGGGCCTCAGCTGGCCCGGCGTCATGAACTCGCGATTCATGGACAACCTCGCGCCCGACGAACGGGGAACGGGGTTCGGTCTCGTTCGGACGGTCGTGTTGCTCGTCAGTTCGCTCGGGAGCGGCGTCACCGGACTACTGGTCGACGTCGCCGGGTGGAAAACGGCCTACGGGTTCGTTGCCGGCCTGCTCGGGACGCTCGTCGTCCTGCTGGTGCTCAACCGGGCGCTCGGTACGAACGCGTAGCGCCGGCGGACCGACGAGGGACCTCCGCCGGGCTGGGGACGCGACTCGACATCCGGAGTCGAGGGGAGAGCCCATTCGTTTATCAGGATCGAATCAGACGTCAGTCGTATGCGTGCACTTGCCAAGACAACTCGAGACAAGGGTGGGATGGAACTCGTCGACGTCCCGAAACCGGAGCCGAAACCGAACGAGGCGCTCGTCGAAGTCGCTTACGCCGGCGTGTGCGGCAGCGACGCGGGTATCTACAAGTTCAAGGAGGCGTACCACCGGATGGAACCGCCGACCGTCATCGGTCACGAATACTCGGGACGGGTGGTCGACGTCGGGTCCGACGTCACGGAGTTCTCCGTCGGTGACCCGGTCGTCGAGCGACCGATACGCGGCTGTGGCTCGTGTTATCAGTGTAAGTCCGGCGACGAACACGTCTGTCAGAACGCCGTCGTCACCGGCGTCGACCACGACGGCGCCTACGCCGAGTACGTTCCCGTTCCGGAGACGGCGCTCCACGCGCTTCCACCCGAACTCGACCTGCGACGCGCCGCCGTCACCGAACCGACGAGCATCGGGGCTCGCGCCGTCGTCGAGAACTCGCGAGTCGGGGCGGGCGACACGGTGCTGGTCGCCGGTCCCGGCCCGATCGGGCAGGTCACCGCACAGATAGCCGCCGCGCAGGGAGGCGACGTGATCGTCGCGGGCGTGGGTCGGGACGCGGAACACCGGCTTCCGCTGGCGCGGGACTTCGGCTTCCGAACGGTCGACGTCGAGAACGAGGATCTCGATTCGCTCCGCGAGGAGGTCACCGACGGAATCGGCTTCGACGTCGTGTTCGATACGACCGGTCACCCGTCAGGACTCCCGATGTCCGTCGACGCGGTCCGGAAGGGCGGTCAAATCGTGCTGGTCGGACAGACCGGCGAGACCACGATGGCCTACTCGCCGCTGGTCCGCTCGGAGCTGGACATCCAGTGTTCGTTCGCCTCGATGTGGGAGGACTTCGAGCGGTCGGTCCGGATGATCCGGTCGGGAACCGTCGACGCCGAGGGGCTCATCGATTCCCGATTTTCGCTCCTCGACGCCGACGAAGCGTTCGAGGCGTTTCTGGACGGACGGACCTGCAAGCCGGTGTTCGACGTCTCCGAACTCCGAGAGTGACGCGACGAGGCGACGGAAGCTCCGCCCGCCAGCACGAATCGCCCTTCTCTGGCGGAGCGGGAGGGGATCGTCACCCGCTCGGGTCGACACCGTGTTTCGCGGCGCGAACCACCCGCTCTCGGTGTGCCTCCACGACCGGTTTGTCGAGGAAGGTCCCGTCGACGTATATCGCTCCCTTCTCGTCAGGCGCCGACTCGAAGGCGTCGATGAAGTGCCGTGACCGTTCGACCTCCTCGATCGAGGGCGTGAAGAGCTCGTTTATCTCTGGTATCTGATCCGGTAAGAAGGTGAGCTTCGCGTCGTAACCCATGCGACGTCCCTCCCGCGTGTCCGTACGAAGTCCCGTCGGGTCGTCGCGCTGAAGGTATGGAGTGTCGACGGCTGGGACGTCGACGGCGCTGGCGGCCAGTGACACCAGATAACGCGGTAACGAGACGTCGGCGTCGGACTGGGCCAGGGTTCCCAGGTGACGCCGGAGGTCGCCCATGCCGAACGCGAGGGCGGAGATCAGCGGACTCGCACGCGCGATTTCGTGTGCACGGAAGACGGCCGCCGGCCGTTCGACGAGGGGAACGATGCCGGTCTCGTCCTCGTGGCCGGCCTCGCGTACGAGATCGTCGACGACGTCGACGTCGCTCTCGGACCTGACGTCCGGAAGCAGTAGAGCGTCCGGCGGCCGTTCGGTAGACAGGAGTACCTCCAAGTCGCTCACCCCCCACTCGGTGTCGAGACCGTTCACGCGGACGACGTGTGGTTTCGAGTCTCGGGAGCGCTCTTCGAGGGCCGCGCGAGCAGTCCGGCGCCCGTCCGGCTTGGCGGGCGGCTTGAGCGCGTCCTCCATGTCCAGGACGATAGCGTCAGCAGGCCCTTCCCGCGCTCTCTCGAGCGCCTCCGTGTCGGTGGCCGGGACGAACAGATAGCTTCGACTGTAGCGCATCCTGTGGAGACACCGATTCGGGAGACAAAAAACCAGGTAGTGGCTCAGATCGTGGTGGCGACCCGTGGCGGTCGATCGTCTCGATCTTGCTGGTTCCCCCTCGGTCTGGCGGGTGCCCTGGTGTCGCGCGCGAGCGCCGATCGACCCGCGAACCGGATCGAAACGGGGTGTGATCGGCGACGAGTCCGCGTACGGACTCCGTTTGTCGGATTCCGACGGTAGAACGGCTTTAACCGGGATACAAACGGAATTAAACCGACTTAACCGATTCATCTCTTTATAACCGACCAGGGACAGGGCCCGAGTGGACATGAGCGAAACCACAGGCACGAAGACGATCGGACTGCTGCTGATCGCGGTCGTCGCGATCGGCGCGATGGCCGGCGTCGCGGCCGCCGAGGGCGACTTCGGCGTGACCGTCGACGATGCCGGCAACGAACCGACGGTCACAGTGACCGAGAACGACAGCGCGGTGGAAAACGCGACGGTGAACGTCACCACCGCCGAGGGACAGAACGTCACGTACGCCGGCGAGGGCGAGTACACGACCGACGAGAACGGGACGGTCGGCCTCCCTGCCGCCGAGGAGAACGTGACGGTCGAGGTGACCGCGACCGCCGGGAACGAGAGCGTCTCGACGACGGTCGATCTGACCGCCGGCGATGACGACGAGTCCGCGGAGGACACGCCGTTCGGCCAGCTGGTCCGCGAGTTCATC
Organism: Halopenitus salinus; assembly: GCF_055397165.1. Taxonomy (NCBI): domain Archaea; kingdom Methanobacteriati; phylum Methanobacteriota; class Halobacteria; order Halobacteriales; family Haloferacaceae; genus Halopenitus; species Halopenitus salinus. The sequence goes on from NZ_AP043853.1 coordinate 874,258, forward strand.
CAGCAGACCGACGACCGCGACGGTGGGATCGGCTCCGCCGTCTCGGAGTTCGTGACGTCGAACAACCCGGGCAACGCCGATGATGCACCGGGCAACGCCGGTGATGCGCCGGGGAACTCCGATCGGGCGAACGACGGCGAGCGCGGACCGCCGGCTCACGCCGGTCCGGGCGACGACGCTGACGACGAATCCGATGATGTCGACGACGACGACGACGCCGAGGAGGAAGAGGACGAGACCGACACCGACGACGCCGACGAGGAGAGCGACGATGCTGATGACGGCGACGTCGATGAGGACGATGCTGACGACGAAGACGAGTCCGAGGAGGATGAGTCCGAGGACGACGACGCTGACGAGGAGAACGAATCAGAGGAAGCGGATGCTGACGACGCTGACGATGAAGCGGATGCGGACGATGCTGACGATGAAGCGGACGAGGAGGACGAGGACGACACCGACGACGAGTCCGAGGAAGACGACGATGATGGCGAACGCGGACCGCCGGACCACGCGGGCGGTCCGGGCGGTAACTGACGACGACGCCTCCACGCACCGGGCGGCGTCGGGTTGACGTCAACGATCGCGTTCCGTTAGGGTCCCAACGTTTCGGGCGGTTCGTTTCCGTAGTCGGAGAATACTCCCGATCAACCTTCCAGATACTTGTTCAATTCACGTCGCGTGTCATCGACGGTCTCACCCGTCACCTGTGCTGGTTGCGTATCGATCACCGCATCTTTGAGAGTCGTGACGGACCAAGGTGATACGAAGGATCGTCGCGGAAGGCTTCCACGCTCGATCCGTTCCGGAGTCAGCTCTATCGCGTTGTGCCGTTCCGTCGTCGTGATCACGGCGGCTACGTACTCCTGGCCGTGAAATGGATGAGTACTGTTCGACAAAACCACATACGGGCGTTTCGGCGCGTTTCCGAACGGGTCCGTCGCAAGGACGATCGCGCCCCGTGGGTACGCCATCGATCACGCCTCGTTGCTCAGGTCGGGTAGATCGTCCTCCCAGCCCTCGTTGGTCGCGTACCAGTCGTCGCTGAACCGGTCCGCAACGGCCTCCACACCAACGATTGACGCCGCCGCCGCAGCGAGGCGATCGTCCTCGGCCGCCGCCCAATACGGCTCTTTGTGTCGAACGAGTCCGGCATCTTCCAGGCGTTGTAGCGTTGGTCCGACGCTGCCCCTCGGGATGTTCGTCGCTTCGGCTAACTCCGCGGGCGTGAACCCGACACCGCGGTGTTCAAGCAGGTATTTGAGTATCATTCCGGCGTTCGACCCTTCCGAGAGGTCTATCCGCGACCCACCAGGCGTATGCGTCTCGAAGTCCACCGGCATAGTACAATTATTGTATTCGAACTGTATTAGAATTCCGGTGGAGACGAGTACAACTGGAGCGAATCGTGGTGACGAAACGACATTTATACCCGCGGGCCGATGTCCCGGTGTGACCTCCGAGTGGGACCCCGAGACGGTCTTCGAGGTGCTCGGCAGCGAGGAGGTGCGCAAGATCCTCGCGTTGACGAACACCGAGGCGAAGTCGGCGGGGGAGCTTGCCGATCAGCTGTCGGTGTCACAACCCACCGTTTATAGGCGCCTCAACGTCTGCCAGGAGCACGACCTGGTGCGCGAGGAGACCGAGATCGACGCGGAGGGGAACCACCGAAAGGTGTACCGGGCCTCGCTGGAACGCGTCACCTTCGAGCTGATCGACGCCGGGTTCGAGGTGAACATCGAACTCCGCCACGACCCCCTCGAGGACGAGGACTTCACGCAGTGAAGCGACGATCCCCGCGTGTTCGGCGTCGAGACGGGGATATTTCGGCTTCACGGGTCACTCGCTGTTCGACTGACACAGTCTCGCGCCGGTCATAAGCGTCTCCCGCCGCCAGTATTCGGTGATGTCCGTAATCGACACCGTCAAGGAGGCGATCGGCGTCGAGGACGACACGCCGAGCTACCGCTGTGAGGACTGTGGAACGGAGTTCGACTCCGAGGCCGACCTCGATTCGTACTGGTTCGGCTGTCCGGAGTGTGAGTCCACCGATGCCGAACGGATCGAGGAGTGAACTCACGCGTCGGACGGCGCTTGGACGTGGACATGGGGAGTTCGTGAACGATCGACAATCCGTGAACGACATCGATGCAGATTGACTGCTGTGCGATGACCAAGTCGGTGGTCGGTTCAGTCGGATCGACGGCGACTTCGCGATCGCTTCGACGCCGCGGAGGAACATCACCTGCCGATTACACGCCGTGTTCGCGAAACCGGCACACGTCGACCGCGACCGGAAGATCCTCGAAGTCGTCGTCACCGCCGACGACGAGCGTCGCATCCCGTTCGTGGGCGAGCGCAACGGCGTATGCGTCGGCAAGCGAGATCCGACCGTGGGACTTCACCTCCGCCGCCAGGCGCCAGTCGGCCGGCTCGATAGTCACTCCCTGCCGGTCGAGCGCACGGACGTCTCGATCCGCCTCGCGGAGCGAGACGGCGGTCGGAGCGTCCTCGACACCTTCGAACCGGGCGACGAGATAGAACACCTCGCTGGCGTTCGTCTCCGAAATGGCGCCGGGCGACTCCTCCGAAAACACCTCGTCGAGAAGTGCTGCGACGGTCTCGTGGCCAGGCTCGTTGTAGAGGTAGGCGAGGATCGCCTCGGTATCGAAGACGTACCCTCCGGTCATTCGTGCTCCGACGGACGAAGTCGTTCGACTCGCTCCGCTTCACGGCGGCGCTCGTCCGCTTGCAGCTCACGAACTCGCTTCAGTACGGCGCCGGGTTCGTGGTCCCCGGCGTGGATCCCGTGTAGCTCCTCGGGCGACGGCACCGGCTCGATGACGATGCGGCCCCGTTCCTCGTAGACGAACACCTCACCGGGCGTCTCGATCCCGAACTTCTCCCGCAGTCGCTTCGGGATCGTGGCCTGTCCCTTGCGTGAGACGCGTACTACAGTCGGATCCCTCGAACTACTCGACATATTCAGTAATACGTTTAGTTTAGAGTAATACAAACGTTTCGGAGTACAACATCAGCGGGCCCGAATCGACGCCCAGGTGGGCGTGGCACAAACGAACGACGCGACGTCTCACCGCGCTGCGATGTCGATTCCGCATTGTATTGGTCGACGGATGCGGAATCGTCGACCACTCGAGCGTCGCCCGTTCGAGTTCGATCGACGACGCGGGATCGAGGACCGCCAGATCGTCAACGCCCGAGTCCGGAGCAGGTGCCTACCAAGTGTTAACTGGGTGGCCACGCTTGCAATCACCATGCACGCGACGTTACGTCACGTCGACGACGCCCCCGAGACGGGCCGCGATCGTCGCTTCGCCTCCGAGTTCGACCTCGGGAGCGACGCTCGCCGGTCTCGAGACGAAACGGTCCCGGTCGACTCCGTCCGGGTCCTCGAGACGGCTCCACGGCAGGGCGCTGGCATCGGCCGGTGACCCGCCTCGATCGACACCTCATCGGGTCCCGTCCCGATCCCGGGGGGCCTCACCGGGGCCCCCCTCGTTGGGACGGTCGTCCCGGCGCGAACGAATCGGTCGGTGTGATCTCGGCGGTCGGTGCGGTCCAGTCGCTTGGTGCGGTCCAGTCGTTTGATGCGATCTCTGCGTTTGATGTGCTCCAGTCGTCCGGCGTGTTCTCGAAGACGTGGTCCGGCGTGTTCTCGAAGACGTGGTCCGGCGTGTTCTCGACGATCGGCTCTCTGGCGGCGGCGTTCGGCGGTGATCCGCGATGAGCGGCCGCACCGACGACGAGGAGCTCGCGAAGGACCTGGGACCCCTCGCGGCGTTGACCATTGGCGTCGGGACGATGATCGGGGCGGGGATCTTCGTGTTGCCGGGGGAGGCCGCGGCGGTCGCCGGGCCGCTCGTCGCGGCGTCGTTCGTGGTCGGCGGGGTCATCTCGCTTTTCACGGCGCTGTCCGCGAGCGAGCTCGGGACGGCGATGCCGAAGGCCGGCGGGAGCTACTACTACGTCAACCACGCCCTCGGGCCGCTGTTCGGGTCGATCGCGGGCATGGGTAACTGGATCGGCCTGGCGTTCGCCTCCGCGTTCTACATGCTCGGGTTCGGCAGCTTCCTCATCGAACTCGTCGCCCTCCCCGCGGTGAGCCTCGGCCCCCTCGCGCTCTCGCGCACGCAGGTCGCCGCGCTCGTCGCCGGCGCGGCCTTCGTCGGCGTGAACTACGTGGGCGCCAAGGAGACCGGACGCCTGCAGAACGTCATCGTCATCCTGCTCGTGGTCATCCTGACGGCCTTCTCGATCCTGGGCGCGCTCACCGCCGACCTCTCGACGCTGCGGCCGTTCGCGCCCCAGGGGTACGACGCGCTGTTGCCCGGGACCGCGCTCGTGTTCGTCTCGTACCTCGGGTTCGCGAAGATCACGACCGTGGCCGAGGAGATAAAGAACCCCGGGCGGAACCTCCCGCTCGCCATCGTCGGGTCGGTCGTCATCGTGACCGTCATGTACGCGATCATCATGGTCGTGTTGATGGGGGTGATAAACTGGGAACTCCTCGCGGACTCGCGGACCCCCGTGATCGACGTCGCGGAGGTGGCCTTCGGCGACGTCCTCGGGCTGGCGGCCGTCGGCGGCGGGCTCGTCCTCTTCGCCGGCCTGCTCGCGACCGCCTCCTCGGCCAACGCGTCGATCCTCGCGTCCTCGCGCATCAACTTCGCGATGGGGCGCGACCGGCTCATCACCGCGTGGCTCAACCGGATCCACCCGCGGTTCGCCACGCCCTACCGGTCGATCGCGATCACCGGCGCGTTGATCCTGGGCTTCACCGCGGTCGGCAACGTCGAGACGCTGGCGAAGGCCGGCAGCGTCCTCCACCTCGTCGTCTACGGCCTGTTGAACCTCGCGCTCATCGTCATGCGCGAGGCGGACGCGCCCGGGTACGACCCCGACTTCACGGTGCCGTTCTACCCGGTCGTGCCGATACTCGGCGCCGTCACCTCCTTCGGGCTGATCGCGTTCATGCGGCCGATCGAGATCGCCTTAGCCGGCGGGTTCGTCGCCTTCGGGGTCGTCTGGTACCTCGTGTACGCCCGCTCGCGGGCCGACAAGAAGGGGATCCTCGGGAAGTACGTCCTCGAGCGCTCCGACAGCATGCCCGACAGCGTGGTCTCGGCGGCCGCGGGCCTCCAGCCCGACGGCGGCCGGTTTCGCGTGATGGTCCCGCTCGCCAACCCCCAACACGAGGAGGCGCTCATCACGCTCGCCAGCGCGGTCGCCGACCGCCACGACGGCGTGGTCGACGCCGTCCACATCGTGACGGTCCCCGACCAGACGTCGCTCGAGTACGCCGCCGACCACCTGGAGGAGCACGAGGAGAACTACCACGAGGTGCTCGACCAGGCCCGCCGCGACGCCGAGACCTTCGGCGTCGACGTCGAGACGCACACCATCGTCTCCCACCGCGGGTTCGCGGAGATCTTCGACGCGGCGCGCGACCACGACGCCGACCAGGTCGTCATGGGGTGGGGCCGCGGCTCCCACGGGCAGCCGGGGCGCATCGAGGGTGCCGTCGACGAGATGGTCGGCGAGCTGCCGTGTGACTTCCTCGTGCTCCGGGACCGCGAGTTCGACCCCTCGCGAATCCTGTTGCCCACGGCGGGCGGCCCGGACACCGACCTCGGCGCGGAGGCCGTCCGGATCCTCCGGGACCGCTACGACGCCGACCTCACGCTCCTCCACGTCGCCGACGAGGGCGAGCGCGAGGCGGGCGAGGCGTTCCTCCGGGAGTGGGCCGCCGAACACGGCTTCGGCGACGAGGGGGTCACCCACCGGGTCGAGACCGGCGACGTCGAGGACGCGATCCGGCTGGCCGCCACGGACGCGACGCTCGTCGCGATCGGCGCCAGCGAGCGGGGGCTGTTCCCCCGGCTCATCCACGGGAGCGTCGTGGCGGACGTCGTCGACGACGTCGACTGCTCCGTCCTCCTCGCCGAGCGGGCACGTCAGGCCGGGCTCCTCGCCCGGCTCTTCGGCGACCGGTGAGGAGGCGGATGGCGGACAACGCCACACGTTAGCCGGTCGCCGACGCACGCCCTCCAAATCACTAGGATACCCGCCGTAAGACTCTTAGACTCATATATCCCAATATATCGCATGGTCAAAACCATTCGCGTCTCGGAGGACTACCACGAGTGGCTGACCGCACACAACGAACCCGGCGAGACGATGGAGGAGACGCTTCGCCGAATGACGCGCGGTCCGCATCCCGAGGACGTCGCCGGCCTGCTGACGGAGGCGGAAGCCGACGCAGCCAAAGAGGCGATACAGGATCTTCGCGGCCGTGACCGCGATCGGCTCAGTACCGCCCGCCGCGCCTTCGACGACGGAGACCACGACAAGTGATCCTCGACTCCTCGTACCTCTTCGATCTGATGGCGGGGGATCCGGACGCGTTCTCGAAAGGTGCGGAACTCGTCGCGGACGGCGAGATGCAGTGGCTCCCGACGCCGGTCGTCGCGGAGACCTACTACGGCGTCGCCACGGCGCGGAGCGACACGACCGAACAGGAGGTACGCAACCGTCTCCTGGGGTACCCCCGAATCGACGTCGACGAGGAGATCGCACGGCGGGCCGGCGCCCTCCTCGCGGAGGCGGACGATCATGCCGGAAAGAACGCCGGCATCGGGGCGAACGACGCGTACATCGCCGCGATGGCCGACGTCCTCGATGACGCGGTACTCACGGCGAACATGGAGGACTTCGAAGCATTGGGCGTGGCGGTCGAGACCTACTGAGTCCGATCAGCACGCGGGACGCGGTGTGGGTCGTGGGAAATTCACGATCGCCTTCGGCGCCGTCGTGAGCCCGTAGCGGTACCCGATTCGATCGACGTCGTGACTCAACAGTCGCCAGTTAACCCCCCCGCCTAAAGACGGGGGTATGCGCTCGTATCACGCACGACACCTGGAGGTGCTGGACGAGCGTGAGTCGATCGACCTTCGCGAGGTAGATGAGCGGCGTCGCGTCGAAGACCCGCATTCACAGTGCCTCGAGATCCGCGTCGAGATGGTCGTCCGCCACCCAGGTGATGTCACGGTCCTTGGCGAGGTGCGCGAAGTCCCAGACGGACATCCCCGCCAGCTCTGCCGCTTTACTGAACGTGATCGATCCGGCCGCAAGTTGGTCGAGCGCTCGTTCGCGACGCCACTCCTCGAGACCCTCGGAGAGGAGCTTTCGAACGGCCGTACTCCGGTCGAGGTTCTCCTCTTCGAGATACGCGTCGAGCTCGGCCTCCAACTCGTCGGGCACGCGTGCCGAGATCGTTCCCATACTTTTCACAATGTATGCAACGTATACAAATACGTCGGCGTCAAGCACCGATTTCCCAACGGCGGTCAACGGTGATACATCGCTTTATCAGACAATCGACTACATCTGGGTATTCCATGTCGGTGCTACTCGAGGACCACGATCCCGACCTCTCCCTCAGCACCATCCACTCTCTGGGCTGGGACGTTGTCTTCGGGGTGTGCAACACGCAAGTCGAACAGCAAGGGTCTCGATCGCTCCGACTACGGCGATTCGACGACGCGAAGGATGTCCGGCGCTTCATAGACTCGATAGCGTTCGGAATCCGAGATCTCATCGACGATCCCCTCCGTTTCGAGCGCCTCGATCGCGTCGTAAACGGCCTGCCGTGAGCGGCCCGTCGCCTCGATCGCTCGTGGCGCCGTCAGATACGGTTCCTCGAAAACGTAATCGATCACATCTCTCGCAACAGGCCGATTCGGGAATAGTGAGTGATAGTCAGCACGGAGCGACTGCAGCTCCACACCACAGTCATACGCATCGATCGCCTGCTCGGCGATCGCATTAAGCACGAACGTGATCCACTGCTCCCAGGCTCCGTCGCTACTCACAGCGAGTAAATAGTCGAGGTACTGCTGTCGATGACGATTGAAGTACGCACTCAAATACAGATAGGGCTCCGGTAACAGCCCTGCGTCGTACAGTTGGAGCATCATCAACAGGCGCCCAAGCCGACCGTTTCCGTCTCGGAACGGATGGATCGTCTCGAACTGATAATGCGTGATCGCAACGTCGATCAGCGGTGGATACGAGCCCCGATTCATATACGAGACGAGTTGCTCTAAGAGGAGATCGACGGTGTCAGGATTGGCCGGAATGAAGCGGGCTGTCGCAGCCGACCCATCCGGTGAGCCGATGTAGACCGGCACATCCCGGAGCTGCCCGGGGTGTTCCTCGACCCCGCGGACATCACTGAGCAACGTTTCGTGAAGGTCACAGATCATCGTGACGGAGAGCTGATCACCGGCTGCCAATCGATCGAATCCCTCCCGTATTGCGTCGACGTAGTTGTATGCCTCACGAACGTCGGTTGAATCGGCAGCAGATCGTTGCGGGGAGGTATCGATGTCGTGGAGGATGATGTCCGACACCGTCACGTTCGTCCCCTCGATCTGTGAGCTCATCGCGGCTTCTCGAACCACGAACGGCGCGATCAGCAGGTTCTCGTTGTCCACGTTCCGGTGCAACGTTGCAAGTCGACCGAGCGCATACTGGGCATCGCCGTACACCCGCAACACGTCGTCGGTGTACTCGATCGACGGCGGGAGACTCTCGGGACGATAACACGGAAGCCCATCGTACGGGTCGATCGTCCCCGGCCCCTGTTCAAATCGTTCGGCATCCATTTTGACTTAGAGATAGTCCTACCCCCTCCTAAGTCTATTGCATTGCCTTTTGATAGATTTATCGAGATGTATTGAGGATTTAAATCAACACATAAGCGATCATCTAGACTTACGCAACCTACCTGAGTGACCGTCCTCGACGACTCGGGATGATCCCTCGCTTCTCAACCACACGACTGCGGGAGGGTCCGTTTCCCAACTCAAGCGGTCGGACGTCCGCCGGTTCGAGTTCGATCGACGACACGGGATCGAGGGTCGCGAGACCGTCGACGGCCGTTTCCGGGGCGGTGACTCGAAGCGTCGCGGCGCCAATTCGGCCTCAATCGTCGTGCCGGTTCGTTCGATCATCTTCGTGGCGGCCTCGCGATCGCCTTCGACGCCACGGAGGAGCGTCATCTGTCCTCGGAGATCCGGAGTAGTTGTGACAGTGCAATCAGTCACCCCGCTATTTTGATTTAGCACCAAAAATGCCAATAGCAGATCCGCACGCGGCCACGTGAACCCTTCTCGAGGACCGACCGGAGCTGGCCGACGTTCGTCAACTACCCCACCCTACTCGCTTCCTTCGCTAGCGCTTCGGTCGCTCCTTGCGGAAGGAGACTCCGCGCTACCGCTTCAGTTGAACCAGCCTGATCCGATACCCGGTACGACCACTTCTCCGGTCAGGTCGGCTACATCGCGATCGAGGAACTCGACATTGAGGCCGATCCGAACCACTGGTATGACTAGGATAATATTATCGTGTGCATAAGTATAGTCTAGACTATAATAGTTTCACTTCCAACTCCGGGAGGTATATGTATCACCCGCACCGACAGGAGGTATGAACCAGTTCGTCGATCGGGCCGATGAACTCGATCGGTTACAGACGCTCTATGGGAGCGACGCTGCGGAACTCGCAGTCATCTATGGGCGCCGCCAGATCGGCAAGAGCGCACTCGTTCGTCGATCGATCGCCGACCGCGACGATGCCGTGTACTACCAGGCAGTCCACGGGACGGCGACGACACAGCTCAGTCGGTTCGTCGAGGCAGCAGCGACGACCTATCCGGACGTCACCGCCGTCAAAGAGGAGTGGGAACCACTCCTCACGTATCTCACCGACAGGGACGCGGTCATCGTCATCGACGAATTCCCGTACCTCATCGAATCGAACGAGGGGCTTCCCTCGGTCATTCAACACCTGTGGGATACAGCCGTCGACGAGAGCCGGGCAACGCTCGTCCTCACGGGCTCTGCGATCGGGATGATTCATACCCACGTCCTCGATGGTGGCGCGCCGCTCTACGGGCGCGTGTCCCAAACGCCGAACGGTCGCATCGAACTCACCCAGCTGCCGTTTCGCTCCATCCAAGAATTCGTCCCGACGTACGATCCCGAAGAACGGGTGTTCATCTATGGCGTCTTCGGGGGCACCCCTCGATATCTCAGCCCGCTCGATCCAGCACGGAGTCTCGGAGAGAACATCACGCGACTGCTTTGCGATCCGGATGGCCCACTCCACGACGAGCCCGAAACTGTCCTCCAGATGGAACTTACCGAGGTGAACACGTATTTCTCCGTGCTGGAGTCGATGGCCAGCGGGAACCGGAGTCGAAACGAGATCGCCCAGGGAGCCGGCATCGCGAGTACCAACACGTCGTACTACTTCGACCGGCTGGAAACGCTCCGGATCATCGAGAAACACCATCCGGCATTCGCCGATCCGGCGCGCAGCAAGCGGACTCGGTACCGGATTCGAGATCCCGTGTTCCGGTTTTATTTCCGGTATCTCTACGGCCGCGAGGGGCAGTACGAACTCTACGGCGAGAACGCCTACGCGGATCTCATCGAACCGACAGTGTCCGACTTCGTCAGCGAAACGTTCGAATCGCTGTGTCACCAGGCGCTCCCGGCGCTCTATCCTGACGCCCAGCTCACACAGCTCCCACGCCAGTGGTGGTACAAGGGGCGGGAGATCGACATCGTCGCACCCACCGACGAGTCAACGGTGATCGCCGGGGAAGCGAAATTCACCACCACCCCCCTTGGATATGACGTGCTCGCGGGTCTCGAAGACGACGTGGAGCATATCGACTGGACGCCTCCCGGCGGTGGTGAGGCGACGTACGAATTCGCCTTGTTCAGCCGCTCCGGGTTCAAACGGTCCGTCGAGGAGGCTGCAAACGATCGTGGTGACCTCCGTCTCTTCGATCTGTCCGACGTCGTTGCGGTTCTCGAACGTCAAGACGACCGGTGATGCGCTCGGCCGTCGTCCGGTCGACGATTCCGATCGTGCTGCCGTCGATCGTCGCCGGTCGCCGTCGATCGCGATGCCGCCTGACCCAGTCCGATCGGCACGCGGCACGCGGTGTGTGAGTCGTCGAGGAGATCTCGAAATGCCCGCGTCTCGTGGTTTGTCCTCGATACACCCCTGAAGTGCCCTAAACATGCCTGAGAATTGGCCGAAATAGCTTTATCATACAATCGGCTACATCCGGGTACATGCCGGTACTACTCGAGGACCACGATCCCGACCTCTCGCTCAGACCGGGAACAACGAAGTCGGACATCGTGGCGTATCTGTATCGAAATCCCGAATGGGGATACTCCCCGCAAGAGGTCACGGAATCGCTCGAGATCCCTCGAGGGACCGCCACGACGACACTCAAACGCCTCTACGACGACGGCTACGTCGGAAAGACCGACGACGGGTACTACCACGCCCTCGACGAACGGACGGACGTCCGACGGTACGTTTCGAGTCTCAACCAGGTCGATCGAATGTTCGATCGCCACCGCAATGCGGATGTCACGCCCGAGGAACCCGAGAAACGAATCGGCGAGGGACGTACTGGCGAGGAACTCGAAACGGAGCTCGAAGAGTTGGAAGGCGGCAGTGGTGAGTGATCGCCTTCGACACCGCGGAGGAGCGTGACCTGCCCTCAAAGATTCGGAGTAGTTGTGACGGTGCAATCAGTCACCCCGCTATTTTGATTTAGCACCAAAAATGCCAATAGCTCCTCGTTCTCCTCGACGTCTCGCGCCATATCTCGTTCGCTCTCCCAATTCATCATGGGCGATGAGAATCGCTAGGAACGCAAATGCCTTCCTGTCGAATCGGATCTTCACACAGATTCAAGGAGGAATCCCTCGACTTTAGTCGTGGGTTACTGACCTTGACTGTCGTCACGACGGCCGGCATCGTGTACTTCTGGGGACTTTGAGCGAGGAATGCGGGCTCCCAGACGGGCATTCTTCTTGTTCTTCTCGACTCTCGAGATGGTGCGTCAGCGCCAGACGGTGTCCTCGCCGGAGAATTCCCTGTCTTTCGTAACGATCGCCTCGGTTCCGCGGACGCGGTGATTGGCGATGAGTAAGGCGTCGTGGAGCGTATAGTGGTCGAGAAGGCTCCCAAAGACCGCGAGGTCTTGTTCATCGGTCGGGGCGACCCGTACTGGCCCGTCGTTCACGAGCCCTCGCAGCACCGCGTTCGGAGTCGTGTCCACCTCGACGCCGGCGATCTCGCCGTTGTTGACGGCGGTCCAGATCGCTTCGCTGATGGCGATCGTCGGCGCTTCGACGACGTCGACACCCTGTTCAGCTCGCGTGAAGATCTCGTCCGCAGCCGATGGGAGTCGGTCGACGAGGTACCGAGCCATCGCCACCCCGTCGACGGTGTAACGTGTCACGGCTGCCACTCCGACCGGCGTTTTTCACGGATCTCGGATCCCATTTCTTCGGCCATCTCCTCTCGTTTCTCCTCGGGAACGTCGTCGTCGACGAGCATCCCGCGACCCGCCGATCGGGTCGTCTTCCGAACTCTGATGCCCTCCTCCGTCTTTTCCCATCGGAGTTCGTCACCCTCTTCGAGCCCGAATTCCTCGCGGAGTTCCTTCGGGATCGTAACCTGTCCCTTCCTCGTGATGCGAGTCGTCTTCCCCTCGTTGTCAGTGTCGGTGCTCACATCTAGTACTACGTGCCGTAGTACCTAAGACTGTTCCTCAATATCTGAGCCGTGTTCGAGTTGCCCGTAGAGATAGTACGAGCATACGATCGTGAACTCCCGTGTCAGTGACCCACGACTGAAGTCGTGGGCTTGTCGGTGGACTCCCCTTCTGCCGTCGATCTGACGGAGGCGATAAACTCGCCGTTCAGGTTCAGCGTCCCTGACGTCAGCGCACACTGACAGGGTGCGCCTCCATCCGAAGACGTCTGCCTCGAATGGAGTCGGTTCAACAGTTTCCGAGCAATGTTCTTGCTCGCGTTGTAGTCCGCGTTCAGTTCGTACTCGCACTTTTGACACACGAACTGGTGTTTCGATCGCCGATTCGTCTCGTGCGTAAATCCGCACTTCGAACACCGCTGGCTCGTGTACGCCGGACTCACCTGCTCGACCTCAATCCCCAACATCTCGGCTTTGTACTCCACGTACTCGTACAAGCGTCGGAACGCCCACGCATGGAATCGCTTTACGCCAGCCATTCGCTCGCGAATATCTGTCAAATTCTCGAAGGCGACGTGCGTACACCCGTGGTCGCGGGCTTCCTCGAGAATCTGGTTCGAGGCATAGTGGAGTTCGTCTTTCATCCAGCGGTGTTCTCGGTCGTTCATCGACTGAATCGACAGGTGTGCCGACCGTGTTCCTGCCTGTTGCATCGACCCGCGGGTCTTCTCGAACTCGCGGCGTCGATGATTCATCTCGTCGGCATTGCCGATGAACGCGCCCGTGGAAGTCACGGCGAGCGAGCCGTCCACGTTAAGATCGACGCCAAGGACTGTTCTGTGCTTGGCATCAGAAGACACAGCCGTGGACTGCTCGTGTTCGTCGCGTTCGGTGCGGCGCATTCGCGCGTGGAGGTAGAATGCTTCGGTCGAGCGGTCGTATTGGAGCGTGGACATCCGGAACTCATAGTCCTCGTTCAGCAGGTACTCACCGATCGGTGTGTCCTTGGGATCGTCAGGAATTACGTACGGGCACTCGACACGCCCGTTTATTGTTGACAGGGACACGTGGTCGCGGTGGAACGTCGCGCTGCGCTTGTCGTAGACGACGCTCCACGCGTCGAAGTGTGGTTGACGGGTGTTCTCGCCTTTCTTGAGTCGGGCAACACCACTTTTGGTAGCCTCGATAGCACGCCGGATTCCCTTCTGGACGAGGTTCGCAGTCAGCGCTGTTTCATCCCGAAGTCGTTCGTACAGAGCCTTCTCGGCTTCTTGTTTCGAGGTGACGCAGTACTCGTTCGGGTGTCTCCACGCCCACGCTGCGGTCGTGTTCGCACAGTGAAGAAACTGATCTTTCGTCTGATGGAGGTCGTTGCACCGCCCGTTGGGTACGTCGAGTTTGACTTTGACGGTGCGAATCGTCTCCACCATCCGTATTTCACATATTTATCTAGTTATTTATGAACTTATGGATGGTGTTGGGGAGTCGGGTGACTATCTCTCGTGGTTTGTTACGTGTAGTGTCGGATTCCTCCCACGGCTGAAGCCGTGGGCTTCCTCCTTGTTCCTCTGTGATCCGTCCCTGAGGATTCGCCACTACTCGGTGTTTGATGGTTCCAACCACCCACGGCGAACAGTACGACACGTTGTCCGGATCGCGGCCAGTCTCCCAGTCGTCACCCACCTCGTAGTTTGCGGGCAGATCGCTGGTCGTGAGCGCCACACAGATGTACTCCTCACCAGGATACGGCAAATTCCGGGCGGCAAGGACCAACCAGAGCCGAGGGTTCGATCCACGTCGGAACGGGTCGGGGGCCCAAAAGACGTCCCCCCTCCGGTACGGTTCACTCACGATCGTCCCGGGGATCAACCGCGTGCTCCTGCCACTCGTCGTACGCGAACGGCTCCTCCTCGTGACTCGCGGCGACGTCGTCCGCGTGAGCCGCCGCTGCATCCAGACTTCGGGCGTGGTCGCTGACCCGCCAGTAGATCCCCTTGTGATCGACGCGTCCCTCGTCCCGCAGTCGAGTGAGTGTCGGCCCGACGGAACCCTCGCTGATCCCGGTGGCCTCCACGATCTCGCTCTGGGTAAACGCTTCCGCCGAGTGCGCTTCGAGGAACGAAAGTACCTCGTGGGCGTTCGTTCCCGGGGTCGGGCCGTCCTCCGTCTCGGGGATCGATTCAAACCGATCGGCACTGATTGGCATCCTATTGTACTATTTGTATTAGATGTATTAATTCGTTCGGGTGGATGTAAACTACCCCACCCTACTCGCTCACGGCTTCGCCGTTCGCTTCGTTGAGGGTGGGGCTTTCGCGTGGACTCCCGTTCTGGCCATTGCTGGCAGGCTCGTACTCGCCGTTCACGTTCAACGTCCCGCGATTCAAGCGCACGTTTACGGGTGCGCCTCCGCTCGACGACGTTTGCGCCGAGCGGAGATGTTTCAGACCAATATTCTTCGCCGCGTTGTAGTCCGCGTGCGGTGAGTATCCGCACTTCAAACACTCAAACACGTCCTGCCCGTCCGACTTCGGGCGGTTGTTTTCGTGAGTGAAGCCACACTTCGAACACCGCTGGGAGGTGTAGGCGGGACTCACTTGTTCGACCGAGATCTCGACCACCTCGGCTTTGTATTCGACGTACTCGAACAGGCGTCGGAACGCCCACGCGTGGAACTTCTTTGCGCGAGGCATCCGTTCACGAATCCCCGTCAGGTTCTCGAACGCGATTACGTCACAGCCGTACTCGACGGCTTCGGCGACGAGTTCCTTCGAGACGGTGTGGAAGAAGTGGTCGTAGCGGCCCGTCTCAGTGCGTCCGACGGACTGGATAGTTTCGTGGGCGGCTCGTGTGCCACGCTGTTGAAGCGACCCGCGCCGCTTCTCGAACTCGCGGTGCCAATGGTTCAACTCCGACCCGTTCCAGAATGTACCCGTTGAGGTGACGGCGACGTTTTCGATACCGAGGTCAACGCCGAGGACTGTGCTGTGCCCGTCGTTGCCATCGTCGGCAGTCTCGAACTCCACGTCCGCCTTTGTGCGGACGTGAAGGTAGAACTCACCGTCGCGGTAGTGGAGTTCTCCGCCCGTCACTTCGTAATCGTCGTTGAACAGGTACTCCGAGTGGGGCGTTTCGCGATTCTCGTCGGGAAGGACGTACTCGGCGGTGATGCGTCCGTCGACGGTTGAGAGCGTCGCGTGGTCGTCGTTGAACGTCGCACACCGCTTATCGTAGACGAGCGTCGGAGCGGTGAAGTGCGGCTTCCCCGCGTAGTTACCTTGCTTCCAACGGGCAACCACACTCTGTATGGCGTCGGCAGCCTTGTTGCGGGCGTTCTGGACGAGATTCGCTTGCAGCCGCGTCTCTGCCCGCACGTCGTCGTAGGTTTCCCGTTGGAGATCGGCTTTACTCGTGGTCTTGTACTCGCCTTGCCACGCGTGGTCGACGACGTAGTTGGCGGCCCACAGGAACTCAGAGATGGTTTCGTGGAGGAGGTCGGCGTCGCTGTCGGCCACGTCGAGTTTGACGGGGACGGTGCGACGTACCTCCATCCGTACTTCAGATGTAAGTCTATGTTTTTATATTAGTAACGATTCAGAGAGGGGAGTCGGTGAGCCATCGAGCGTAGTTACTGTAGTACCGTGTCGGTTTCCTCTCCGACCTACTCGCTCGCTACGCTCGCTCCTTGAGGTCGGAGGCTCCACCTTGAATTACGCTCGAGGACGTTGGACGGAACGAGACACGAGCGATTTGGATACACGTCCTCCGTCGATCGAGACGACGTCTTCGCAAGCGACTATATTCGCGTTGGATCCGTGATGGATCCGGGATCGTCGACAACTCGAGCGTCCTCCCGTTCGAGTTCGATCGAGGACACGGGAGCGAGGGTCGCGAGATCGTCGACCGCCGATTCCGGGGCGGTGACTCGAAGCGTCGCGCGCCCTAATTCGGCCTCGATCGTCGCGCCGGTGCGTTCGATCGTTCTCGTGGCGGCCTCGCGATCGCCTTCGACGCCGAGCAGTAGCGTCACCGTCGTCTCGGCATCGCTCTCACGCAAACGCGCAACCGCCGGATCGATGTAGTCAGGCATTGATCGGTCCTCCGTCCCCATTTGGGGCAGTCGAATCCATGTGTACACACCAGGGCATCTGTTAATAGCCTTCCGTCCGTGGTGCTCGACTCCGCGATCGCGACGCACGGAGCTGGCCGGCGTCGGCGTCGACGTCGGTGCTGTCGACGTCGACGTCCGTGCGAGCGTGGCCCAGGCGATCGACGCGACGTCTTCGCAGGTGACCATTTCGAATCCGGGTCGGATTCGTCGATGGATCCGGGATCGTCGACCACTCGGACGTCCGCCCATCCGAGTTCGATCGACGACACGGGATCGAGGCCGATCCGAACAACTATTATGAACAGGATAATATGATCGTGTGCATAATGATAAACAGGGAGACGGAACTCGAGTGGATCACGTCACACCTCTCTCGGCCGGAGCGACAGCTCCTCGTCGTCTACGGCCGACGGCGGGTCGGGAAGACGACCCTGGTGACGACGGCGCTCGAGGCGCTCGAAGCCACGTCGGTGTACTACCTCTGTGACGAACGTGGCTCGAGACACAACGCCCGGCGGTTTGCAACGGCGTGCGCTGAGAGGTTCGACGACATCGCCCCGGACGTCGACGGGTTCGTCGACGCATTTCGGTACCTCACGGGGCGGGTCGAGGGACCGTGTGTGGTGGCGTTGGACGAATTCTCGTATCTGGTCGACGAGGACGACACGATCCCGTCGATGTTCCAGACCATCGTCGACGACGTGCTCGACGGGACCGACGTCTCTCTCGTGTTGTTGGGGTCCTCGATCTCGATGATGAAGGAGGGCGTGTTGAGCTACGAGAGTCCGCTGTACGGGCGACGAACCGGACAGTGGGAGCTCGCTCCGCTCCCGTTCGCGGACGTTCGTGCGTTCTTTCCGAACGACCATCTGGAGACACAGATCCAGCTCTACAGCGTTCTGGGCGGTGTTCCCGCGTACCTCGAACAGTTCGACCCGGACCGACGTCTGCTCGAGAACGTCGAGCAGGCGATCCTCTCGAAAGGGGCGTTCCTCTACGAGGAGCCGGAGTTCCTGTTGCGCCAGGAGCTCCATGAGCCCGCGACGTACATGGCGATCCTCGAAGCCATCGCCGGTGGCGCGACACGGGTCACCGAGATCGCCAACGAGATTGGCCGCGACGCGAGCAGCCTCTCCCGGTATCTCCAGAACCTCACGGGGTTGGCGATCCTCGAGCGCGAGCAGCCGGTGACGGACCCGAACGGCCGCGGGCTGTATCGATTGGCAGACGACTTCCTCCGGTTCTGGTTTCGGTACGTGGCGCCCAATCGGGGAACGCTCGAACAGGGACGGACGGCGCCAGTCCGGGCGGCGATCGACGAGACGCTCGCGACACACACGAGTCGGACCTTCGAGACCGTCTGTCAGCAGGCGGTTCAGACGCCCGCATTCCCCGTGTCCTGCTCTCGAGTCGGTCGCTGGTGGTACGATGGCGAGGAGATCGACGTCGTCGGCGTCAACCGAGACGTCGGCACCCTGTTTCTGGGGGAGTGCAAATGGACCACGGATCCCGTCGGTCGAGACGTGTTCGACGAGCTCACGGCGCTCGAGTCCGAGGTTCGGTGGCAGGGTACCGATCGGGAGGTCCACTACGCGGTATTCTCGCGAGCCGGGTTCACGGACGAGTTGCGGACGGTCGTCGACGAGCGATCTGACGCGTCGCTGTACGGGATCGCGGAGCTCGCGACCCTGTTCGACTCCGGTCGGTGAGCGGACTGTAGAGCACCTTGAGCGTCTGATTCCGAGGAGGAAACGGAAGTCACCACTAGGTAGATTCATGGTCCTATCAACCGTATCACACGTATGGTGAGAACGTGGCTTCGCTTCACGGTAGGTACCCTCCTCGTGATCGGGCTATTCGGTGGCATCGGACTCGTGGCAAGTGATTCGACCGACACACCGCGGATAGCCAGTCCGGTCGGAGAGGCATCCGCACAGTCAACCGATTTCGAAGCGTTGGCACCACGGGGTCGATGGAATTCCTCCACGGGCACTGGTGAAATCATTCTCGACAACGAGAGCTATTACACGGTGTTCCAGGGCGAAGCGGACATCCGGACGTGGCGTGATACCGCTGGAACGGATGTCACGGAAACCGTTCTGGAGGGCGAGACAGGACAGAACGAGGGGGAACCACTTCGGCTGTCGGGATCGATTCAGGCCGATCAGACGCCCGGCCGATACTCCGGGGAGGATCTGACAGTACGTGTGTTGGAGCCTCGAATCAGCAGCGTCACGCTCTACAACAGCGTCGGAACGGAACTCGACGACCCGTCCGAACTCCAGCGGGACGAATCGCTGTTGGTGATCGTCGACTGGAACTACGTCGAGGCCGAGGATCTCGAGGTCGACCTGGTCAGTCACGAGGAGAACGTCTCCATCGAGCGGGAAGTCCTCTCGACGAGTCCAACGGACGCACAATCCGATCGTCTCCCGGAAGCCGTCGACGAGGACGTTCTCGCACGGGAGGTCCAAGGCCGTGGAACGACGAACGATCGTACCGCCTACTGGTTGTTCGACTTCACGGACGTCGATGACGGAACGTACACGCTCCGTATCGAGGGAATCGACGATCTGACGACCGGCGAAGCGAGCGAATCCTTCCGCATCGACGTGGAAACGGCTGACACACCGACCCCGACCACATCACCAACGGACCCCGTCACGCCGACGGCGACACCACCCGATTCACCGACAGTAACCCCGACCACAACAGCCGAACAAACACCCACGGCAGAGCCCCCCACGGCGACGCCGTCACCGACGAGGAGCCCCACACAAACGGAGACAGCCACACCAACGGAGACCCCGACCGGGACGACGGCAGTTGAGGAGCCCGGATTCGGGCTCATCGTCACCGTCGTCGCTCTCGTCGTCGTATCAGTACTCGCAATTCGGTTCCTCCGTGACTGAGGATCCGCTAGCGGTCATCCCTTCGATGGCGGACAACGCCACACTTTAGCCGGTCGCCGACGCACGCCCTCCAAATGGCGGATGCGCACGCGGCCACGCGAACCCTTCTCGAGGACCGACCGGAGCTGGCCGAGACGGTCGCGGACGCGCTCGCGGTGGACGAGGGGGCGGACGCGCCCTGGACGTTCGCGGACGTGGACGCCGACTCGGGGGCCTTCGGCGAACTCGTCTCACACGGGATCGTCGAGAGCGAGGGCGACGGCTATCGCGTGTCCGACCCCGAGGCGGTCCGGAGTGCGCTCGAGGCGTTCGAGAGTGATGGGGACGGTGGCGATGGTGGTGCGGACGTGGCTTCCGGAGTGGACGATGGCGAGCGCGTGGGGATCGACGACGTGGCGATCGGAGATCGGATGCGGGCGTGGATCGGGGGGGTGACCGCGGACATGCATCGGGATCTGGCCACCGGGCTGGTGGCGGTCTTCGCGTACCTGTTCGTGATGCGGACCGTGACGTACACGAAGGTGTTCCGCGAGGACCGGGTCTTTCTGCCGAGCAACGATCCGTACCACTACCTCTACTGGACCGAGCAGCTGCTGGCGGCCGACATCGGGCTGTTCGAGATCGAGGCGATCTCGGAGGTGCTCGGTGGGCGGACCTCGGGGTATCCCCTCGTGTACACGATCGGGTGGGCGGCGACGAAGCTGTTCGGCGGCGGGGAGGTCGAGGCGGCCGCGGGGATCGTGGCGTGGATCCCGATCGTCTCGGCGTTGATCGTCGGGGGGTGTGTGTACCTGTACGCGATGTGGACGACCGGGGACGAGCGGATCGCGTTGGCCTCGGTGCTCGTGTTGGCGCTGTTACCGGGGCACGCGCTCTACTCCGGGATCGGCTTCTTCGATCACCACACGGTGGATTACACCTGGCTTGCATTGTCGATCCTCGGCGTGTTGTGGCTCTCGCGGTCGTTGGATCGCCACGACGTGGGCGAGTGGCGCTCGTACCTGCTCGCGCCGTCGACGATCGCGGTCGCGGGATTCGTCGGCGTGATCGTCGCGGCCATGGTCCACTCGTGGGGCGGCTCGCCGATCCTGCTCGTGGGGCTCGCGGTCTATCTGACGCTGCGGTCCGCCTCGGACATCCGGACCGACCGGAGTCCCCTGGTGGCGGGAACGCCCGTGATCGGGGCGTTGGTCGTCGGGTTCGTGCTGGCGTACCTGATGCACACGCGATACGGCTGGCAGGAGTCGATGGTGGTGTTCATGCCGCTTTTGGTCGCGTTCGGCGGGATCGTCGTGGTGGGGGCGGCGAGCGTGGTGCAGCGGTTGGAGTGGCATCCCGGGGTGCATCTCGGGGCGGCGGCGGCGAGCGTGGTGCCGCTTTGGTTCGGGTTCGCGTGGGCGCGGCCCGAGGATGCGGATCGGTTTCGACAGCGTGTGACGGAGAGCCTGTTGGGACGTGAGGGGATCGCCGAGACGCGATCGTTGTTCTCGGCAGACTTCGGATTCCTGTTCGGTCCCGTCGATCACTTCGGGTGGTTCCTGTTCGTCGCGCTGCCCGCGCTCGTGTGGATCGGGTGGCGATGCGTTCAGGACCATCGACCGGAATGGCTCGTGCTCTCGAGCTATGCGGTGAGCCTGCTCGGGTTCGCGTTCTTCCAGATCCGGTTTGCCGGCGAGGCGACCGCGGTTACGTCCGTGTTTGCGGGCGTCGGACTGGTGTACCTGTTGGGGAAGATCGACGCCGTCGAGCCGCCGACGATCACGGAGTCGGCTGGAGAGGATGGGGAGCAAGAATTGGGTCGTGAGACTGGAGAAAGCGACGATCGAACACGATTCGTGTGGTGGCCGGCG
The DNA here is from genome assembly GCF_055397165.1 of Halopenitus salinus. Lineage (NCBI taxonomy): Archaea > Methanobacteriati > Methanobacteriota > Halobacteria > Halobacteriales > Haloferacaceae > Halopenitus > Halopenitus salinus. The sequence goes on from NZ_AP043853.1 coordinate 895,743, forward strand.
TCGATGTCGATCGGACGGGCCAGCACGATCGCGTTGGCGGTGATGTTGATCGGAAGTTTGAGTCTCTTTCTGGTCCCCGGGATCATGGATACGGTGGCGATCACGGATTCGGAAGCAGATGCTGCCGCGTGGATCGACGCGGACGCCGACGATCGGGAGGGGCCGAACTACGTGTTGAGTGATTGGGGTCGGAATCGAATGTACAACTACCAGGTGAGTGGTGGGGGAGATACGTACTGGTACGCACGAGACAATTATGAGGCGTTTTTGAACGATCCAAATCCAGACAGTCACTACGATCGGTTTTCGGGACGGGTTGGATACATCGCGATCGAGAACCTGAACGTCGACGCCGATCCAAGTACGACTTACGTACAGCTGTTCGAGCAGCACGGCAGCGCCTCGACGGCAACGAATGGGTCCGGCCACTTCCGGGTCGTTTACATCGCGGAAGGTGGCGAGGTCAAGGTGTTCCAGCCGGTACCGGGTGCCACGATCGCCGGCCAGAGTGAACCCGGGACGGACGTAAGTCTCGAGACGACAGTGACGGTCTCCGGTGAGGAATTCACGTACTCTCGGCAGAGAAGCGTGAACGAAAACGGAACGTACGCGGTTCGAGTTGCGTATCCGGGTGAGTACACGATCGAGAATGAATCGGTGCAGGTTTCGGAAACGGCAGTAGAGAACGGAACGCAGGTCACGTTTAACGAGGGAGCGTAAGGAGACGGGGTTCTCCAGAAGGATCGGTTTGTACTCGGGGAGCGACATCGGTGCCGTGCATCTCGCTTGAAGAACAACGAGGAAAGACTGCAAACGACCAGTAATCGAACTACCGGTGAAACGCTACTACTTACACCTACCTCATCGAATCGTCTCGACTACGTCCGCACCGACCTTCCAGATCTGTCGCATAACGATCTTCAGGTCGTACTCGAACGACTGTCGTTTCACGTACTGCAGGTCGTATCGGAGCTTCTCCTGGGGGTTCGTACTCTTCACGTCGTGTATCTGTGCGAGCCCCGTCAACCCGGGTTTCACGAACCACCGTTGTTGCCACGATCGAGTCTGCGCCTCGAGGAGTGACTCCTCCTCTGTCCAGACCGCCCGCGGGCCGACAACGCTCATATCGCCGACGAGGATCGACCACAACTGCGGGATCTCGTCGAGATGCGTTCGCCGAAGCACGTGTCCGACGTGTGTGATCCGACCGTTCTCCTCATCGTCGACGGGGATCGCAGATTCCCCCTCGGGCACCATCGTTCGGAACTTGTACACCTCGAACGTCTCGCCGAACACGGCTGTCCGCTCCTGTTTGTAGAGGATCGGTCCACCATCATCGAGTTTGATGGCGACGACGATCGCCGCGATCACGGGGACCAACCCGATGAGACCTATCACCGAAAACGCGATGTCGAATCCACGCTTCAACACGTAGTCCTGAACGTCCCAGGGTTCGATCTGTACATTGACGAGCGTTCCGACATCATTCTCGGCGGTCAACACCGAGTCGGCGTGGTCACGGTGAACCATCGCATCGACGCCGTGTTCGTAACACGCATCCAGAGCGCCGAAGAACTCCGCTCGGTCGGTTCGGTCGAAGGCCAACACCACGGTGTCGATGTCGTACTCCACGAGTACGTCCTCGATCCGCGAGAGCCCACCTAACCGCTGGATCCCGGCGATCTCAACGCCGCCATCCGCGACCGCCATCGTCGACGACCATTCGTCGATGCCGGTATCGTCTCTACCGTCTCGATCGTCCTCCGTGTGTACGAGAGCACTCGTCGGACACAGGTATCCCAACAGCGGGACTGACACGTCCGTCGCGAGACGCCCGATCTCCTTTGGGTCGTCCCCAACGATGATCGCGCGCTCGGGATCGGTGGAGGGTCGCCGCCGGATCCACACGAACCACGCCGGGAGCATCACGAGAAGCACGGGTGTGACCGCAATTAGCGTGGCCCGGGGAAGCCGATAGGTGTAATCGAAGTAGCCGATCGTCGCGAGCGCGAACACGGCGACCATCACGCGCTTTTGTGTGAGCGCGATGGTGTCGAGGACCCGCCGCGGCCGCGGCTTGTACAAGGGAAGGAACGCAGCCGTCACGATCACGGTCGTGATCACGACCTCGAAGAACGCCTCCGCACCGGCCGGCGGATTCGCCGAGAGCCTGCCCAACACGGGTAGCGACGTGATGAGGAGTTGGACCGGGCCGCTGTTCACGAGCGTGACCGCAAACGCGGTCAGCCCGGCTACGCCGGCGGCGCTCGACACCCGATATCGCCACCCCCCGTTCATCGTTCCGTCGTGGGCGCCCAATCCGTTTAAAAACTCCGCTCTCACCGACGACATCGTACCGTTGTTCGGTTGAATGCTCCCGGTTGATCGCATGTGTTTTGTCCATGGAGCAAACCCACGGTCTGTATGAGACTACTCGATGTAACGGTAGCGGTGAACAGACGGGATCCCTCGAGTTCTGTAACGTCTCTCTTTCAGGACGCGTTTCAAACGACGATCGATAGATGACCCGTCTCCACCTTCCTCTCGTCCCGAAATCGGTCCGATGGTTGCTGGTCGCAAGCGTCGCCGGAGTGCTTTTGTACTACTCCGTGTTCGCACCACCTGGATCGGGCGCGATCGAGATGGGTCCCTTGGGGTTGTTTCCGTACTCGAACTGGCTGCACGTGATCGCCTACGTCGGGCTTTCCGGTGCAGTCGTCTACGCGATCTATGCTCCCCCGCGGTCGTCGTGGTACGCGGTGGGCGGTGGCTTCCTCGTGGCGTTCGGCTACGGGGTCGCGATCGAACTCCTACAGTCGACGCTTCCGGCGAGAACCTTCGCAGTGGGAGACATGGGACTTAACGCGCTCGGCGCGGGGGTCGCCGCGGTCGTGTGGCTCGGCCTGTTTCACGTCGCCCGGTTCTACCGACTGTCGGCGATCGACGACGTCGAACCGGTCGTACAGTAGGTAGATCCCGATCGGGGCGGTCGCGTCGTCAACCGGTCGTCACCGCCAGTCGATCGGGGAGCCGATCGAGACAGATCTCGAGGAAGTGGAGTGGTGCTTCGGCCTCGATGTGTGCCAGTTCGTGAATCGACTCGTCCCCGGCTTCGATCTGAAAGTGCGTCGTTCCGAGCGCCGGGTGAATCCCCGGCCGCTGACGAACGCCACCGCTACCCTTCCTGTGGCAACGTCGACGACGCGTTGCCGGCGAGTCAGTTCACGTCTGACGTTTCGAGGGGGTTCTGCAGTCCGATCGCGAGCCGGATTGCCTCACGGACATCCAGATCCTACTCCCACTCCACCGCGACCGCGAGCCGCTCCTGGCGATCGTCCGGATCGAGGTCGTCACGGCCGAGGCTGGTTCGGAGTTCCTCGAGGGAGTCTACGCCGTAGACGTCCCTCCAGTCGTCGATCTCCTAGTCGATCGCGTCGAGTTCGCGGGTCATCTCCTCCAGCGTGTGTTCCTCCGCGAGTCGACGCACCTCAGACAGGAACTGCGTGACCGGATCCGACCTGTACCCGGTTCCGTCCCCGATCTCTACGGTCTCCAGCTCGTCGGTCTCGACGAGCCGATTCAGGTACTTGACGGCCGTGTCGTGGGAGACGTCCGCCTCCTCGGCGATCTAGCGGGCGTCGTTCTGGTTTAGTTTAGTTTCGTGTGAGTACGAACTATTTCTTCTTCATCTTACGATCCGCCGTTCCTCGTGGATCCGGTGGCGATCGCCAAGCGCTTTCATCTAGAGAAACTACAGAGCCCGTTTATTAGCTCATGACGGGAGTGCGGTTGATTAAACATCTTCGTCAGCTAGATGAACAGGATTTAATCACCGTCCGACGGAGATACTAACTAGATGCCACTACGGATCGCAATCGTTACGCAGGACGAACCCTTCTATATGCCCACGTTCTTCGAGGCGTTCTTCGATGAACTATCCGAGAAGGTAGTCATCGATTCGGTTACGATCCTCGATCTTCTCGACGATTCGATGGCGGAGCTGGCAGCCCGTATGTATGGCCTATACGGTCCGTGGAATTTCCTCCGGCGTGGGATCGAATTCGCATATCGAAAGACGCTCTCGTCGATCGGTGATTCGTATTCGGTAGCAAACATCGCTAACCGAAACGGGGTTCCCGTCAAAACTCGCGAAAACGTGAACGAGTCGGAATTTGTCTCGTATCTTGAGGAATCCAATATCGACGTACTGCTGTCCGTCTCGGCACCGGAGGTGTTCGATTCTGCGATACTGACTGCGCCCAATTGGGGTTGTATAAACGTCCACACTGCATCGCTCCCGGAGTATCGCGGAATGCTCCCGACGTTCTGGGCGCTGTATCAGGGTGAGGATGAGATCGGGGTCACCGTTCACACGATGGTGGAGGAGATCGATCGAGGTAAGATCGTTCGTCAGACGACCTTTCTGGTGGACAGCAACGATACTCTCGACGACGTGATTACTCGAGGAAAACGCGTTGGGGGCAAGGAAGCTGCAGCTGCTCTGGCTGCGATCGCGGATGGAACCGTGGAATTGACAGAGATGTCCGGTAAGGGATCGTACTATTCGTTCCCCACCGCCGACGATCGTCGTGAGTTCCAGCGACGTGGAAGAGAGGTTCTATGACCGAGTTATATCTCTCTATCGACGTCGAGGACTGGTTCCACTCACATAACCTGTGGCCCGCACTCGATCGCGAGAAGTGGGACGAGTACGAACTTCGAGTCGTCGAAAACACGCGACGTATCCTCGATCTTCTGGACGAGTACGATACGAAAGCGACATTCTTCGTCCTCGGTCATGTCGCGGAGCGTGCGCCCGAACTCGCGGGCGAAATCGAGGCCAGAGGACACGAAGTGGCGTCACACGGATACAACCACGAACTCCTGTACGAACAGTCCGAGACGGAGGTACGGAACGACCTGCGACGATCGAAGCAACTGCTCGAATCGCAGGTCGATCAGGAGGTGATCGGGTATCGGGCTCCGAGTTTTTCGATTACGGAAGCGGCGATCGAGACGCTAACCGATCTCGGTTTCGAATACGATTCGAGTCGATTTCCGGCCCCGGTCCACGATCGATATGGCGATATATCCGTTCAGGGTTCGGAAACGTTCACGCGAACCGAATCCGGACTCACGGAGGTCCAACTACCGCTCTTCGAGTGGTCAAAGGTTCGGATTCCTTGGGCCGGCGGTGGATACTTTCGCTTCATCCCATATCCGATCTTTCGTCGTGGCGTCGATCGTATCTCCCAACATAGGGAATTCGTCTTCTACCTCCACCCATGGGAGCTCGATCCCGGGCAGCCGAAGATCCGTGACATGAATCCGTTCTATCGTCTACGGCACTATCGAAATCTCGAAAAGACTGAGAAGCGTTTCAAACTATTGCTCGCGGAGTTCGAGTGGAAGCCGATCGGTGATGCACTATGATAGATGAGTGCGAGACTAACCGTGATTGGGAAGATATAACTTCGATAGAGACACCGATGAAGATCCTTCGAGTCAGTCACTGGCTGTATCCCGACGAGATTGGTGGGGGGGAATACCACGTTCATGCGATGAGTCGAGATCAGGCAGCGATGGGACACGACGTTACGGTTCTCAAAGTGACCGATGACGTTGAGACAGTGAAGAGGGAGTGGCGTGACGGGTACGAAATCGTCTACTGTCCAGCGACGTTCAATGTCCTGAAAAACGATATCTCGATACCAGTCGCGAAGAAGATATTCGGATCTTCCGATTTCGATGTCATTCACGCACATTCCCATTTCTACTTCTCGACGAATCTCGCGGCATTAAATCGGTGTTTCAGTGATACTCCGCTGGCGATCACGAACCACTCGCTGTATTCACAATCCGCACCCGAACGGGTATTCGATCTCTATCTTCGGACGATCGGCAAGTGGACGTACAACCAAGCAGACATCGCGTTCTGTTATACCGATGCGGAGAAAGATGCACTTCGGGAACTCGGTGTGAAATCGCGGATCGAAGTCATCCCCAATGGAATCGATACGGAGCGGTTTACTCCGGACGGGCAGGGTATGGAATCGATCGACGCCAACGGACCAGTCGTGTTGTTCGTCGGTCGGTTCGTGGATGGGAAGCGTCCGGAGTTGGTAATCGACGCATTTGGAGATGTATTGACCGAGTATCCCGACGCAGAATTATATCTATGTGGAGACGGTCCCCTTCATGAGTCCACGAAACATCAAACAAGAGATCTTGGAATCAATGAATCAGTAACATTTATTGGAGAAGTTTCGTATGAGAAAATGCCTACAGTCTATCGAAGTTCGGATATACTCGTATTACCGAGCCGAGCTGAGGGAGTTCCCAGGGCCGTGCTGGAAGCGATGGCTTCAGGTGTGCCCGTCGTCACGAGTGATTTGGAACAAATCTCCAAAATAGTGGGGAAGGGTGGTCGGGTTATACAAACCGATTCGGCAGACGCACTGTCAGCCACAATCTCTAAGGTCCTTGCTGCGGACAAAGCGAGTGTATCTGCTCGAGAACAGGTCGTGGAAAACCACCAGTGGCAGTCAACCGTAACCCATACGACCAAACTCCTCGAATCATTATGTCACTGCAAGTAACCGAGATCTTCTAATCGGTCTTTCGTATCGTTACTCATCTCGACAGTACCCGATGTATCGACATGTTCGAACGAATCTAGCCAAGTGTCGAGTTCGTCCTCTAGTTCATCGACTTTCTCCGGGCGATCGGATGCGAGATTCATGGTTTCGTGAGGATCGTTCGAGATGTGATATAGTTCCGTAGTTCCATCGGAACCACGGATGAGTTTCCACTTCTTTCCGCGAATTGCACGGAGAGATCGATCGTATTCATAGACTTCGTCGGGGATATCGCCAACGCGCTTCTTGAGTGCATCCATCGAAGGTTGGGGGGCCAGATACTCCGAGAACACGTACTCCCGGGGAGAGGTGTCCAGATTGGGTAGAAACGAACGACCCTGTAACTGCTCTCTAAATTCGGGCGCGGCTATCTCAGCAGCATCGAGTAACGTCGGTGCAAGGTCGGTCAACTGAACCAATTCATCGACAGTTTCACCGCCGGTGAAATCACCACCTTGGATTATCAGCGGAATGTGGATGAGCGTATCGTAGAGACAGTATTGGTGGTCCATTAGGCCGTGATCACCGATGTTCTCGCCATGATCACCGGTGACGACGAATATCGTGTCTTCCCATTGGCCAGCCTTCTCCAGCAGCCGCTGGAGTTCGCCAATCTGTTCGTCGAGATAGGCAATCTCCGCGTTGTAGAGCGCTTCGAGTATCCTGAAGTCGCGGTCAGTCATCTCGACGTCATTTGCGATGTAGCTCCATGCGTCCTGATTGACTTTCATCGCCTCCGCGTAGCTCACGCCTTCAGGAAGGTGTGCTTTCGTGTATTCCTCAGGTGGTCGGTATTCGAGATGAGGTTCAAGGTAGTTGATAAACAGGAAGAACGGGTCAGAATCAGCTCTGTCGCTAAGCCAACGGGAAATCCATTGATTGGTTCCTTTTGCCCCATCGTCGTCAGCCCGTCTGCCAAACTGTCCGTACACAGCGTTAGCGACGTTTACGATTGGGTTCCCATCGAACAGTTGTTTAGTGACCCCCCGTATTTTGTTGAATCCCTCTTCTTTTCGGGCGATCTTACCGAGGTCAACGTCCGACTGAATGTACTGCCAGTTCTTCCGAAAGGTGTCAAACCCACGTGCGAACCCGAACTCGTCGCTGATCCAAGTGTTGTTCGAAACCGCAACCGTCTCATAGGACGCCTTCTCGAACGCTTCGACGACAGTGGGTGTGTTTTTTGAGAATCGCTTGGCGGCTGCACTAGCGCCGTGTCTCGAAGAGTATCTTCCAGAGAAGAGCCCCCCGTGTGATGGGAGTGTCCATGGAGCACTTGCGAAGGCAGACGTGTACGTGACCCCTCGCTCTCGAAGGAACTCGAAAGTCGGTAGTTCGGCTTGACTAACGAGTACCGAGTCGTATCGGGCAGTATCCATCACGACGAGGACGATGTTAGTCATGGATGGCTGATCTTCTTTTTGATGGCTTCACGGTGAGATTATATCTCTGAGATCTTCGAGTCACTGTTGTATCTCCTCCTCGTTGCTTCGTTGGCCGTTCCTCCTTTTTGACGAAGATCTCGATCGGTGCTCTAACGGTTCTTACCAAAATATCATAAATAACATATATAAGAGAATATATTAACTTACATCTCCTCAGGGATCGGCTGATGTTGAAGATGAATATTTTTTGGATCAGTGTCATATGGCTTCGAATCGAGATCTCGAATTGGTACCGGCCCTAGGTGTGATGAATATCCCGTCTCGGTTATGTCCTCCGTTTCGCGCTTTGGATGGTCTTCGAACTCCGTTCCGGGTACGTGGAGAACATGGCCCTAATCGTGGTACAGGGAAAAGTAGTTTTTTGCTCAGTCAGTCGTACTTACGACTCTGAAAAACGTGTCGGGAGCCATCTCGTTGAAGAGATACGTCATCTCCACCTCCCATTTACCGACGATCCTGTGTAGGCTCATTTCTAATCCAGCGGGCCTGTCGTCGTATTTTGGGTGGCATACGGGACTTTAACCTGATAACTGTCAGTCGTGCTGTTCAATTCTGTAGATAGATCAGTCGGGTAGGCTATTGTGTCTCGTCTTCGGGAGGACCCAATCTTCTTACCATGAGTCTGTCGACCTTGTATGGCAAGTAAATAATCAGGGAATTAACCACGACGACGGAGCAGTTCAAAACCGAGAGTACGTCCCAGTATCGACTCTGTGGCTCTGTTGAAATCCTCTTCTTCAGACACATTTCCGTCCGAAACAGCTGGTCGGTGAAAAGTGCGGGCTGATTGGAAAATTGCCCCCAAAGACTATCTGTTTTTATTCCGAAGTCTGAGTATGCCGCCCTCCTATCGGTTGACACTTCGAAAGGCCTGTAAACAATACGGCCCGGGACGCCTTCCAAACGCTGATCGGCCCGACATTGGTGCTGGATATGCAGCTGGTTCGGCAGCCATTTTCGCAACCGGTCTCTACGGCATCGTGCTGAGTGGGTATGCCGTGCGAGGGACGAGCGGTGATTGGCTTTCGAGTTTCCTGTTTCCCGCTCTCGCTCTGCCGATCGCCGTGCCTTCGGCATTTTTCCTCGGGGTCGTCGGCTGGCGTTTGGCACCATCATCTTCTTCGATCACCGGAATAATTACCGGTGGAATAGGAGCCATCGCAACGTATCTCGTGTCGCTCGTTCTCGTCGGGGGAGTACTCATCGTCGAAGCTCTGTTTTCACTGAGCGGTGCTACCCTCATGGAAGCGGCTGAGATCGCGGTAGGGCTTGTCGTGATCGCATTTATTCTCACGTGGTGGATAACCATCCCAGTCGGCTGCTTCTCGGGATTGGTGTATATGAATGTGACCGAGAAAGCTGCGAATAGCACTTGACTGAACGGTTCGCAGGTTGTGTTGATTGCTCGACTATCGACTTGGAGCCGAGTACGGGTTTCACCAATCGGTATCTATCTTTTCTGTCTCGACCACTCAGAGTGATTAGTCGATGTTGTGACTGAGACAAGCGATAGTGAGTTCACGGAACTGTTTCCACCATCGTCGTGATCGGACGAAAGCACCGTACTTCCCCTTGAGCGTTGAGTTGGTCGTCTCTGATTGACTCCGTTATCCGTAGAGATCAGCGTCGAAGCATGCTTCCATGCCCGGTGAAGTGAGGTGAATTCACGACGCTTGATCAGTAGAAGGACCTCGTATTGACGGGCAAGTCGCCTGATTTTCTGATCGTCGTACCCTTTGTCACCGACAGAATATCGATACTCTCGGGATTGCGCTTGATCAACCACGGAGCGATCTGAATATTGTGTTTACGTGTCGTCGTCACGTGGAGATCGAGATTGCATTGACCTTCGCATCAACCATCAGTGTCACTTGTATAGCGGTGTTTGGAGAACTTCGAGAAGTATCGAGAGACCGCTCGGCATGCAAGATGGATCGCTTTCTCAGTAAAACGGAGAATCTGTGACTTCGGAAGGGTCTTCATCTCGTGGAATTACAGGATGAACATGTCAATCTCTGAGAATTTAAACAGAGCCAAACATCTCGTCTTCAGGTATTATTGTATCTAAAATATGGGCCGACCACATTGAATTGTACTATATATTAGGTGCTCACCTCTTGATACAGTTCGTGATACTCTATTGCGGTTTGTTTTAAAGAATACTGAGACACGGCTCGTTGACGTAGTTTCTCTCGTTTTCTTTGAATATACTCGCTATCTATCTCAGAGCGAATCTCAATTAGATGGCTGGCGATCTCGTTCGGATCATCGTGTGGAACGAAAATCCCGTGTTTCCCGATAACTTCTCGAAAGACATTGATATCACTCGCGACCACGGGTAAACCACAACCCATCGCTTCCACAGCCGCTACACAGAATCCCTCATACACTGACGGCATTAGAAAAATATCCGACTGGTGTAACAAACTGTATATCTGTTCCCGTTCCGGAAGATATCCCGTGAACGTCACAAGATCAGAAAGACCGAGTTGAGAAGCGAGGTCTTTCAACTCACTTTCGAGCGGTCCACTACTCGCGATAACGAAATGGATGTCGTCGACCATGGACCGTTGCTTCATCTGGTGGGCAGCTTTGAGGATGACTCTTTGATTTTTTTGTTCAGTCATCACTCCTACGTTTGTGATTAATATCTCATCCGGAATGTTAGCTGGGATATCATGCCTACTACTTTCGTCGATGCGATCAATATCAATGCCATTATACACGATCTCGTTGCGTTTTGAAAGCCGTCGTTCGACCGGACCTAATGATGATTGAGTACTCTTCGAATTATACACATTGACTTGTGGTAATCCGAGGGTGAGCGTATTGACAACCCTCTGTGGTATAGAAAGATGCTGAATATCATTATGTTCTGTATTCACGACAGGTATCTGATATAATCTCCCAATGATTCTACCAATAGCACCGCTAAAGTTGTGATGTGGGTGGATTATATCATATTCATGTTCCTGTAAATGATTACATAGCCGTCGATAGAGTTTTATATCAAAATTGTCAGAACCTCCGAAGAATTTCATCGGCAACCCCATTTCTTGAACATCAGGATCAAGTGTACTGTTATCGTCGTTCATGAGCACAGCAATCGTGACGTTTGAGGAAGTGTACTCGTTAACTGCATAGCCAATTTCAACAGGAATTGATGTTGATGAAACCGAATTAACTAAATAGAGAATATTAGGCATTCTGTCCTAATTTATGTAGTTGATCTAATAATCGTTCTCATTCTGGGACATCCATTCCACCACGTCGTGGACAAGTATGTACTGTCCGGACTGGTATTGAATTCGTCGCTTGGCCCGCACACGGAATATCTCAAAACATTTTAAATCACACGTAGTTAATATTCTAATCTAAAACTAAAATGCAGTTCGTAAGGCTTGAATAGGTGTACGGATGCAATCCATTTATGCTCAAAGCGTATTTTTCTCGGGCGATCCAGATATATCGATCGGAGGGGCTTGGTGAATTGGCCCGCAGAAGCACAGGGTTTTGTCAGCGATTCGTTCAAAACGGATTTCGTATAACTCGCTATCAGACAGAGAAGCGTGTCGACGCTGTTGACCGGTGGGAGATGATGCAACCCTACATTGATGAAGACGATTCTAACTTACTAGATATTGGCTGTGCTAATGGTTGGCTGACTTCTAAGTTCCATAACGAGGGTTTGTTCTGTATCGGCGTTGACCGTGCAGAACAAATGCTTACCATGGCACGGTCTGGTAATGAATTCTCAGATGGCCTTGGTTACGTACGGTACAATTTAACCCCAGAGTCTGTTTCAAGAATTCCTTCGTTTGATGTGATTCTACTACTAACGGTTTACCATCACTGGGTTCAAGCGTATGGCAACTCAGCAGCGTCAGATATGTTACGCCATCTTGGAGAGAATTCAGAGAAACTGTTCTTTGAACTCCCAGAACAGGAACTCCATGACGAGGTTCCCTGCCCAGAAAGTCAGCCCATTAAAGAGTACCACCTGGACTACCTTAATGAGGTCTTTGGCAGCGACAAGGCTATTGAGTTTATCGGGAGAGCAGATTACAAAGGTGAGGAACGGCGTGATTTGCTATATATTATCTCGTCTCCCAGATCTTCAGAATGAATATGATGCTCCTCACGTAGGGAGCTCGTCTGAAGATTGCACCGTTTCAATAATTTTAGTGGTTGATTCTTCTACGGATGCGGTACCGCTAACTTGCAAAATCTCACCATACCCGATATCGGAGATGATGTCCATTGTATTCAATATCGTCTCACGATATTTTTCCATCATCTTAGCCGCTTCGTCCACCTCTATATCATTGAAACGGCTAGGTGTATCGCGTTCTTGGACGCGTTTGGCACATACCTTGGTAGGCGAATCAACGTAGACAACAAGTCGGTTGACATCACATCCATATGCAGATAGCATTTTCCGAGTTCTAATTTCGCCTGGCTGTTGACCCCTTGCGGATAGTAGCCCAATCACATGCGGAGGGCTATCTGCAAACACTAACACATCCGCAGTCTCGCGGGAAGAGAGTTGGTTTGTCAGGTGAAGCCATGCGACTAAGTTGAAACCTCTCACAATATTGGTTGGTTTTAGTGGGGAACAGGACGCTGCTAACCAGTATGCTTGAAAGGATATATATGGATGATAGAATGCTCCCTTAAGAATTCCAGTCACCCGCCGCGCCATTGGGTTTGTTAATCCGAATTCTAGCTCGTCAGGAACGTCTTTAGCTTCTATAGTAGACATGCAAGAAATTCCTTCACGTTTGAGGTGATGAACTACATTCCGGGCAATTGTGGATTTTCCAGAACCTGGAGATCCTATAAATTCTATGAAAAGAGGCGAATCGCTTGTCATCGTTTTGGTTGTTAGATCTTGAATTATTTTACGCTAACGTAAAAGGACTGCTAAATTTTGTTTGGTCCGATCTATTGAATTCACAGAAGGCGTTGAGATCACTTCTTGACAGATAGTTCGAGGTTGTAGACTGCGGCGGTTAGCACGAGTTCACGGAATTCGCGGTACCAAGCGTTCGATTTGACAGCGGCCTGTATCGACGTATGATGGTCAAAAACACGGTCTCGGACATCGTAGAGTCCGCTGTCCAACCCTGCGTTGTGTGCGTAATCGTAGTGGGCGAACAGACGATGTCTGATGGGTGGAACAACGCTCTCAAACGAGGTGTGTCTGGGGGAGAGGGGTCGTCGCATCTGTGCTGAACATTAGAGGACAAACGACTTCATGTCTACAAGGACCGTGTTTTCGGAATACGTATGTGACGATCCAAGCGATCTCTTTAGTGACTGGAGCCACTTAGCGGTCGAAGATCGGGCATCCGGTGCTCCATGATGGCCGGGATCGCATCTTGCTGTCAAGCGGTCAAGCGGTTGACGCCAAGAACGCGTGGGAACTCGTTTTCACGATCGGCAATGTGTCGATGGATTCGATAACTCATCCGAGCCAACAGCAAGACAGATAGGACTCAATTCATCTTACACCCCCAATCGGCGGTTTCCTCGTAACTTGTGTCCATGTGAACTCGCAAAAAATCGAACCTGAGATGCTTCCAGCCAGGTCACTCGTTTCCGTCGCGGAGCTGGCAACAGAGCTGTTAATCGGGCGATTCGGCTTGTTTAGCGAAGCAGAAAAGGAGCTGAGGCATGTTTCTTCTCACCACTTCGCTACTACCTACAGAGCAACGATATCCGCTTCACCGTCAGCTGATGCAGTAGAACAAACGAAAGCGAAGAATCGCAAAATCACAGAAACAAGAATTTGGAAGAACCGCCCAAGAATCACCTCAAGGGGCCGGCTTTGATGCGCCGGCGTGGACGCCGACGTTTGTTCAACAGTATATCTAGAAGACCTACGCTGTTGACTCGCTTCCGAACTGTCGCCTGCTGTTAAAAGAAACGAAATTAACCTATCAGTAGTATTCAAATAACCTAATTCCATGCGAAGTCGAACGCGTGGATCCAATTTTCGACGGTAGTTACTTCGGCATGGCTGAAACAGTTTGTGAACTGATTGGTTCTGCGTTTTAGTTCTTTGAAGATACGTTCAATGATGTTTCGATCGCCGTTTTTGATCCTGTAATCGAGACCATGACGGTGGAGTGCTGCTTGCAGCCACGGTGCAGAATCGACGAGAAAGAGCGCGTCGTCGACGAGATGTTTCTCGCAGAGTTCGATGAGGAACATCTCGGTAATCGCGTGGTTTCTCGTCGGAGAGAGCTTGACGTGCAGTAAGCGGTTCGTGTCGGGATCGACGGCAGCGTACAGCCAATATCGCTCAGAATTGAGCTGAATCACGGTTTCATCGACCGCAACGTGATTCGGGTTGGCACCGTCTGTCGGCTGTAGATCGGCTTTCTGTACCCACCGATGAACGGTGGTTCGATGACGATCGACACCCAATTCCTCAAGAATCGAGACAGTATCCGAAAGTGATAACCCAGCCAGATGGAGTCGGATACCGAGTTTCATCGCCGACTCGGGTGTGCCTCTCGCTCCAGAAAATCTAACTCGATACAACTGCTATCGCCGTTGAGGCGGTCGAAATTGAGCATAGACCACTCGATCTTTTGACCGCCTCATCCTTCGAACTTATCTCAACACCACCAATAATGAGTGATTATTTTTATCACTACTATAATTTCATCATAATGCTATGAGAACAGTTCTACACCACCAGCCATATTGCATGTGAAACACTACTGTTAATTGCTTAGACACTAAATGAAATTTGAAAGACGTTATCATCACGGCACAAAACAAAATTCGAAAATGAATCCTACTTAAAATCACCGAGTTTGCTCTGTTATTATAGTATGAATAATTGTCCCTCAGTATCAATCATCATCCTAAATTGGAATAATTATAGTGATACTGCAGAGTGTTTAAGTTCACTAGAAAACATAGAGTATTGTAATTATGATGTTGTGGTCGTTGACAATGGATCAACCGATAGATCGGGTCAACGTTTGAAGTCTGAATTCAGTTGGTGTAAATTCATATTTAACGGTGACAACTTGGGCTTTGCTGGCGGGAACAACATTGGAATAAATTATTCGTTAGAACAAGGTTATGATTATATACTTCTATTAAATAACGATACAATTGTACAAAAAAATTTCATGGAGCCACTCATAGAGACAGCGGAAACAAAGAATGATGCAGCAGGTGTGAGTGGTGTTATCAAAAAATTCAATTCAGAGGAGATATGGTATGCCGATGGTGATTTTAATACACTATTCGTTAGAGGTAAAGTAAAAGACACACCCAAGTCGCAATCAGACACATACCAGGTAGACCAAATCACAGGTGCTTTATTTTTATTAAATTCAGATTATATATGCAGAGATGTTCTGAATGAAGAATATTTCCTTGGGCAAGAAGACACAGAACTATCATGGGAAATAGCAACAAGTGAAAACTGGAATTTATATGTGAATCCAAATTCGACGATATATCACAAAGTGAGTTCAACCCGTGGTGATCACAATTCATTTCGATACTATCACTCAACAAGAAACAGAATAATATTCGCACAGAATAATTTAGATGCCCTAGAACAGATAATATTTTTATCTTTCTTAATTGTAACGCGCATTATACGTTTCTTTGAGTGGCTCCTAGTAAGCCGCTTCGACCTTATCCTTGCGACAGTCCTTGCAGTCTACGATATCATAAGAGGAAAACGCCCCCGTCGATTAGATCTCCTAGACAAATATGAGAACTAAAATTGAACTCCCCATAGATATCGTTCAAGTGTTTCTGTTGATACCAATTCTAATCACCGTGATTATATCTATAAATATATTCAACACTGTGGTGTCAATAGTGCAATTAGCACTATTTGGTATCTTTCTTTCACTTTCGGCACTATCATTAGCCGTTTCCTATATTGTCTTTCAAGACTACTATTCTCCAGTTGGACTCTTAGGATTAGTCTGGTTTGGAGCGATATCGCTTGCTGTGCTCAGGCTGGTTCCAGAACACCACACAAGGTGGAGTCTAATTACCTGGGGTATTATATTTTTGTCCATGTTTTCATTTGTATGTGGTTTCACCGTGATATATCGGTATATTAATGTAGACCGTATATCAGCTGATTATACACTCGAAAAGCGTTATCTTCAAATCATTATTAAAATACTATTCATCCTTGGGTTTTCTTCATTTATTATAATGATATATAGATTTAATGTTTCTGTGGGCCTTGAATATTATTTCGATCATCCCGTTCGTGCAAGACATGAATTTAGAATAACTGGACTATATCACTTATTTCTGCTAAATTGTTTTAATATTATATTGATTATTGGGTATATGCTGAGATATGGTGGGAGTTTAGCCCATGTCTCAATTCTTTTTTGTTCCCTCGCGTCACTTCCCTTTAATGGTAAAAGAAGATTGACTATTGTCGCGATCGTAGCATCATTTTTCGTTTACCGATATGTATTAGACCGATATGGGTCAATTTATCAATTTTTACTTGTAGGAATATCCGTAATTGGTTTCTTTTTATCTTATGCTTATATTTTTAATTCGCCAGATGCTGTTCTCAGACCATATCTTTACTTAACAACTCCATTCGATAATATTAATTATATTATTTTGAACGAGGAAAATCGATACTATGGATTAAGAACATTCCAATCGGTCTTAAAACTATTGTTAGTACAAGATCTTCTAGGATTACCAGAAAACTATTCACATATATTCTATGGTGATCAATATAATGCTGCCACGTATCTGATGCCATTATACTATGATTTTGGACTACTAGGTGTCGTGATTGGACCATTCATTTTAGGGATTATGAGCGCACTACTATACTTATATATGAAAATCAGAAATACCATTATATCGATAACAGTATATGCAATAACAGCCACATCGATTATATTCGCATTCTTTGGCCCGTTCTACACTCTCGTTTCAATAACTGAATTTATGATACTAGGAATAATGCTAATAGTCATCTATAATACTATAGATGTATATATTGAATTCGTGAAGCCACTTTAATCTTCAGAACAGCATTATGGAAAGCTCCAAAGATTATTTGATCAATATTTTTGATTAAATATCGCACTTCTAAGCGTCACTTATCACGGATTGGGTGTCGCTTAACAACATGCATTCGAATTCCTTGGGTGCTCTCCAGAAATGACTTAGTGAGTGTTGGAAACACCTCAAGTACTTTCAACATTATTCAGAGAACCCACTCGACGACTTCACAACAATGATCGATACATCTAATGACAGATTTTGGTCCGATATATGGTCATTTATTTCATCTCTGCAGTTTCGACACACTGCGGACGATTTTCGGGATATCGGACGCTCTGGCAAAGGTTGTAGACGGTGACTTTCAATAGCATTTCACAGAGCAGCGTGACTAGTGTGATTCTCGGTGCTTCTGCCGAGAATCACACGCCACGTTAAATCTGAATTCGCCCAAACCACTGCGGAGCACCGTGTAGTGCGGAAATCTGGTGAGGGAGACCGGACGCTGGGCATTTCCGAGAGCAAATCCACGATGACACGGTACTAGCTTGATGCGAAGTGCATGCAGAGTTAGTATTGTCCACTCGGCGGGCTCACTGAACTCACCGACAATTGCTTTAGCATTGGCCACCGTAATACGAGTGAAGATACTGAATTCCGAAGTCACAACATCCGATTCATCTCTTCTACCAAGATAACCCATTCGTCAAGTTGCATCTAGCGAAAGGTTGTGTTCAGATCAGCTGATTCCATGCGAAAGCAAATGATCTCAGCCACTCGTCAGCAATTTCTGCTTCGGGGTTGCTGAAACAGGTATTCTTACGTTTTACCTCACGAAAGGCACGTTCAACACTGTTCCGATTTCCATGTCGTTCGAGTCTGAATTCGAGATCATGCTTACGACATGCTCGTTGAAGTGGAACCGCGCCATCAGCGAGAAAGATCGGGTCATCCACATCGTGATTTCCACGGAGTTCCGTGAAAAATTGATCTGCGATCACGTTCGTTCATGTTGGTCCAAGCGTTATATGTAGCAAATCGTTTGAGTTGGGAACGACAGCGGCGTACAGCCAATATTGTTTATCGTCCAGCTGAATCACGGTCTCGTCAACCGCAACGTGATTCGGGCTCCGACCAGAGTCTGGCTGTCGAGCAGCCTTATGGACCAATTATGAACGGTAGATCAAACCCGATCAACACCGAATACCCCAAGATATGAAACAGTATTCGAAAGCGATAATCCAGACAAATGAGCCTGAATAATGAGCTTCATCAACAGCCTTGGAGTTGCTTCTGGCTCCACAAACTCTACGTTAATCTCATTTAAAACCCCGCTGAGGCGGTCGTTTTCGGGCATGAATCACTTTGAAAACGCACCGCTTCACCTTCAATCCTTATCTGAACACCGCCGAAACTACAGAGCCAAGGCTTTCAATTCTACCGGTTATTAGGCATGAGAAAGAACTGAACCAAGGGGAATCCAAGGCGATCATCAATTCGAGATGCAATCTCACGATCATCATCAGAAAACCCGCGGGCGACACGAAGCACGAGAAAATAGTTAGAGGCGACAAAAAGTGGTAAGAGAACGGCAGTTAGAAGATCGCCGCTCATGAAGAAAACAACCAACCGGCCAACGACGATAGAGGGCACAATCGCGAGCCAGACCTTAAGTAACCGTGGGCTGAGGGGTGTAATCGATCGAAGGAGATAGATCTCAACGACGCCAACGAGCCCAGCAACAGTCAAGGCGCTCCCGGTCGCAATTCCCGCACCGAGAATTCCAAAACGTGGGATGAAAAACACGTCAAGGCCACCATTAACGGTGACCAAAACAAGCGTATTGAATAGCGTGAGACGAGTATGTCCAAGCCCCTCTAGAATCATTCCCTCCGGACCAAAAGCTGCGTTTAGTAGAAAGCCAACCACGAGCGCGACGAGGGCAGTACTCGCGACCACGTATTCGTCCGTAAATAGGAGTGACAGATAGATGTCGGGAGCTAAAATGAGAGTGATCGCGACTGGAAGAGTAAACATAGTCACCCATCTCGTCGCGAGCTGATATCGAATTTCAAGGAGAGGAGTGTTGAACTGATTTTCGGCTACCATCGGTTTAAACACGGGCGTAACAGCACTGAGGACGATAAGGAGATTTGCAGCGAGGAGATATGAGACTCGATAGTAACCCACGTCAGCAGAACTCAAAAAATATCCAATAACGAAGTAATCAATTTGCCCGACAAGCGAATAAATAACGCCTGCCAAAACTAACGGAAGAGAATACGAGAGGAGCGATCGATTTGAGATCGAATCCGATTCTTCAGTTTGGATCCAGTCCGCCTCGTAGACGAGAAATCCGATTCCACACGCAACTGCGATCGCTAGTCCAAGGAGATAACCGCCGATAAGACCAAACAGACCAGCACCTGCCGAAACAAGTAAGATCGCACCGATGGTCCGACCGAGTGGATTGAGAAGGTCCCGTATTATGACACGGTACTTCATCTTTTTGAGACTGTTAAACGAGGCAAGTAATGTCCTGAAAACCGTCTGCAATGGAATAAGAAGAATAAAAAAAGTCAAGATCGTCGCTATCCGAGGCTCGTTGAACATCGTTGCTATCTGCTCTCTAGCAAGAAAAACAACGCCGGCACCAAGTACGGAAGCAAAAATACCGATTAAGAACACGTTCTGAAGCGTCTTTTTGGCTTGGCCGTAGTTGGAATTACTCAAAAACTGAGGAACAAAATAATCAACTGACCGATAAATGTTCAGGCTGGCGAATCCCTGAACGAACATTACGATGGAAAGACCAAGAGTAAAGATACCGTATTCTGATGGTGTGACAAGACGTGTTGCAACGACGACGAAGGCAAAACCAAGGGCCTTCCCCAGAACGTTCCCTACGAACGTGATACTCCCTTGAGTGGCTAATGTAAAGATACCACTATCGCTATCGTCACTCATCTCCTCACCCAAGATACCCCATATCGCTCAGTTGTTGTTCAAGTTCAGCCTCTTCCTCGTCGTTCCACTTCCGATCTCCAATACCGGACTGTCCATACTTCTCTGTCTTCCCAATTTTTCGTTCGTTCACTATTTCACTTGGAAAAAGTCCCGTCAGAACAGTTCCATCCATCGCTGTGGGTACCGGACAATCCTGAAGATAGAGCAATGTCGGTGCGATGTCAAACACATTCGCTCCATCAATCGTTCCTGTCTCGAAAGACGGCCCGCTAGCGATGAAGATTCCTTCTGTCCGATGATCGCCGGAGCGGTCATGTGCGTTCTGTGTCGATGGCTGTAGAAGCGACTCCGATCGACCCCCCTTCAGGGTACAATCTGGAACCGTACGAACGATGAGGTCCGGCGCATCGTCCAGCATCCACCCCTCGAAAACCTCATCGCTACGGATCACCGCTTCAACCAATTTCTCACCCGTTTTCGGATGTCGGAGCGAACGGAGAGAATCTCGAATTTCCTCGACGACATCATCATACTGGCTTCGCGAAACCGTTCCTTCTGTAAATTGTTCCTCAAGGTTAACGTACAATCCTTGCCCCGATAACGTCGTGAAGAACGCTTGCGTCTCGCCCCAAACGGTATCACGACGTGATTCATGCTGAAAGCTACTTCCAAATTCGAACCATGACTCCGGAAGTATCGACTTCACCACGCGATCGAGATTTATTTGCGTTACCGCATTCCAACTAGCCTTGAGCGTCGTTGCAAGCACGTCATTAACTACTTTTCTCGTGGATTCTTCGGAGCGCCGAGTGAGAAATCCTTCCTCCTCCAACCACTCGTCGATGTATATATCGTAAGACAGAGGCCCGAAACCGTGATCCGAAAGTATGAGTACGTCACAATCGTCGTCGATCTCGTCTGAAATCCGGCCGATACCGTGATCAACCGCCTCGTAATACTCCTCAATGGCACCGACCAGTGGGGAATCGGGATCGTAACGGGGGTGGGAGTCGTCGAAGTACTTCCAGAAAAAGTGCTGGACACGGTCGGAGCCGTCATAGACGGTCATCGAAAGGTCCGTTTCATGATCTCTGATCAACTCGAGAAAGAGGTCGGTCTGTCGTTCGGCGACCTGAATGAGGTTTCGTTTGAACGCTTCGTAGTCACCGGACTGCTGTAACGACCAGTCCTCAAAGAGGCTGTCAACAGGCCCAATCTGGTCAATGAGCGTGTCTGGTGTTGCAAAGTCATCAATGATGTTCGGCGTCGGAAAGCCCGTAATCATAAAGCCGTCAACGTCGTCCGGCGGGTAGGTGAAGGGTACCTTGAATAGTCCCGTGGTCGTTCCTTCATCGTTCATAACTGTCCAAAACGGGGTAGCACGACGATCAGAGGAGTTGATCGAACGCCTATTGTATTCTTCATCGAACGTACTAAAATCGAAGATTCCGTGTTTGCCGGGATTCGTCCCGGTCTGGATCGAACTCCAAGCGGGAGGTGAGACTGGTGGAGTAACTGATTCCAGCGGACCAGAAACCCCCTCTTGTTTGAGCTGAGCGATATTTGGTAAATCTCCGCGATCGATCATCGGATCGATAACACTCCACTCGCCCCCATCAAGTCCAATAACGAGCGTATCCATTTGTGAGAAATCTACTCACCAATACTGATAAACGCTTAGATAGACACCGAAAAGCCAATAGTTGGCTTAGATAATTCCTACCTAGATGACCAACATTCACGGCGTCGAAATCCGCGATCTCCAAGTGAATGCCGACGAACGCGGTCACCTCGTCGAGATGTTTCGCGAGGACTGGGACGAGTACGATCCCGAACCGGCGATGTCCTACTTCTCGATGAGCTATCCCGGCGTCATCCGGGCGTGGCATCGCCACACGCGTGGACAGATCGACCACTTCGTCTGTCCGCAGGGACGGATCAAGGTCGGCGTCTACGACGACCGCGACGACTCCCCGACACAGGGCGAACTGAACACCTTCGTCATCGGTGAGCACGATCAACAGGTCGTCCGTATTCCGGGCGACTGCTGGCACGGGTTCAAGGTGATCGGGAACGAACAGGCACTCCTGATCAACTTCCCAACGAACCTCTACGACTACGAGGACCCCGACGAGGAACGACTCCCACCCCACACCGGCGAGATCCCGCTCGACTGGGAGGCCGAACCCCACGCATGAAGGGTGTACTGTTGGCGGGCGGGACCGGATCCCGACTCAGGCCGATCACCCACACCGGCCCGAAACAGCTCGTTCCGGTCGCGAACAAACCGGTGATCCAATACGCCATCGAAGATCTCCGAGAGGCCGGAATCACCGAGATCGGCGTCGTGCTCGGGAACAAGGGCCGGGACGCGATCCAGTCGTTCCTCGGAGACGGAAGAGATTTCGGCGTCGAGATCACCTATATCGTCCAGGGCCGCCCGCTCGGGCTCGCCCACGCCGTCGGCTGCGCGGAGTCGTTCGTCGACAGCGACGACTTCGTCGTCTACCTCGGCGACAACATGCTCAAACGCGGGATCGTCGACGTCATCGAGAGTTTCCGTGCCGGCAGCTTCGACGCCGGAATCGCACTCCAGAGGGTCGACACGCCGGAGCAATTCGGGATCGCAGCAGTGGACGACGAAGGAAGAGTGACGCGTCTCGTCGAGAAGCCGGACGATCCACCATCGAACCTCGCGCTCATCGGCATCTACGTCTTCACCCCACGAATATTTGACGCGATCGCGGAGATCGAACCGTCCTGGCGGGGGGAACTCGAGATCACCGACGCGATCCAGACGTTGCTTGACGATGGGGCGGCGATCGACTCACAGGTCGTCGAGGGATGGTGGAAGGACACCGGAAAACCGGAAGACGTGCTCGAGGCGAATAGACTGGTTCTCGAGGACACCGAAGCCACACGAGCCGGTTCCATCGATCAGGACGCGACGGTGGACGGTCGGGTCCACCTCGACGAATCGTCGACGATCGAGGCGGACGCGGTCGTTCGTGGTCCCGTCTCGATCGCGGAAAACACGACGATTGAGCGTGGAACGTACGTCGGCCCGTATACGGCGATCGGAGCCAACTCGACGGTTCGGAACGCCCACGTCGAAAACAGCGTGGTCGTCGGTGACGCGGAGATCACGACGAACGGCCGAATAATCGACAGCCTAGTCGGACGTGGTGCGTCGATCCGAAGCTCCGAAGGACGCCTTCCGGAAGGTCGCCGCCTCGTCGTCGGAGAGAACTCACAACTCGAACTCTAGTCCATGCGCATCATCACGCTCACCTGTCCCAGCTGTGGAACCGTCGTCGCCGCAAACGAACTCGAGGACAACCGGGTCATGAAGTGTCCCGGAAACGGCTGTGAATCGATCCTCCGATTCGACGACCTCCCGGAGGAGGAGCGATCCTTCTACCTGGAACACAAGAGCCAATACCGGCTTTAGAGGAGCGAGGAGAGGTCCTCCGCGAGAGTTGATTGCGGGCGACTCAAAGTCCTCTCGACTTTCGTCGTGTCGAAACACGTATTTCGCGGTCGCTTGGCATCGCGTTCCACGTCGGTCATCGAACTCTCCGTGAGCGTCGCGTCGTCGAACCCAATCTCCTGAAGGAGCAACTCTCCGAATTCGTAGGGCGTGACACAGGAGCGACTCGCGACGTGAAACGTTCCATTCTGGCCCGCTTCGAGGAGGTCGAGGAGGGTCGACGCGGTGGCTGCGGCGTACGACGGCGTGATTCGCTGATCGGTGAACAGGGGGATCTCGTCTCCTGAACGTGCTCTATCACGAACCCACTGCGGGAAGCCCGACAGCGTTCCGTCCGGAAGCGATCGACCGTAGACGAACGAGAGGCGAGCGATCAACGGGGATGAATGCGCGTCCCGAACGAGACGCTCGCCGGCGAGTTTGGACTCCCCATACACCTGCTGAGGGTCGGGTACTGCATCCTCCGGGTAGGGTGTGTCTCGCTCACCATTGAAGATATAGTCCGTAGAGGTGTGGATCAGCGTCGCGTCGATCGCATCAGCTGCCCGAGCGAGATGTTCCGCTCCCTCCGCATTCACGGCGTGTGCCCGGTCCGGGTCCGACTCACAACCGTCGACGTCCGTCATCGCCGCACAGTTGATGACGGCATCGGGATCGGTCTCGTTGAGAAGGTCCTCGACGTCAGTCCGGGATGTAATGTCGAGCTGGTAGCTGGGCTGATCGAACCCGGGATCTACGGAGTGATACGTCCCGACAACTGTAGCGCCACGCTGGTCGGCGATCGTCGCGACGTTCCCGCCTAACAGCCCGTTCTCGCCGACCACGAGTATCCGCATATCGGCGGTGTGATGGTCAGAGATAAATAGGTGACGACGCACCCTCTGACCAATGCGTGTGCTGGTTACCGGTGGTGCCGGGTTCATCGGTTCGAACTTCGTTCACCATCTCCTCGAAACGACGAATCATCGGGTTCTGACGCTCGACGCCCTGACGTACGCGGGGACCACCGAGAACCTGTCCGGCGTCCTCGATCACGATCGCCACCGGTTCGTGGAGGGAGACATTCGGGACGAGGAACTCGTGGACGAACTCGTCGAGGCGTGTGACGTGATCGTCAACTTCGCCGCGGAATCACACGTCGACAGATCGATCCGGGACGCCGAACCGTTCGTCGAGACGAACGTGGATGGAACACGAACGCTCCTCGACGCCGCACTCGAACATGACATCGATCGGTTCGTACAGATATCGACGGACGAGGTGTATGGGACGATCGAGTCCGGAAGTTTCGGCGAAGACGATCCGCTCAACCCACGGAATCCGTATTCGGCGACGAAAGCCGGCGCGGATCTCCTCGCGTTGAGTTACTACACGACACACGACCTGCCAGTCATGGTGACGCGTTCGTCGAACAACTACGGTCCTCGCCAACACCGAGAGAAACTGATTCCGAAGTTCATCACGCGCGCAGCGGCGGGTGAGGATCTCCCGCTATATGGTGACGGGTCGAACGTCCGAGAATGGCTGTACGTCAAGGATAACTGTCGAGCTGTGAAATCGGTCCTCGACGATGGACAACCGGGGGAGGTGTACAACATCGGTAGCGGGACAGAACTGACGAACCTCGAAGTAACGAAGCAGATCCTCGACGTCGTTGGTGGGTCAAAAGACCAGATCGAGTTCGTCGAGGACCGTCCGGGACACGATCAGCGATATTCCCTCGATACTACGAAGCTTCGATCCTTGGGGTGGGAGCCGAAATGGGAATTCCGAGATGGCCTGAAGGCGACGAGAGACTATTACCTCTGACCGGAGAGTCCAGCGTGACCTCCCCGATGAATCGTGGTGACCTACGCTCCCCGCACCAACGGCTCGTACCACTCCTGATTTTCTTCGTACCACTGGATAAACTCCTCGACGCCCTCCCTGATCGACCTCGAAGGCTCGTACCCGATCAACTCACCAGCCTTCTCAACGGACGCGTGCGTATGCTCGGCGTCCGCCTCCCGTGCGGACTCGTACTCGATCGCCAACTCCGGCGCCAGTTGGTCCCGAACCGTCTCCGCGAGTTCCTGTATCGAGATGGTGTCCGAACTCCCGATGTTCATCACCTCGCCGTCGGCAGCCCCCGACGTCAACAGCGTCCGGTTCGCATCCACTACATCGGCCACGTACGTGAAGTCGCGCGTCTGCTGGCCGTCCCCGTAGATCACCGGCGGCTCCCCGTTCACACACCGCGAGACGAAGTTCGAGATCGCCATGTTCGGCCGCATCCGGGGACCGTACACTGTGAAGTAGCGTAAACACACCGTGGGCAGATCGTGCAACTCGGTGTAGACGCGCGCGTAGTGCTCCTGGGCGAGCTTCGAGACCCCGTAGGGACTGACGGGTTCGGTCGGGTGGTCCTCGGTGTAGGGCAGCGACTGCGGCTTGCCGTACACCGACGAGGAGCTCGCGATGATCACGCGATTCACGCCCGCCTCCTTCGAGGCCTCGAGCAGGGTCACCGTCCCGTCGACGTTGATCTCGGTCACCTTCTCCGGGTGTTCCACGCTCGCGCGGACGCCCGCCTGGGCGGCCTGGTGGACGACGACGTCGACGCCCGAGACGACCTCGCCGACCGTCTCGCGATCGCGCACGTCCCCCTCGACGAGCCGGTAGTCTACGCCCGCCTCACGTGCGGCCTCGCGATGTCGGTCGATCGTGTGGCGTTTGATCCCCTCGTCGTAGAACGGCTCGAAGTTGTCGAGGACCGTCACGTCGTGTCCGTCGCGGAGGAACGCCTCCGCCAAGTGGCCGCCGATGAACCCGGCCCCACCGGTGACGAGAACCTTCATTACCGAGACGACCACGAGCGACGGCCAAAAACCTCCCGTCTTCGCGATCGGAGCGAACCCCGATCGCCGTCACGAGATGATCTCAGCGCCGACTGGTTCATGCGTGATCTCGACGAGCGCACACTCCACCAACGCGACGATCGACGTCGAACTTCGATCGGTCGGAAGCGCCACGTCCAGATTCGCCCACGGTGGCTGGCTCGGGAGATGCTGCGACTCGACGTCATCAATAGTACTGTCTACAGTCATGGGTCAACACGAGAGCTCACTGCGTGCCCCCGCTCCCCTTAGGGGGAGAAAAATACTCTCGCGGAGCGACGTCACCTCGAGATACGGAGGTTGGCCGCACTCGGGTGTCCACCCGACTCCGTCTGCGGGCGTCCACTCACCAGCGCGTAACCATCACCCCGGTGAATCACCCGGTCCAGGTCGGTTAGCAGAACCACCAGAGTGTGACTCGGTTGTCGATCCATCCTCGCCGAGTCCAGTGACCACCGACCCAGCGTGAGATTCCGGGTCGAAGTCGATGACGTCCTTCTCGCGGGTCATTGCCTTGACCTGAATGCCTCGCCACTCGCCGTCGACGCCGACCAATGCTTCTGAAAAGCCATTTTTCTCGTTTCCCGGGACGGCATCCTGGACGAACCGCATCTGCGGATAGTTCATGCCGAACTCCTCGGCCCACTCTCGATCCATCCCCTCGAGTCGATGGAACTGCTTGACGGCACACTGGTCGAGAATTGCTTCGGATTCCGCGTGTTCGAAGAATTCGTCGACGGTCTGTGTGACTAATCGGATCGAGAGATCGTGGTGTCGGTGATGCCGAAAGACGGTCTCCAAAAACGACAGGCTCGCCGCATCCTGCATGATGTATCGAGCCTCGTCGATGTAGAAGACGACCTGCTTTTCCGTGACCTTCGCGCGTTCGTAGACCAACGAGATGAGTAACTGCATCGTGAGTGCGGTACTGCTTCCAACACTCCCTTCCTGTTGTGCGAGATCGAGGTAGATCACTTTCTCGTTTCGAATGTCGAACTCCGACGGTTCACCGAGATTTGCGTGGCGACCACCCTCATCGAATGGGCGAAGCTGATCCAGCAGCCACGTTGCATCTGTCTGGATTTTCGTTGTTTCCGCCTCGGAACGAACGATGAAGTCCTCGGGCGAGTCGATCATGTCTTCAAAGACATTCATCATGTCCCGGATGGTGGGACTCTGATTCGAATGGGTCGCGATGTCCTCGGAGATGTCACACCGAGCGTACGAACGGCGGAGGGCCAGTTCGAGCGTCGTTCGTCGATCGCCGAGCGCGATGCCGCGAAGCGCGAAGAAGTTCGTCAGAAAGCTCATCGCGTCATCGAGCTTTTCGTTGAACGGACTCGCATCGTTCCCCATCGCACGCTGAATGTGGATCGGTGTTTCGCGTATCTCGAGAGGGTTCAATCCAAGCGTCCCACCGACCGTGATACGCTTCGCACCCAGCGCTTCGGACACACCAGCCCAGTTATTCAACGGCTCTAGAATGATCCCAATTCGATCCCGACTCTTCTCGATGGATCTGATGAAGTTCTGTTTCGAACTGAATGATTTCCCGGAACCGGTATCGCCCACAGTAAACATCGCATACCCGTTATCTCGAGAAAACGGATCGATCACGACCGGGCTCTGATTGTCACGTTGCACGCCGAACTCGACGCCATCCTCTTCGAGAATCGTGGCATTGTGAGGCGAGGCAAGCAACGCACCGATGGCGCCGCCGAGCGCGATCGACGCCCGTCCAAACTCGTTGTGGCCGATCGGCGCCGCGGATTGGAGGGCGACGTCCTGGCGGCAGATGGCCGTCTTCGGCGTCAGGTTCGAGGGATCGTCTCGAAGCGCACTCTTGACCGTTTGGACATCGTTTCGGAGTTCCTCCTTCCCGTCCGCACGAACAACGACATACATCGCCTGATCGAACACCCTGGCTCCACCCTCGACCGCCGTATACGTCGATTTGGCCTCATCGGCCCGTTCTTGGAGGTACGCACTCCGAACACTCTTCTCGAGATCGGCGTCGACCTGGAGATCATCGGCCAGGTTCTGGAGCTCGCTACGCGCTCGTTCCTGGTTCTTCGGCGTGATGTGGACCGTCAGATCGAATTTCACGTCCGTGATGTCGAAGAGGGTACTCAGGTACCCGTCCTTGGGATAGTCGGGATAATCAGCGATATAGAGCGTCGTCGTCCACTGTTCGCCGACACGTGCCGCTCGCGTCTCCCACTCGATCGCCGCTGGGGCTGTCACGGTCTTGTGGGACTCCTCGACGTCGTCGAGAAATTGCCCATCAGCGTCGGATTCACTGAGCGTCTCCTCTTCCAGCACCGCTGAAAGATCTACTTCTGGGTCTGTCTCGTCCGATTCACCATCGCTTGCAGGTTGCGTATCCGAATTCCACCGTCGCTTGATCTCGATACCGAACACAAATGCGAGGGCACCATAGAGCATCGCTCCCTCCAACGAGGTGGGGTTCGAAAGCCACTCACCAAGGATGGAGACGATCTCGCCCCCTTGCAAGAGACCGTTAGTCATCGGTCGCGGTTCTCCGTTGCGACTGACCGACGATCGGTTGGTTTCGAACGGCAAGCGTGGCTTCGTCGTATTCGTGTTCGTGCCCGTTCCAGAAGTCCATATTCAACATGAACAGCTCGACGGTACTGAGCCGTCGAGCAGACCAACCCGAGGCCTGTTGAATGAACTCAGATCGAACTTCGTTGATTCGTGTATCCAGTTTCTCGAACATTTTTGCGCGTCGTTCAGCCTCCGAGAAGTCCTCGCGACGAGTCACAAACGGGGTGAACAGAAACCCGACAACGGGGAACTCCGTCAGTTTTTCTGCGGGTGTCCCCTCATCTTTCGATCGGTTATAGACCTCAAGCGGTCGTGCCTGGACGCCGAGATAATACCGGTGCTGTTGAATCCCTCGGTCGCGCATCTCCTGTGGGCGCTTCTCGCGATATTCCTCGAGCAACTCCTGCAGCGCAGGATTTGCAGCAACATCCTCGTCTTCCAGCCGAGCTTCGATATTTTCCGTGATGCGATCGACGGGAAACGATCGAGTCGTCGTGTGAAGCTTGATTTTCGAATCGAGTTCCTTATTCGCGAACGCCGCACCCGTTTCGTGGAGTGTGGCCCAATCAGACGCCATCGCGAAGTCCATATTCCCCGGGTCGATCTCGATGAAGGCTTCCATCGTTCCATCAGCACGCTGAATGGCTCCAGCACCCGGCCATGCACGTTTGACGTTGGTGAGGTCCTGCGTTCGCTCATCCGGTTTGAATGGCGTATAATTCGCTAATCCACCACGCGATCGCTCCGCCTCATTCGTTTCCGAATCAGGATGTGCCGGCGCTGCGAACGTGTGCGTCGGCCGCTTGAGATAGCGATAGACGTCGGTTATCCACGTCCACGCGTTCAGGTGGCTCGGAGTCATGAAGACGATCGCAACGCCGATCCCCAACCCGCCAGTCATCAGCGGTAACGCGAGCGAATTCAACCCGGAAAAGCTCGCGAAAAACAGCCCCACGATCGGCAACCCGACAATGACACCGATATCCCCTTCTTCGATGTTCAGATAGGGAATCCGACTGGCCTCGCCGAACTGATCCATGATACGTCGTGCCGCTTCGTCTTGATCTGTCGTCATCAGGTAGTGTCTCGTTCAGGATTATTCTCAGTACGTCTGTACGACGGAGTGGACTCCGTCTGGTCATCAGCAGTATTCCGTTGTGTCACTCGCTGCGCGAGCGCATGTCCTGCAGCAGCTTTCGGTCCAAATCGAGCTGCTGCAGCAGCGGTACTCCCACCGCCTACATAGGCGCCTGCTGCAACGCCCCCAACGAGAATCGCTCCCTTCGTTGCACCACTCATGACTCTCGCGGTCACGGGTGTCGCATATTTGAACGTCCGCCACGTGATGAAGACCGCAACCATCGGGAGCGACATCGCAACGAGATATCTGAGGAAGGTGTTCGCGGGAGTGAGCGTACCTCCAGTATACAGGAGATCATAGCCCTTGAACACGATTGCAGCAGGGAGTGGCAGCGCCGCAAGTGGGACGAACCGTCTCGCAAAGCCGAGGGCGATCTCCGAAAGAACCGGAACGTTGCCATACCCGATCGCCAAGGCGATCGGCATGCCGTAGATGTAGACGAACAACAGCACCTCACGGATGTAATAGAGGGCCTGGAGCAACCACATCGAGATTCCCCCAACGATGGCAAAGATCAACGAAAGACCCGGATTGGAGAGGGACGCAGAGAGAAAATCGATCATCACCCGAGCCAATGAGTCAAGACTCGGAAGCAGGGCGATCGTAAATCCATCGACGAGGTAGAGGAATACTGCACTCACCCAGTACCACGTGATGATGAGAAAGGCACCCGCCCACGCCGTTTTTCGCGTTTTCCGGCTCTCGTAGGCACTCCCGATGTTGAAGATGCGAATGGTGTGTCGGCCTTGAACGCAGATGGTCAGCGTCAATAGAGCGAGGATCATGATTTCGCCACCAACGAGCGTCTCGTAGAGCGTTATCCAGGGCTCATTCGATGGACTCCCAAAGACGAATGGACCGTCCGTCCGGGGTGTGGGAGTGCCGAAGAGCTCCACTGAAAGGGTGTCATATCCGGTGTGGACACCCTCCATAAACACGTCCGTCACCCAATCGACGACGTCCTTGGCGCCCTCCAGAACCACGTCGATTAAATCGACCATGTCGCAAGCCCTCCAGTTGATGTAACCGAAGCGTGACGGAGATATCTCCGTGAGACGACGCAGATCGACTGCGACACGCTACTAGAGAGCGCTGCACAGTCCGTTTCGTCTGGTGATAGGTTTGTACTAGCCATGGATCACCGGTTGTGCAGTCCAAATTGGCGCAATACCCGATGGCCAGCATAGAACATGACGACAAACGGGAGTAGTTGCCACATGACCTCGATGAGAAACGCAACGATCCCATCAACGGAGGCAAGTGGATGAAACCGCAGGGTCGTCGTCTCGCCCACGTATGCGGGCTCGTGAGTGAGCCACGACCCAGGGTGATACCGAATCGTGTGGATTCCGGGATCCGCAACAGTAACGACGACGAGTCCGGATTCGTTCGTTTTGACTCGCCGATCGCCGACTGCGACATATCCACTTCGATCGGAGCCACGACCAGCACCGGATCGAGACGTCTCGTGAAGCGCGATCGGCGAACCGGATGGGCGCTCAGTAAGTTCGATCTGGACCGTCATCGCCGTCGCATTATGACGAAGCGTCGTGACGGAGAGATCGCTCTGCCGGAGCTCCCGATCAGTGTCAAAGTCACGTCTCGGAATGATCGTGGATTCCCCACGAACCAGCCCACGGATTTCGACATGGTCCAGGTCGGAACTGGCCGTTCGAGTCGCGATACTCGTTGAATCCGTGTAGACGCCGTCGACGGCATCGACGGTAACGTTGGGACCGATTGTGTTCGGAGAGCCTCTATCGATACCCCACGTATCGATGATCGTCGGTCCATCTCGAACTGGTTCACTCCGTGGGCCGATCGCGGACGGATATGCATGCACGTAGACGGGAAGTGCATCCGACGGGACCTCCTCAGTCTGTGACGCCGTCGATCGAACAAGCGTATCCCAGTCCGTATCGCGAGCAGTATAGTACCGCCAGACGCCACGCACGTGGCCGGCTGTTCCGGAGAAATGAACGCCGTGCCATGGCTGGGTCTGGGTGATGACGGCGCCGGAATCCCCATTTGGATAGTGCGCAGATCGAACAGATGGATCGAGCGTGTACACCTCCACATCGACGGAATCCGAAACGTGGACGGTTTCAGCGTGATAGCTGAACTCGTACTCGTGTAAGGAGCCTTCCGTATCGACGACGGTTTTTCGCAACCGTGTGCGAATTTCGGCGTCGATCGTCAGCGTGCTCGGACCACTCCCGTCGAGATCATAGTCGATCGACGGCGTGTGGGTTCCATCGGCGGATGCGACAGTTTCGCCGTCCAGTTTCACGCTAACTCGCTCGATATCGTGTGACAGGAGCGTCCAGTAAACGAGCGTATCGCCCCACGAACGCGTTCTGGGGACGTCGATCCGATAATCAACAAATCCACGGAGGGTTCCCGCAGGAGCGATATAGAGGGGCGCTCGTCGTGCTTCCAGGTGGCCACGCGTGGACGGATGGACACCAAAGATCGTCGCATGGGCGTCCTTGATGTACGACCCATCCTCTCGGGAGGCCGATGGCGGATAGACTGACAGATCGATGTCGCCAGCCTCGAGATCGTCGAAGTCATGTTCACTCCACGTTGCCGCTGTACGAGGCGGTTCCTTGAACGTGATGTCTGTACCACTTGCGAGTTGCTCTAGGGAAGTTCCCCCATCTTGATCCTCATCAGAATCACGAGACCAGAGGGTTGAGACCTCATCCCCAGTCAGTCCGTTACGCTCGGACCCAGAGCCGGGAGGTTTCGCAAGCACGACTCCCGAGAGAACAGTCGCAACGAGGACGCTCGCCAGAATAATCGAAAGGGTTGACCGGGACATGACGATTGTGTGTCGTCGATCGTTCACCACGGAACGAGGTTGACGCACTCGGCAAGCGGGAGCCCCATCATCGAACCGGCGACAGTGTACAGCGGCCCTAACGCCAGCAGAACGACGACGGATTTGATCGCAGATCGTTTGTGGCGTTCGAGTCGTTTTTTGTGGTCAGCGTCCAGCGTGAACATCTCAATGAGCGCGTCTGCCTGCCACACGATCGCTAACCCGATGATGCCAAGACCGGTTGTGAGCTGAAAGAATCCCTCGATCATGTCGGGGAGACGTTCAGCGTTGCATACTGCAGTCTCTTGTGCAGCAACCGGTTGGACCGCAACGATACTCAACAGCACACTCACCATGAGTACCTGACGCCCAATGCTAGACCACGGGCTAGCGTGTTCGTGGGGCGACTCCGTCGTGGAGTCCGATTCATCGTCAGTATTCGCGGAATTTTGAGTCATATGCTTACGGTTGATTGCTCGATACGAGAGATCTTGTCACAGACAAATGTGAGCAGCGACGTACCAGATGATCCGAATGTCCACATTCCACTCGGGATCGGTGTCTACGATCGGAATTGTAACGCTACACCAAGACCCAGATTAAACTCGATGGGTGGATCGACGACATATGGACCTGAAGGGGACCGTCGATTATCTCGCCGAAGAACTCGATCTGGAACGGAGCGACTACGTCCGTGAAGTCGGTCAGTCCGTGGCTGATCTCCGGGAGTGAACTACCCTACTCGCTCACGGCTGACGCCGTTCGCTCCTTGAGGGTAGGGCTTCCTGATCGACGCGCTTTGATGAGTGTACCGCTAAGCTAGTAGGGCAGGATAATTTACTGTTCCCCACTCTCTTCCCACTCCGGACGTGGCGTCGGGGACGGGAGTTCGTCAACCAGAGTTCGAAGTTCGTCCTCTGTCGTCCACGGGAAGCACCGTTCGTGGAGTTCGAATTTACGGAATTTGTTGAGATGGACCCAGCTGTACGTTGCTGGCTCTTTGCCCTCATTTGTCCGGCCGTCGATCATATCCCACACCTCTTGTTCGTCGATGTCGAGACCGCTTTCTTGGGCGCGATCAACGAGCGACTCGACTTTTGCTTGGACTTCATCCTCCGACAAATCGTCTGCGAACGCAATCTCGAGGGCGGCCTGAATGACGTGCTGTGTCGAGTCAAGATTTGCGTCAGTCACCCACGCGTAATCACGCGGGAACACGTACGACTTGTCGAAATACGGTGGGTCATCGATTTCGCCCAATTCAGGCGCCTCTCCACCACTCTCCTTCTCGAAGACACCGACGATGTAGTCGCTGTATGATGCGAGCAACGAAAACATGATATCGAACGTATTGAGCCGGTCAGTCGGGAGTTCGAGGAGATCACCCATGATGAACGGATAGGCACCGAGCTGCTTCGTGAGTTCGTTCTGGACGGCGCGAAGCCGGCGGATATAGGGGTCGCGATAGCTCCCGAGGATGAAATACGATGTCCGCTGACTCCAGAGATACGGCAATTCACGCTGGGTGAACCGCCAGATTTCCCGTTTCTCTGCAGGCTCAAGTTCGATGCCCCCGACGGCCTCGTGAACAACGGCCATAATCTCCCCAGCGTCCGGCGGCGAGCTTGGGTCGGTCATTAACTGCTGATTCAAACCACACCACCTTATCCCTTCTGAATCACTTTGGTCTTTTCTAAATTAACCAACTTGGATAACCCTAACTGTTATAACGGCCTCCCTCGTACCATCACGTATGAGCGAAACCGACACTGGTGCGGCCGATGCAGGGCCGTTCGCGGAACAGCAGCGGCTGTTCAAGCTGCTGTCCCAGGATACGCGCCATCTCATCATCCAGGAGTTGCTGGGCCACCCCACCCATCTGATGTCGCTCGCCGAACTCGAGTACATGACCGGGAAGAGCCAAGCAGCTATCAAAGACCAGCTGGAGACGTTGATCGACGCCGGGCTCCTCGCACGCTACACGTACGAACCAAGCGAGGGAAAACGTGATCTCCCCGCCCAGTTCTACGGATTCACGGAGCGGGGCGTCGAGGTCCTCCACGACTACAAGTATCTCCGTGGGCTTCCGGTCGCACGCGCCCTCTACGAGAACACGCGCAAGACCGAGAAAATCGAGCGCCACGAATCGGCCCCTCGCCCGGAGCTTCCGGATGTCGTCGCGGAACCCCTCGAGTTCGACGAGCCCGATCTCGACACCGTCGATGGTGGCACAAACTCGTAGTTCGTCGTCGAACAGCACCGTTCTCGACGCTGCCGAGAAAATATGCCGACTTCGTACCTTGATCAGGACTCCGTCGGCTCCAGCATGGCTGGCTCGACGTTGATTCGGAGGCGATACGTGCTGTCGGTCGATCCGGTGTCGGGCCGCGTCGGGTCCAATGAGGAATATCCACTCGTGAACGACGCGACGAGTTCCTCGCGGGCGGGGAGGTCGATGCCGAGCTGGTCGGCGAGGTAGACGATCCGCTTGGTCGCAGCACCGTTGTCGAGGCGTTCGAGGTACGCGCCGACAGTGACCCAGTCGCACCCCCGTTCGTCGGCGGTGCGCATCGCGGTTGCGAGTTCTCGAAGTCTAGATAGCGATCACGTATCGATTGGTGTGGTTTGTCCACTCGTATTTTAACTTCAAGGCCAGTAGTCCCCCCCCATCTCCCGCTTGCACATGAACTAACTCATTCGAACATGTTATACTTCATGAGCACGTAGATGGGAGTAGCAACGGGGGTTCCTATGAGCAGTATCGACACCAAGCACGTGCAAACTGAACTGAACGAGGACGAATACGAACGCTTCCGCGAGTTTGCGAGAGAACACGGCCTCTCGCTTAAAGAAGCCAGCCACGAGGCGCTCATCGAGTGGATCGAACGCCAGCAGCAAGCGGATCCTAACGACCCAGCGTTCACCGTCCTCGACGACCTCGAGGACGAATCTCTTCCAGCGTCAGCGGCGACGGATGCTCGCGAGGAAGACGATCTCGTCGAGGAGTGGCACGGCAGCGACGAATCGTTTACGCTCGCCGACGACCCGTCCGCGCAATCCTGAACTCGGATGGCTGAACCAGTTGACACCCCGATCGGCACGGTCACAGCCGAGCATTTTCGCCCAGGGCACATCCGCGATCAGGTCGTCGTCGGCCCGAAGTTCCTGTACGCATTGTTCAACCCACAGGATCAGATGCACGCAGTCTCGCGGGCGTTCATGGCGTTCGTCCGCGACGGTGACCTCCCCTATCGTCGCCTCATCGTCAACGATCACATCGTCGACGAGGCCGCAACCCGGCTGAAAAAACAGGCGTCGATACGGAACGCCGCGTCGTTCCTGACGACGCTGGACGAGAGCATGCTCTATCAGCTCGAATCCGTCCCCGAGGACGTTTTCGATGACGCGAAAGCCACGTTCGTCGAGTGGACGGATCTGGATGCGTCACTCACCGATTTTACTGTTGCCGCGCATATGGAGGCCTTAGAAGTCGACCACATCCTCACCTACGACCGACACTACGATGCCTTCGACGTGACAACGCTCCCATATCGCAATCAGGACTAGAGGTGCCAAGCATATCCGAATTCTCACGAGACGGCGTCCAGACGTGGACTGAGTCGATTAGCGCCCGCGACCGCATTCGAGCGGTCGCCGAGACGCTTCGCGAACCGTGGTCGGTCAACTGGATCAGCGAGCAGGCCGACGCCGCTTGAGCACGACCAACGAAGAACTCCAAGATCTTGTCGACCAAGGGCAGCTGCGTCGCGTCGAGGCCGGCGAGACGACGCGCTATCAGCCGGACTACACGCGTCTGCTCTTCGAGGAAATCTGCACACTCATCGAGGTGAACACGCGCGAGGAGCTTTGCCACGAATTGGCCGCAATCACCGAGGAGATCGAGGTGTGGCAGGCGACCTACGACGTCGAGACGTGGGAGGATCTCGAACAGTCGCTCGCCGACGGTGATCTCGCAAGTGCCGAGCCCCGCGAGCGCCGCGACGTGATTACACGTTGGGAGGAGAATTTTGAAGACCGACGGTTCATCAAGCACGCGTTGACGCTCTACTCCGACGTCGAAGCCGCTCGCGAACAGCGGATCAGCGTGGCTGATCGCGTCACAAACTAATTTTCGCGATCGTCGAACGTGCGGGCGTCATCGAGGGCGACACAGCTATTCGTCGGACTGCTCATCCGCCTTTTCCCGGAGATCGACTGCTGCCTTCTCGAAGTGTTCCGCGAGGAACGGCGTTCCCGACATTGCCGCCTCGTTGAGGAATGCGATGGCGTCAGTGACGGCATCAGCGTCGCGTTCCGTAGCCGCGACACAGTCGACATACCCGTCGAGTGCCCGACTGAACGCACTCGAGAAGTGGTCATATGCGCCGTCAACGCGCTCCATGTTGTCGTCGAGCGATTCGACGAGTGCCCGGTAGACCGTCGCCGCCGACGCATACCGCCCCTGCTCGCGGTACTCGTTCGCGAGATCGAACCACTGCGTGAAGTCGATCGGCTCGAAAACGACGTGGTACTCTGGGTTCGTCTCCTCAAACTGCCGGTCGATCGCGGTGCGAAGCTCGTCGACCGACTGTCTCGTCGGCTCGCCGACGCGGGCGAGAAACCGATCACGGAGATCCGTATTGATCGCGAGTTCATCACGCAGGAACGCGTGGAGCTCGTCTGCGTCGGTACCGTCGAGTGCGGCGTCGAGTCGATCGCCTTCGTCTGGCGGTGAGTCGTCAACACACCGAAGCAACACGGCGACGACGTGCTTGCACGCTCCCGGCCCATCGTACGGACAATCGCACCACGGGGTAAATCCGTCGGTAGCAAGATCAACACGAACATCGTACTGACGGCTGCCACTCACCGCGGCGGTTACGGCGCTGTCGACGTGGTGAATCTCGTGGATGCGACCCTCGTCACGGTATCGTTCGCCACGTTCGAAGACCGCGTCCGTGCAGATGTCCCGAACTGCGTCCTCGGTTACATCCATTCTCACGGTGGGTTTGACGCACTATTCAGCCGATCCAGTGTATCATCCTCGTACGCCGCTCGCCACATTGCATGGACGGCACGCGTCACGAGTGACACCTCGGTCACGTCGATACAGGACGATTCGGCGTCCGTCGTCGCGGCGTCGGGCGGCGGGTGGAAATGGATCTCGGGAGAGTGTGTATTCGGGTGGCGATCGAAGCGCCAATTGACATCGTCGCTATCGACGTAGTGGAACGAATACATCCCCAGTTCGCTCCACTGGATATCGAGGCGAGCACTCTCGGCGTGGCCGAGTCCATCGCTGAGACTGATCTGCAGTTCCGTGGGGGCGACGACGTCGTCGTACGCGGTGGCGTCGACGAGCGGTTCGAGTTCGAGCCACAGGTCACGATCCGCTGGAGCGCCGGCAGATAGATCGGCCCGAACTCGCCGGCGCGGTCATTACCGTTCATACCGCGAGCTGGTGGCTAGCCTCGTCGTAGGCGAGTGCGGCTTGGGCAACGGCGAGATTCTGTCGCGTCGTCCTCCACGCGGTGAGGTCGTCCCAGCCTTCCGTCTCGTCGGCGTCGAGTTGCTGGGCGAGTTCCTCAGGAGACACCACATCGTAGCGGTCCTCGTAGCGCCGGATCTCGCCCTTCATGTCCTGGATGCTGTCGAGCAACTCCGGTCGATCGACTTCCTCACGCAGCTCACGGATCCGGGACATCAACACCCGGTCGCTGTTTCGCTTGTACAGCGTTGTTTGGCCGTCCTGTTCCGTCTCGGCGAACCTGGTGTTTACCAGCGTCTTGCAGTGTCGACGTGCCGTCGGCTCGCTCACGAGGGCGCGATCGGCGATCTCGGCTGCCGATTGCCCGTCGTGGGTCTGTTCGACGATTTCGTACACACGCTCGAACGGTGTGGTGTCGTCTTTCCAGTCCTCTTTGACCTGCTCGTTGACGTCATCCCACGTCTTGGTCATACTGGGTGCTACGCAATCAAGAAACAAATAGTTTCCTGAGAAAATTATTAATGGCAGTGCTTGTAGATGAGCGTTGTCAGGCTACCTGCTCCTCTAACGTCTCGTGGTGGATCCGGACCGTCTTTGGCGTGACGTTCACTGTCTCCGCGACGTCGGTCACCCACTGCCCCTGTTCCTGTCCCGCTTTGTATAGGCAGGCCGCTGCGAACCCCGGCCGGATGGACGCCCGTCGTGACGCCGCGCACGCTGTCGCGCGCTGCACGCCTTCCGGCGCGGACAAACACTCCACGCGATACCGTGACCTTTTACCTGAATTGAGGCGCAAAGGCCCCTTCTTCAACGAACGAGCGGAGCGAGCGAGTAGGGAGGATACAGCGCCGCACGGTTCTCAAACACGTTCGACGCTCGGCCCACAGGCCCACGCAACCGCAACTGTTTAGTACGCATTTTGCATAACTTATGGAGTGGCAACGCGCAAGACCATCTCTATCCGTGACGACCAAGAGGAGTGGATTCAGGAGAACCACCTGAGTCTGTCCTCGTTCGTCCAAGAGCAACTTGACGAACTCATCGAAGAACGCTCGTAGATGAACTACAACTACAGGTATCGGCTCCGACCGTCCGACGCGCTCACAGATCGGTTAGCGTGGACTGTCGATACCTGTAGACAGGTCTACAACCACTTCCTCCATCGACTCAACCGCACCGACGATACCTCGGCGTACTCCGAGCAGAAACTCCTGCCGAGTCTCAAGAAGTGGTGGAGCGACCTGAAAGACGTCCACTCGAAGGTTCTTCAGAAAACCGTTCAGCGGTTGTACGACAACCTTTCGACGCTCCGGGGTCGCAAAGAGAACGGCTACCGCGTCGGGACGCTCAAGTGGAAGGCACCGGACGAGTACCGTAGTTTCACCTACAGTCAATCCGGCTTCAAGCTTAAGAACACGAGTGGTCGGACTCGGCTGTGGCTCTCGAAACTCGGTGACATACCCATCACCTTCTACCGCGACCTCCCCGACGACGCCGAAATCAAGACCGTCACGGTCAAACGCGAACCCACCGGCAAGTGGTACGCTATCCTCGGCGTTGAAACCCCGGACGACCCGCCTGCGAAGCCCGAGAATCCCGAGAAGTGCGTCGGTATCGACGTGGGGATTCTCAAGTACGCTCACGACACAGACGGAACCGCAGTCGAATCCCTCGACTTGTCCGACGAACGCGAGCGACTTGAACGCGCCCAACGCAACCTCGCGCGGAAACAGCACGGTTCCGCAAATTGGGAGAAACAGCGGAAGGTCGTGGCTGAACGTCACACCGACCTCAAGCGAAAGCGCCGCGACTTCCTCCACAAACTCTCGAACTACTACGCGAGAGAGTACGACTTCGTAGCGGTCGAGGACTTGGACGCGAAGGGGTTGGTCGAACTTCCGGGCAACTCTCGGAACCGGGCAGGAGCGGCGTGGGGGACGTTCCTTCGGATGCTCGAATACAAGTGCGAGCGCGAAGGAACGCACTTCGTCGCCGTGAATCCGTACGGAACGACCAAAGAGTGCGCCCCCTGCGGCGTTTCGACCGAGAAAGCGCTGTGGGTCCGTGAACACTCGTGTCCGGCGTGTGGGTTTGAAGCGGATAGAGACGCGAACGCGGCATGGAACATTCTTTCTCGCGGTATCACAAAGCGGTTAGGAGCGGGACGCTCCGAATCAACGCCTGTGGAGATTGCCCTCCCTGTGGATACGCCTGTATCTGCAAAGCGCGTCGTGGAAGCAGGAAGCCCCATCACCAGAAGTCAAAGACTTCTGGTTAGCAGTCAGAACTCTCCGAGTTCTGACGACACCCTCAAGCGCGAGCCGTCAGGCGAGCGGTAGGGTGGGGTAGTTCACTTGCTCCAGAGGGTCGTGATCCGGTCTTCGATCTCGTCGAGGACGAGCGCAACGACGTCACGATGGTCGTCCGGCCACGATGCGTCCTCGCCGGGCGTCGGGGCGGTGGGCGGGGGATGGAAGTGGTCCCGTGTATTGTGCGGATTCGGGTGCCGGTCCCACCGGCACTCCCAGGTGTGGTCTACCTGCTGCTCTCGATAGTGGAATTTGAAGTCGTCGTTCATGTACCAACGGACCGTCAACTGTGCCTCCTCGACGACTGCCGGGTAATACGACGAGGCAAAGACGACGTGGAGTTCCAGATGACCGCTTGTATCCGTGACGGTCGCTCGGGAGACCTGCCTCGTCGCTTGGAGCCGCGTCTGGAGGAACTTGAGGATTGGACGGTCGATGGGGGCAGGGCTCCCACCATCGCCTGTCGGTGGCACCATCGAGCGGGCTACCCGGATGCCTGTTCGCGCTCGCCACCCGTGCGTTGCTGGCGCGCGCGTTCGTAGCGGTCACGCTCCTCGCGGGCGGTCGCCCAGTCGCCGAGGTCGCTGTACACGTTGTCGATGGTCCGCTCGTCGCTGCCCTCCGCGGCGGCGACGGCGTCGACGGCGGCCGGTGACGCGGCGTCGTACGCCTCTTCATACTCGGTGATGCGCGTCGTCAGCTCACGAGCGCGTTCTTGAAGCTCTCCGACGGAATGGTCGGCTGCGAGTTGGTTGATGCGTCGCCACTCAAAATACGCGTCATTCCGTTCGTAGGTGGTCGGATGGCCATCGTGCCGGGTGACGATCCCCAAATCGTCGAACCAGCCAAGGTACTTCCGGGCGGTCTTGGGGTCGCAGTCGGCGATGTCGGCGATCGCGCTCGCCGTCGTCGGCGCGCGGGTCTGCAGGATGGCGCCGTAGATACGTTGTTCGACGTCGTCGCTGCTGAACGCGTCCTCAAAGGGGGGCGGCCCATCCGCGGTGTCTGGCTTGGACATACGCAGATTTTGGCAAGCTGCGGATTTAGTTCTTGTGACTGTGAATAGTTTCCCGTATTAGGAACTCGAGTTGGAGGTTGGAGGTTGTGTTAACCAACAAACGCGCAATTTTGCGTCCGTACTGTTGGTTAAACCCCTCGACAACACTGGTGTAACCGCGACTTCGGGAGGGCATCCATTCGGTCAGACTACTAGGCGAACCTGTGAGTCTCTGAGGATTTCAACAGAGCCCGTGAAGTGTAGAGCTAACCACACAGATATGTAGCGAGTTCTTTGGGGATAGTTTCGATCAACTGGCTGCTACATTGGCAGGTACTCTATGATCTCTTCTGCCGTTCGACTAATCCGTCCGAGGCGCTCGCGAACGACTTCTGGATCGTCCGACTCCCACGCCGCGAGGTAGAACGCCGACCCACTGGTGTCGAGCCCGCAGTACCGCCCGACCACGTACGCGACGGCTTCAGCCTCAATCTCGCGTTTCGATCGCTCGGTATCGTCGTCGACGTCGAAATGAAGCAAGGCGTGCGCGTATTCATGTATCAATGTTCCTGCAACGCCCGCCTGGTTCGGTCGATCGAGAACCTCGACGAGCGGCTGTGCATCGTAGAGTGACAATTTCTCACAGACGCCTTTCGCATCTCCATGGGGCCAGTCCGTTTTGGGGACGATCCGTACGGTGAGGTCCAGCTCGGTAGCGGCGTCAAGTAGCGCTGGCACGAGTTCGTCGGCGTCACCAGTCGCGGCCGTTTGCAACTCTGGAAGTGGATCGCCCTCCGTCTGAGAGATGTCAAACACGGCCGCAGGTCGGAACCCGACTAGGCCTTTCGACCACTCGTCAGCTGACGTCTCGTCGTAGTTGCAGTCGGTGTTCTCGTGGTAGCTCGGCGAGTTTCCACACTCCGGACACTGCTTCGTGATGATCGGCGCCCAGATCCAGATCGCTCGTTCGCCCTCCTTGACGTGGCGGTCGAACTCCTCCTGCCAGGTCCGATAGCCGGCGACGCGGGTCGCCCCGGGACACTGGCGCTTGATGAGGAGCGTGTTTCTGTAGGAGTAGTCATGGAAGCGACTCTGGACGTCGAGCCACGATCGAAACTCCGCACTAGCCCGTGCGTCGTTGACGCCGTCGACCAAGTCGTCGATCCAGGAATCGATCGTGCTGTGCATCTCGTCGCGTCGTGCGTCGGTCTCGGTGAACGAAACCGACGAGTTGCTGGTCGTAGCCATCGTAGTCACAACGAATTCACGGCGGGTATGGCAGTTCACCACGCGCGCACCCCCTGGGGCGCACGAAAAACTCTCTGCGGTCGCTCAAGACGTCATCCCGTCGGGTCGCCCGAAACCCCAGCTCCACGGAGAACTCGATCGACATGTTCGGCTCACAGTCGTCGACGAGCGATGGACCAAAGGTTCAACCCAACCAAGAAACGGTCGACGCGAATCAGTCACCATGACGACCTACCGATTCCGGTTCAAGCACGACCCCGAGCCGACCGAGTTGTGGCGTGACGTCGTCGTCGGTCTCGATCGAACCGTCGACGAACTCCAAACCGTGCTCAACGACGCGGTCGGACTGGACCACGAACACCTCTGGTTCATCGGAGCTGACGAAACGTACTGGGACAGCACCGTACAGTACAAGCGACCGACGGAGATCGAGGAGTCGATCGGAACCAGCACGGAGTACGACGCCTCCGAAACGACCATCGGGGAGATGGCCGACCAACTGGACCTCGAGGTGGGCGACCGGATCTGCTACCTGTACGACTACGGCGATGAATGGCGATTCTACGGGATCCTGAAGTCGATCGACGAGGATGAAGCGGGCGACATCCACCCGCAAATCGTGAACGAAACGGGGGCGCCCGTCGATCAGTACGTGCCGCCCGAGACTGACGAATCGTCGCGAACCACGTGACGTCGATTGAATGCTCCAGTGGGGTCCGTCGATATGGATCGCTTCTTACCAAACATTGTCAAAAGAGTAAGGTCGATCGTTTGGTAAGAGCTGGGTCGTCCGAGCCGATTGATTGTACGAGACTGATCGATCCTGAAAGTGTAATCAGTAAGCCGTTATATTCGCTTCACTATCGCTTCAAGAGTACGGGTTGAAGACAGGAAGGAGTTGATCAGGGTCCTCACGCTCTATGTTGGCAAGGAAATGCTGAGTTTTGTGTATCAATTCCTCTCGAGTTTCGAATTCAATGGTGTCAACATCGTAGGTAGATGGAATTTCATCAACGCTGGCGCTGCTGAACCCTTCCGTCTTGAAAATTCGAAATCGTTCTCGGGGTTTACGAATCGGCTCAGGATTCCCTCTTCGGAGGTGAAACTCCCCGAGGATGGCCCCGACCTCCGAGCCAACACCGGTTGTCAGACCAGCTTCTGAAAAGATGAACAGGACGGCATCACTGACTGCTGCGAAAGCTACTGATTGGTCGAGAACGGACATCGATCCCTCATCGTCGTCCGCTTCTGTGTCAGTCGGGATCCCAATATCCGTCGCAAGGAACGCATGAACTCCGAACTGGTCGCGTAAGGCGTGACAAAGATCTTCGAGAGCTACTTCGAAGCTTCCGCGCCCATCAGAAGCAAGATGGCACTCTGGTTTGAATAATGGGTCGTCAATGAAGGGCGATCGAAGTTGATCTCCATCTGAATAGACATAGGTAGCGTCAAATGCGGTGTACGGTCCCATCACGAAGATATAAAATTCGTCCTCAAGTTTTGATTCAGGTGGTTGAGGAGCGTCCTTCCGTATCCGTGAAAAAACGGATTCACCTTCGAAGGTAAATCCGTAGTCACGACGATTCATTGTCCCCGCTTGCACGGCAAAACCCGAATAGGTATCGCTCTAAGATACCGAGAGGACAGATAGATTAATGATCGTTAACCTAATCAGTGGGGACGACGTACGTATACTCATGATGACGGGGACTCCCGAGCCGGAACTCTTCGACGAACTTGATGACGGGAACGTGATCCAATACGTTGAACAGCGGCTATTCGGTGGAAAGATCGATTCTCTGGATGCACATATCGAACGAAAGAAGGCGCTCGCAG
This sequence comes from Halopenitus salinus, assembly GCF_055397165.1. Classification (NCBI taxonomy): domain Archaea; kingdom Methanobacteriati; phylum Methanobacteriota; class Halobacteria; order Halobacteriales; family Haloferacaceae; genus Halopenitus; species Halopenitus salinus. The sequence continues at coordinate 940,600 of NZ_AP043853.1, forward strand.
AGCCGACGCGATATAGCATCCTATACTTGCTGTACGAATACGGGGAGATATCCAGAAAGCGGCTCGTCGCAGAAACCGGTCGTGACAGTAATGACTTGCAGCATCATCTAAACGATCTCCTCGACACAAACCTCATCGCGAAGATTCCTGCTCCGGAGGATGCCGACGGACGGAAAACCTACTACCGGATTACGACTCTCGGAAAGCAGGAAATTGGCAGTGATATCGAGCATATCGTCGGCGGATACGCCCACGAAAACCGCTTCAATGTACTCGGAGATCCGGAATTGGTTGATGGAATGTCCGATGATGATAGACGAGCGCTCGTAGTTGGTGGCGAGGCGGAAACAGAGGCCCTGGATGATCGCCGTAGTGATCTCCGTGCACGGAGACTCGACTTCCAACGAGTAGTCAGTCAGGAGTGATCGAAGTAAATGACTACAAACATCGGATTGATATTCGATTTCGACGATACGCTCGCTCCAGACTCAACTACGCAACTACTGGAACAACACGGAATTTCTCCCGAGGAGTTCTGGTTTACGGAATTCCAATCCCGCGTGAGAGAAGGATACGACCCAACAGTTGCATATCTCTCATTACTGCTCGAGAAGGTCGGGGAGGATCAACCGCTTGGTGAACTCACCATAGAAGACCTTGAAGCGTTCGGTACAGATCTAACTGAGACTCTCTATCCGGGAGTTCCCGGGCTCTTCGACGATATCAATGCTATCGCAGACGAATACGAGGACATCACGATTGATTACTATATCCTATCAGAGGGTCTTGAACCGATAATTCAAGGCACCGAGATTGCAGAGAGGTGCGAGGCGGTGTATGCCTCCCAATTGGATGCGAATGCTGAAGGCATCATCCAACACATCCAACGGCCGATTTCATTCACCGATAAGACACGGTACCTCTACGAGATCAACAAAGGGATTACGCCAGCAGAAGCCAGAGAAAACCCGTATGAAGTCAACACCCAAGTAGCTCCTGAGGAACGACGAACTCCGTTTGAGAATATGATATATATCGGAGACGGAATTACGGATATTCCATGTTTCTCGCTCGTGAAGGATCGCGGTGGACGAGTCTTTGGTGTAATTGATAGTGACGATGAGGGTGCTGAGGGATCGGCGAAACAGCGTGCTATCAGAGATATTGGTTCACCGAGGAGAGCTGGGAATCTAAATAAACCGATGTATGGAGAAAGTGGTCGATTAGGCTCGCTGCTCCGATTAACGATCGAAGGAGTATGTACCGACCGAACGATCGATGAACTGGAGGCGCTGTGAGGGTGGTCGAGTCCAAAAACCTCACCTTAGGAAGCCAACGATAATGGAGGAACTCGAAGGTTAGCGGAGATGGATCCCAGACCACTCAACATAATTCCGGTGATAGTTGAACAAAGTGATTGTTCATCCAATCTCGTGCATGGTCGAGAGGGTCTACAGACAGCTGATGCCGAACAACCAGGGATCGCCGTCGACGCCCCCAGAACCTTGACATCCTCCCCGCGCTGAAGCGCGAGGATTCCCACGGCACCGTACCGCTGGGTTGGGATATTGTGGTTTACGACGTGACTTGTTCTTGAGGCGCAAACGCGCCAGTTTCCTTGTCAAACAAGAACGTCGATGGCTGTGCCAACCAGCCGTTACTCCTATTCACCGATAGATTCGGTGAACTCGGAGATACTTTCTGCCGAATGTTCTCAGCACCGTTCACATCTGCGTTCGCCACTGTACCGCACTCATCACAGACATACAGTCCGCGTTCAACACGGTTCGCATCACGCTTCCGACCACAGCACGAGCACGACTTCGAGGTATCCCGCTCAGATACCTGTTCAACCGTGATACCTTCCATCTCTGCCTTGTATTCGAGCAGGTCTGTAAACCGGTCGAACGCCCACGAGTGCAAGTCGAGGTTGCCGTGTTTGCCCCAGTCTTTCGATTTGCCGTTCTCTCCATCCTCACGGACGCCGGAGAGATCACCCACTACGATCGTTCCAACGTTCTCGTCAACACACCGCTGGACAATGTGTTTTGAGAGCGTGTGGAAGTAGTGGGTGCGGCGAGTTGACTTCTTCTGGTTCAGCCGGGTGGCCTGCTCGGAGTTCGAGCCGTCACACCGAGCGATTCGCTTGCTGAAGTAGTAGTCGTCCTGTTTCAAGCAATTGAGTGGGTACAACTCGCTGTGACCGTCCTCGTAGGCGAGTGCGGCGAAGTTGTTGATACCGAGGTCAACACCCACCGTCTTCTCACCGGGGGCTTCAACCACCTCGATTTCGACCTTACAGACGAAGCGAAGTTCCCACTCGTTGCCCGTCCATACAACCTGGACTTGTTGGACGTTCTCCACGGCGGAGAGGTCAACGTCGGGTCGAGTTTGGTACTTGCACAGTATGAAGTCCGACCAGTAGTCCTTGAGGGTCGATCCCTTTGAGAGTCGAACGCGGTCGTATTGGGTGTCGAGTTTGAAGCCGGCGGCTTTGAACGTCACCGTCGAACGCGGGTGTTCGTCACCGTGTTTGCGGTAACCGGGTGGGTTTGCTCTCGAGTCTCCGTTACGTCGTTTACCGTACCACCCGTTGAACGCTTCAGCGAGTTCTTGAAGGACTCGCTGACTTGACTGAGAATGGAGGTCATCATAGCGTTCGTGGTTCTTGAGGTACGTGGTGAGTTCGTTGTGGTTGGGAATGTGATCGATTTCATCCCAGATCCGACTGCACGTCCACCGTCCGACGTTCCAGAGCTTACTAGCCGCGAACCCGAGCGAATCAAGATCGTCTTGCACCCGAGACTGGTTCTGTATGGAAGCAGTGTAGGTGCGAGTAACGACCTGTTTCGCCATATGTAACCTATGTAGACAAACTTACTTGAAGGTATGCATTGGCGCAGCGTGGAATATCCAGCCGTGCCATCGAACGGCGGACTGTGAAGGGTGGTGTCGGATTCATCCTCGCGCTAAAGCGCGAGGCTTTCTCCTCGATTCTCCGTAACCTTCGCAACATGCTGGAGGCGGGCGTCGACGAGGAGGACATCGTCGACCACCTCGAGTTGGACGCGGTACGACACGCGCCGTTGTACCCGTTCCGCTACTACCAGGCGTACACCGCGATACAGGAGGCGGACGTTCACGCACCCGCAGTTGAGCAGTGGTTGGAGGCGGCAATCGACGTCAGCGTCGAAACGGTCCCCGAGGGGTTCGAGGACACCTTCGTCGCCGTTGACTTGTCCGGATCGATGGACGCACTATTGTCGCACCACAGCACGCTCCGGCTCAAGGAGATCGGCGCCCTGTTCGGTGCGATCCTCGCCGACCAGGGTGCCACCGTCGGCGGCTTCGGCGACGACTTCCGGACCGTGTCGATGCACGTCGACACGCCGGTGTTGCAACGCCAGGAAGCCGTACTCGCCATTGACGGCGATGTCGGGAACTCGACGAACGGCTGGAAGGCGATAGCGCAGCTTCGAGAGCGGAACGTCGCCGTCGACCGCATCGTCATCTTCACCGACATGCAGATCTGGGACAGCACGCCGTTCACGATGCGCGACGACCGAACCGTGAAGGAGGCGTTCGACGCCTACCGCGAGGAGGTCTCGCCGGACACCGCGCTGTATCTCGTCGATCTCGCGTCCTACGGCGATCTCGTCACTCCCGAGGGGTACGAGAACGTCTACAACGTATCCGGCTGGTCGGAGAACGTGCTCCCGTTCATCGAGCACGCCGAACGACCGATGCAGATCATCGATGAGATCGACGCCGTCGAACCAGCGTAGCTGCCCTCCCATCCCCCTTGAGCGCGAGTAGTGTAGCAGGCAACACGCGGTCCTGCCAGGACCGAGAGGGGCGTTCGAATCGTCCCTCGCGCACTTCGAGCGTCGCTCGTGGAACGGAATTCCTCGTGGCGCGCTCACACATTGGAGGCCTCAGAATGGCTATCAGCACACACACCGAACCCGTATCGACCTCAACCATGACCGTCACCGTCCGTATTCCGCACCGAACGGACAGCGACCTCGCCACCGCGGCCGAGGATCGATTGTTACGAAGTGAATACGTTGCGGACGCATCGATCGACGAACTCCACGGCCTCAACCCGCAGCTCTCGGCCACCGTGATCACCGTCGGCGTGACCATTCGATGGGCGAGGCGACCGCCCGACGACGTGGAGACGCGACTCACCGACGTTCCAGGCGTGGAGTCGATCGATACCGAGAGGTGAAGGGAATACGTACGAGCCGAAGTTCAACAGCGCGTCGATCGACGAGATGGACGACGCGTACAGCCTGCGGTTCCGGTACTGTATCGATCGCGGAGAACTCGAGGACAAACTCATCGAGTTCATCGAATCATCCGTCGTTCTGCTCTCCTAATACCGATCTCGACCGTGGT